>JBBDMX010000016.1:0-6062 GCA_040878035.1 Phycisphaeraceae bacterium | reverse complement strand
GGCGCGTGGAGTTCTACAGACGGCGCGTAGAGTTCTACAGACGGCGCGTGGAGTTCTACAGACGGCGCGTGGAGTTCTACAGGCGGCGCGTAGAGTTCTACAGGCGGCGCGTGGAGTTCTACAGACGGCGCGTGGAGTTCTGGATGCGGCCGCCGGAAGCCCAATTCCCCGCCCCAATCCCCCCGCCAGCCGGTCCCGAAGCCCCCGCAAGGTCCGCATAATCCCGGGAATGCGCCGTCTATTCCCGGGAATGCGCCGTCTATTCCTGGGAATGCGCCGTCTATTCCCGGGAATGCGCCGCCTATTCCTGGGAATGCGCCGTCTATTCCCGGGAATGCGCCGCATATTCCAAGGAATGCGCCGCATATTCCAGGGAATGCGCCGCATATTCCAGGGAATGCGCCGTGTATTCCAGGGAATGGGCCGCATATTCCAAGGAATGCGCCGTGTATTCCACGGAATGGGCCGCCCATTCCAAGGAATGCCCCGCGCATTCCAGGGTGTAGAAGCCCCAAACCGCAACCCCGCACCGCCCAGGAACCCCGGGAACTCCCCGCCGGCCCACCGCAAGCCCACCCGGCCTGGCTTTATCGGGCGACAGACAGGAGAGCAGGAGAGCAGGAGAACAGGAGAACAGGAGGCGGAAGACAGCGGCCATCATCCACAGACTGACACTTCTCGCGCAGATCAATCAGCGCCAATCAGCGTCATCGGTGGACCACTTTGCACCGGCCGCTTCGCCCACGCCGCTCCGGATTCGAGTCATGGCTCTGTTGCCGTCCCTTTGCGAAGTGGCCGAATTGTGCCACCAAGTGGTGTGACAGTGTAATTCTTGATTGTGTAAGCGCTATCCACAACGCTTATTGATGGCGCCCCTTCCTCTGCAACGACCCATACTGATGCCTCGTTCAATGCGGTAAGGGGCCAGCGAGCATTGTGCAGTTCTTCACCATTCAGAACGACGACAATCCTCGCCAGATCATCTTCGAGTCTTACCCGAACAGCAATCTCATAGTCACGACCGTTCACGAGGTTGGTCTGTTGCTGCTTGTACTGTTTGCCAGCTACGCGCAAGCCCTCTGGACTACCGAGAACTACGCGAAAGCGGCCCTTCGCTGCTGGCAGGCCAAACATGATTGCATCCCCGCCGGCCGTTCGTTGAAACTTACCTTGGAAGTCGTAGCTCCCCGTGACATGAACGGGCACTCGAATCAGAGGCCCTTCGCGGTGCATGTCGACCATCGCCACGCTAATCGTGCCGTCCGTTCCACGGCTCCAAGGCCCCTTCATGGTATCTCTTGACAGATCAATCAGGCGAAGGCAGTCGAGCTTAACACCGCGACCTACCGAAGTCGAAACTGTACGCGCATTCCAGCCCGTAGCCTTGAGGGCACCGACGTTCGGGAGGGGAAAGTCCGATTCTGGTGGCAGCAAGGTTCTGAGTTGCCGCTCGGCTCGCGCTTTCGTCGACTCGACTGACAATCGTTCCGCGTCAACTGTTGTCCGTTTCGCGAGGTATTCGTCGCATAGAGACATCACCATGGCATAGCTAGATACTCGACCGCGTACAGATGCGGTGTCGATGTGCGCAAGAATCCAATCCAGTAGATACTTTGCATCTGTGGCACCCAATAGCTCGGTCCGCGTCGTCGCAAGCTGAATGACACGAGAAGGCACGTCTTGGTCGCCGCTTGATTCCAGCCTTGGTAGCTCAGCGCTGAAATCGGCAAGCTCCATAATCAGCACTATTGCGATGTCACCGAGGTCGGGTGATGGCTTGTTCGCGGCAGTTAGTGAACTAAGTCTTTTCTTCGCATGTTGCAAGTCACTCAGAACCTGTAGCCGCCAATCGATGAAGGCCACGTTTGGATCACGGTTGGTCGTCATCCCTGCCACAATCGCTCTTGCCTCGCGCAGAGAGGAAGCTGCTTCGTCGTACTTCCCGACGTCGGCTTGCAGGTCGCTTAGGCCGGTCATGGCCAATGCCAATGATCGTGCGGTCGCATCAGATCGGGTGGCATTGTGGGCAAGTGTGTGGACGGCAACTTCTCGACGTTTCCAATCTAGTGCACGATTCGGAGCTACCGCCATCAGCTTTGTGATTGCGTCGAGCGACAGCGAGTGACCGGATGCATCACGCATGCCGAGGTCAGACACAAGGACCAGCATGTCTGCACGGAGAGCTGCATTGCTCACCTTGGCGGCGTCGTCGAGGATGACACGAGCAAGTGCGCTGTCGTCAGCAAACTCTGGCGTATTCTGTACCTCGCGAAGTCGATCACCATATAGTGCCGTCACAGATGGTTCAGGACCACCTTGTGCCATCGGTACCAGCAGCACGGATGCACCAACTGCAAGGATCGAAAGTGTGTGCTGATTCATCAGTCGCACTCCGTCGGAATTCCAAGAATCACCTCGTACACGATGAGCAATTGCCAGTTTGTAGCCATCGGTTCGTGTCATTCGAGCACGGCAGACACAGCTTGGCGTACCAAATTGGATCACCATATCAGCCCCGCAAGGCTGGACGTGCCCCGGAAGGCAGAAGCCCGGACCCGGACCGCCCAGGATCGCGATTGCAGATTACCGCTCATAGGTCAGAAGTTCAAGGGACAGGCGTGCCGAGCACGCCGTTCAAAGTGTAGAGTGCAAAGTGCAGGGTGCAGAAGACGGCAGAGCCGCAGTGCAGAGTTCAAGGTTCAAAGCGCAAAGTGCGGGCGAGCGGGCGGAGCACTAGGGGCCCAAGGCCTGGTTCAAGGTGCAATGTTCAAAGTACAAGGTGAAGGGCAGGGTTTCTGCGCTTCCTGCTTTTTGCGCGTTTCCCTATACTCCCCGCCATGTACCTGTTTCCCGCGATCGATCTTCGTGACGGCAAAGTCGTGCGCCTGACCCAGGGCGACTATGACCAGCAGAAAACCTATGGCGACGACCCGATCGCGCAGGCGCAGGCGTTTCGCGACGCCGGGGCCACCTGGCTGCATGTGGTCGATCTCGACGGCGCCCGCACCGGGCACATGACCCAGACGCCGGTCATCCAGCGCATCGTCGAGCAGTCGGGCCTGCGCGTCGAGGTCGGCGGCGGCATCCGCTCCAACGGCGCCATCGATCGCCTGCTCAACGCCGGCGTGCAGCGCGTCATCCTGGGCACCGCGGCCTTGCGCAACTGGGCATGGTTCGAGGGCCTCTTTGGCAACCCCACCTACGCCCACCGCATTGTGCTGGGCCTGGACGCTCGCAACGGCAAGCTCGCGGTCTCCGGCTGGGAGCAGGCCACCGAAGCCTCCGCCCTGGAGGTCGCCACGCGCGTCAGCGATTGGGCCCTGGGGGCCATCGTCTACACCGACATCGCCACCGACGGCATGATGACCGGCCCCAACGTCGAACACACGCGCATCATCGCCAACGCCACGCACGTCCCGGTGATCGCCTCCGGCGGCGTGGGCACGCTCGACCACTTGCGGGCGGTGCGGCAACTGCCCCTTCAGGGTGTGATCGTCGGCCGGGCGCTCTACGAAAACCGCTTCACCATCAACGAGGCCCTGGCGGTGCTGGAACAAGGCAAATGAACTACGTCGGACCTGAGGGGGGCTGCGCAGCGTTTCGGGGTCCTGTTTGAGAGCCGGAGGCTCGTCACAGTGAGTAGCTCGGGGCGTAAGCCCCGAGATAGCGGCGTCCCCTTGACGATAAGCCCCGGCGGGGCGACACCATGGGTGCGACTGGGCTTCTCCAATGTGCCGTCCCTTCGGGACTCACGATCGCGGAGGTTGCTTCATCTCGGGGCTTACGCCCCGAGCTACTCACTGTGTCGGGCCTCCGGCCCTGGAAGGCGGCATCCTGCCAACCCCGGCCACCGCCGCCTGATAAGCCCAGGCAGCCTCCTCCTGGCCGGCGACAGTGATGTTCAGGTCGCGCAACAGTCCGTCCTGTATCCCGTAGATCCAGCCATGCACCGTCAGTTCCTGCCCGCGTTCCCAGGCGTCCCGCGCGATCGTGGTCTGGCAGACGTGGGCCACTTGCTCGATCACGTTGAGTTCACAGAGCCGGTCGTTGGCTGATGCATGGCCGTGCATGCTCGCCAGATGCTGCTGGTGTTTCTGCCTGACGTCCTCGACGTGGCGCAGCCAGTTATCACTCAGGCCGACGCGATCCCGCCGCAGCACTGCCTGCACGCCGCTGCATCCGTAGTGGCCGCACACGATGATGTGACGCACTTTGAGGATGTCCACGGCAAACTGCATGACCGACAGGCAGTTGAGATCCGTATGCACCACCAGATTGGCCACATTGCGATGGACGAATAGCTCGCCGGGCGGGAGTCCGACAATCTGATTGGCGGGCACGCGGCTGTCCGAGCAGCCGATCCACAGATACGCCGGCGATTGCTGGCGGGACAGGTCGACGAAAAAATTCGGGTCCTGCTGGCAGATGCGCTGGGCCCAGGCCTTATTGTTGTCGAAGAGTTGGCCCAAAGTACGCATAAGTACCTGTCCTTTTGCCTGATCCGTACGGACGCGGTTGGGCGCAGGTCACGACCGCGTGGCGGTCAGCCGGCGATCCTGATACATCTGCCAGAACAGAATCCAGGGATCGAGCAGGATCTTGTCATCCTCGGCCCCACCCGGCTCGATGACGCCAAAGACAAAGTGGCTGTGCTCGTGGCTGCCCACGTGTACCCCGGCGCCTTGGGCCATGTGCACGCCAGCATCCAGGCACCCGCCCTCGGGCACGAGCAAACGCAGGATGTGGTGCACCTGTAGGATCCACGTCGAGCCGTCGTCCCAGCGGCGAATCCCGCGCCAGCGGTTGTTGTTGTCGCCCGCCCCCAGGCTGTTGAAGTAGCCCTGACTGTCCACCGCGATGGGCGTCCAGATCGGTGTGCCTGCGGGATGATTGATGTCCAGCCCGCCGTGGGCGTCCACGCCGAAGTACGGCCCCATCCAGCAGTCCGAACCCTGGTAGCAGTCCTCGATGCGCAGCCCGCGGACCGGCAGCGGACACCACGGATGCAGCAGCACCGGGCAAACCCGCAGGCTCGCATCCTGAACCGCCAGGCGGACGAGCTTGCGCGGCTTGCATGCGCCGTGGTTTTCGCTCAGGTGTTTGAAAAGCGGGGCACAGCCGTCAAACCACAGCCGTATCCCCATCAGTTCCCAAGGCTCGTAGAAACTGTCCTGATTGCCCACCCAGCGATTGATGCAGACCTGATGCCCGTCGATCTCCAGCCGACAGGACATCCGCAGCACCACGCTGGCCAACGGTCCGGGCTTGGGCAAGGTGTCGAGATTGGAGCGATAGACGCTGGCGTTGGCCTCCACCAACTTGATCCGCCGCGTCACCCCGCTGGCAAGCGTGAAGTGCAGTTGGTCGCCAGTGTCGAGTTCCGCGGCGGTCAGAGTGGGGCGGGCGTGCTTTTCGATGATCATGATGGGACCTTGGGGACAGCACGGCGAGAAGATCACGATTCACGGTTATCCAAGCCATTGATGAGGCCGGAAAGCATCTTGGCAATTTCCTCCAGCTTCCGGCGGAATTCGGCGTGCTGGGCTTCGGTGATGAAGCCACGTCGCCTGGCGATTTCAACTAATGGAACGCATTCTTGAGTGGACCCGCGTGCGATGATGAAGTAGTGACGGCGGTCGTGCTTGGCGAATCGTCCATTGCCTTCGGCAAGGTTGGTCGCGATTGAGAGGGCGGCGCGGTTAAGTTGATCGACCAGGAAGTAGTAGCCCCGCGGGAAGGTTTCGGCTGTGGCTGCAATCTCATCGGCGAAGTCTACCGCCTTCTGGTAGACCTTGAGGTTCTCGAACATGAAAGGCATTGAAAGGCCCCAAGAAAGAGCAGGAGAGCAGGTGAACAGGAGACCGCAGGTGTCCCCCAGGCCAATGGAGTTGCGTCTCCTTCCGGCAGTTCTCTTTCTCCTGCTCTCCTGATCGACCGTTCACCTGCTCTATTGCCGCTTCGCGGCAATCGGGCTGGAGGGATTTGAACCCTCGACCTCTTGACCCCCAGTCGGTCGGGATGCCTACCTTGTCAGTGAAGCATAGTGAATACCGCTGAAATAG
>JBBDMX010000015.1:4708-37480 GCA_040878035.1 Phycisphaeraceae bacterium | reverse complement strand
CTTCCTGCCTCTTCTTGGTGTCCTTGGTGTCTTGGTGGTTAATCAAAGGTCTCCCCTTCTCTATCTCTGCAAACTTTGGCCTCCTGAAATGGATTTCCCTTTCGTTTCATGCTGTATGCTATCGATGCTTGACATTGTTCAATCTTGATTATACACGCGCCCGTGCCGAAACGCAACCCCCACCCTCAAAAAAGGGGCGGCTGAACTGACAGAAGCCCAGCTCCACACACACGACGGACCACAAGCCAGACCACAACCCGGACCCCGGCGGTCAGGTGATTTTGCTTGCTTCACTCAGAAGAGGCCATTATCCAGACCGGCCCGGGTGGCACCTGATGTCATGGTAACGTGCCGTAGCACAGCTCTCGCTCTTTTCTCGCTACCATACCTTGAGCCAGAGGCTTCTTACCAGCGGTTATCGCAATACTCTATGGCATCATTGACTGATTGGAGTTTTCCAATCATGCAGGCCACATCACCATGAAGCAGCTACTACAACTTCTGCTGACCACCATGGTGCTGATGCAAGCCGCGCCGACCTGGGCGGCGGCGCCCTCGGCCAACGCCGGGCGGATGGGACAGTACAAGGTGGAAACGGGTGTGGCCGGCTACAGCTACCAGGTGTTTGCGCCCAAGTCGTACCGGCCCGGGGCCGCGGCGGGCATCCACCTGTTCTTCCATGGCGAGGGCGGCGCCAACTCCGCGGGCAACTTTGGCTCCTGGCGGCGGCATTTCCTGGAGCCCTACGGCCTGATCGGCATCAACATGGCCTATGCCGACGGCAAAAACATGCATGACACGCCCGGCAAGGTCGCCGCCGCCCGGATGGCGGTGGCGCAGGTGATGGCGGACTACCACGTGACGGCGGGGCGCGGCGCGGTGGGGTCGCATTCGGGCGGGGGCGTGCCGCACGGCCTGTGGTTCAGCGAAGCCGGCCAGGCCGGCGCCGAGGCCTGGCCCTTTTCCCACCAAGCGCTCTATGGCTCCAATTTCTGGCAGCGCATTCGTGCCGGCGGACGCAATACCTACCTCATCGCCCTGGGCACCGGCGAGTGGGGCATGGGCGCCCCGAACCTGGGCATCAGCTTGGTGGAACGTGCCCAGGAACTCTTCAAGGGCGTGGGTCAGAACACCTGCCCGGATGTGTACCTGAAGATCACCGGGCGAGGGCATTCGATCGGCGACGGCGACGTGCGTGCGGCGGGGGCGAGTTTTCGCCGATGGGACCTGGCGTACAACGCCATCGTTTACGAAGCGCACTTTGCCCACCCCAAGCTGCGACCCATCGCCCAACAGACCAATCGGCTCCAACTGGCCGCGGCGCTGCGGGCGCTGGATCAGTTGGCCAAGCCAGCCGAGGGACAGGAGAACCCGCTGGATGCGGATGGCCGCGCGCAGGCCGATCTGCTGCGCCAGTTGATCGACGAGCGGGCGGCGGCCGTGCTGGCGATGGCCCAGCGGCTGGCGGAGGATGATCCGGCCCTGTTCGACTTCTACAGCCCTCGCTACGCCGAGCAACTCAAGGGCTTGGCGCAGGAAAAAGAAATGGCGCAGTTGACGGCGGACCTGCGCAAGTCTGGCCGGGTGGCCAAGGCGCTGGCGGCGCAGCGCGCGTTCTTGTCCATTGTGAGCCGGCTTTTCACGCCCAAGGCCGTGTCCATCCTCGCCACCGACGTGCCGAGCTTCCGCAAGCTGCAGGAGGACCTGGGACCCAAGTCGGTTTATGGGCAGATGATCGAGGAGTTCATCAAGGCGTCGGGGGTCGAGGCAGCGGCGGGGAAATGAGGGCGGACCTGGCGACGCGCGACGGGGCCGTGGTGATAGCATCCCAATCGTCGAGCTTTTTCATCAGCGAGGTTTTGCGAAACTCCCGTTCACGGAGCACAACAGGGTCCGCCACAAACCGGGCTCCGAGAACTTGCTGGTACCCGATGGGCAACGGACGGAGAACACCTCGGAGTTGCATCTGAGATCATAGTTGAACGGGACGATCACTTGCACCGCCAGGTGACAGACGCGAACAAGGCGCCATTCATCATTTCTGGGATCGGTTTCTCGACGCCGCCCGCCTACGCGGCATGCAGCGGCTTGATACGAGCGACCTCCATCTCCAGCGACTGCGCCGCGTCCCAGATGTCCAGTGCTCGCTGGGCGTTGAGCCAGAACTCCGGCGAGTTGCCAAAGAGACGCGCCAGCCGCAGCGCCATCTCAGGACTCACGCCCCGGCGCTCGCGCAGCAGTTCATTGATGGACTGGCGGGAGACACCCAAGGCGCCGGCCAAGCCCGACACCGTCAATCCGTAGTCGGGCATGAAATCCTCGCGCAGCATTTCACCTGGATGCGTGGGCCTGCGCTTCATCCTGATCCGGCCTGAATGGTTCATATTCGACACCTCATCTCAATGGTAGTCGCAGATCTCCACGTCGTAAGCATCACCCGCCGCAAAACGGAAACAGATTCGCCACTGATCGTTGAGCGAGATCGCGTATTGGCTTTTTCGGTCGCCATGAAGGGCATGGAGCCGGTTACCAGGCGGAACCTTCAAGTCCTCCAGCCGAATCGCCAGGTCCAGATACTCCAGCTTTCGCGCTGCTCGTCGGGCCATATCCCGGGCCAATCCCTTGGCTCGACCCGTGGCGTACAACGCCCGCGTGCGTCCATCGGCGAAGGTCTTGATCACATGCCCAACGTATCGTGTCACGTGACAAGTGTCAAACCGATAGCGGCTTGGACGCATCCGGCGACGCTTTCTCGCCAGCGACTGGCTCTGCGATGCCGCTTGGCCAATCCGCTAGAATCCGCTGCTTGATTCAGAATTCACTCAAAGCGATCTTTCAGCCAGGAAAGGTGACCTATGGCCAGCGACAGCGTGTACGACATCGTGATCATCGGCGGCGGGCCGGCGGGGTATGTAGGGTCCATTCGCGCCGGGCAGTTGGGGCTCAAGGTCGCCTGCGTCGAGCGCGACAAGCTCGGCGGCATCTGCAATAACTGGGGGTGCATACCGACCAAGGCGCTCTTGGCCAATGCCGAGTTGTATCACCGCATCAAGCATGAGGCGGCGGCGTGGGGCATCGAGGCCGACAACGTGCGGCACAACTGGGAGAAAGTGATCGGCCGGTCGCGCGGCGTGGCCGACATGGGCGCCAAGGGCGTCGCGGCCCTGTTCAAGAAGAACAAGGTCACGCACATTCAGGGCCACGCCCGCATCGTCAGCGGGGCGGAGAAGGGCGGCGTGTGCAAGGTCGAGATTCACGACAGGCCGGATCATGTTGCGCAGACGATCGAGGCGAAGAACGTGATCATCGCGACGGGCGCCGGGCCGCGCACGCTTCCGGGGGCGGGGCCGGGGGCGGGGGATGGCGCCGCCTTCGATGGCGACAAGATCATCAGCTACAAGGAGGCGATGGCGCTCAAGGAGCAGCCCAGGGAGTTGCTCATCGTCGGCGCCGGCGCCATCGGCATGGAGTTCGCCTACTTCTACAACTGCTTTGGCACCAAGGTGATGATCGTCGAAATGCTCGACCGGCTGCTGCCGATTGAGGACCGCGAGGCCTCGGCGGCGGTCGAACGCAGCTTCAGGAAGCAGGGCATCGAGGTGCGCACCGCCCACAAGACCACGGCGGTGCGCAAGACCGACGCGGGCGTCGAGATCGACATCGCCCCGGTGTCAGGCGAAGGCAAGACTGAAACGCTCCGGGGAGACAAGGTGCTCGTCGCCATCGGCGTCAAGGGCAAGTTCGACGGACTGCTGGCCGACACCGTCAAGGTCGAGATCGTCAAGGACCACATCAAGGTGGACAAGACGACGTACGCGACGAACGTGAAGGGCATCTACGCGGTGGGCGACGTGATCGGCCCGCCCTGGCTGGCACACGTCGCCAGCGAGGAGGCGATCATCTGCGTCGAGCGGATCGCCGGGCATCATCCGCTGGAGATCGACTACGGCGCCATTCCGGGCTGCACGTACTGCCAGCCGCAGGTCGCGTCGCTGGGCCTGACCGAAGAAGCGTGCAAGCAGCAGGGGCTCAAATACAAAGTGGGCAAGTTCCCTTACCTGGCGTCAGGCAAGGCCCGTGCGGTGGGCAACACCGAGGGCTTCGTGAAGCTCATCAGCGACGAGAAGACCGGCGAACTGCTGGGGGCGCACATGGTGGGCGAAGCCGTGACGGAACTGCTGGCGGAAATGGGTCTGGCCAAGCGGCTCGAAGCCACGACCGACGAGATCATCGCGACGATGCATGCACACCCGACCCTGTCGGAAGCGATCCACGAAGCGGCGCTGGGCACGCAGGGGCGGATGCTGCATTTCTGATTGGGGAGGCGTAGCCACAGATGGACACGGATGATGCAGTCATTGTTAGCCCGAGCCCCCACGGTGCGGGCTGTGGTGACGATGTGGACCGCCCGCACCGTTGGTGCTTGGGCTAACAGTGATGATCCTCATTCTCTCTCCGCCATCCGTGTCCATCTGTGTTTATCTGTGGCTATTCACACTGCGGCTTTGATGACTATCTTGCGGACGTGGGTGATCATTCCGGGAGCGACGACGGGCATGTGCACGTCTTGCGGCATGAAGATGGCGAACATGCCGGCGTGGACGGTGACGAAGTCGCCCTGGCCCTGATAAAAGGCCAGGTCTTTCTGGGCGTCGTAGGGCGTCACTTCGCGCATGGCCGCCAGGCCGGCCCAGCCCATGCGCTCGACGCCGGCGATGACGTACTGCACGTCCATGTACTTGCGATGTGCTTCCCACTTGCACTGGTCGACGGGCCGGGTGTCGTACTCCTCCACCAGGGCAAAGAGGTTGTCGCCGTCGAGGTCGTGGCGGCCCAGGGCAAGGTCGGCGAGGTTGGCGTCGTTGAGCCAGCACAGCGCGCGCATGAGGCGCGGAGCGAGGCCCGCGTAGGCGGCGTACTTGGATAGGTGGTCGAGGATCATGGCGATTTCGGATTTCGGATTTTGGATGAAGCCGTAGCAACAAGAGAAGAGGTAACAGGGATGAACACGGATGAACACGGACGGGCAGGAACAGGGATGGACAGGATTTCAGATTTCAGATTTCAGATTTCAGACTTCGGATTTTGGATTCCTGCCTTCTGATTCATCCTGTCCAGCCTGTCCATCCCTGTTCCTTCTTCTTCCTTATCCGTGTTCATCCGTGTTCATCCCTGTTACGTCTTTCTGCCTTCTCCCCGGTTAATCCATGATTCACGGCGCCGGCTCATTCAACCGGTCCAGCGCCAAGTCGTGCGCTTCGTCGTAGCGTTTGCCCAGGTTGTGCCAGTCGAAGTGTTCGCTGAACGACTCGACGCTGTTGCGCAGGGTGATGCGTTCGCGGCGGGAGAGCTGGCAGTAGCGGAACATGCGGTCCGCCAGTTCGTCGGCGCTTTGCCAGTAGGTGACGTTCTTGCGGCGCAGTACGTACAGGCCCTTTTCCTCGTGGTCGGGCAGCAGTTGCATGATGTACGATCCGAAGCCCGACAGATCGCTGGTGATCGCCGGCACGCCCAGGGCGATCGACTCCAGCGGCGTGTAGCCCCACGGCTCGTAATAACTGGGAAACACGCCCAGGTGGCAGCCACGCACGAACTGGTCGTACTCCATGCCGAAAAGCGGGTTGGTCGGGTTGATGAAGTCCGGGTGATAGATGACCTTCACCGGATCGTGCTGGAGGTTGAACAGCTTGCAGGTGCGCAGCTGATTGAGCACCTCGTCATGCTGATCGTCGATCAAGTCATGCGTGACGATGGTGGGCGGGTGCTCGCGGCGCCAGGCGTGCATGGTGCGGCGAAGGCGCAGGAGCCAGTAGTCGTCCACCAGGCTGTTGAGGTCGGGCACCTTGCCCGTGGCGGCGGCATAGAACAGCTTCTCGCCGATCTGCTCCTTGACCGATTCGGTCGCTGAGCGAAGCTCATCGAGCATGGAGTGCGTCTGGAGCGTCGTGACGTTGAGCGAACGGCAGGGCCGACGAGTGATGATGAAGGCGACGACGGTGGTCGAGCTGCCCGCCGCGCGCAGGCGGTGGTTCAGCCGCGCCAGCGCTTCGACGGTCAGGTCCATCCCCTTGTTGCGATATTCGTATCGGCCCGAGGTGAAGAAATACAGCGTCTTGTCCAGGTCGAAGTTGTAGCTGGGGAAAAAGTGGCCCAGCGTGAAGTGATGGATCTTTTCCTTGTACTGAAGGTGCAGGTTCTGGAACTCGTGTAACGCGGCGAAACGCTGAATGTTGAGCCCGTTGGGCAAGAGCAATTCGGGATTGCGGCCCAGCAGATAGCGGCACTCCTCGGCGGTGACGTCGCTGACGGTGGTGAACACGTGGGCGGCATGGGCGGCGGCGCGTTCGATCTCATACTCGGGGCGCACCAGGAAATGATCCGCCTCCCCGCCGGGGTTGTAGAACGGCAGGTGGGCGTAGAACTCCGAATCGTGCATGGCCAGGTATCGGCCCAGCAGCGTGGCGTGCGTGGTGAAGACCATGGCCCCGGGCCAGTTCTCGTGGCGCAGCATGGGCACCGCCGGTCCCGCCATCCATTCGTGGAAGTGGGCGACGATCGGCCGGCGCGGCACGTCCTTGCCCGACAGCGTCCACAAGAGTAACCGCACGCCTTCGGCAAAAGCGGTGACATTGTTGAGCAACTCATTATCGCCGGGCATGGCGATGCGGTGGTTGGTCCACAGGCGGTACTTGACCTCGTGGAGGCGGGCGAAGAGCGACAGGTAATCGATGAGCACGACGTGCGGCCGGCCGGTGACCAGCCAGCGGCCAAAGTGCGCCTTGACGCCCAACTCGTGTAGGCGCTTGACGGCGTTGCCGACCGTGCCGGTCAGCGGCGTGGCCTCGAACTCGACCTGGGCCGTGGCGTGGTTGTAAGGCCCCACCAGGCAATAGCGCCCGCCCCATCGCTCCACCATGCGCGGCACCTTGGAGCGGATGACCGTGTAGATGCCTCCCAACTGGTTACACACTTCCCAGGCGATTTCCAGCAGCAGCGGTTCGGCGCGGCGGGCCGCCGGCGTCAACGCCTCGCCGCCATGCCGGGGCGCCCGTCTGCGGATCGCGGCGCGCTCGTTACCCGTCGACTTGACCATAACCTCAACGTCCCACTTGAAAAGAACCATCCAACACAACCGCGACTCCAACTGGCCTGATTGTACTAACGGCGCCTTTGCAGTGCGGCGGCCTTGACGCCGCTTTGGCTTATCGCGGCGTCGGCTGCGGTGGACGGCTGGGCCGCAAGCTAAAGCGGTGTCGTGGCCTCCGGGGGCGCCGCACTCCATAATGTCGGCATCGCACCCAATGATCAGTTACAATGACCGGTCTGTCATCACGGCGCCGATCGCGCCGTCGATCCAACCCTGCTATTACCCGGAGTTTGCTTTAATGCCCCTCAAGATCGCGTTCATCGGCGCCGGCAGCGTCGGCTTCACCCGCAGGCTCATGCGCGATGTGCTGGCGGTGCCCGAACTGCTCGACACCCACTTTGCCTTCCACGACATCAGCCAGCAGAATCTGGATCTGGTGCGCCAGCTCTGCGACAAGGACCTGCGCCAGAACAAGCTGCCCGCCAAGCTCACCGCCACGCTGGAGCGTAAACGCGCCATCGCCGACGCCGATTACGTCATCAACTGCACACGCATCGGCGGCCTGGAAGCCTTCGCCACCGACATCGACATCCCCCTCAAGTACGGCATCGACCAGTGCGTCGGCGACACCCTCTGCGCCGGCGGCATCATGTACGCCCAACGCAATATTCCCCAGATGCTGGCCTTCTGCGGCGACATCAAGAAGCTCGCCAAAGATAACGTGATGTTCCTCAACTACGCCAATCCCATGGCCATGAACACCTGGGCGGCGCTGGACTATGGCGGGGTCGAAACCGTGGGCCTGTGCCACGGCGTGCAGGGCGGGCATCACCAGATCGCCGCGGTCCTCGGCGCCGACCTCAAAGACGTGCACATTATCTGTGCCGGCATCAACCATCAGACCTGGTACATCGACATCCGCGTCAAAGGCCGGCAGGTCGGCAGCGACGAGTTGCTGGCGGCGTTCGAGAAGCACCGCACATTCTCCCAGACCGAAAAGGTCCGCATCGACGTGCTACGACGCTTTGGCTACTACTCGACCGAATCCAACGGCCACCTTTCCGAGTATCTGCCCTGGTACCGCAAGCGGCCCAGGGAGATCAAGAAGTGGATCGATATGTCCAGTTGGATTAACGGCGAGACCGGCGGCTACCTGCGCGTCTGCACCGAGGGACGCAACTGGTTCCAGAGCGATTTCTCCAAGTGGCTGGCGGATGCGGGCAAGCCCATCACCACCGCCGAGCGCAGCCACGAGCACGGCTCGTGGATCATCGAGTCACGCGAGACCGGGCGCGTCTACCGCGGCCACTTCAACGTCCGTAACAATGGTGTGATCAGCAATCTGCCCCAGGACTGCATCATCGAGGCGCCCGGATTCGTCGATCGCTTTGGCATCAACATGGTCGAGGGCCTCAAACTGCCCCTGGCGTGTGCCGCCACCTGCCAGGCCAGCGTGAATGTGCAGCGCATGGCCAAGGAAGCGGCGGTGACCGGCGACGTCACGCTGCTCAAGCAGGCCATGCTGCACGACCCGCTGATCGGCGCCATTTGCGACCCCGACGAGGTGTGGCAGATGGTTGACGAGATGCTCGTCGCCCAAGCCCAGTGGCTGCCCCAGTACCAGGCCAACGGCGCCATCGACGCGGCCCGCAGCCGGCTTAAGACCAAGACCGTGGCGACAGGCACCTTCAAGGGCGCTGCCCGAGTCAGGACCAAAACCGTCGCCGAACTGCGCAAGGGCAAGGAAGCCAGCGTGCTGGCGGCGGACAAGGCCGCGGCCCAACGCGCCATGGATGCCAAGAAAAACCTGCGCGTGCCGGCGTAAGCAGCGCCGTGCGCCCTTGACGCCGCACTTTGGAAAAAGTGACGCATGCCGCGATGGTGATGCTCACCGGCGCTGTGCCACAGGGCGCTTGGCGCCAGCCAACTCGTCGGGGCCACCCTCCTTCCAGGGGCGACCTTGCTTCCGGGGCCCGGGGCGCTTTCCACCGCGGCACACGTCCATATTCCTCCCGCTCCCACTCCCGCTCCTCGCCCACTCCGCTTCTCCCCAAGACTCTCTCCCCTCCTCACCTCTTCCCCACGCTTTCGCCCCTCCCCTTGTCGCCCTCGCCTCACCTCCGGTCGCCCCGGCCTCTCCCCCCACTCTCTCATTGGCCCTTTCCCTCAACCACCCCGCCATGCGATGCGCTACCAGCCAATCGCCCACGATCCACCCTCCACCGCCAACCGCTTCCCTTGTCAGCCGGCAACCCTCCGGCGTTTCAGGTCCACCGTTGTGGCCTGCGCCGTCATGGCCTCACGAGGTCATCTCGCCCCTCACACGCGGCCGTAAATGTACTCGTGCAGATACGTGATCGTCAGTTCC
Organism: Phycisphaeraceae bacterium; assembly: GCA_040878035.1. GTDB lineage: Bacteria > Planctomycetota > Phycisphaerae > Phycisphaerales > Phycisphaeraceae > JBBDMX01. The sequence continues at coordinate 28,025 of JBBDMX010000015.1, read as the reverse complement.
TGGGCATCGGCTTGATAGGCATTCAAGTCACCGATCGAGATCAAGCCGCGCAGCATCCCTTCCTCATCCACCACCGGCAGGTGGCGGATACGGCGATTCTTGAACACCGAGCGCGCCTCCTCCATCGGCGTGTCGAGCCGACTACAAAACACCTTGGTGGTCATCACCTCGGCCACCTTCGTGCTCCCTGGGTCCCTGCACTCTGCCACCACTTTGCGCAGTACATCGCGCTCGGTGATGATCCCCTCCACCTGCCCGCGCCCTTCGGTCACCACCAGGCAGCCGATCTTGTGGTCGTTCATCAGCACGGCCGCGTCCAGCACCGTCGCCGCGGCACCAATGGACATCACGTGCGTACCCTTCTGGGCCAGAAGTTCTTTCACGGTCGTCATGCGGCAATGCTCCTTTATGGGTCCAACCTTGTTGCCGGGCTCACATGATCAGCCGCCGGCGTGTCGGCTGCGAAACTTGGCGTTGGTCCAGAGACGTGCTAGTCCTTAATCTAACACACGGGAATACCATTTGGCAACCCCCAACCTGGAAATTTCATGACACCGCTCGTCCCTGATCGTGATACTCTGTTTCTTGCGTATTAATACTTAAAACTCTGTTGATGACCCTCCCAACACGACTTGAAGCTCGCGCCCGCACCAAGCCCCGGCATGCCCCGCTTCCGGGGGCCTGGGAGCTTGTCGGGGATAGGCGACCAGCATCTCACGGCTTTGTCTGGACCATATTCCGCGCCGCCCTCATTGCCCTGGCAGGCCTCTTCATAACCCTCCCAGGCTGCGACCGCGCATCCAATCAACCCGCCGCCGCGCCCCCGCAACGCCCCGCAATCATCCACCTCTCCCTCGCCGCCGGCCTCAACCCCGTCCTCGAAGCGCTCCGCCCGAGGCTCCAGCGCGACCTTGACGTGCAACTGGTGATCAACCCCGCCGGCAGCGGCACGCTGGCGCAGCAGATCATCCACGGCGCCCCCTGCGACCTCTTTATTTCCGCCTCGCCCCACTGGATCGACGAACTGTCGCAACGCAAGCTCATTCTGACCGACTCGCGCCGCGACCTCCTGCGCAACCGCCTGGTCGTGATCGTGCCAAACGAAACCCCTCCCAAAAGCCCACCCTCTCCAGGGGGTGGGACAGCAACACCAGTTCACCCCACGCCCGACCACACCCTCCGCTCTCTCGCCGACCTCACCCATCCCACCTTCCACCCCATCGCCATCGGCGAATCCCGCGCCGTTCCCGCCGGCCAGTACGCCCGCCAGGCCCTCATCGCCGCCGGCGTCTGGCCCCGTCTTCAGGGTCACCTTGCCGAGGCCGGCGACGTCCAGGCTGCCCTGATGTACGTCAAGACCGGCCAGTGCCCCACCGGCATCGTCTACGCCACCGACGCCGCCGCCCCCGGCACCCCCGGAAACAGCACCGTCCGCATCGCCCTCTATATCGACTCCGCCCTCCACGACCCCATCACCTACACCGCCGCCATTCCGATCGCCAGCCCCCACGCCGCCGCCGCGCAGCAGGTCCTGGACTGGCTCGCCTCCCAAGCCGCCCGCCCCACCTTCCAATCCGTAGGGTTTGAAACGATCGATCATTGACGTTTTCTCATTCTTTGCTCGCATCGACGCTGCGCCGCCACGCCGACGCTGAGTCGTCCGGGGTCCGGGGTCCGGGGTCCGGGGTCCGGGGTCCGGGGTCCGGGGTCCGGGGGCGAAGCGTCAGGTATCAGTTTGGTGCAAGCCCCGCATTGGCATGGGTGCGTGACGCCTGGGGCGGGGAGTTGGTAGGCCCTTCAGGCCTGCAAACGCGCCCGCCCCGGGGGGTCACGCACCCTGGCCGGGCTATATGAAGAATGCTGATTGGCGTTGGATTGGGGGGGCTGCTATACTACGCGGCTCGCGCCCCCCGAAAGCTCTAGGCTGGTGCGTTTGCCCCATTTCCGGGGCAGAGACGAGGATACAGCCATGGCCAAGTCCAAGAAAGAAATCACGACGGTGTTCAAGATCCAGGCCCCCGGCGGGCAGGCCACGCCCGCCCCGCCCATTGGGCCGGCGCTGGGGCAGAACGGCGTCAACCCCGGCCAGTTCATCCAGCGCTTCAACGAAGCCACCCGCCAGTTCGGCGGCAAAGTCGTCGGCTGCGTGATCACCGTCTATAAGGACCGCACCTTCGACTTCGAGATCCGTCAGCCCCCCGCGTCGGTGCTGATCAAGGACATCGCCAAGATCGAAAAAGGCTCGGGCGTGCCCAACAAGGACAAGGTGGGCAAGATCAGCAGGGCCCAGTTGGAGCAGATCGCCAAGGAAAAGATGAAAGAAACCACCGGCCACAGCGTCGAAGCCGTGATGCGGACCCTGGCGGGGACGGCACGGTCGATGGGCGTGACGGTGGAAGGGATGTAGAAGGAATTTCGGATTTTGGATTTCGGATTTCGCATTTGGAAAAGAGGCTAAGCCGCAAGCGGCTTTTGTAAATTCGAAATCCGAAATCCGCCCAGGCACACCACGAGCCTTAAATCGTGGGAGACCCGCCCCCGGAAGTTTTCTTCCGCGGGCCAGTCGAAAGGATGGATCAGATGGCAGGTAAGAACGGCAAGCGCTATCGCGCCGACCTGGAAAAGGTCGATATCGACAAGGCCTATCCGCTGGACGAAGCGGTGGCCAAACTCAAGACATTCAAGCCCGCCAAGTATGACCAGACGGTGGCCGTCTGCATTCACCTTGGCGTGGACCCTAAACAGGCGGACCAGAACATCCGCGGGTCGGTGTCGCTGCCTAACGGCATCGGCAAGACCAAGCGGGTGATCGCGTTCTGCCGGGACGACTTGACCGAGCCCGCCAAGCAGTCCGGGGCGATCGAAGCCGGCGGCGAGGCGCTGGTCGCCAAGATCGAAGGCGGGTGGATGGAGTTCGACGTGGCGATCGCCAGCCCGGACATGATGCGTTTCGTGAGCCGGCTGGGTAAGACGCTGGGCCCCAAGGGCTTGATGCCGTCGCCCAAGAACGGCACGGTGACGCCCAACGTGGTGCAGGCGGTCAAGGAGTTCACGGCCGGCAAGATTGAGTTCCGCAACGACGCCGGCGGGAACGTGCACGCGGTGGTGGGCAAGCTCAGCTTCGAGCCCGCCAAGCTCCAGGAGAACGTGCAGGCGTTTCTGGACATGATCCACCGCATGAAGCCGTCGAGCGCCAAGGGCCAGTACATCAAGAAGATTTCGCTGGCGGGCACGATGACGCCGGGCGTGACGGTGCAAGAGGCGTAGGAATTTTGGTTGTAGGATTGCGGATCTCGGATTTGAGGATGCTAAGCCGCAAGCAGCTTGGAAATCCGAAATCTGCAATCCAAATCCGCAATCGGCTCGCATCCTCCGGAACTCGAAACTGGAAACCACCAACTCGGACATGAACCATGAGCAAGCCCGTCAAAAACCTGTTGACGCAGACCTATAAGGAACGCTTTGGCGACCTTGATAGCGCGCTGTTGATCGACATTCGCGGGGTGACCTGCAACAAGAACAACGCCCTGCGGCATCGCCTGGCGAACAAGAAGGTCAAGATCACCGTGGTGCGCAACAACTTGGCCAAACGCGCCCTGGAAGGCACGAAGCTAGCGAATATCACCAGCCTGCTCGACGGCCCCTGCGCCTTTGTCTACGGCCAGCAGAGCGTGGTGGAAATCGCCCGCGAGCTGATCGAGATCGCCAAGGAGACGGAGAACCTGGCGTTCAAAGGTGGGCTGATGGACGGCGAACTATTCCAGCCCGACCAGCTCGAGATGCTCAGCAAGTACCCGACGCGCAGCGAGGCACAGGCGCAGATCGTGCAGTTATTCCTCAGCCCGGCCAAGAAGCTGGCCGGTCAGATTCTGGGCCCGGGCCGCAAGGTCGCTTCGCTGATCAAGGCCATCGAAGAGAAGGCCAAGGAAAAGGAAGGCGTCACGGCGGCGGCGTGATGGACTTTGGACAACCACGGTCGCCCGGCCCGCGAGGGTTAAACCAGGACAACGTGTCCCGGCCGCGCGAACGAGTCAACTTCCGGCGGGAATCGTGAAAGGTAATGACCATGGCAGACGTAGCAGCAGACATCAAGGAGCTTGGCGACAAGCTGGTGGGCCTGACCCTCAAGCAGGCGGTGGACTTGGGCAACTACTTGAAAGAAGAGTACGGGATCGAGCCGGCCGCGGGCGGCGCGGTGATGATGGCCGGCCCGGCGGCCGCCGAAGAGGTCGAGGAAAAGACCACTTTCGACGTGGTGCTCAAGGCCGCCGGCGAGAAGAAGATCCAGGTGATCAAGGTCGTTCGCGAGGCCACGGGCCTGGGCTTGAAGGAAGCCAAGGACCTGGTCGAAGCGGCGCCCAAGGCCGTAAAGGAAGCCCTGCCCAAGGAGGAGGCCGACGCCCTGATGGCCAAGCTCAAGGAGCAAGGCGCCGAGGTCGAGCTCAAGTAAGTCGCGACCGGGGTATTCGAGTGATTCAACGAAAACCGCAGCCCAGGGGCTGCGGTTTTTTTCATTCGTCGTTCTGCTTGACCTGATGGGTTCAGGCCGCATCCATGGCAGTGTATACCTTGCCATGTCGCCGCAGCCACGCATCATCGCCTCGACTCGCCCGCTCCTGCACTTCCTTGAGAAAGCCAACGGTCTCCGCTTCGTAGCATGGCTCGCTGGGGTCATCCTCGGGGATCACCATTTCAACTTCCACCGCCACGACATAATGGTCGGTCTGGATCAGCCGGGTGCGCTTAACTCGTTGGCCGGGGATTCGCATGTTCAATCACCGCGATTTGAATGTGACGACAATCTTGCGCGGCAAGCCGCGGCGCTTCGTAGGGGAGTGCGATGCCAGGATCAGTGCCCGACATCGAGTGCCGGCAGCTTGCCCTGCACGCGTAACCATCTTCCCAGCGCCATGATGGGGAAGTAGAGCTTGTAGAGGTGGTAGCGCAGGTAGAAGACGCGGGGGAAGCCGGTGCCGGTGAACCAGGGCTCGTGCCAGGTGCCGCTGTCGAGTTGGGTGTCGCAGAGCCAGGCGATGCCGCGTTGCACAGCCGGGTCGGATGGGCCGTGGATCGCCATCATGGCCATGACGCCCCAAGCGGTCTGGCTGGCGGTGGACGGTCCCTGGCCGCGCAGCTCGGGCTTCTCGTAGGTGTCGGCCGACTCGCCGAACGAGCCGTCGGCCTTCTGCACGCTCTTGAGCCACGCCCCGGCCTTCTGCACCCAGTCGGCGCTCATGTCCTGGCCCACGGCTCGCAAGCCGCAGACCACCTGCCAGGTGCCGTAGATGTAGTTGATGCCCCACCGGCCAAACCAGCAGCCATCGGCCTCCTGCTTGCTGCGGATGTAGCGGATGGCCTTCTGCACATCCGGATGGTCGGGCAGGAAGCCGTGGTGGCCCATGCACTCAAGCGTCCGGCCGGCGATGTCCGGGCAGGAGGGGTCCTGAATGGCGTTGTGATCGGCAAAGGGCACGTGCTCCAGCAGCGGGCGCTCCACGGTGCGGTCAAAGGCCGCCCACCCGCCGTCGTCGTTCTGCATGGCCAACAGCCATTTGACCCCCCGCCGCCCCGCCGCCACCGCGTCGTGCCCGCCGATGCGCCGCAGCGCCATGGCCACCATCGCCGAGTCGTCCACATCCGGATAGAAGCCGTTGTTGAACTCGAAATACCAGCCCGACGGCTCGACCGGATGGCGCACGTGGGCGACCCAATCGCCAGCCTCGCGGCATTCCTTGCTCATGAGCCACTGGGCACACTTGCGCACCGCCGGCGTCTCGCCGTTAAGTCCCGCTTCGGTCAACGCATATGCCGCCAGACCCGTGTCCCACACAACGCTGAAGCAAGGCTGGATGCGGATGTGATTCCGCGCCTTGTCATAGATCATCAGGTCGTCCAGGTGCTTGTGCGCCTGCTTGATCAGCCGATGGTCCTCGGCATAGCCGCGGCAGCGCAGGGCCACGAGGATGTAAACCATGGGCGGAAAGATCGCCCCCAGGCCATCCGAACGATCCGTGTGATCGACGATCCAGTCCTCGATCCGCCCCAGGGCCCGCTCGCGCAGCGGCGACATGCCCGTGCGATCCACCAGCTTGAGCACCTTGTCCATCGACAGGAAGATGGTGGACCAGGTGCGGTGCTTGTCGCCGTTGGGCATGATGCGGTGGCGATTCTGTTCCGAGAGATACAGCTCGTCGATCCCCTGCTGGGGCGAGAGTTTACGCACCGGCCGGTGGCTCACGACAATGGACAGCGGCGTGATCATCGTCCGCGTCCAGGCGGAGACCTTGTCCAGGTGGAAATAGAACCAGCGGGGCAGGTAAACCATCTCCGGCGGGATCGAAGGGACCGCGTCGTAACTGATCTGGCCCAACGCTGCCAGGTAGAACTTGGTGTAGGTGTTGCACCGTTCGGCGCCGCCCAGATCGCGGATGATCTGGCGCGCCTTGACCATATGCGGGGCGTCCACGGGGTCGCCGATGAGCTTCAGGGCGAAGTAGCCCTTGACGGTGGCGCTGAGATCGGCGGCGGCGCCGGGATATTGCACCCATGCCCCATCTTCGGGCCGCTGGAGCTCACGCAGATAATTGGCGATCAGCGGCAGGCGGTCATCGCTCTCCTGGTTGAGGATCCACTTGAGCAGGATGTACTCGCTGCCAAGGATCGAGTCGCCTTCGAGCTCGGCGCACCAATAGCCATCGGGATGCTGCTGGGACAGGAGGTTATCAACGGCACTGGCCAAGTGCCCGGCGGCGCGATCCACCAATGCGTTAGGAACCCCCGTTGCCCCCGCACCCGGACCCGCCTCCGCCCCGGAAGTGACCCCCGCGTACCCCGCCTCACGAGGGATCGATAGCGACACCGGCAGGCGCGACTCGGCCGTGACACGCTGCGATGCCCTCACACGCGCACCGCTCGACAATAATCCAGAATCACCCACCGTCGAATTGCCCATAAAGTCTAACGGCTCCTGCCATCAGTGTAGCCGACGGCCCCACCCCGCAGCACAGAAATTTAGCAGAATTACCCCCAAGGTTCAATTCACATCGTGCACGCGGTACGAGAGCCCAGGCGCTCCGGCGGCGGGGATTCCCACCCGCGGGAGCGGGTGGGCTTTCGCCCGCGCTCCACAATCCACGAATCACCTCGCATAGCTCGCATTTGAACCCTCACCTCTAAATCACCATAATCATCAGGCTCGACACCACCCCCGGACCCCGGACCCCGGAGCCTCCGTCCCATGCCTACCACCACCGGCCAACCCATGTCCACCGTCAAGGGCCACCTCAAAGTGCCCAACCACCCCATCATCCCCTTCATCGAAGGCGATGGCACCGGCCCGGACATCTGGCGCGCCAGCCAGCGCGTTTTCGATGCCGCCGTCAAGAAGGCCTACCAAGGTCAGCGCAGCATCGCTTGGATGGAAGTCCTGGCCGGTGAAAAGGCTTTCAAGCAGACCGGCAACTGGCTTCCCGACGCCACCATCGACGCATTCAAGAAATACCTGGTGGGCATCAAAGGCCCGCTGACCACTCCCGTCGGCGGCGGCATCCGCTCACTCAATGTCGCCCTGCGGCAAATCCTCGACCTCTACGTCTGCCTTCGGCCCATCCGCTACTTCAAGGGCGTGCCCTCGCCCGTCAAGCAGCCCGAGCTGATCGACATGGTGATCTTTCGCGAGAACACCGAGGACATCTACGCCGGCATCGAGTTCCAGCACGGCACGCCCGAATGTGAAGAGTTCAAGAAGCTCTTTGCGGAGCACTTCCCGGCCCTCTTCAAGAAGGTGCGCTTCCCCGACACCACCGGCTTTGGCATTAAGCCGGTGTCGCAGGACGGCACGGCCCGGCTGGTCAAGGCGGCGATCGACTACGCCGTGGCCCACGGCCGCAAGAGCGTCACCCTGGTGCACAAGGGCAACATCATGAAGTTCACCGAGGGCGGCTTCCGCGACTGGGGGTATCAGGTCGCCAAGGAAAGCTACGGCGGACAGGAGATCGACAAAGGGCCCTGGCAGACGATCCGCGCCATGGCGCCGATCAAGCACGCCGAGGCGCTGTCGGGAGCTCATGCCGATGAAGAGAGTGCCGTGGGCGACGCCAAGGCCGATCCCACCGTTGAGCAGCGCGACATCATCATCAAGGACGTGATCGCCGATGCCTTCCTTCAGCAGATTCTCACCCGTCCCGCCGAATACGAAGTCATCGCCACGCTCAACTTGAACGGCGACTACATCAGCGACGCGCTGGCGGCGCAGGTGGGCGGCATCGGCATCGCGCCGGGCGGCAACATCAACTACCAGACCGGCCACGCCATCTTCGAGGCGACGCACGGCACGGCCCCAAAATACGCCGGCCAGGACAAGGTCAACCCCGGCTCAGTGATTCTCTCAGGCGAAATGATGCTGCGCCACCTGGGTTGGAACGAGGCGGCGGACCTGATCATGAAGGGTGTCGAAGGCGCCATCGCCGCCAAGGAAGTCACGTACGACTTCGAGCGGTTGATGCAGGGCGCCAAGCTGCTCAAGTGCAGCGAGTTTGGTGACGCGATCATCAAGCACATGGGATAAGGCGCCACGCAAATTGCGCCAGTGCAGAACGCGACAAGTCGCGGCGCTTCCTACGAAGCGCTGAACTCCTCTAGGAAGCGCCGCGGCTTGCCGCGTTCTTATTCTTACGCAAAACTTCAGCGCACGATATACTCGCCGATCATGCGCGACCTCATTCTGGGCTTCCACTTCATCTTCAGCGCCTACGGTTTCTGGCTCCCCAACGACCCGCGCGGTTCGTGGTCCGCCACCATCCGCGCCTTCAACCTCCTGCGCTTCGGTCCCGCCACCAAGGTCAACACCATACGTTCGGTCGCAGATCAGCACCATGACGTTGACCTCCGCCTTGCCGCCAAGGAATCGCTGCTGTATCCGCCCGTCAAGTTTACGGGATTACAGGCCCGCGCCATCGTCCGTGGCTTTGCCGACGCCCTGACCGAGCACGATTACCGTATTTACGCCCTGGCGATTCTGCCGGACCATGTGCACCTGGTGATGGCCTGGCATTCGCGACATTGCGATGACATCGCCAAGCACCTCAAAGCTAAAGCGACAATGCGATTGAGCGCGGAAGGGTTGCACCCGCTGGCTCAATACGCATCCGGTACCGGCCGCATACCGTCGCCCTGGGCGCGCAACCATTGGTGCCCGTTCATCTGGTCGGCCGAGCACATGCGCGTGGCGATCCGATACGTGCGGGCGAATCCGATCAAGGCGGGGTTGCAGGCGCAGCATTGGAGCATCGTGACGCCGTACGAATAAGAGCGCGACAAGTCGCGGCGCTTCCTACCGCGTACCGTATGTCTTCTACGAAGCGCCGCGGCTTGCCGCATTCTTCGCATTCTTCGGATTCTTCGTATTCTTCGCATTTGCCTCCCGCGCCGCTTGCTGATCTACTATGCCCGTCCATTCCATCCGGGCGCGTCCTATGTTCAATTCCATCGTGCTGATTGTGCTGATCCTGGCAGTGGTGGCGCTGGTCATCGCCCTCCAGGCTCGCCGCGCCGTGGAGGAACTGGCTCGCGAGGTGGCGCGGCTGCGGCGGGAGCGCGAACGTTCACGCACCCCTGACGAGGCGGTTCCCCGGGTCAACGAGGCCTCTGTCGCCCCGCCGCCGCCGGTCGGTGAGGAATCACCAACGTCCCTCTACGAGAAGAAGACTCGCCTGGGGCACCTGCGGCAGCATCTCGACGTGCCGTACCCGATCCATCCACCCGTGCCGCTCGAACCGGTGCCGCGCGACCAGGACCGTGAACCGGCGCCTCTCGACGAAGACAACGAACCGCAGGCGCGCGACCAAAATGCCGCGGCCGCGAATGCCGAGATCGAGCCCCTCTCCGACGAACTCTCCACCTCCCCCAGCGGCGAAGCCATCGTGGTACGACTTTGCATCTGGGTCGGCGCTATCGCCCTGGCTTTGGCGGGCATATACCTGGTCAAGTATTCCTTTGACCGCGACCTGCTCACCGCGCCGATTCGGCTGAGCATCGCCGCCCTGTTCGGCATCGCCATGCTCGTCGCCGGTCATATTCTGACCGCACGCTCGCCACGCATCGCCCAAGCCCTGGTCGCCGCCGGCATCGCGGTTATCTTTGCCGACTTGGTCGCCGGCGTGAATGTCGAGCGCCTCATCTCGCCTTCCATCGGCTTTGTCGCGCTGGCGGCCGTGACCGCGCTGGCGGTCATGCTCTCCCTGCGCCATGGCCCGTTTGTCGCCCTGCTGGGCCTGGTGGGCGGTTACCTCACGCCCGCACTGGTGAGCACCGGCGAAAGGCGCCCAGCCCCGCTCTTTGCCTACCTTCTCCTGCTCCAGATCGGCATGATCGTCGTCACCCGCCGCCGCGGATGGTGGGTGCTCTCGGCCCTGACCCTGCTGGGCGCCATGGCCTGGGCTCTCACCTGGATCATCGGCATCGTGATCTACGGCTACGACTCGACCAACGCCGCCTGGGTGTCGCTCTTCCTGCTGGGCTCGGTGGTGACCTTCGCCTTCAGTGCCGCGCCCTGGCTGCACGACCATCGCACGTCCACCGAAGGTCTGGCGGCCCGCGCCTTAGTCTGGTGCGCTGCGGTCCTGGGCTTCGTGCTATTGAGCTTCCTGGTGGGCGTCAGCCGGTATTCCTTGCAGGACTGGCTCTTCCTGGCGCTGCTGGGCGCCGGCTGCCTGGCGCTGGCGCGGCTGAGCAGGACATACCAGCATCTGGGTTGGCCGGCATGCGGCATGACTTTGTTGATGCTGGTCATCTGGCGCCTCGCCGACGAGCCGATGGATGCGGAAACTGCCCAGCGATTCATGATCGTGGCGTCCGTCATGGCGGGCCTTTACGTGCTGGTTCCCTTTGCCCTGCTGTGGCATGCCGCCCGTCCCGACCACTGGGCGGGCCTGTGCGTGCTGGGCGGGGTGGGCCTGTGCATCATCACCTGCGAGGTGTACCCCATCGCCGGGTCAGGCTTGTACTGGTGGATGATCCCGGCCGCACTGGCAGGCTTGTATGCCCTGGGGGCCTGGCCCATGGTGCTTAGGCGCTCGAACCTGCTCAAGGAAACCGCCCTGGATGCGTTCTGCTTCGCCGTCACCTTCTTCCTGGCCTATGCCGCCTGGCTGGGGCTGGAGCACTGGTGGATCAGCGTCGCCTGGGCGGGCATCGTGCTGCTCCTGGCGGCGGCGGATGTCGGCCTGCGCACCCGCGTCCTTCGCCCGCTAGCGGCAGTGCTGGCCCTCATGCTGACCCTGCGCCTGCTTGTGCATCCCGGCCTGATGCACTACCCCATCAGCGCTCACCCGCTGTACAACTGGCTCCTGCCGGGCTACCTGACGCCGGTTTGCTGCTTCATCGCCGCAGCCGCGCTCTATCGGTGGAGCCGCGACATCACGATCATCGTCCTGCTCCAGATTCTCGCCGTCGTCCTCACCTTGACGATGCTGGCGCTTTTGATCCATCATGCTTACCACCCCACCGATCTGGCGAGCCCCGATATCCTCTTCTTCGAGTGGATGTGGATCAGCATCGCCTGGTACGTGCTGGCGGGGCTGTTGCTCGCGCCGCCGGTCACAAGAACGGGGCCGGCGTGGGCCTACTGCGGCGCGGCCGTCGCGGCACTGGCGCTAACCATCAGCGTCGGTGTGCTGGGTCTGGTGCAGAATCCCATGATGACCGGCGATGCCGTCGGCGCCACACCGATCTTCAACGGCGTGCTGCTGGCGTATGGCGTGCCCGTCCTCGTGCTGCCCCTGCTGGCGCTTCTGCTGCGGCGAATCGAACCGGTGGCCTTGCCCCTGGTCGCCGCCACCGCCGCCCTGATCCTGCTCTTTGCCCTGGTTTCACTGGAAGTCCGCCAAGCCTTCCATGGCAGCAACCTCCAGAGCGACACGATGACCTCCGCCGAGAACTACACCTACTCCGCCTCCTGGGCCGCCATGGGCATCCTGCTCCTGCTGGCGGGCACCGGCCTGCGCAACACCGCCCTGCCCGTCAGCCTGCTCCTGCGCTGGAGCTCTCTGGCGTTCATGCTCATCACCACGCTCAAGGTCTTCCTGGTGGACACCGCCCATCTGCGCGACCTTTATCGCGTGTTCTCCTTCCTGGGCCTGGGCCTGTCGCTGATCCTTCTGGGCTTGATCTACCAGCACGTGCTCTTCCGCGCCATCCGCGGCAAGGCAAATGCCCTCGCCCGATAATTCGCCGCCTGTTCAACAGCCATTTCTGCCCCGAATTGGGCGCAAGTGACGCTCTGCTCGGGGATTGAAAAAAAAGCTTGACATTCGGTCTCCTTTAGGCTAACTTAAGCCGAACTGATGTGTCCCTAAAGTTTCAAGGTTCGCTATGCGGTGTGACGACCAACCAAGCGACAGGCGTGATCGAGGCCCAAGATGTTGGGTGTCGGGAAGCGCCAGACCTCTAGGGAGTGCATCACACCATGGCCGACCCACTTGTCATGCTCGGACCCGGCGGAGACTTTGTGACCCGTTACCAGATTCAGGGCGATATGCTGCGCCGCACCGTCGGCGCGACGGCCGGACAGGACGGCGACACCGAGTCGGCGGGCAGTTATGCGGGCTATGGCCGGATGCCCAAACGCCGCCGGTCGGACCAGCAGGCGCCGGCGGCGGGTCAGCCCAACCTCGGGCCGCAGCCGATAACCTTTGGCAACAACCGTCGGCTCGATACCCCCGATACGTTCGAGCACATTGCAGCGCCGGCGACGCCCGGCCTCTATCGTGCCACGCCCTTAGCTGGACGCTCAGGTCAGCCTCGCCTGGTCATCGTGCCCATCATCGGCCCGGTGCCGTCGCAAGCGCATCGGGGCGACACGCCGGCGTCGCATCCGCAGGTGCTGCCGCCGGTCGCCACCCCGGGCCAGGCGACGGTGTCGATCGCCGCCCCGGCCGCACTGTCGGAGAGCCACGGCCCGACGGCCGCGCACGCCTCGGCCGCAAACGCCCTACTCGCTTGCACTCGGAGCCCGTCCCATGAAAGTCAGCCTTACCCCCAAACAACTGCACATCCTCACCCGCATCCGCGACTTGCGCTTGACTCGCGGCTATTCGCCGACCATGCAGGAATTGGCCGACGAATTGGGCGTCAGCAAGGTCACGATCTTCGAGCACGTCGAGGCTCTGATCAAAAAGGGCGCCCTGCTGCGCAAGGCCAACAAGGCTCGCTCTTTGGAAGTCAGCTCACACGTGCAGTTGCCTGACGAGGAACGCAGCACCCGCCTGCCCTACGTGGGCACCATCGCCGCGGGCATGCCTATCGACGCCGTCGAGGACCGACAGTACCTGGACCTGGACGAGCTCTTCGCCGCTCAGCGCGGCTCGGGCACCGGCGACCGCTTCGTCCTCCGCGTCCGCGGCGACTCGATGATCGACGAGCACATCCGCGAAGGCGATTACGTCATCGTGGAAAAACGCAATACCGCCCGCAACGGCCAAACCGTCGTCGCCCTCCTGGACAACGGCGAAGCCACGCTGAAAAAGTTCTACAAGGAACAGGGGCGCATACGCCTCCAGCCCGCCAACGACAACTACGAGCCGATCTTTGCCGACAACGTGCAGATCCAGGGCGTCGTCATAGGCGTGATCCGCAAGTACGATTGACAAACAATCGCGGCAACCGCGGAACCGCGGCAACGCACGCCATACGAAGCGCCGCGACTTGTCGCGCTATCCCAATACGAAGCGCCGCGACTTGCCGTTGTTTCGCAACGTCGGCACGAATAGGATCGGAATATGAACCCCGAGGTACTGGCCGCCGAGTTGAACCGCGAACCCTTTGTTCCGCTGCGCCTCCATCTGTCGGACGGTCAGCAGGTGGACATCCTCAATCCGGGCTTGTGTTACATCGCGCACCTGTCGCTCTACGCCTTTGCCGGCAGGCCCCACGACGCCCTGGCCGAGGGCGTGCACGTCATCAGCCTGCGGCACATCGTCAGCGTCAGCAAGCTGCCACTACGGGCGGCGTGAGCAGACGGGACTGACCGCCCGCGAAGCGCCGCAACTTGTCGCGTTGTGCACGTATTTGTTACCATCGGCGTCGATGCGTTGGGGAACCTGCACCTTACTTGTCAGCGCCACCCTGCTCGCTGGCTGCGCCCCGCCCGCCAGCCAGGGCGGGTTTGACTCGGACAACCCCGCCGCCAAGTTGTACGCCATTCGCCGCGCCGGCCGGCCGGGCAATGCCGCCGACATCCCCAAGTTGGTCGAGCAGCTTGACCATGACGACCCGGCCGTACGCCTCATGGCCATCAAGGCCCTGGACGAAATCACCGGCACCAGACTCGGCTACAATCCCTACGATTCCAGCGCCCAGCGCCGCACCGCCATCGAACGCTGGCAGGAGGCGGTGCGGTCCGAGCAATTCGATGCATCAGGTCAATTCATAGCCGCGGATGAACGCGGATAGGAAGGCAGAAATGGTGGGAGAGAACATCCAAGCCGGACCTGAGTCGGCGAAGGTCCGGATTTGGGAGTTCCTGAAATCCGGGGCTTCGAAGACTCAGCCCCGGCGTGGCGACCCAGTAGCTTTCTCGTCATCCCCGTCAATCCGCGTTCATCAGCGGCTACCAATGTGAGGGTCATTCGTGCTCAGTCAAAGCTCGCAAATCGACAACGGATACCTGGTGACCGTGCAAGGCGACATTGATTTCTCCAAGTCGCCACAGCTCCGCCAGGACCTCCTGGCCGTACTCAAAAATGAGCCGGCGCGACTGGTGATCGACCTGACAGGCGTGAGCTATATGGACAGCTCGGGCGTGGCCACGCTTGTCGAGGCGCTCCAGCATCAGCGGCGAACGGGCAACAAGCTGGTACTCTGCGCCCTTCAGCCACGGGTGCACAGCGTCTTTAAGATCGCCCGGCTCGATACGATCTTCACCATCACGACCGACAGCGCCGCGGCGCTTACGGCTTGAGCTACTGGCGATTTGGCGATCTTGCGATTTGGGGATTTGAAGGCCGCGCTGCACGAGCTTCAGGTCACCAGATCGCCACCTCAGGAGCCTCCGCATGTCCGCAGCCGTCACCCCTCCTCCGCCGGTAACACCCGATGCGACGCCCCCCAGCCCTCCGCTCTTCGCCCGCGTCCTCAACGCCCTGGGCGCCCCGGTCATCCACGGCCTGCGTTACTTCGGCGGCGTGAGTCTGCTGACCTGGGATACCCTGGGCTGGATTCATCGCAGCCTCGTCCTCCGCCGCGTACGCTTTGGCCGGCACGCCCTTTACGCTCAGCTCTGCCGCCTGGGCGCCCGCGCCATCGGCGTCGTCCTCTTGGTCAACTTCTGCATCGGCCTGATCCTGGCCCTCCAGATGGCGCCCACCCTCGACACCTTCGGACAAACCGACAAGGTCGCCAACGTCATCGGCATTGCCATGCTCCGCGAGCTTGGCCCGCTGATCAGCGCCGTGGTGCTCATTGGCTTCGCCGGCGCCTCGATCGCCGCCGAGCTGGGCACCATGGTCGTCGGCGAGGAGATCGAGGCCCTCCGCGCCACCGCCCTGGACCCCGTGCGCTTCCTCATCGTCCCCCGCATCATCGCCACCACCATCGCCCTCATGATCGTCTGCGTCATGGGCGAACTGGTCGCGCTCTTCGCCGGCTGGTGCATCGGCGTGTTCTTCCTGGACATCCCCTCACGCATCTATATTGACAACACGCTCGAACAGGTGAAGCTGGTCGACTTCACCACCGGCCTGGCCAAGGCGGGCGTGTTCGGCGTCATCATCGGCGCCGTGGCCAGCTACAACGGCCTCAACGTCCGCGAAGGTGCCGCCGCCGTCGGTCAAGCCACCACCAACACCGTCGTCCACTGCATCGTCTGGGTCATCCTCACCGACATGCTCTTCACCGCCATCTTCTACCGCCTGGGATTGGTGTGACCGCCGGCTCCGCATACCAACGAAAGCCCACGGGCTCCTGCCCGTGGGCGCTTTATGGTCGACCTGATGCTCCGCAGCGTGCGTCTACGCCTTCTGCACTTCCACAAACCGCTCGACGCTCGCCAGATCGCGCAGCACATCCAGCGTGGCGGTGATGGTCTTCTCCACGCCCGGCTCAGCCGCCACCGCCGGTTGCTTGACCACGCGCGTCGCCCATAGCCGCCCGCCACGCGGGTCCCAGCGGATCCCCTTGGCGCGGATCTTGCGATGACGCTGGTTCTCCTTCGCCACGCTGCTGTCCTTGGACAGCAGACGCACGATGGTCTTGCGCGCCGCGGCATTGGTAGGCCGCTTGGTCACCTTCACACGAATGGAGCTACCGGGGTCAATCTCGGGCATGGCTGAATCTCAAAAGTTAGGGTTCACTCTCCAGCCACGCCGACGCTGAGTCATTCCGCGGGGCCAAGCGTCTGGTAGGGCCGAATACCGCAAGCCGTGCATTGTCCTGTCTACCTATCCCAGCGTCAAATCCATCATCTTCGATTTTTTTCTCACGACCCCCTTGACAATCCCATGAGTTAGGGCGATGATAGGTACCTGACATCACCCAAACTACGGGAGTCCAACATGCTCAGCCAGCACCGCATCGAACGCGATTTTTCTCTCGGCCGATTCGACAGCCTCCTGCACGCCCTGGTGCAGCATCAGGGGCTGGACCTGCCGCCGTCGCTGGTCATCCGGCTTTCCTCTTCGCCGACCGGCGCCATCGCCCTGGGGCTTCGCCGGCTGACCGAGCTGACCTACGGCCCCACCGCCCTGGGCCGGGCCATGACCGACCGTCTGCTGGCGGAGCAGGACACGCACGGATCCTTCGCCCACGACCCGCTGGCGACGGCCTGCGCCATCGCTGCGATGAACCGCCTCTTGCGCGACCATATGGTCCCGCCCGCCAATCAGCCGGCGGTGCGCCAGGCACGCGAACGCGCCATCGCCGCCTTAGCGCAAATGCAGGCCCATGCCGACGCCCTCTGCCCTGCCTTCTTGACCAGCGAAGACCCGGCCAGCGAAGCCGGCGAATACCCGTCGCGCGATGAAACAGCCGACCTGCACGACCCGCTGTTTGCCCACCCCGACGACCGCACCTGGCAGGACCGTGCCGCCACCGCCGCCTTTGCGCTCTACCTCCTGGCCGACGACCACGACTTCCGCGCCGCCATCCGTTTCGCCGATCTGCTCGACTGGTTCGAGGCCCACCAGGACGACCTGGACCCCACCACGCACCAGCTCTGGGAAATGGCCCTGCTCACCGCCCCGCAGGCTCAGTTAGCCGCCTTGGCGGCATAGCTTCATCACGCCTTGACCAATTCGACGGTCATCGTCGCACCGCGTCTCGCACAGTCCGAAATAATGGTTTCGACTAGACCCGGCAGCACAAGCAGCGTCACAAGGGAAAGCTGCTTCATACGCGTTGTCGGTGACACTCGTGCAACTCGCTTGAGAATGTCGTAAGCCAGATCGCGCGGATATCCCCGTGCGTTGAGCCAACTCTGGATGTAGCCGAAGAGGTTCTGCTCCAGCGAGACGGTAGTGAGGCGATCAATACGGAAGCCGTGCAACTTCGCCAGGATTGCCAGAGATCGTGGCCCGAATTCGAACATGTGCCGCGGAGGGTCGTGGTGGAGCCAATGGATGCCAAAGTGCTGTGCCTGCCAACTTTCGGCGTTGGGCATGGAAAGGAACAGGCGGCCCTCGGGCTTGAGAAGACGGTGAATTCGCTCCAAAGTAGCATCGGGACGACGTAAGTGCTCAAACACATGCCACAAGGTCACCGCGTCATACCGTTCATCGGGCAGGTCCAGGTCCAGCAGGTCGCCCACGTGAACGACAAAAGGGGGATCGACGCCGACGCGAGCCGCACTGAACGAGGTCCACTCCGTCGCCTCGCCCTGATAACCCCGAGGCACCAGACTGCGGAGAAACCCGCCGTTGCCGCATCCGACATCCAAAATGCGACTGCCGCGCGGCACGCGGCGTTGGATCAGTCGAGCCCGGGCATGCTGGAAATAGCCGATGAATGCCGCGATGGGACCGACGAACTTCTGCCGGGAATGGCCGTAATATTCTCTACTGTAATAGGATGCCTCCAGTTCCTGGTCGTTGGGCTGTGGCCACAGGCCCAGAACGCCACAGCCTTCGCAGCGCACCAGGTCATGCGAGAACGGCAGATCAAACCGGCCTATTGCCTCGGCCCTAGCCGCACCGCACCAGCAGTCCCGAACGATTGTTTCCACCATTGCGCATCCTGTGAGGGCGGGCAATCATAACGCTCACAGCACCCCGCCGCAGTAGAATGCCAGTGCATCGGTCCGAGCGAGCCACTCATGATCCAAGGCAAGAAGGTCGTCGTCGTCATGCCGGCATACAACGCCGAAGGAACCTTGCGCAAGACGTACGACGAGGTCATGGCCCCCGGCATCGTGGATCATGTGATCGTCGTCGATGACGCCAGCCGTGACCGGACCATGGCGGTGGCCGAAGCGCTCCCACATACGCTGGCTTTCCGTCACGAAGCCAATCTCGGATATGGGGGCAACCAAAAAACCTGTTACCGTCTGGCGCTGGAGCAGGGTGCTGACATCGTGATCATGGTGCATCCCGATTACCAGTACACGCCCAAGCTCATTCCCGCAATGGCGGCCATGATCGCCAGCGGCTTGTACGACTGCGTGCTGGCGTCCCGCATCTTAGGCGGCGGTGCCCTGCGCCAAGGCATGCCCTGGTGGCGCTACGTCTCCAACCGCTTCCTGACATTATTCGGCAATATCCTCACCGGTGCCAAGCTGTCGGAGTACCATACAGGCTACCGTGCCTATTCGCGCCGGCTGCTTGAACAGTTGCCCCTGTCCGCCAATTCCAATGATTTTGTCTTCGACAATCAAATCCTGATGCAGATTTTGTGGCTCGGCTACACGATCGCCGAAGTCAGTTGCCCCACGCGTTACGCACCCGAAGCCTCGTCGATCAACTTCTTTCGCTCTATAAAATATGGTCTAGGATGCTTACATACGGCGCTGCACTATCGCGTGGCGCGACTACGCGGACAGTCTCCGCCCTGCTTTCCCAGACAATTATCCGACGCGGCCCATGAAACTTGACCGCTACCACATCCCGGCTCTCCTTCTCCTCGCGGCTGCGGCATATTGTATGGTTGGAGTCGCGGAATTCGTCAATTTCGATGACGATCACTATGTCACCGGCAACGTCGAAGGCGGGCTGACATTCGCTAATGTCGAATGGGCCTTCACCTCTTTCAACGTCGGCAACTGGCACCCGCTAACCACGCTCTCATATGAACTCGATCATGAGCTATTCGGCCTCAACCCCTCGGGTTGGCACCTGCACAACCTGCTCTTGCACGTCATCAACACCGTCCTTGCGTACCTGGTCTTGCGCCGCCTGACCGGGAATGCGATACGCGCGATGGTGGTCGCGGCAATTTGGTCGGTGCATCCTTTGCGCGTGGAGGTGGTGGCTTGGGTTTCGGAGCGCAAGGAGCTGTTGGCCATGCTTTTTGGCCTAAGCGCCATCCTCGCCTATGCGCGCTACGTCCAACAACGCTCGGTGGGGCGGTATCTTCTGATGATGGGTCTGTTTGCCCTTTGCCTCATGTCCAAGCCCATGTGGGTCACGCTGCCGTTCTTGTTGTTGCTGCTGGATTACTGGCCGCTTCATCGGCTACGCGGCCTGCGAACGCGCTCAGACTGGAAGCAACTGGCGTGGTTGGCGCTTGAGAAGGCGCCATTGTTGCCACTGGTCGTCTTCTCTTGTGCCATGACGATCGCAGCGCAGAAGAGCGCCAGCGCTATTACCGCGCCGGAGGTATATCCGGCCATGCTGCGCCCGTTCAATGCTGCGGTAGCGTATTGGTGGTATGTATGGCGACTGCTGGTACCAACGGACCTCTGTGTGCTCTATCCCCTTCGTTACCTCTGGCCCCTGTGGCTGGTCATTCTCAGTGCGGCGAGCTTTCTCCTGACCACATGGCTACTTTTCCGCGCCGGCAGGTGGCGCGGTTACTTGGCGGTGGGTTGGCTCTGGTTTGCGGGAACGCTGGTACCGGTCGTAGGTTTGGTTCAGGTTGGAAGCCAGCGTTACGCCGACCGCTACACCTATTTGCCGCACCTGGGCTTGCTGATACTGGTGGTCTGGGGCGTAGCTGATTTGCTACAGCGTTACCAACCGCGCTTGACGCTTGTGCGGCCGATCATCCTCGCCGGCATGGCGATCCTTGTGATTTCAACCTGGCTGCAAGTGGGCTATTGGCGAAACAGCATTGCCCTGTTTACCCATGCTCTGGATGTTGATCAACGTAACGCGATTGCTCTAACGAATCTCGGCAAGGGGTGGCGAGATGAAGGCGATCAGCAGCGTGCCATGGACTGCTTTCACCAAGCGCTGCGAATTGCTCCGGGTATGAATGAGGCCACGGCGAGTATCGGGCATTTACTCTGCCAGGTGGGACAGGCGGATGAAGCGATCATCTGGCTGAATCGTGCTCTGTCGGGTAACCCTGACTCGGCTGAAGATTGGGCTTACTTGGGCGTGGCGTTGGCTATGAAGGGTGACTATCAGGCAGCGATGCGTGTTCTGGGGGAGTCACTGCGCTTGGACCCGAATAGTTGGCGAGCGCACTATAACATAGGCGCCACCCTCAACAGGATAGAGCGACCCAACGAGGCGATGGCGCATTTCAAGCGTGCGGCGGACTTGGCGCCGTCCAATCCGGACCTGCAACTAGCGCTAGGCAAGTTTTACTTGCGACTGGGCCGGATCGAACTTGCCCGCCATCATCTCCAAGTCGCCCGTGATCTCGCGCCGAATGATCGTGATCTGCAAGAGGCGATCAATCAGGTGTGGGGTACCCCGGATGCCTCGCCGCCTCAGTGACGTCCCCGTGATCGGCTGTGACCTCGTATGAAGGCGCCTTCCAATGAAAAAGGAGCCGGTCACCCGTGAAGGTGGCCGGCTCAGGTATTGTCGCAGTTGCTGGGCATCGCTACGAATGCCCAACCGCGCTCTTAGTTGTACGCCATGAAGGCGTTGGCATTGGTTGTCATGCCGCTGCCGTCCGCCTCGTTGGTGAACAGATTGTCACCAGCGGCGGTCGTCGCCGGAGTATTGGTCGTACTACCGTATTTGGTTGCCGTCATGTTGGCGGTCGTCATGAATTCGACGTGGTTGTCGTTCCAGCCCACGCTGCCGCGCCAGTCAGCGCCGTTATTCCCTGTGGCAAGGCCGCCACTGGACACGTGAATGCTGGCATAGGGCAACGCGCCCTGTGCGCCAGCAGTGCCCGCAGCGCCCGCTGTCTTGCCGCGATCACTGACCACAGCACCCTGCGTGTTCGTGGTCGCCTTCCATTCCTGTAGCCGGTTGCCGGTGGTATCAATATCCAACATGGCATAGCTAGTGCAGCCAGCGGTGGCTGAACAAGCGGTCAAAGCTGTACCAGAAACCGGTTTGGCGATGGCGGTCACGGTTTCTGATGGACTGATGGCGTATTCGGGCGTGAAGTAGTTCCCGTTGAGCAGGATTGCTATACGCGTCGTGACGGTAGCGCCACTATTGGCAGCATAGCCCCACGCGCTGCTGGATGTCGCCAACGACGACACGCCATTGGCGGTAACGCCGCCTGTCGAACCGTTCACGCCGGGATACCATTCACTATTACCCTGGGCATACAGGATGCAGCCCTGGTTGATGCCGCGAACCTGGGTCGAGTTCTGCATTTGCCGGGCGGTGCGACGAGCAGCGCCAAGGGCCGGCAGCAGGATGCCGATGAGTAGCGCGATGATCGAAATGACCACCAGCAACTCGATGAGGGTAAATGCACGTTTGCGCGTCATGGGGAGATCTCCAAAAAAAGAGACACGAGAGGCTGACGTAGCGAACTGGAGTGCAATCGAGCGAGGACTGTTGGGGGCCGGCCCCAGGTTCGGCGACGTCAAGGCACACCCATGACGCGAACCGATGACGCAACAAAAAGAGATGACAATGACGTTTCCGGCTTGTGCAGTCCGACTCGACGCTCCTAGCTACGCCTGACAACATCGCGGCCAAGGTGAGCACTCACCTTAACGAGCCGCATTGCTTCCAAAAGAATGGGTCGTGAACCATACGCAGGAGTGTCAGACCCTTTTCAGGCGGGCGGAATGACGAGGGCAAATAATGGCGGCAAAGAACGATCAAGAATGATTACCGGCCTGAGCAGGAAAACACCCGAAAGCCTCCTTGCTTTCATCTGTCAGTGTAACGTGTCCTAAGAGCATGTCAAGGCAGGTAACTTGTGCACCGAGCAATTGCATATGGGTTTTTCCGGTCCCTCTCCCTTCTGAGGGAGAGGTTAGGTGAGGGTGATTGAAATGGCGATGACGTGCCCAGATCGCCGTTTCGTAACCATGAACAGGACCGATCACTCTCACCCCAGCCCTCTCCCTCAGACCCCGGAGGGAGAGGGGGGCAGAGCGGCCATATGCAATTGCCCTGACTTGTGCACCGAAAGTTTCGCCTATGGCCGCGGGCCGCGGGGGTCGCCCCGGGAAAGCTGCCCCCAGCGGCTGGGGCAGCTTCCGGGCCGGTATCCGTCGCCCACAGGGCCGGTCATAAATCTTTGTTCTATCGCTATCTCCGATGTCAGAGCCACCGCTGACGATTATCACCTGGCTGGGCTACCGGGGTCGATAGCGGCTGGGGTAATGCGAGTTGCCGTTTGCATCGGAGTGCTTGGGACCGGACACTGGTGGCGTGATTCCTTGAACTCCGTGAAAATATCCATGAAAACTCCAAGTTATCCACAATTTCGCCCCCGCCGGCTGCGTCGCACCGCCCTCTTGCGTCAGGCCGTGGCGGACGTGACGCTGTCGCCGGACAACCTGATCATGCCGCTGTTCGTCACTGGCGGGGACCAGGCCCGGCCGGTCGAGTCGATGCCGGGCGTAAGCCAGTTGCCGGTGTCCGCGGCGTTGCAGACCATTCAAGAGCTATCCACCGCGGGACTGCGGCAGTTCCTGCTTTTTGGGGTGACGCCGGCGGCGAAAAAAGACGCGACGGGCAGCTTCGCCGCCGATGCCCAGGCGCCGGTCAATCGCCTGCTGGCGGAGGTTCGGCGGGCGGGGCTGGATGTGCTGATGTATGCCGACCTGTGCTTTTGCGAGTACACGGATCATGGGCACTGCGGCGTGCTGGAGGAGGGGGCGGAGCGTGAGGAACGTGGCACGAAGAACGAGGAACGGGGGGCGATCCCGGCCAAGCTCGAAGACGAGCATGGCCGGGCTTTGGACTCGCATGGCCGGGCTTTGGACTCGCATGGCCGGGCTTTGGACTCGCATGGCCGGGCT
>JBBDMX010000015.1:0-4608 GCA_040878035.1 Phycisphaeraceae bacterium | reverse complement strand
TGGGTTCCACCAAATCAGAAATCGGGAATCTCCCGCGCCACCGGATTTACTGTCGATAACGACCGGACGCTGGAACTGCTGGGTTCCACCGCTGTGGCCCAGGCCCGTGCCGGGGCGGATGTGGTGGCGCCCTCGGGCATGATGGACGGCATGGTCGGCGCCATCCGCAAGGCGCTGGATGAAGCGGGCTACCCGCACACGGCCATTCTGTCCTACAGCGTCAAATTCGCCTCGCACTTTTACGGTCCGTTCCGCGAGGCGGGCCAAGGCGGCATGAAGTTCGGCACGCGGCAGGATTACCAGATGGACTTCCGTCGCAGCCGGGAATGGCGCACCGAGCTGGAGCAGGACCTGGCGGAGGGCGCGGACATGGTGATGGTCAAGCCGGCGGCGGCGTACCTGGATGTGATTCATCAGGTGCGTCAAGCCTGTGCGGTGCCGGTGGTGGCGTACCACGTCAGCGGGGAGTACGCGATGCTGTATGCCGCAGCTCAGCGCGGCTGGCTGGACCTGCGTCAGACGGCGCTGGAGACGACTTGGGCCATTCGCCGCGCCGGCGCGGATTTGATCATCACGTATTTCGCGGCGGATCTGCTCGAGTGGCTCTGAGCCGCGCGGCGTAAGCCCGCGGATCGAACGTCGTTGCGCCCCCGTTCCGCGGGCTGACGCCGCGCGGCTCTGATCAAGGAAAGCTTCATGGAAATGACGTCCCTCACAACGCGTCTCCGCCCGATGTTGCCCGGCCTGCTGCTGGCGCTCCTGGCGAATCTCTATGGCGTGGGGCTGGGCATCACCTTCGGCCTCAACGAGGACGCCATCAAGACCCATCTCAAGACGCAGGGCCAGGCGGTGTTGGCGACCGCTTACAACAACAACCAGGCCAAGCTCGACGGCGTGCTGGACAAGAGCTGGACGTACTTCAAACGTGCCCACCTGCACGCCAACGGACTGGGCACCACGGCTGTGGCGCTGATCCTGCTGCTGGCGGTGCTGCCCGGCGGCGGGCGTATTAACGCCGGCACCGCGCTGGCGCTTGGTACCGGAGCGCTGGGCTACGCGGTCTATTGGATGGTCGCTGGCCTGCGCGCCCCCGGGCTGGGGTCCACCGGCGCCGCCAAAGACAATCTGACCTGGCTGGCGATGCCGACCTCCGGCCTGTTCGCGCTGGGACTGGCGATCGTCATCGTGCAGGTCCTCGTCGCGATGTTGCGTCCCAAGGCCGCGGCCTGAAGACGATCATGCAACAGGGCAAACGGCTTGCTCTGTGTCGACGGTGGCCGCCATTTTGGAGTGCGGTGGCCTTGACACCGCTTTGGCTTGCGGCGGAGCCGCATTCGCCCCGCGAAAAGCCAAAGCGGTGTCGAAGCCGCCGCACTCCAAAGGGCGGCATGCCCTGGCGTGGCCGATGGGCCGTGGGAATTTAGTTATTCTGTGCTGATGCCGCGGTGGCGATATCGGGCCAGAATGGCCCGGCTAAATAACGCCGCCATCGGGCCAACATCGCCCGGCTATATGGAATACCCGCTCATGTTTCCTGCTCCGATCCAACGCGTGTTGATTGTGCTGGGCGTGATCGTCGGCGGCGCGGCGCTGCTGCTGATCGCGGCGCCATTGCGGCCGATGGATGGCTCATCGGGCTTGACGCTGCTGTCGGCGCGGGTCGGCGTGGCCGGGGCGTGCGGGCTGTTGGCGCTGGCGGCGCTGCCCGCCGTGGTTTTTGCGCTGATCACCTCGGCACGCGGCAATCCCGTGGCCGGGCCGTTTATCATGGGCCTCGCCCTGGCGTTCCTGGCGTCGGCGGGTGGATCGTCCATCGGCTGGCTCTGGCGCGCCGCCCTGCCCGGCGATTATCGCCTGCTCATCATCGAAACCCTCGTCTGGTTTACCGCCCTGCTGCTCCTGATCGTCGCCATGCAGACGGCGCGGGTCTATTCGGGGACGCGCTGGCCCACGCTGCTATCGCCCCATCATCCCGGCAGCCGCGCTCAGTTCCGCCTGCCCAAGCTCGAGGCTCTGCTGGCGGCACTGGTCTGTGCCGTGATCGGCGGCGGGCTATCCCACATCATGATCGCTTCGGCGCAGACGGGACAGATCATCGGCTCGCTCCTGGTCGCCTTCACCATCGCCGCCCTGGTCACGCAACTCATCTTCCCCCACCTGACCAATCCCGCCACCATGCTCTTCTCGCCCATGATTGTCGCCCTGGTCGGCTATGCCTACATGCTGACCATCAAGAGCTCCAACGACGTGCTGGAAGCCTTGAACCACGGCAGACTCACCGGCCTGGCGCTGGCGCTGCCCATCCACTACGCCTCGGCAGCGGTCGCCGGCTGCGCCTTGGGCATCGGCTGGGCGCACGGCTTTCTCACCAGCGAACAGGACGCCGAGGAAACCGCCCGAGCTATCGATGAAACTCAAACCACCTAAGCGGAATAAGGGAACTCATGCCTCCGTCACGACATGTCGCCCTGGGCCTGGATTTTGGCACCGAATCGGTCCGGGCGCTTCTGGTTCGACTCAATGGCAAGACTTTAGGCGCCGCCGTAGCGCGGTATCCGCACGGGCAGATGACCCAGACGCTGCACGTCACCGGCCAGGGCCTGCCGCACGACTACGCATTGCAGGATCCGCAGGACTGGATCGACGCCTCGGCCAAGGCGGTGCGCCAGGCGGTGAAAGAGGCGGGGATCGACGGCGGCGACGTAATCAGCATTGGCGTGGATTTCACAAGTTGCACGATGTTGCCGGCACTGCGTGACGGCACACCGTTGTGCCAGGTCGAGCGCTACCGCAAGCAACCGCTGGCCTGGCCCAAGTTGTGGAAGCATCACGGCGCCAAGACGCAGACGGCCCGGCTCAACCAGCTCGCGGCTCAGCGCAAGGAACCGTGGCTGGCCCGCTACGGCGGCATCATCGGCTTGGAGTGGTTCTTCCCAAAAATCCTCGAGACTCTCGAAGAGGCGCCGGCGATTTATAACGCCGCGGAAGTTTGGCTCGAAGGCGGCGATTGGTATGTGTGGCAGTTGCTGGGGCCGGCGACGTGTCCCGCCGAGCAGTTGCCGCGCTCGACGTGTCAGGCCGGCTACAAGGCGATGTGGAATGCGGTCGATGGTTATCCCTCGGCCGAGTTTTTCGCGGCGCTGCATCCCAAGATGGCGGACGTGGTGAGCCGACGTATGCCCGGCCAGATGACGGCGCCGGGCGCCAAAGCGGGCGGGTTAGGCACGGCGATGGCGAAGAAGATGGGGCTGCGCCCAGGTATCGCCGTCAGCGCCGCGACCATCGATGCCCATGCCGGCGTACCCGGCGCGGGCGTGGCCGAGCCCAGCACCCTGGTCCTGGTGATGGGCACCAGCAGTTGCCACATGCTCAACTCGCGGGTGGAGAAGATGGTGCCGGGCGTAGCGGGCGTGGTGCAGGATGGCATCCTGCCGGGGTACTTCGGCTACGAGACGGGGCAGGCGGCGGTGGGTGATGCTTTTGACTGGTTTCGCCGTCTGGTCGGTCACAAGGATTTTGCGGAGTTGGATCGCGCTGCCGCCGAGTTGGAGCCGGGCGCTCATGGCGAACTGTGCCTCGACTGGATGAACGGTTGCCGCACGCCGCTGATGGATGGCACGCTGCGCGGCGCCTTCACCGGCCTGTCGCTCAACACCCGGCCGGCGCATCTCTATCGCAGCCTGCTGGAGGCCTCGGCGTTCGGTGTGCGCTGGATCGTGGATGTGCTGCGCGAGGGCGGCGTGCCGGTGCGGCGCTTCGTCGCCACCGGCGGCCTGCCCCACCACAACCCCTTGCTCGTGCAGATCTACGCTGACGTCCTGGGCAGCAAGATCACCATCCACGCCTCCAAGCAAGGCCCGGCCCTGGGCGCCGCCATCCTGGGCGTCCTGGCGTCGGGCAAGGAGAGCACCGGCTTCGCCGCCGCCTCCACCGCCATGCACGCCATGGCCCGCGGTCAGGGAGAAGACACCGTCATCCGCCCCAACCGCAAAGCGAGCAAGGTCTACGACGGCCTCTATGATCGCTACCGCCGATTGGCCGAGCAGCTTTCGTGAAAGATGCGGATCGACCCCCTCTCCCTTCCGAGGGAGAGGGCTGGGGTGAGGGTGCCGGTCACAACCACCGCACCAGATTGACCGTCACGCGCAGCCGCGCAATGGGGGGCCATTCATGTCGGAACAAGGCCCACGCCTCTCCAAGAAACTGAAGCAGTATTCGCGCGAGTTGCGTAAGGAAGCTCCAATCCCCGAACGTATCCTCTGGGGCCTGTTGCGCAATCGGCAGATCGGCGGATTGAAGTTTCGCCGACAACATCCCATCGGCCCCTTCATCGCTGATTTCTGCTGCATCGAGGTCATGCTGATTGTTGAGCTTGACGGATTGACGCATGTGGGGCGTGCTGCGGAGGACCAGGCACGCACGGCTCATCTGGAGTCGCTGGGTTATCAGGTTTTGCGCGTAACCAATGATGACCTACTGGGTAGCCCGGAAGCGGTGGTGAATGCAATCGCCCGGGCCGCGGGGTTGGACTGGTGATTCTTGGTGCAGCCAAGACCCTCACCCCAGCCCTCTCCCTCAGAAGCAATACTGTCCGGGAAGTGGTCGGGT
>JBBDMX010000014.1:0-37535 GCA_040878035.1 Phycisphaeraceae bacterium | reverse complement strand
TATCGGAGCAACGGACAAGGTAGTATCAGTTATTTATTTACAGTACCTTAGTTGGACGTGTGCGAGTAGCCGCCGTAGGACGGATCGTCGTTGTCGCCGGAGGAGGATGCGGCGTTGTCGGCTTCTCGGGCGAGTTTAATGATCCGGGCTTCGCCGGGCGACAGACGCGGCCCGGTGTATTTGCGGATGGTCTGGTTGTAGCCCGGGATGAGGACTTTGCCGGTGACCGGGTCGTAGGTATAGCCGGTGGCGTCGATATCGCTGTCGGGCTGGTCGACGATGTCGAGATAGGTCCAGGGGTTGGTGGGCGGCTGGGTGATGTAGGGGCCAAAGTGTCCGGCCTCGGCCAGGTTGCCGTGGGCGTCGGTTTTCAGGATGAGGTTGTCCCAGACCTGGTTGATGGTGGGGTAGTAGCCGTGATCGACCTTGTAGCGAACCAGGGCGTCTCCGATGAGGCGCAGGTTGGTTTCGGCGGCGTTGAGCCGGGCGTCCTCGTCCCAGCCCTGGTACCGGCCAGAAACGAGGGCCGCCAGAATGCCCAGGATCGCCACGACGATCAACACCTCGACCAACGACATAGCACGGAGATGTCGAGAGGCAAGGCCCATGTCGGCGTTATCGGCGCGTGGGCTGGATGAGTTGAGGGGGGAAGCGAAGTAAAAAGTGTAAATGTAGAAAGTAAAAGTGAAGAGTTGACAACCCGAATCGAGCGGCGCTGTGCCCTTACCGGACGCTTCGCCCCCGGAAGGGACACAGCGTCGGCGTTAGTGCGCTACTTTGGACTTTTCACTTTCCTCTTACTTGCCGCTGAGCTGATCGTCGCTGAAGTTGTACGGGTCGCGCCGCATCGTCTTTTTCCACTCGTCCTGGACGATCATCCGTACCTCGTTATAGCGTTTCTGCTGGATGTAGTTCTGGACGGAGCCGGGCAGGGTCTCGCTGCCGCCGAGCTTGCCGTAGGTCCACATCAGCCACTTTTCGGCGGTGACGATGTTGTCCTCGTGGTCCTTGCGAACGGAGGGCTCGAGGGCGGTAGGTTCTGCCAGCAGCGCTTGGGATGACAAGTGCATATAAAGGTAGAGGACCCGTGCCGCCTGGCGCAGCTGGTCGGCCGTCTGGGCGCCGGTGGCGCGGGTCAGTCTGGTCATCAGCGCCAGCAAGGCGCGCATTTCCGCGGCGGGCGACTGCGTGGGGTTGGCGCGGAGCGTGGTCACGCGCGCTTCCAGCAGCGTCAGCAGTTGGGCGTTGGCCTGGGGAATATTCAGGGCGGACATCCCCAGGAGGATCTGCTGCGCCACCAGCCGTGACTTTTCGCTGGCCAGGGCGTCGCTGAGGCTCGCCAGCACGCGGGCTTCCTCGTCGGCGCTCAGTGTAGCGGCCTGGCCCAGTTGACCGGCGGTCTTGGCGGCCCAGTAACGCACCGCCGGGTTCTCATCCTTGAGCCCCGTGCCCACCAGATCCGACACCTCGCGGGTCAACTGGCTGGCGACGATCATGGCGTTGATGCGTACCTGCGACTGGTCGGACGCCAGCGCCGTTGTCAGGTGCTTGGACAGCGCGGTGGAATAGGCGGTCCCGAACGCCGGGCTGTACTTCTGCCGTAGCGGATCGAGCAGGTGATCGCGCGCCGAGCCCATCGCCGGGTCGTCCGCCTTGGCGCTGGCCAGGGCCTGGCCCCACTGCGAGGTGAACTCGTCGATGAGCTTCTGATCGTCGCCGGACACCGCCGCTCGGCTGATGGTGTCAAAGGGCAACCGCTCGATCGCCCATGCCGGCGCGGTCAGCGCCAACAGGGTCAATAGGACAACGGCAGAACGGGTGGGCGACATAGGGGGCTCCAGCGAGGGTGGATACGCAGCACTGTACCGCCAATGGGCGGCAATTTCGAGTGGCGATGCCTGTTCGCCGGAGAGAAGGGGCCAATTCAATAGCCCTTGTCCGCCTCGACCACGTTTTGCAGGGGATGCCCGCGCAGGAAGCGATCGAGGTTGGCCAGGAAGATTTCCGCCAACCGGCGGGCGTTGTGAGGCGTGTCGCCAGCCCTATGCGGCGTGATGATGACGTTTTCCATTTTCCACAGTGGGCTGTCGCCAGGCAGGGGTTCGGCCGCGAACACGTCCAGGCCGGCGCCCGCCAGGTGGCCTTGGTTCAGGGCCTGGATCAAGGCGGGTTCGACCACCGTGCCGCCGCGCCCCACGTTGTAGAAGTAGGCGCCGCGGTGCATTTGGGCGAATCGTCCGGCGTCGAAGAGTTCATGCGTCGCCTTGGTATCCGGCAGCGCGTTGACCACGTGGTCGGCCGGGCCCAGCAGGCGCTCCAGGCTGGTGATGTCACCCAGTTCATCGACGAAGTCGGGTTTAGTGCCCTGCGGCGCGCGGCGAACCGCCAGAATGCGCATGTCCAGGGCCTTGCATCGCCGGGCCAGTTCACGGCCGATGTCGCCCAGGCCGACGATGCAGACGGTTTGGCCCGCCAGTTCGAAGCGCAGACCCGTGGTATCCCAGCGCGCTCGCACCGCGGCCCGCACGGCGCGGGGCAGTTGGTGTGCGAAGCCCAGCATCATCGCCAGCACATGCTCGGCGATGGGCACGCCAAACACGCCGCTGGCGTTGGTGAGGATCGCCCCGTTGGGCATGATGTCGGCAAAGCGCCCGACGCCGGCGCTGGGCAACTGCATCCAGCGCAGCTTGGCGGCGCGCGGCAAGTCCGCCGCTGGGATGGCTCCCATCGCCACCTCCGCCTCCCCCAGCCAACGCTCGTAGTCGGGCGTCTCCCGCGCCACGATATGAACCTGCGATTCGCCCACCCGTTCCCGCAGGCGAGCCAGCGCGTCATCCGGCAGGCGAAAAGTCATCAGCACGTGCATGGCGACATCACCCTCACAATCCTATCGCCTGGGCGTCGCGATCCGACAGCATGCCGCCGTCGCCGCGCGCCTTGACCGTGCCGTCGCGCTTCCATGACCGCTCGCAGCGTGGCTGATCGCGCAGGTCGCGCACCAGTGGCGACGCATCGACCGGGCCGAACGCGAAGCGGCTGATGCCCAGCAGATCCGCCAGGTCGATCGGATCGAACTTCGCCAGCGCGTCGCTGGCGGGCCAGAGCAGGCCCAGGTCCAGGGGGTTGTCGATCCCGCGCTGCGACCGTGTGTCCTCCAGCAGCTTGAGCATCGCATCGCGTTGCTGGATCACCGTCGGCCATTGGGGTGCGACCGGCACCTCGATCGGCTCGGGAAGCGTCGCCAGATGCACGCTGTCGATCGCATCGCCTTTGCCGTCGTGCAGCGAGGTCCACGCCTCGTCGGCGGTGTGCGGGAGGATCGGCGCGATCAGTCGGATCAGCGCATCGGTGATGTGCCACATGGCCGCCTGCGTGCGCCGCCGGCGCGGGCTGTCGGCACGGTCGCAGTACAGCCGGTCCTTGGTCGCCGCCAGGTAGATCGCCGACATCGTGTCGTTGCAGAAGTTGAAGATCAACTCGTGCAGGCCGCGGAAGTCGAACATCTCGTAGCACTCGACGGCGCCGCGCACGAGCTTGTTGTGCTCCTCCATGGCCCAGGCGTCGAGCGAGGTGGGGTCTACGGAGTCCCACCCCCCGGAGGGGGTGGGCTTTCCGGAGGTTCCGGGGGCGCTGTAGTCGTAGAGGTTGCTCAAGAGGAAGCGGATTGTGTTGCGTACCTTGCGGTACTCTTCTCCCGCCACGCGGAAGAAATCCATGTCCGTCTTGATGTCGCCGTCGGTGTTGACCGAGGTGACCCACCACCGGCAGACGTCGGCGCCGACCTCCTTGAGCAGGGCTTCGACCTCGATGGTGTTGCCCAGGCTCTTGCTCATTTTGTGGCCGTCTTTGTCCATGGTCCAGCCATGGGTGAGCAGGCCGCGGAAGGGCGCCTGCCCGGTAGCCGCCAGGCCGCACAAGAGCGACACTTGGAACCACCCGCGATGCTGGTCCGAGCCTTCGAGGTACAGGTCAGCCGGGTAGTCGTCCTGCATGCGCTTGAGCGCGGCGTTCCAGGAGCAACCCGAGTCAAACCAGACGTCGAAGATGTCGGTGCTTTTGCGAATTTCGGATTTTGGATTTAGCGGGAGTACCCGCTGTTGAGGCCGTCGGATTTCGGATTTGGCCCAGGCGGGGGCGTCGGGGTCATTCGTTGCGTCGTAGTTATGTAATAGCTCGGCGGGGCTGAGACGGAACCACGCATCCGAGCCGTGCTGGCGGAAGACTTCGGCGACGGCGGCGACGCTGGCGCGGGTGAGAAGCGGTTGGCCTTCCACGTTCGCCGGCGGATAGAACGCGGGGATCGGCAGACCCCAGGCGCGTTGCCGGCTGATGCACCAGTCGGGCCGCGATTCGAGCATGCCACGCAGGCGATTGCGACCCCATTCGGGGTAGAACTTCATGTCCTTGGCGGTTTCGGCCAAGGCGCGTTGACGCAACGTCGCGGGACGCTGCGCGTCACCCGCTAAACGGGTTTCCGTGTCGACGCTCACGAACCACTGCTCGGTGGCGCGGAAGATGGTGGGCGTCTTGCCGCGCCAGTCGTGCGGGTAGCTGTGCGTGAACTTGTGATCATGGAACAGGTGGCCGCTTTGCCGCAGCTTCTCGACGACCAGGTCGTTGGCCTTCCATACATCGACACCAGCCCCACGCAGCCAGTCGGGCGCGGTGGCGTCGAACGTGCCGTCGGCATTGACCGGGCAGTAAATCTCCAGTCCTACGCGCTTGGCGGTTTGGTAGTCCTCGACGCCGTGGCCCGGCGCGGTATGCACCAGGCCCGTGCCGTCTTCGAGAGTGACGTAATCGGCAGTGACTACGCACCAGATTGGCCGAGGCGGGTCGTAAACAACCGGAGGCATAAATGGATGCGCATAGCCCACACCTTCGAGTTTGCGTCCCTTGAACGTGATCAAGGGCGGCGTGGTTTGCTTCAGAACCGATTCCGCCAATTCACACGCCAAGACGATCTTCCTGCCTCCGTGCTCGTACACGCCATACTCTGCTTGAGGGTGTACCGCGACTGCACAATTGGCCGGCAACGTCCAAGGTGTTGTCGTCCAAATCATCAGGTAGGCGCCCGTCAATGCTTGGACCAAGGCGCTTACAGGCTGTCCAGGCGCATACGTCTCGGCGGGTCCGACAGTTATCCGAAACAGGACGTACACGCTCGTATCTTCCCGGTCGTAATACTCCAACTCCGCCTCGGCCAGCGCCGTGCGGTTTTCGATGGACCAGTGCACGGGCTTAAGCGCGCGATAGACCAGGCCCTTTTCGACCATCGCGGCAAACACATCCAGCACCGCCCCTTCGTAGCCGGGCGCCATGGTGAGATACGGGTTGTCGTAATCCGCCAGGGTCAGCAGGCGCTGCATCTGGGCGCTTTGGAGCTTGACGTACTTCTCGGCCGAGGCTTTGCACTTCTGGCGGACCTTGTACGGCTCCAACTCCCGCCCGGCCGGTCCCAACTCCTGCATCACCTTGTGCTCGATAGGCAGGCCATGGCAGTCCCAGCCGGGGATGTACGGGCAGTCAAACCCCATCATCGTGCGCGAGCGGACCACGAAATCCTTGAGGCATTTGTTGAGCAGGTGGCCCAGATGGATCAAGCCGTTGGCGTAAGGCGGGCCATCATGAAACACGTAGCGGCGCGAGCCCTTTCTCGCGGCGCGGATGCGCTGATACAGCCCGGTCTGCGTCCAGCGCTTGAGCGACGCCGGCTCGTTCTGCACCAGGTTGGCCTTCATGCTGAAGGAGGTCTTGGGCAGGTTCAGCGTGGTCTTGTACGATTTCTTGTCCGTCTGCTGGGGCATAGTCGAGATAGTTTAGCCTTCAGAATACCGGACGCTTGGCGGACGGGGCGTCGGCATCGCAAAATCGCGCAATCCGCGGCAGCAGAAGTTGCCAGCAGCGCAGAAGCAGTTAAGCTAAGAGATTCGGCCCAGTTGGCCGTCGGACCCGCGGACCCCGGAGTTGTGAATGTCGTTATTGAAGACCTGGGCGCCCTACTTCCGCGGCAGCGTGCGGATGCAGGGACGCGCGTATCAGCAGCAGGGGCGAGTGCGGCAGGTGGCGCCGCACCAGGGGGAATGGGTGCGCGCCGAGGTCGAGGGCTCACGAACCTACGAGGTGACGCTGACGGGCGACGCCGATGCCCCGGTGGCGCACTGCAATTGCGCGGTGTTCGCTTCCGGTCAATACTGCAAGCATTTGTACGCGACACTGCTGGATGTGCAGACCAACGGGGTGACGGGCGGGGATGATGATTCGCCCGAGGCCACGGCGCCGGTGCCGGAGGAAGCCTGGGCAAGTGGCGCCCCGCCGGCGCCGCCCAAGGCCCGGCGGCGTGATCCGCAGCGTGAGCGGCCCGTTTCCGCCGAGCCCGAGTGGATGGGCCGGCTGAGTCTGCTGCGCCCGCCGATGATGGGCCTGCATGACACGACCTCGGCGCTGCCGCTCCAGATGCGCCAGGTGTGCTACGTGATCAGCGGCGAGCTGTCGCGCCGCCACCATGCCCTGGTGATCGAGTTGTACCAGCGTTTGCCGGCACGATCGGGCTGGAGCAGTCTGCGCCGCCTGCGCATCAGTGCCGAGGGATTGAACGATCTGATCGATCCGCTGGACCGCGAGCTCTGTGCGCTGATCCTGGGCGCAAGCTGGGTCAGCGGCGTCGATGTGTCGCTCTACAGCGATGACAAGGCGCACGCGGTGTACCGCATCCTGCCCGGCGCCCGCCACACCATGCTGGCGCGGCTGGCGGGCACCGGACGCTGCTACCTGGATGACAGCGAGGAAGGCGAACGCCCCAGCGAGCAGCCCCGGCCGCTGGTCTGGGAAAACCAGTCGCCCTGGGTGCTGTGGATGGTCGGCCAGGATGCGGGCGATCAGGGCCTGGAGATCAGCGTCGAGCTGCGCCGCGACCGGGCGCACATGGCGATCGACGAGCCCTCGCTGATCCTGGGCGGTGACAACGGCGTGGTGTTCCATGGCGACCGGGCGGCGCCGTTCGACGATCGCGACGCCTATCGCTGGGTCACGCAGTTCCGCGATGATGCGATCGATCACGGCGCGGTGCGACCACTGTTGGTGCCCAAGGCAGACATGGCCAGCTTTCTGGATCGCCTGTATCTGTTGCCGCACCTGCCGGAGATTGATCTGCCCATCGGGGTGGGTCGTGCCGAGCGCCACATGCCGCCGGTGCCGCATCTGGAGTTATACAGCCCGACGCTGGGCGGACCGGTGGATGTGAGCGACCGTGGCCGCGGGTTGGACGCCGCCGGCCCCGGAGGAGGCGGCGGGGCGCGGAATCTGCTGGCTGGCAGACTCTGGTTTGCCTACGGCGACTATCGCATCAAGCCCGGGGCGCCCGGACGGTTTGTCGCCAGCACGCCCGGGAGCGAAGTCGCAGCGATACCGGTTGAAGGCCAAGACGCAGGCGAGTCAGGTGAAGACGCAGGCGAAAAAAGCGAAGATACAAGCGAGGAGGGGAGCGCGACAGCCGAGGTGGTGGACGAAGCTTACGACGAAGTCGAGATGATTCGCCGCGATCGCCGCCGCGAGGAAGAGGCGCTGTCGCTGCTGGTATCGCTGGGCTTTCGTGCCGATCCGGAGTCGTCGGGTGACGATGCCCTGGCTGGCGTGCTGCCGCTCAAGCAGATGCCCCAGGCGGTTAACACGCTCCTGGCGCGCGGCTGGGATGTCAGCGCCGATCGCAAGGTGATTCGCCAGGCGGGCACGCCCTCGTTCTCGATCACCAGCGGCATCGACTGGTTCGAGCTGCACGGCGGGGTGCGCTTCAGCGGCGATGGCGGCGACCAGGTGGTGCAACTGCCCGAGATTCTCGCCGCCCTGCGCCAGGGCCGATCCATGGTCACCCTGGGCGACGGGTCGCAGGGGTTGCTGCCCGAAGAGTGGCTCGACGCGCACGGCCTGTTGTGGAACGTCGGCAAGATCGAGGGCGACCACCTGCGCTTCAAGGCGACCCAGGCGGCGGTGCTCGACGCCCTGCTCGACAGCCAGGAACTGGTGGACGTTGACGCCAAGTTCGCCCAGGTTCGCCAGCGCCTGCATGAGTTTGACGGCGTCAAGCCCTTGGATGCGCCGGCGTCGTTTGTCGGATCGTTGCGGCCCTACCAGCGCGAGGGACTGGGCTGGCTGGCGTTTCTGCGCTGGTTCGGCACCGGCGGTATTCTCGCCGACGACATGGGCCTGGGTAAGACCATTCAGGTGCTGGCGATGCTGGCCGAGGCGTACGAGACAAAGGTTAGCCCAGGCACCACACCCGGAAATGGCGCGGGCGAAATCCCGGCCACGCTCGAAGACTCGCATGGCCGGGCTTGGCCGCAAAATCCGAAATCCGAAATCCGAAATCCGCAATTCCCCACCCTGGTCGTCGCCCCGCGCTCGGTGGTTTTCAACTGGATCGACGAGGCGCAGCATTTCACGCCCAACCTGCGCGTCCTGTCCTATCACGGCGCCGAACGCGAGGCGTTGCGGCAGGCGTTTGACCAGTACGACCTGGTCGTCACGTCGTATGGTCTGATGCGCCGCGATGTCGATGAATTGCGCAAGACGCCGTTCCACTATGTCGTGCTCGACGAGGCGCAGGCGATCAAGAATCCGGGGTCGCAAGTCGCCAAGGCGGCGCGGCTGCTCCAGGCCCAGCATCGCCTGGCGCTGACGGGCACGCCCGTCGAGAACCATCTGGGCGATTTGTGGTCCATCTTCGAGTATCTCAACCCCGGCATGCTGGGCAGCTCGACGCACTTTAGCCAACTGGTGAAGAACGCGGTGCAGGAAGCGCGGGGGTCGCGCAGCAACGGTCACGAAGCACCGGCGCCCGTGGAAGCCGAGGCGCCCGCGGGCGACGACGCGCCAGTGTTGGGGCCGCGGCTGCTCCAGTCCACGGAGGTGGCGGGGCAGTTGGGTCGGGCGCTGCGGCCGTTCGTGCTGCGGCGGACCAAGAAGCAGGTGCTGGCGGACCTGCCGGAGAAGACCGAACAGACGATCCTGTGCGAGATGGAGCCGCCACAACGCCAGGTGTACGACCAGTTGCTGCGCCACTATCGCGGAACGCTTTTGGCGCAGGCTTCGCCCACGGGCGGCGGCGGGTCGATGCTCGTGCTCGAGGCGCTCTTGCGCCTGCGTCAGGCGGCGTGTCACCCTGGCCTGATCGACCCGAAGCGCGTCGGCGATCCTTCAGCCAAGCTCGAAGCCCTGCTGGAAGATCTGACCGAACTCATCGACGAAGGTCACAAGGCCCTGGTGTTCAGCCAGTTCACCTCGTTCCTGGCGATCGTGCGGCAACGGCTGGACGCGGCGGGGATCGTCTACGAATACCTCGACGGGCAGACCCGCCATCGCAAGCAGCGCGTGCAGCGTTTCCAGAACGATCCGGACTGCCCGCTGTTCTTGATCAGCCTCAAGGCCGGCGGGCTGGGCCTGAATCTCACGGCGGCCGAGTATGTGTTTATCCTCGATCCTTGGTGGAATCCGGCGGTGGAGAACCAGGCGATCGACCGGGCGCACCGCATCGGGCAGACGCGGCACGTCTTTGCCTATCGCATGATCTGCCAGGACACGGTGGAGCAGCGCATCGCCGAATTGCAGGAGCGCAAGCGTCATCTGGCCGACGCGATCATCGGCGAACAGCCCGAGAGCCTGCTCCAGGCGCTGACGCGCGAGGACCTGGAGCGGTTGCTGAGTTGAGGAAGAGGTAACAGGGATGAACACGGATGAACACGGATGAAGAAGAAACAGTGATAGACATGATGAACATGATGTATTGACATGATTTCTTATCATCATGTCCATCACTGTTCTCTCTTTATTTCCAATCCGTGTTCATCCGTGTTCATCCCTGTTACCTCTTCTCTTCACCCCACATCCGCCAGGTATGCCGCCAGGACGTCGCGGCAGGCGTGCAGGTCGTCTTCATGCACCATTTCCGTGACGGTGTGAATGTAGCGTGTGGGGCAGGAGAGGGTGAAGACCCTGGCTCCGCCGCCGGCGCGTTGCATGGCGCCGGCATCGGTTCCGCCGCGGGGCAGGACCGAACGCTGGTGCTTGATCTTGTGCTTTTTCGCCAGTGATTCGAAGTGTCGGGCCACCGACAGATCGCTGATCATCGAGGCGTCCATGAGGGTGATCCCCGCGCCGTCGCCGAGCTTGGTGACGCGCTGATCGTCGCTGACGCCGGGAGTGTCCACCGCCAGGGTCGTGTCGATGGCGATGCCGATGTCAGGTTTGATGGCGTACGCCGCGGTGCCCGCGCCGCGCAGGCCCACCTCTTCCTGCACGGTGAAGGCGCAGTGAATCTCACAGGCATGGTGCGGCGTCTTGCGCAGGGCTTCGATAGCGATCCATGACGCCACCCGATTGTCCAGGCACTGCGACACGATCGTCTTGCCGATGCGCACAAACGGCGCCTGGAGCACCACCATGTCGCCGATCTGCACTTTGTCCTTCACCTGGTCAGCAGACAGGCCCAGGTCGATGACGAAATCGTTGAGCTCCGGCGTCTTCTTCTTGTCTTCCTCGCTGGCGATGTGCACGGGCTTGACGCCAGGGTTGAGCACCCCTGGAAGGTCGCCATGATCGGTGCAGATGGTGACCAGTCGAGCGAAGAGGTTTCGCGGGTCAAAGCCGCCGGTGGGTGCGATGCGGACAAACCCACTGGATTCGATGTGGCGGACCATGAAGCCGATCTGGTCCATGTGCGCCGCGAGCATGATGCGCGTCGGGGCGCTGTTGCTTCGAGTGGCCGGTTTCTTGTCGGCGCGAGCCTTGCGGGGCATCCGGGGTTTGCGCACGCCCACCAGCGAGCCCATCGCGTCGACGTGGGTCTCGTCGAACAGGCCTTTGGTCTCTTTGAGAATCAACTCGCGGATGCGTTCCTCGCGGCCGGGGATGGCGGGGGTGAGGCAGAGGCGTTCGAGTAGTTTCATAAGTCCGATGATAACTACTTCACCGCTTCAAATCGCTGGCGATCACCTCGGCGGCGGCGTCGATGACCTTGCGGCCCAGGTTCTGGCCGTGCTCGAGCAACTCGTGGCCCTTGGCCTCTAAGCGCTGCCGCGCAGCCTGGCCCAACTCGCCCAGGGCACGGTCCTCCTGGCGGGTACGCCGGAGCGTCAGTCCCACCAGTACGCCCAGTCCCAGCGCCGCGGTCGCCGAGGCCAGAGGATACTGCTCGACAGTCTGAATCGTGGTGTCGCGGGTGGCGACGGCACCAGCCTTGGCACGGCGGCCGAGCGCCGCGGCCGTGTGACCCATTTCACCAGCGGCATGCGCCATCGCCTCGCCGGCTTCGCTGGCCCATTCACCAGCGGCAGCGGCGGCGCCCGAAGCCGTCGCCCGCGCCTTGCGCCACGCCTGCTTGGCGCGGACAATGCGCGCTTCCTTGGACTCGGTGTCGGACCCGGGCGAATCGGCGCCCTGGCCCTCCGGGCCGTTGCCGCCGTGCGCCTGCTCATAGCCCCGGCGCTTGCGCATCTGCGCCTGGTGCAGCGCCGCGTAGACCAGCAGCCCCAGCCCGGCGCCCGCCAGCAGCGTGGGCACCGGGTGCTCGCGCACCACGTGCTCCACGTTGTGCGTCGCCCGGCGGGCCACATCCTGTGCCCGGCGGAGCCCGCCATCGTGATGCTCGACCCACTCCACCGCCTCGTCGAAATAACGTCGCATGCGGTTCATTGCGGCTCTCCTTTTTTGGCTTGGCTGAATTCAGACTGGTGGCAGGTCGTCCTCCGCGGCCGTCGCCAGGCGCAGCGCCGGCTGACGCGGATCGGCCAAGTCGTCCTGCTCACGTCCCTGGGCGGGCGGTGCCGCCTTGAGCAACCGTCCCAGCAGCATCCCCGCGGCGAAACAACCTGCCAGTACCAGCAGCGGCCGGGCGCGAATCGCGCCGCGCGCCTCGTCGGCCAATTCAGGCACGTGGCGCTGCCGAAGATACGCCGACGCCTGCTCGACCTGCCCCGCCGCAGTATCGACATAGTCGGCGGCGGGCTCGAGTTGCTGGTTGGCGCGCAGTTCGGCCGCAGCGGCGCGTCCCGCCATGCCCAGATGGTCCACCTCATCGGCCAGACGGTTCTTCTGGTCTTCGATTAACGCCAGGCCGTGGGCCCGGCACACATTGCCCAACTCCCGCAGCCGCGCCTCCAGGTCGTGCTGGAGCGTCAGGGTTTGGTCAAAGGCAGGATTGCGCATGTTCGCCGACATGACTGCCTCGCTTTCTTGGCTAATCGTAGGAGCGGAAGAAGCAGAAAGTGAAAAGCAACAATGCAAAAAAGTGAAGAATTGACGCCGACGCTGAGTCTGCGAAGCGTCAGGTACCAGACGCTTCGCAGACTCAGCGTCGGCGTTAACTACGTGCTCTACACTTTACACTTTTTACATTCTACTTTTCCCCTTCCCGGTCCCACGGCGCGAAACTGTCGCCGATGCCGCTGGCCAGGTAGCCGCCGTCCACCACCAGGGTGTGGCCGTTGACGAATGACGCGGCCGGACTGGCCAGGAACACCGCGGCCCCGGCGATTTCCTCGGCCTTGCCGAATCGGCCCATGGGCGTATGCTCCAAAATGCGCCGGCCGCGGTCGGTATTCTCGATCATCTGGCGGTTGATCTCGGTGGGAATGAAGCCGGGGGCGATGGCGTTGGTGCGGATGCCGAACTTGGCCCATTCGTTGGCGAGGCTGCGCGTCAGCCCCAGCACCGCGTTCTTGGCGGCGGCATAACTGGTCACTTCGATCAGGTCCACGAAGGTGCTGATCGACGCCAGGTTGATGATGCAGCCCGAGTGCTGCTCGCGGAAGAGGTGCCCCGCCGCCTGGGCGCAGCGCAGCGAGCCGGTGACGTGCGTGTCGTAGATGCGGTTGAAGTCGGCCGGATCCAGCTCGAAGGTGGGCTTGCGCAGCATGACGCCGGCGCTGTTGACCAGGATGTCCAGCCTGCCGAACAGATCGACGCACTTTTTCACGGCGCGCTCGACGCTGGGGCCGCTGGTGACGTCCAGACTCACGCCAGCCGCCTTGACGTTGATTGCGTCGCCGCCGGCGGTCTGGTTGATCAGACCTACCGCCGACTCGACCTTTTCGGCGGTGCGCGAGCCGATCACGACCTTGGAGCCGGCCTGGGCCAAGGCCTGGGCAATGGCGTTGCCGATGCCGCTGGCGCCGCCGGTGATCAGCGCGACTTGGTCCGTGAGGTCAAAAGCACGTCTATGGGGCATGACGGGAACTCCTGGGTTGGGGGGGCATAGCATAGCACGCAAGCAACCTCGCGCCGCCATTTGGGCCGCCAAGCCGGGCCTGGATCTTCGAAGGCCCGGATGTACGGCAGTGTGCCGCTACTTGCGGCGCAGCTCGCGCAGTAACTGGCGAAACGTCGGCCGCAGATCCTTGTCGATGCGCGGCAGGAAGCGGGAGGTGATCGCGTGGTGTTGCAGCAGGCCGATAACGTCCGCCATGTCCTGGGCGCGCAGGATGTTCGATGACCCGCTGCGCAGTTTGATGTTGATCAGGTCCGCCAGCGACACCGTGCGGATGCCCTGCAAGTCCTGATACTGCCTCGGCGGCGTCGAGACGTGCTGGGGCGTGACAATCTGTACGGGCACCCCGGCCTTGCTGAATTGCTTGTGCTTGGCATCCCAGGCAAAGCCCGCGGCACGCAGCGCCCCAGCGAGTTGGTCGGCGTCGGCCGCGTATACATCGACATCCAGCGTCGTGCGGACATGACCATGCAGCACCACCGCCACGCCGCCGATGACGGCCGCTTCCAGCCCTTGGGCGCGGATGATCGCCGAGACTTCGCCCGCCACGTCCAGAATTGGCGAATCGTGCGTCAAGAGGCCTAATCCCGCGGATTGAAGTGCGTCACGGGTCATCCTTCAAGGGTAGCCCCCCGCGGCGTCGAAGCAAACACTCACGCCTTTTGCGACGACTTGTGCGCCGTGTGATCCGTCGGCTTGCGGAACCGCGCCAGGTCGATGCCGCGGAAATAGGCGATGGCTTTCATCAGGCCGTCACGCAGGGAGATTCGCGGCTCCCACGACAGGTGCTTCTTGGCCAGCGTGATGTCCGGGCGGCGCTGCGTCGGGTCGTCGGCGGGCAGGTCCATGTA
Organism: Phycisphaeraceae bacterium; assembly: GCA_040878035.1. GTDB lineage: Bacteria > Planctomycetota > Phycisphaerae > Phycisphaerales > Phycisphaeraceae > JBBDMX01. Next base: position 23,426 of record JBBDMX010000014.1, on the reverse strand, counting down.
GATGATCTTGCTCTGGCTGCCGGTCAGCTCCACCACCTGCTGGGCCAGTTGTTTGATGGTGAACTCGCCGGGGTTGCCCAGGTTGACCGGGCCGATGAACGAGTCCGGGCCGTTCATCATGCGGATGATGCCCTCGACCAGGTCATCGACGTAGCAGAACGAGCGGGTCTGCTGGCCCTGGCCGTAGATGGTGATGTCCTGGCCGCGGATCGCCTGCACGATGAAGTTGGAGACGACGCGTCCGTCGTAGGGGTGCATGCGCGGACCGTAGGTGTTGAAGATGCGCACCACGCGTATGTTGACGCCGTTGGCGCGGTGGTAGTCGAAAAAGAGCGTCTCGGCGGCGCGTTTGCCCTCGTCGTAGCAGGCGCGGATGCCGATGGGGTTGACGTTGCCGCGGTAGCTTTCAGTCTGCGGGTGGTGCTCGGGCGTGGGGTCGCCGTAGACCTCGCTGGTGGAGGCCTGGAGCACTTTGGCGCGGGTGCGTTTGGCCATGCCCAGCACGTTGATGGCGCCCATGACCGAGGTCTTCATGGTCTTGATGGGGTTGTACTGGTAATGCACGGGCGAGGCCGGGCACGCCATGTTGTAGATCTCATCGACCTCCAGCCACAGCGGATGGGTCACGTCATGGCGCAGCAGCTCGAAATTGGGCTGCGCCAGCAGGTGCGTGATGTTGTGCTTCTGACTGGTGAAGAAATTGTCCAGGCAGATCACATCGTGGCCCTGCTCGACCAGGCGATCGCACAGGTGCGAGCCGAGGAACCCGGCGCCGCCGGTGACGAGGATGCGTTTGAGTGAAGCCATGGTTAAATCCATTTCTAATTTCTGATTTCTGATTTCTAATTTGGTCAAGCCCCGGCATGCCCCGCTTTGGGGGCTTGCCGGGGATCGGTGCCGAGGGTTATCCCGGCCAAGCTCGAAGACTCGCATGGCCGGGCTTAGTTCCATCAGTCAGAAATCAGAAATTAGAAATAAGCAATTCCTTATCCGCTGATCGGGGTCTCCCCGCTGGGTGGTTGCCGGCCGGTGATCTTGCGGTCATCGCCCAGCGCCCCGCCGTCGGCCACGTGTCCTGCCCCCGCCACCGCGCCCACCACCGCCGACTGACCCCTGGGCGTCGGGTTTCCCTGCTTGATCGGATCAATCCCGGCGTCGCCTGAATGATGCTCCGCGAACAGCTCGAAGCGCGCCCCGCGCTCGATGTCGAAACTCACGAGTTGTCCCTGGACAAATCGGCCCGCCTGCGGATCAACCGTCGTCGTCACTACCAGCGGGCACGCCGCCAGCACCGTCAGCGTATTGGCCGCCGAATCGACCGTGGTGATCCGCCCCTGCACCCGCCGCGGCCGGCCGTAGAGCGGCTCGATGTATCTCCCGCCCGTGCGCACTACATCAATCCGTTTGGCGCGGGCGTGGATAAAGCCTTCCAGGCGGTCGCCGACCTTGCCGAGTTCCGCCGCCGTCGCCGCATCGATCGCCAGATGCAGGCGGTAATCCGTGCCCAGCAGCGATAGCACGAGCATATCGTCGAGCTTCTCCGCCAGGACGCCGGCCGCCATGCTCGATATTGTGTTTGCTTCCATCGTCACGCCTTTCGCCACTGAAGGGACGCTGCGCATCTCCCGCTAAACGATTGCATCCTGCCGCCCGCTTCCTTCCCATAAGATACCAACCGTGGAAGGCGAGTTGCGAATCAACACGACTTACTGCACCGATGACCTGCGCATCGACTACGCGCACGTCGGCCTGTACGAAGTGTCGCAAGGCCAGCTCTGGATCGCCCGCAAGAAACCCTTCGGCACCAACCCCATCCGCGTCTCCCATGCCCGCCTGCTCACCGGCGGCTCCCAGGACGGCTCCACCGCCGACAAGGACCGCTTCCTCTGCTACTGGTACCACACGCCCAACACCGGCGAGGGCTACGTGCACGGTTATCCCATCGAGTGGGAGGAAGGCCACCTGCTGGTGCGCATGGACCCCAACTGGAACTACGCCACCCGACAGTTCATCGCTTCGATCGACACCGCCAAAGTCGAGCGCAACATCGAGCAGCAATACGCCTGGGGCCGGCGCATCTTCGAGGCCTATGCCGCCCGCAAGCCCGCCTTCCCCATCAGTTGGCACATGATCGGCCCACGTCCCGCCGACTCGATGTTTTATATCCAACGCATGGAAGGCAGTCGTCGCTGAGCGACGACGACTACGAAGTGCCGCGATTCATCGCGTTCTTCCTTCCCCCGTCGAAAGAATGAACGCCATGGTCGGCAACTCCCGATCCAACACCGCCCGCAGATAACTGCACAACAGCCGATTCGCACGCCGCAGCGCCTCCACCGGCGCCCCGACTGCCCCGTTCCCTGCTACAAGCCCTCGCAATAGAGCCACCGTCTCGCCGCGCACCTTCCAACCGCGGGCATCTCCCGCGCCCAGAATCCCACTCGTCAAACCCCCGCCATGCGGATCAAACACCAGCGTCCCCTTCGCAGGCAGTTGCGCCCCGCTGTGCACATCCTTCTCCAGCTCGGGCCATAGCCCGCCATCGGTCAGCAGCCGCCATTGAAACAGCAGCATCGCCCGTTCGCGCTCGTTCTCCGTCGCCAGCGCCGGGAGCAACTCCGCCATGGCCGCAAACGTGCCCGGATGCGCATCATGATCCGCCAGCATGGCGTTGGCCACATCGGCCGCATATAGCGCCAGATGCATGGCCACCAGGTTGGTCCGCAGGTGGAAATAGGGCTCGACCAGGTCCCATTCGGTCAGGTTCGCCAGGCCGGTGATGGGCTTGAGCGTGCCGACGATCTGGCCGCGGGTCAGCGGCTCGATCCCGCCCGAGAAGCGTGCCACGCTGCTGGGCGTCATGCGCTTGGTGCCCTTGGCCAGCCCGCGCACCTTGCCGTGCGCGGCGGTCAGCAGCGTCACCACCTGGCTGGTCTCGGACCAGTCGCTCTCACGGATCACGATGGCGTCGTCCTGGAATCGCGGCATGGCTCTGAAAGTAGGAAGTGGAAAGTGAAAAGTAAAAAGTACGGAAACGCTGATACGCGTTGGTTGGCTTCCTTTTCCGACTTCTTGCTTTCAACTTTTTACCTTCTCACAGCGCCGCCAACTGCTCGCGCACCGTCCGGGCCTCGCGTTGGGCCGCCTCCAACTGCTCGCGGGTCTGCTGCACCAGGTGCGGCGGGGCCTTGTCCACGTAGGCCGCATTGCCCAGCCGGCCCTCAAGCGTCTTGATGCTCTTGTCCAATTCTTCGAGCCGCTTGCTCAGGCGCGCTTTTTCGGCGTCGGCCTCAATCAGGCCGTGTAGATAAAACTCCGCCAGGCCCACCACGGCGACGGCGGCGTCGGCGGGTTTGTCCACCTTCGGGCCGATCTCCTCGACCTCCACGTTGGCCAGCGTTTCCAGGAACAGCGTCGGCCGGGCCACCGCCTTCTGCGCCATGGCCGCGGGCACCTTGGCGCTGAGCTTGACCTTCTGCCGCGGCGGCACCTTGTACAGCGTGCGCACCTGCCGCACCGCCGACACCGCCTGCTGAATCAGCCCGAACTCCTCCTCGGCTTTGGGGTCCATCAGCGTCATGGGTACCCCCGGCCAGGCGGCGCGGATCAATAGAGCGCTGGGCGGAATCGCGATGTCGCCGAAGCGCCGGGCGGCCTCATGACGGTCGGGGGCCGCGGCGTTCAAGTGCTCCCACAACGCCTCGGTGACAAACGGCATCACCGGATGCAACAGCCGCAGCGACACATCCAGGCACAACGCCAGCACATCGCGCTCGTCGGCGTCGTCACGCAGCGTCGGCTTGACCACCTCGATGTACCAGTCGCAAAGGTCGCGCCAGATAAAGTCGTACAACCCCTGCGCATAGCTGGAAAACTCGAAGTTCTGTAGCGCTGCGGTTGAGTCGTGCACGACCCGCGCCAGACGCGAGAGGATCCAAGTATCTGCGAGTGCTAACGACGACGGTGATGTTGACGACAACGAAAGCCCACCCCCTCCGGGGGTGGGATCTCCCACCCGCGGAGCGGGTGGGCTTTCTGAATTGTTCGATGCACCTTCCAGATTCTGCAGCGCAAACCGCGTCGCGTTCCACAACTTATTCGCGAAGTTCCGCCCCGCATCGAACTTCTCGCTGGTATTGCGCCCCGTGCCGCCCCCGGAAGTGTCGCGCACCACCGGTAGCCGCACATCCTGCGTTTGCGTGGTCATCTGCGCCAGCGTGAAGCGCATGCCGTCCGACCCGTGGCTGTGGATGATGTCCAGCGGGTCCACGCCGTTGCCCAGGCTCTTGGACATCTTGCGGCCTTCGCCGTCCTGGATCATCGCGTGGATGAATACCTCCTTGAACGGCACCTGGCTGCGGAAGTAGATGTTGAACATGGTCATCCGGCTGACCCACAGCGTGATGATCTCGCGGGCGGTGGACAGCGTCGAAGTCGGGTTCCACGCGCGCAGCTCGGGCGTGTCGTCAGGCCAGCCCAGCGTGGACATGGGCCAGAGCGCGGAGGAGAACCAGGTGTCGAGGACGTCGGGGTCCTGAACAAACCCCTCACTTTCAAGTAAGTCAGTAATCTCGCTATCACTGTCGTTCCGGACGCAGACGAAATAGAGGGCATCTTTTCCGATTTTCTCCGCCCCTGTTAGTAGGCGTCCAGCCCCTTGCATGACTAGACGATCTTGGCGGTGCCATTCAAACAGTTTTGCGAGAAGCAAGTCAGGTTCACCCATCGCGTATGTATGCGCCGGCATGCTTGGTCTAGTCCACACCGGGATACGATGCCCCCACCACAGTTGCCGGCTGATGCACCAGTCGCGGAGGTTCTCGTGCCAGGCCTGGAAGGTGCGGGCGTAGCGGTCGGGGATGAAACGCAGTTGGCCTTCCCAGGGTTGGCCCCCTCTCCCTTCTGAGGGAGAGGGTTGGGGTGAGGGTGCCTGCGAAAGAGCGCTGCGCGGATTCGCTTCAATAGCGTCCGATGGACTCTGGCTTGATCGTTGACCCCTCTCATCCCCAGATCCCCTCACCCCAGCCCTCTCCCCAAGGGAGAGGGGGTCGGAGCGCTGCGTCATGTCCATCGCACGCAGTGCGTAACCGGCGAGGGAGTTCATCGGCACGTCGGTGCCGGGGATAAGTTCGGACTTGGCATCGCCGATCTGCTTCTTCGTCGCCACGTACCATTGGTCGCTCAGATACGGCTCAATCGCCACGTGACTGCGATAGCTGTGTCCCACGCTGTGGCGGTAGGGCTTCACATCTTCGAGCAGATCGTTCTGGCGGAACCACTCGACGATGGCCTGGCGGGCCTCGTAGCGGTCCAGGCCGATGAGCGTGTCGAGCAAGTCGCCCCCCCGGAGGCGGTCGTCCTCCGGCCAGCCGTGCTTGTCGCTGATCGTCGCGTCAGGCGCCAGCACGTTGATCTGCGGCAGGTTGTACTTGAGGCCCAGTTCCCAGTCGTTGGGGTCGTGAGCCGGCGTCACCTTGAGAAAGCCCGAGGAGTACCGAGCCTTCTCATCGCCGTCAGGATCAGGCAGCACCACGTACTCGTCCTCGATGATCGGCACCTCGCGGTTAACAATGGGCAGGCGCACCTTGCGGCCACGCAGGGCGGCGGCACGCGGGTCGCGCGGGTTGATCGCCACCGCGCTGTCGCCGAGCATTGTTTCGGGGCGGGTCGTCGCCACCGTGACGAAGTGGATTTCGGATTGCGGATTTCGGATTTCGGATTTGTCTGGTGCCAGCGGGTAGCGCAGGTAATAGAAGTGCCCGTCGATTTCTTCCATCTCCACTTCGTCATCCGCCAGGGCGGTTTGCGTTACCGGGTCCCAGTTCACCAGCCGTTTGCCGCGGTAGATCAGCCCCCCCCGGAAGAGCTGGAAGAACGCTTCGCGCACGGCCTTGGCGCGCGTCTCGTCCATGGTGAACGCCTGGCGTTCCCAGTCGCAGGAGCAGCCCATGGTCTTGAGCTGATTGGTGATGGTGGCTTCGTACTCGTCCTTCCAGGCCTGGATTTTGGCCACGAATTCATCGCGCTGGAACTCGGTGCGGCGTTTGCCCTCTTCCTTGAGCACACGCTTCTCGACCACGGTCTGGGTGGCGATGCCGGCATGATCGGTGCCGGGTAGCCACACAGCGTTGTCGCCCGCCATGCGTCGCCAGCGGATGAGGATGTCCTGCAATGTGTTGTTGAGCGCGTGGCCCATGTGCAGGGCCGCGGTCACGTTGGGCGGGGGGATCACGATGGAGTAGGGGGGGCCGGCGTCGGTCGGCTCGGCGTGAAAGGCGCGGGCGTCGTTCCAGCGCTGGAGAATCGCCGGCTCGATGTCGGCGGGTGTGTAACGTGTGGCAAGTTCGGTAGGCATGATGGGGGCGCCTTGCCGCGAAGGTTTTCGCGGGACGGTCATGATAAAGGTAAACGCCGTCGGACAGCGACGGGTGAAAGTCGGATGACGCAGGATTGAGAACGGAGTGATCGCCGCGAAGCGGGGGCCGGGTGGTCCGGGGTCCGGGGTCCGGGGTGCGGGGGTCGTCCCCTCAGGTAACAGCGACCGTCTTTTGCAGGCTGCGGCAGATCATGGCCACAGTATCGGCCCGCGCCGGGCCGTGGTCAACAGGCGGAGCGACTGGCGCTCCGCGGCGATCCATTTCGTCGGCGCGTACCCTTATGAATAAGTCAGTGATTTCCCTACAGAGTCTTCCTCGTTTTCTTGCGTGATGTCTGACCGATGTCATCGCTAGGCTTCAACCGCATTGTCGTAGTTGAACAGGACAGTGCCTGCGTACCACGGCAGACCATGCAGTGGAACCCCTAACTCGTGGCCCCCCGCGGCCCACGAACGGAAGGAACAGACGATGGCTGATTATCTTGCCACGGCAATATTTCCCACCCATGTTGGAGCAGCCGAGGCGGTCAACCGCCTGGAGGCCATCGGCATCAGCGCTGAGAGAATCAGCGTGCTGATGTCCGACTCGCTGGGGGAGGACTTCAAGCTCCAGACCAAGTCGAAGCTGTCCGAAGGTGTGGCGACCGGCGCCACGGCCGGCGGAGCGCTGGGCGCCCTGGTGGCGGGGCTGACGGCGGTAGGCGTGATCGCCTCGGGCGGCACCGGGCTGCTCATCGCCGGGCCGGTGGTCGCGGCGCTGGCGGGCGCCGGGGCGGGGGCTGCGGCCGGCAGCGTTCTGGGCGGTTTGGTCGGCTACGGCTTTACCGACCACGAAGCCAAGCTGTTCGCCAAGGAGTTGGAGGACGGCAAGGTTCTCGTCGCGGTCGAGTGCCGCGATAGCGAGCAGCGCAAGCAGGTCTTCACGACCCTCAAACAAGCCGGCGCCGAGTCTACGGCGCGAGCCTGAGGTCCGGGACGCAGCGGGCAGCGGAGCCCAGAAACTCCAGACGAAAGAGGGTGTGTGATGGCTGGTGCAAAGAAAAAAATGACAGCTAACCCCTACAGCGAGGTACTCAACGGAAAGCGTCCCAAGGCCGACGCCCGACTCCTGCGGGACATACTCAACGCCTCCCGAGTACCTCAAAAACGGGCGCGGGTGATGGTGCCCGCGTGGTCGAAAGTTGGCTTTGCAAAGCCCTTGGTTGGGCAGAACAGCGGCGATGCTTGAAGCCTGACCCCGGGCTGGCAAGTACGGTCAACGGCTCTTGCGCTTGCGCTGCTTGAACTTGGGGCGTGCCTTGCCTGCTGGTGCACCCGGCAACTGGGGCACGCCCCGGCCGCGCCCGCCCGCCAGCGCCGACATGTCCATGCTCCCCAGCCCCGCCATCGCTTTCATGCGCGACATCATGCCCATGCTCGACATCTGCTTGCTCATCTGACTGACCATCTCAAAGCCCTTGACGAGCTGGCTCACGTCCTGCGGTGTACTGCCCGAGCCGCGGGAAATCCGCCGGCGACGCGAATTGTCCAGTAGGTCCACATCCTTGCGCTCGTCCTTGGTCATCGAGCACACGATCGCCTCGGTCCGGTCGATCTGCTTCTCGTCGATGGGCAAATCCTTGAGTTGCTGGCCAATGCCCGGCAGCATGCCCAGCAGGCTCTTCATCGGCCCCATGCGACGAATGCTTCTCAACTGATTGAGGAAGTCGTCCATGGTCATCTTGCCCTTGGCCATCTTCTCCTGAAGGGCTTGGGCTTCCTCGACACTGACCTGTTCCTGCGCCTTTTCGACGAGCGACACCACGTCGCCCATGCCCAGGATGCGCGAGGCGATGCGCTGGGCGTGGAACTCTTCCAGGGCGTCGAGCTTTTCGCCCACACCGATGAATTTGATCGGTTTGCCGGTGATCTGCTTGACGCTCAGGGCCGCGCCGCCGCGGGTGTCGGAGTCGAACTTGGTGAGGATCACGCCGTCGAGTTCGAGCTGGTCGTTGAAGGCCTTGGCGGAGTTGACCGCGTCCTGGCCGGTCATGGCGTCGATGACCAGGTAGATCTGGTGCGGCTGCACCGCCGCGTTGACCATGCGCAGCTCGTTCATCAGGTCGTCGTTGACGTGCAGGCGTCCGGCGGTGTCGAGAATGACCACGTCCACGCCCTTGCCGCGCGCCTGGTTGACGGCGTTGCGGCAGACGGTGACGGCGGCGCCGACGGCCTTGCCATACTCGGCGACCTTGTCGGGCTCGCTGTAGAAGGAGACCTGCGCCGCGCCGGGGGCCTCGTCACGGACCTGGCCGGCGAGGATGTCGAGTTGGTGCACCGCCGCCGGCCGCTGGAGGTCTGCCGCCGCCAGCATGACGCTCTTACCGCGCTTCTTGAGGTACGCCGCCAGCTTGCCGCAGGTCGTGGTCTTGCCCGAGCCCTGGAGGCCGCACATCATCACCACCGTCGGTCCGGGGCTGACGTACATGATGCCCGGCTGATCCTCCTCGTCGCCCATCAGGCTGACCAATTCGTCGTAGACGATCTTGATCATCTGCTGCCCGGGCTTGACGGCCTGGAGCACCTCGGCGCCCAGGGCCTTGTCCTGCACCTGCTGGGCGAAGGTCTGCACGACCTCGTAGTGCACGTCGGCTTCCAGGAGGGCGTTGCGCACGTCCGCCATGGCGTCGCGCACGTTGGATTCGCTGATCTTGCCCTGCCCCGAAAGCTTGCGCAGAGCATCGCTGAATTTGTCAGAAAGTGTGCCAAACATGGGGGGATTGTAACCGCAGCAACCGCGGTAAGCGCATTAACCGCAGGAAGACGAAAGCCCACCCGCTCCCGCGGGTGGGATCGATGGGCGGTGCGGAGACGTTGTGGCGCAGCGTCCCACCGGCGGGAGCGGGTGGGCTTTCGTGGCGCTCATTTGTGGTTCTGCGCCACCTCTTGGATGGTCTTGCCCGACAGCACGCTCTTGGGCTCAGTCTTCACGGGATTTCGTCGGGCATTGGCGCCGGCGTCCTTCATTTTCACCAGCAGCCAGTTCTTGTCGTCGCCTCTGAGCTTGCTGTGGATCAGGGCGTAGCCGCCCTGGAGTTTCTTGCCTTGGAGCCAGATTTCGACGGCGCCCATTTCCATCGCCTTGGCGACGGGGATTTCCCGGCCGTCCTTGTCCATTTTGAGGTTGTGGTACGGACCGGCATCCCAGACGATCACGGTGCCCCCGCCGTATTGGCCCTTGGGGATCACGCCCTCGAAGTCGGCGTAGTCCAGCGGGTGGTCCTCGACGTGCACCGCCAGCCGCTTGTCCGCCGGGTTGGTGCTGGGGCCTTTGGGCACCGCCCAGGACTTAAGCACGCCATCGACTTCGAGGCGAAAGTCATAGTGCAGGCTTCGCGCGGCGTGCTTCTGGATGACGAAGATCGGATTGCCGCGCTTCTTCCACGGGCTTTTGGTTTCGCCCCTGGCTTTGCCGGCGCCCGAAGGCTCGGGCGAGAGGCCAAAGTCGCGCTTGTCGCGGTAGGTTTTGAGGGAGGCATTGGACGCCATGTTGTATGGTAGGGAGTGCCGATCTCTTGGGGGCGCGTCGCTTGGTGCGCCAGGTGGTGGGCTACAGCAGTTCCTTCAAGGGCCGCGCCAGGGCGTTGAACTGGGCGGCGGGGATACTGACGGTCTCCCAGCGCGGGCTGCGCTGCCGCATGTGCGTCTGGTAATCCGTCAGGCGCACCGCCAGCAGGGCGTACCAGCGCTGGCCGCTCTCGAAGATTTCGGTGAACAGGGCATCGGGCGGCTGCTGCTCGCACCAGTAGAGAAAGGCAAACGCGCCGACGAACCCCTGGCCGAAGATGCCTTCCCACTTGCGCAGGCTCTCCACGTCACCCCTGGTCACCCAGTTATCCAGCGACCGGCTGGAGCGCCCCGAATGCTTGCGGCCCTTGACGTCCACCAGCAGGTTCGGCCCGGCCTCGCTGTAGACCACAAAGTCGAAACTCTTGAGGCTCGACGGCGCTTTGGCGCCCTGCAAGGCCCGCTTGGCCTCGTCCACCGCGACGTAGGGAATCGCCTTCTCCCGCAGGTAGCGCTCAAAGGCCTGGTCGTAATGGAACCGGCGCTGCGCCATGGCGGCATTCAGTGTACCCCAATCCCACCGGCTGGAGCGGGTGGGCTTTCATCGGGCATTGGTTTTTTTGTTCCTCTTTCTTCGTTCCTCGTTCTTCGCGCCCTGCTACCATGGGGAAAACCCCACTTTACGGAGGGGGCCGCCTTTACCGGCGGGGCAAAACTCAGCACAATACGCCACCTGACTGGTTCACAAGGGTCCGTGCGATGCAGTTGATGACCTGGACGATGGCTCGCCTGGGGAGCCGCTTCAGCTTGATGTTCGAGCCGTACCGCCGGTGCGTCATGCACTCGGCGATGGGCCGGCTGTTGGACGAGCCGGTGGACCTGATGGTCGGCCTGGTCGAACCCGACGGGACCGAGCGCGTCCTGCCCTTCACCACCCGCGGGACGCCCCTGTACAACTGCGAGCAGTTCGATCGCATCAACTCGATCACCTACCGCGGCTACAGCGAGAAGTATCGCCTGCGTTTTGAGTTCAACGTGCACAGCGTGTTCTACCCGCAGAACGAACAGTTGTGCATGATGCCGGCGTTCTATTTGGAGATGCGGGTCAATCCCGTGGATCGGGTGCGTTGGATTAAGCCGCAAGGCGAGCAGCCGGACAAGGTGAAGATGTTTATCCGGCTGACCCGTCCGGGCACGAGCATCAGTGCCTCGGCGGGTGAGGCGGCCGGGGGCAGTGCCTCGGTGCCTGGACCGACGGGTCCGCGGCTGGACCTGAGCTACACCGGCCGGTTGTCAGCGGCGACGGAGCATCCCAAGGACCCCGTCGCCGGCGACGGCGCCTTGCGCAGTGTGACCGTGCGCGAGCGCATCGTCAGCCTTAATCCCGACGCCAGGCCCGACGCCGACGGCCAGGGCCTGACCCTGGAACTGCCCGTGAGCGAAGAGGGTAGCGGCATCAAGTGGCGGCTGGTGTGGGGTGCTCACGTCGCCGAGCCCATGCTGGAGTTGACCAATCCCAAGCGCAACGGCGGCAAGCCGACGCTGGGCAAGTTCCGCTACGTGCAGTACTGGCGCGACCTGGATGCGCTGATGACCGAAGCGGTCACCGGCCGGGACGATCTGTTGGCGCACTCCCGGCGGATGGAGAAGGTGTTCGACCAGATGCCGCTCAACGGCGCCCAGCGCCACCTGCTGCACCAGTCCTACCAGGCCTACCTCAACAACACGTTCTGGTGCGACCTGGCCGACGGCAGCGAATGGTTCAGCGTCTGGGAAGGCACCTGCCTGTTCCATTCCACCATTGACGTGGAATACAACGTTTGCCTGTTCTACCTGACGCTCTGGCCGCGACTTTTGGCGCTACAACTCGACCAGTGGCCGCTGGTGGAGAAGCCGCACCCGGCCTCGGGCGGCGGCATCCTGAGCCATGACATCGGCGTGGGCGTCCACACCGGCAAGCAGGCCTACCCCCATGACATGCCCGTGGAGGAGAACAGCAACTACCTGCTGATGCTCCAGGCCTACGCGCACTGGACGGGCGATGCATCGCTGATCAAGCCGCACGCCGACCTGATCGAGCGGCTGGTCAAGTATCTGATCTGGACCGACCGCGATGACAGCGGCTTTCCCAGTGAAGGGGTGGCTAACACCATCGACGACGCCAGCCCGGCGACGCAATACGCCCGTCGGCAGACTTACCTGGCGATCAAGCGTGTGGCGGCGCTGCACGCCGCCGCCGATCTGCTCGAGCGTGCCGATCGCTCGGAGTTGGCGCAGAAGTGCGTCGGCGTGGCGGGCACGGCGGCCGCGTCGATCCAGCGGCTGGCGTGGCTGGGCGATCACTTTGCCGTCTGCATCGACCAGACCACCGAAGACATGGTGGACGTCTGGTCGGGCAAGCCGCTGCCCTACCGCGAACTGACCGGCTGGGACGGCTACTCGATCTACACCGCCAACGGCCTGCTCCTGCCGCTGCTGATCGATCGGCCTTGCCCATTGGATGTCGAGAAGCTGCGCGCCGACCTGACCAACGCCACCCGCGAAGCCCAGGGACGCTACGGCTGCGGGCATACCTCCTTCGAGGTGGACAACGTGTGGGTGAGCCAGAATCTCTGGCGCGATCACCTGGGCCGATACCTCGATGCGCGTTTGCCGATGATGGCGCATCATTACTGGGATCTCCAGGTCATGAGCAACACGCATGACCAGAGCCATGGCTTCATCGACACCTATGTCAATAACAATCTGGCGTTCTATCCGCGGGGGATCACCTGCCTGGGTTGGGCGCTGGCGGAGCCGCGCCTGGTGATCGATCGACTGGCGGCGGGCGGGGAGCGCATCACCGTCGAGCCCGACACGCACTGGCCGCAGCGCTGGCCGCTCTTGGCGCTGGCGGACTGGAAGGCGGGCAAGGTCCCCGTCTGCGTCGTCGACGCCAAGGGCAACGTCACCATCGAAGGCCAGATCGACCCGGTGGTGATCCGCTCGGGCAAACCCGAAGGCGCGGGGTTGATCGGATAGTCAGCCACAGATGAACACAGATGAACACAGATGGGAAAAGCACAGGCAAGCAGAAAAAAGCCGAGAAAGCAGAATGCAAAAGGGAGAGATCACTCATTCTGATTTTCTGTTTCCCGCATTTTTTTGCTTTTCATTATCTGTTCATCTGTGTTCATCTGTGGCTAATTCGGTTTGAACACCATGCCTAACCTCGTGATCTATGGCGCCGGCGGGCATGCGAGCGTGGTGGCGGACGTGGTGCGCCAGCGCGGGGAGCATGCGATCGCGGGTTTTCTCGCGGATCAGGCGCATAGCGAGCAGCGCCGGGTGTTCTGCGGCGCCAAGGTGTTGGGCGGTGGGGAGCAACTGGCGACCTTGCGTGGGCAGGGCATCACGCTGGTGGTGGTGGCGGTGGGCGATAACGCGGCCCGGCTGCGTCTGGCGGAAGCGGTCATCGCCGCCGGGCTGGAACTGGCGACCGCGGTGCATCCCGGCGCGATCGTGGCGCCGGACGTATCGATCGGTCGCGGGGCCGTCGTGGCCGCCGGGACGGTGATCAACCCCGGCTCGCGCCTCGGCGCCAACGTGATCGTCAATACCGGCGCCACAGTCGATCACGACAACGTCATCGAGGACGGCGCCCATGTCGGCCCCGGAGTACACCTGGCGGGCCACGTCACGGTCGGCCGGGCGGCGTGGCTGGGCATCGGCGCCGTGGTGGTGCAGCGCGTAAGCATCGGCGCCGGCAGCGTCATCGGCGCCGGCGCAGTGGTGCTGCACGACATTCCTGCCGATGTAGTTGCCTATGGCGTGCCCGCGCGGATCGTGCGGGCCGTGTCGCCATGATGCTCGTCGGCGACCTCCTTATTTGAAGGATCGACCATGGCTGGTAAGCGTGCTTTGATCACCGGCATCACCGGACAGGACGGCTCGTACCTGGCCGAACTGCTGCTGGGCAAGGGCTACGAGGTGCATGGGCTGATTCGCCGGTCCAGCAGCTTCAACACCGACCGGCTCGAGCACCTATACCGCGACCCGCACGAGAAGGGGGCGCGGCTGAAGCTGCACTATGCCGACCTGGCGGACGCCAGCGGGCTGTCGCGCCTGGTGCGCGAGATTGAGCCGACCGAGGTGTACAACCTGGGAGCGCAGAGCCACGTGCGTGTAAGCTTTGACCAGCCGATCTACACCGGCGACGTCTCGGGTGTGGGAGCACTGCGGCTGCTCGAGGCGGTGCGCGACTTGCAGCAGGCCACGGGCCGGCCCATCCGCTACTACCAGGCGTCCAGCTCCGAGCAGTTCGGCAAGGTCGTCGAGACCCCGCAGAAGGAAACCACCCCCTTCTACCCGCGCTCGCCCTACGGCGTGGCCAAGGTGTACGCGCACTGGATCACGGTCAACTACCGCGAGAGCTACGACCTGCACGCCTCCTGCGGCATTCTGTTCAACCATGAAAGCCCCCGCCGCGGTGAGACGTTCGTCACCCGCAAGGTCACTCGCGCGGTGGGGCGCATCAAGCTGGGGCTCCAGGAGAAGCTGTACCTGGGCAACCTCGACGCCAAGCGCGACTGGGGCTTTGCCGGCGACTATGTTGAGGCCATGTGGCTGATGCTTCAGCAGGACAAGCCCGATGATTACGTGATCGCCACGGGGCAAATGCACGAGGTTCGTGAGATGTGTGAACTGGCGTTTGCCCACGTGGACCTGGACTATCGCAAGTTCGTGGCGATGGACGAGCGCTACCTTCGTCCGGCCGAGGTTGATCTGCTGTTGGGTGACGCAAGTAAGGCTAAGCGCGTGTTGGGCTGGGAGCCCAAGGTCAGCTTCGAGGAACTGGTCAACAGGATGGTCGATCACGATCTGGATCTGGCCAAGCGTGAGAAGATGCTGCACGATGCGGGGCATACGGTGCATCTAACGATGTGACGCCGGTGGCCCGCGGCTTGATGAGGCCGAGCGCGAACTATGATCGGGGGTGAGCTTGCGTGTGGAACAGCGACATCCGCCCCGGGGCGCGCCGGACCGGTCGGCACGCGGGTGGGTGCTCTACGATGCGAAGTGCCCGTTCTGTCGGCGCTGGGCGCAGCGGCTGCATCGGCCGCTGGCGCGTCATGGTCTGCACATCGTGCCGCTGCAAGCTGATTGGGTGCGTGCGTACTTCAGCGATTTGTCCGATGAGCAACTGCTCGAGGCCCTGCGCGTGGTGCGGAGCGATGGCCGGCACCTGGCCGCGGGCGACGCCCTGATTCACCTGGCCCGCTACGTGTGGTGGCTGTGGCCGATCTGGCTGGCGGGACAGGTCGCGCCGCTGCGCGTGCTGATCCGTGCGGTGTACAACGGGATCGCCAAGCACCGCGACCTGATGGACAAGCTCATGTGAGCCTGTGGATGTAATAAGCCGGGTCTGAGGCTCTGCGAAGACCTTCGCAGAGCCTCAGGTCCGGCTTGTTGGCGTCCTCATACACCTTCTCACACGCGGACGGCGGCGGCGGGGTTGGCGGGGCTTTGCGGATTGCCCACCAGGTCGGCGTTGGTCTTGAAGCGCTCCAGGGCGCGGAGCAACTGCTCGACCTGTTGCGGAGGCTGCATGTTCAGCAGCCGGCGCCGCAAGGCCGCCATCACTTCCAACTCCGAGGGCGTCAGCAGCAAGTGCTCCTTGCGCGTGCCCGAGGCCGCTAGGTTGATGGCGGGGAACAGGCGGCGATCTGCGATCTGGCGATCAAGGATCAGTTCCATATTGCCGGTGCCCTTGAACTCCTCGAAGATGATCTGATCGGCCCGCGAGCCGGTGTCCACCAGGGCGGTGGCGATGATGGTCAGGCTGCCGCCTTCTTCGAAGCGGCGCGCGGCTCCGAAGAGCTGTTTGGGAATCGCCAGCGCGCCCGAGTCCAGGCCGCCGGTCATCGTGCGTCCCGTCGAGGCCATCCCCGGCGCGTTATTGAAGGCCCGGCCCAAGCGGGTCAGCGAGTCCATCACGATCACGATGTCCTTGCCCTGCTCGGCGAAGCGCTTGGCGCGGTCGATCGCCAGCATGGCCAAGGCGCAATGCTTCTCGGCGGTATGGTCGTTGCTCGAGGCGAAAACCTCGGCGGCGACGTTGCGGCGAAAGTCGGTCACTTCCTCGGGCCGCTCGTCGATCAGCAGGGCCCACACGATGGCCTTGGGGTGATTGCGTGCCACGCCGTTAGCGATGTTCTGGAGCAGCGTGGTCTTGCCGGCTTTGGGCGGCGAGACGATCATGCCGCGCTGCCCGTATCCGATGGGGCAGAACAGGTCGATGAAGCGATTGGCGGGCGGGCACTCGGGATATTCCAGCGTGAGCCGGGGCGTGGGATCGACGGTGGTCAGGTCCTCGAATCGGCGGCCCTTGGCGAACTGCTCGGGGGCGGCGCCTTCGATGGCGACGATTTCCTGCACGCGTTGCGCCTGGGGTGCGATGGCGTTGTACTTCTGGCGTTTTTCCTTGCGGCCGCGGCGCTTGTGGTGGCCGTTGCCTCCGCCTCCGCCCCCGCCTCCGCCCCCGCCGCCCACGGGGCCGCCGAGTTTCACATCCAGGTGGATGCCGGGGCGCAGCCCGTAGCGTTCGATCAGCCGCGCGGGCACGACCGGGTCGCGCGGATCGGCGATGAGCGTCTTCTCCAAGATGCGCAGTCGGCCGTCGGCCTTGTTGGACAGTTCGAGAATACCGGAGTTGTGTGACATAGCGGGGGATCAGTAAGCGGGTAGGGGCGGGGCTTCCGGGGCTTCCGGGACTTCCGTGGGTTTCCGCGAGTTGCGGAATGCTGCTAATCGGCGAAAGGCTCCACCGACCGTGCATGAGGCAGCCACAGCCGCCAAGGCTGGACCGGGACATCCTGCAACGAATGAAGGCTTGGTAATACCTGCCGGTTGAAGCGCCCAGCGCTCCGTCCGCAGGGAATACATAACCAACCAATGCCTAAGGAACTTCCAAATGACTTTGGCATGCTCCTGAACCCGCGAATCCAAGGATCCGCGCGTCGATCGGGACACAAGTGCCAAGTGCCGAACCAAGCGTGCTACCAATCATCGGTGTGATGCGCCTGCCGTCTGGGTTCCGGTAAAACCGGGGGTGCCGAACGTCTGGCGCATCATGCCCCATCCGAGCGAGTCGTCAGAAAAACATCACTTGCGGAGTGGCGACGGGCAGGTTGCGGCCCCACCCGCCTCCTTCAGATGACGCCATTAGAGTATATCGGCCGACGCTTGGCAAGGGCCATCAGGGAATTCCCGAAAAATTTGCGCGCCTCCGCGGGTGCCATGGTTTGTCCGGCCCCGGGCTCGGCGACCTCAAAGGAGCCTCGCTATTACTATATGCACCTATGACCACACGCTGGTTCGTTCTGCTCATCACCGTCGCACTATCCGGCGCGGTTCTCGCCGCCCAGCCGCCGTTGACCGCCGACCAACTTGAACGGTTGAGCGCCGCCACCGACCGGTCGATGCAGGTCGATGAGGCGGCGTTGTATCCACTGTTGGAAAACGCCGGCTGGCTCGATCCGGCGCAGCAGGCCGGTGCCACCATTCCCGATTACACGCAGATACAGTTGAACCCCGTCGAAGTGCGCGGCCAGCTCTTCGTCATCAAGGGGTTCGTCGCCGCGGCGCCGCGCCAGGTGCAGCGCACCGCGCGGTCTGGGCCATGGGACGGCAAGCTTGAACAGTGGTTCATCCGCACCAGCGTCAAGGAGGACCACATCGTCGTGGTCTATCTCGTCGATCCCCCGGCGGCGGATGCACGCCCCAACATTGGCGACGAAGTGTGGATCGTCGCCCGCTTCTACAAGGTCTGGCAACAGACGCGCGAGCAGAAGGATAGGAAGATCCTGGATTACCTGGTGTTCGTGGGCAAGAGTCCCAATCGTACGGGGCAGGTGAGCAGCGCGGCGACAGGGTCCTCCGGCCCGGGCGCGGGCATCGGTTTGCTGTTGATGCTGCTGTTGGTCGCCGGTGTTTTGTTCATGCTGCTGCGGCGCAAGATCGCGGCCGGTGGGCCATCGTATGCCCAGCGCATGCAGGAACGGCGCCAGCGCCTGGGTGATCGCGGCGAGCAACAGGGCGCGGAAAGGACGCCCGAAGGCGAGCCGGAACCGGTCTTGCCCAAGGACCCGGTTGAAGCCCTGCGCGAACTGGAGCGCCGTCACGAGGAGAAGCCGTGATCCTCCCAGCCGCTTGCAGCTTAGCATCCGACGCCCGACACTCTGCCCATGCCCACCATCGCCCTGACACTACCGCACCACCGTTACGACATCCGCATCGAGCCGGGCGCCTTGGCGCATCTGGGTGACCGGGCGAAGCAGGTCGTGCCTCATGGGCGGGCCGCACTGTTCATGGACGCCGCGGTCGCCGCGACGCACGGCCAGGCCGCGACCGATTCGCTCACCAAGGCCGGCTATCAAGTCGTCGCACACCAGGTCCCCAGCGGCGAGGTCCACAAGACGCTCGACACCGTTCGCCGGCTTTACGACGTGCTGCTCGATGCCCGCCTGGAGCGCAAATCGCCGGTGATCGCCTTGGGCGGCGGCGTCGTGGGCGACACCGTCGGCTTCGTCGCCGCCACCTACCTGCGCGGCGTGCCCTTTGTCCAATGCCCTACCACGCTACTGGCCATGGTCGATGCCTCCGTCGGCGGCAAGGTCGGCGTCGATGTGCCCCAGGGTAAAAATCTCATCGGCGCGTTTCATCAGCCCAGCCTCGTGGTCATCGACACTGACACGCTCTCGACCCTGCCGCCCCGCGAGCTGCGCTGCGGGCTGGCCGAGTGCGTCAAGCACGGCGTCATCCGCGACGCCGCCCTCTTCGACTGGATCGCCGACCACGTTGACGATATCCGCCGCCTCGACGGCGACACGCTGGTCGAGCTGGTCGCCCGCAACGTGCAGATCAAGGCCAACGTGGTCATGGCGGATGAAAAGGAAACAGGCGAAAGAGCGCACCTGAACTTTGGCCACACCTTCGCCCATGCCATCGAGACCACCACCGGCTACGGCGCTGGCGGAAGCTATCAGCACGGCGAAGCGGTGGCGCTGGGCATGGTGGCAGCGACGCGCCTGGCGGTGGACATAAGGCGCTGCCCCGCGGCCGTGCTGGGCGCCCTGGTGGAGTTGCTACAGAAGATCGGCCTGCCGACCCGTGCCGAGCAGTTGCCGGCGACGGGAAAACTCATGGACGCCATGCTGTCGGACAAGAAGGTCGCCGGCGGTAAGGTGCGGCTGGTGCTGCCTGATCGTTTGGGCGCGGTGTCGATTGTGAATGATGCGCCACGTGAGGCGATCGTGGCGGCGTGGGATTCACTGCGCCTGTAGCCATTTGGAGTGCGGCGGCCTTGACGCCGCTTTGGCTTTGTGCGGAGCACATAAGGTTTCCCGTCGGCTCCGCCGCAAGCCAAAGCGGCGTCGGCGCCGCCGCACTCCAAAGTCCGCGATACGATACCCGCATGTACCGCGTTCGCCGCAATGACCTTTCGCCGCGCATGGAGATGACGCCGATGATCGACGTTGTCTTTCTGCTGCTGACGTTTTTCATTTACAGCTTTGTGATGATGATCGAGGCCAACGTGCTGCCCGGGCGGTTGTTGCCGGTGGCCAGCGGCGGAGAAGTGGGTACACAGGGGGCGGTGCAGGCGATCACCGTCGGGCGCGACGGGGCCCTGTTCTTCAACCGTGAGGCTGTGACGATGGCGCAGCTTGACGCCAAGCTGGCGGAGTTGGCCAGTCGGCCCGATCCGCCGCGGATTTACCTGGCGATGCTCGAAGAGGGCGATGTGGACCGCGGGCCGGTGCTGGTGGCACTGGTGCAGCGGCTTCAGGCAGCGGGGTTGAGCGACTTTGCGTTCGTGGGACCCAAGCGTCCGTCGGCGCCCACGCCGCCGTAGCCCCGCATAGGCATGCGGGGCTTTACCCGCAGTCTCACGGCAGCATGGCATCAAGCTGCACCGCCGGCCGCTGGTTGGCCATGGTACGCAGCTCATGCAGGACATCCGCCAGGCGTACCCATCGGCCGGGACCGGCGAGAATGCGGCCCAGCCGTCCCGCCGCGGCACGCAAGCCGGTGTAGGTGCGTAGCCGGCCGGTGAAGGACAGCGGCATTCGCGGCATGTCGGGGTCGAATTCCCAGGGGTGGAAGTAGAGCACCGCCGGGCGCTGTTGTCGGCGTGCCTGCGCCAGGCCTCGCTGCATGAACCACAGGGGCAGGAGTCGGAAGTATCCCCCGCCGGCGACGGGCCAGTTGCGCCACAGGCGGCGCCAAGTCAGGGGGGGAAGCTCCAGGATGTTGGGGCCATTTTGCCGGCCGTGGACCCAAAAGGGGCGATCCGGCGCCCCCGGTACGCCGTACCGATGGTGGCGAACCGGGAAAATGGAGGCGTCGTACTGAAACCCCGCATCAATGAGCACGTCGATGGCCCAGGCCGTGGCCGGTACGATGCTGAAGGTCGGGGCGCGGTAGCCCAGCACGGGGGTCTGCGCCAGGTCTTCCAGGATGCTTTTGCTGGCGAGCAGGTCGTCGCGGAAGGAGTCCGGGTCCAGGCGGTGCAGGCGTTCGTGCATGGTGCCGTGGCTGGCGATTTCGTGGCCGGCGGCGGCGATGCGACGCACCATGGCCGGATGTTCTTTGGCGACGTAGCCCAGGACGAAGAAAGTGCCGCGGCGCTTGTGCCGATCAAACAACTGGAGCAGCAGGTCCACGTTGCGTTCGACGCGGCTGGGCCAGTGTTTCCATTGGTCACGCTCGATCACCCCGAACGCCGACTCGATGTGGAAGTAGTCTTCCACGTCAATAGTGACGCAGCGGATCGGTTCGGCGCCGGCGGCGAGCAAGCGGGAAACGGACATGCTTCGTGTTTTATCGGAGGCCAAGGTCAAGTAAAGGTAAAAGTAGAAGGTAAGGACTAAAAAGTAAAAAGCGTCGGAATAGCCATCAGGTGCATTCCCGCGCTCTTCACTTTACACTTTCTACCTTCTAATTCGTACTTTCCGCGCCTTACCATGAACGGCAGCAGCAACATCATCCGCGAGGTCTACGACTACAAGGAGCTCCTGTGGGCCCTGACCTATCGCGATATCCGGGTGAAATACAAGCAGGCGGTGTTCGGCGTGCTCTGGGCGTTCTTCATGCCCATGATGGGGATCCTGGCCGGCGTCGTGGTCCAGGTGGGTCTGGCCTTCATGAAGGGCACCTCTCTGCAAATGGAGAACGTCGTATCGGTCATGGTCCGCATGGTTCCCTACAGCCTGTTCATCGGCGTCTTGTCGAGCAGCGCCAGCGGCATCCTCGGCGGCATGGGCCTGGCGTCGAAAATCTACTTCCCGCGCCAGCTCATCCCCCTTTCCACCACCCTTTCCGTGCTGGTGGATTTTGCCATCAGCCTCGTCGTCGTGGTGCTCCTGGTGGCCTTCCTCCCGGGCTCGCCACTGGTCTTGTCTTGGTGGCTGTTGCTGGTGGCGCCATTGCTGGGACTGCTGCTGGCCATGGGGTTGGGACTGGGCTTGATCTTCGGCTCGGCGAACCTGTTCCTGCGCGATGTGAAATACATCATGGCGGTGCTGATTCAGTTCGGCATCTTCTTTACGCCCGTGTTGTACTTTGTCGACCAGCTTGGTCCCTCGGGCCGAATCATGTTGTGGAACCCCGTGGCGCCGGTGCTCGAAGCGATTTCAGACATCGTCACCAGAGGTGAGGTCCGCGACCTGCTCTGGCCCTACCTGGGCTACAGCACGCTGGTGGCGGCGCTGCTGCTGGTCATCGGCACCCTCATCTTCCGCAAGACCGAACACCTCTTT
Source organism: Phycisphaeraceae bacterium (assembly GCA_040878035.1). Taxonomy (GTDB): domain Bacteria; phylum Planctomycetota; class Phycisphaerae; order Phycisphaerales; family Phycisphaeraceae; genus JBBDMX01. Next base: position 1,706 of record JBBDMX010000014.1, on the reverse strand, counting down.
GCCGAGGTGATGTGAAGTGCGAAGTGCGAAGTAAAAAGTGAGAAATGTCGACTAGGAAGCGCTGCGGCTACAAAAATCCGAAATCCGAAATCCGAAATCCGAAATTCCCACCATGCCCGCACCCGCCATCCAGGTTGACCATTTGTGGAAGAAGTTTCGCCGCGGCGAGCTGGAGGATTCCCTGCGCGATTTGCTGCCCAACCTGCTCAAGCGGGCGGTGGGCTTCCAGCCGCGCAAGCGCGTGGATGAGTTCTGGGCCATCAAGGACGTGTCATTCGAAGTGCAGCCGGGCCAGTCGCTGGGGATCATCGGCCCCAACGGCGCCGGCAAGAGCACCATGCTCAAGCTGTTGTCGCGCATCATCCGCCCGACCCGGGGCCAGTACCACGTGCACGGCCGGCTGTCGGCGTTAATCGAGGTCGGCGCGGGGTTCCACCAGGACCTGACTGGCCGGGAGAACATCTACTTGAACGGCGCCATCCTGGGCATGAAGCGCCGCGAGATCAAGGCCAAGGAGGAGGCGATCGTCGAGTTTGCCGGCGTGCGCGACTTCATGGGCACGCCGGTCAAGCGCTACAGCTCGGGCATGAAGGCGCGGCTGGGCTTTGCCGTGGCGGCACATATGGACCCGGAAATCCTCCTGGTGGACGAGGTGCTGTCGGTCGGCGACGCGCGTTTTCGCGACAAGTGCGTCCGCCACATGCACCAGTTGCTCAACTCGGGGATCACCGTCGTCTTCATCTCGCACATTCTCGATCAGGTTCGCAGCTTGTGCCCCAACACGCTGGTGCTCAACCAGGGCCAGGCGATGTTCCACGGGCCCACGGGTGAGGCGATCCGCACCTACCTGGACGTGCTCGACGCCGCCAACACCCGGCCTGGCGAGCACGTGCACGGCCCGGCGGAGCTGCGCAACATCCGGTTCGCCGACGCCGACGGACGCGAGATTCTCGAATGGGACGCGGGCGAGCCGGGCATCGTCGAGATGGACCTGGTTATGCACGAAGCTTTCGAGACGCCCTCGGTGCAGATCAACTTCAACACCATCGGGGGCCAGTACCTGGCGACGGCGGATGTGCGCGCCATGGGTTTTGAGATTCCCGCTCGCTCGGGCACGTACCACCTGCGCTACGTCTTTGATCCCATGCCTCTGAACGCCGGCGATTACATGCTCGAGTTCAAGATCTATGGCGGCCCGGAATTCGAGTGCCAGTGGGTCGCGCCCCAGCCACGCACGCTGTCGATCCGCGGGGCCGACATCGGCGGCGTCCTCCAGTGCAAGGGCGCCTGGGAGGTCGCCGAGGCAGCGCCGGCGCTGATGGCCAAGGCGTCATGAAGGGCCGGACATGCCCGTGACCGGGCAACTTCGGCCGGCGTTTGCGGACTGCGGCGATGTCACCGAACACGCGCACTCGAAGCGCCCCCAAATCCTGAGCATGCCCCCGGCTGAGGGACGATTTCTTCACGCCCGCTCCCGGGCTTTACTTTTCCGATCCGGCGACGTATGATGTTAAATAAGTGTTATATCAGTTAACATAACACGTTCATTCATGCTGTCGCGGCACGGTCGCCGCGGCGAGGACGTTTCCCCGCGATCTGCGGGGCCATGGTTGATGATGACCCGGATTATGAAAACCGGATCAAATAGGCGAGATCTGGTTATGCACTTTACTCTAGTTGCGGACCGGGCTATCTTGACTTGGCAT
>JBBDMX010000013.1:0-7257 GCA_040878035.1 Phycisphaeraceae bacterium | reverse complement strand
CAAGGGGAATGCGCTCTGGGGCGACGAGCGCGACAACGAGGGTCACGAGGGTCAAACCACGCGACCCGCCGCGCTTCCCGTACCGGCGGCGCCCCCGGAGCCCCCGGCGCCCCCGGCCCCTACTCCGGCCGTATGGTGCTCATTCCTGCTCGCCCTGCTCCTGACGCTCCCCTCCTGGCTCGCGCTGGCGCCGGCGGCGGTCGCCTCGTTCGCTTTGCCCCTCATCGCTCACTATCATGCCCCACCCATGGCGCGACGGCAGGACATTCGACGACTGGCGATGCAGGTGCTCTACCAGATCGACTTGCGCGGCGAGGCGGACGTGCACGCCATCCGCCAGGCCCCCGCCGACGAACACGACGACGAAGCGACCCATCAGGCCGGGCTGACTCTGGCGCTGGCGGCCTGGGACCATCACGTTGACGCCGACACGCTGGCGGCCGAATTGGCGCCCGACTGGCCCACCTACCGCCAGCCGCCCGTCGACCGCGCCATCCTCCGCCTGGCGTATCACGAAATGGTCAGCGGCTACGCCCCGCCCAAGGTCGCCATCAACGAAGCCATCGAGCTATCCAAACACTACAGCAGCGAACTGAGCCCGCCCTTCATCAACGGTGTATTGGACAAAATGGCCAAACGCCTGGCAGCGGAAAAACGCATCCCCGAAGCGCAATCCCTGCAAGAACCGCCCACCAGCGACCAATGGCTGGCCGAGGCGTTGGGAAGCACGGCAAAGTCAAAAGCGAAAAGTGAAAAGTTGCAGGCGGACGACCATCAACATACGCCCGAGCGTCCACCCGACAGCAGCGCCGCCGATGCTTGATGCCGCATTCGTGGGACGCTGCGCGTCTCCCGCTAAACGTCGGCATCAGACTCCTGACTCCTCGCTCTTGACGCCAGACTCCCGCGCTCCGACTTTTCACTTTTCACTTTTCACTTTACACTTTCGCCATGGCTCTATTCAAAGGCGTTTTCGACAAGATCAAGCAGGGTCTGAGCAAGACACGCCAGCAGTTCGTTGGCGGGCTGCGCACGGTGCTGGCCGGGCAGCGGTTGTCGCCGGCGCTGATCGAGGAGATCGAACGCCGACTCATCCAGGCGGACGTGGGCGTCAAAACGGCCGTCGAACTGCGCAAGGACATCCAGGCCGCCTACGAACGCGGCGACATGGAGACCGGCGACCAGGCGCTGGCGTTCCTCAAAGATCAACTCAACGCCTACTGGCCGGCGATCGACCGCACGCTGAAGATGGCGCCCCCCGGAAGTGGTCCCACGGTGATCCTGGTGGCCGGCGTCAATGGCTCGGGCAAGACCACCAGCATCGCCAAGATGTGCAAGAGCCTGCGCGATGAGAAGAAGACCGTGCTGCTGGCGGCGTGCGACACCTTCCGGGCGGCGGCGGTCGAGCAACTGGAAATCTGGTCGCAGCGGTTGGGCGTCGAAGTGGTCAAGGGCAAACAAGGCGGCGACCCGGCGGCGGTGGCATTCGACGCCGCCGAAGCCGCGCTGGCACGCAACGTCGATGTCCTGCTGGTGGACACTGCCGGCCGGCTGCACACCCAGGAACCGCTCATGCGCCAGCTCACCAAGATCAAGACGGTGCTGGCGAAAAAGATCCCGGGGGCGCCGCACGAGGTGATCCTGGTGCTCGACGCCACGACGGGCCAGAACGCGATCAACCAGGCCAAGGTGTTCACCCAGGCGATCGAGGTGACCGGGTTGTTCCTCACCAAGCTCGACGGCACCGCCAAGGGCGGCATCGTGGTGGCCATCCGCGAGCAGTTGGCGATTCCGGTGAAGTTCATCGGCGTCGGGGAGACGCCCGATGACGTCGAGCCGTTTGAGCCGTCGAAGTTCGTCGAGGCGATGTTCGCCAAGTGATCGGCCCCCTCTCCCGTTGGGAGAGGGCTGGGGTGAGGGGATCTCGGAATGAGCGGAGCACTGGGACACACGATAGCCCCCGAACGTCATCGAAGTATCACGCCCCACTCGTCCGTAGATCCCCTCGCCCGGCCTCGCCAAGCCTCGGCCACCCTCTCCCAGGGGGAGAGGGAAAGTACAATGCCCGCACTCAACCAAGGGGGCCTGCGATGCAACGACCCGTACCGATCCTCGTCTTTGGCATTCTCAACCTCGTCTTTGCCGCCCTTGGTCTGTGCGGCCACGCCGGCTCGGGCGTCTTACTCATCATCCCCGACGTGCCGAGCAATCCCGGCATTCACCTGATGCACACCAATGCCGGCTACCGCGGCTTCGTGATTGCCAGCCTCGTCGCGGGCCTGCCCATCACCGCGCTGCTGGCGGGCGCGGGCGCCGGCCTGCTGTCGTCCAAGGCCTGGGGGCGAACGCTCTCGATCGTGTACGCCTACGCCAGCATACTCTTCACGATCCTCACTTTCGTGGGAACGCTCATGTTCATGATGCCGCCGCTGATCGAACTGGCGCGGCAGAACAACAGCCCGGAGAACTACGGCGCCCTGGGCGGCGGCATCGGCGGCATGGTCGGCAGCCTCATCGGCCTGGCGTATCCCATCGTGCTGCTGGTCTTCATGTACCGCCCTAGCGTCCGCGCCTTTTTCGCGCAGCCTCAGCCCGCCGAGGCGATGGTGAATCCATGGTGATGGGCAGGCGTTTCAACTTCACGAGTTGGGCCTGCGTGCTATTGATCACGCTGCTCGCGCCGTGCGCGATGGCGGCGCGGGCCGACAAGGCGCTGACGACGCAGCCCTCGGCTGACGCTGACACCGCGGCCTTGCACGCCATCTGGGACACCTACGAACGCGCCCTGCGCGAGAATAACCCCGACCTGCTGGCGCCGCTGCTCGATGCGCAGTTCACCGGCGTGACCGTGGCCGGCGACCGCGTGGACAGTCCGCAGAGCCTGGCCGAATACTGGCGAAAACTGCGGCAACTCATCGGCGAACAGGCGAGCCATGACGTGCGCGTCACCATGGACGAGCCGATCACGATCACCGGCGACCTGGCGCTGATGCGCGGTTCGATGCAAGAGGAAGTGACGCGCGGGTCGAGCAAACCGCTGCGTTACGAATCGCAATGGACGGCTGTAGCCCGCAAACACGACGGCCAGTGGAAGCTTTTGCGCCTGCACAGTTCGATGCCCGCGGTGGACAATCCGTTCGTGCAAGCCCTGCTCGACCGCACGGGCCTGCATACCAGCCTGGGCGCGGTGGTGGTTGGGCTGGGCCTGGGCTGGGCGGCGCACACGGTGTGGTCGATGATCAAGTGGCGGCGACAGGCACGCCGGGAGGGCAGGAGATGAGCTGCTCACCGCTTGGTAACTGAGGCATGCGCTTGGTAGCGCGGCTCGGGGATCTGATCGCACTTTTCCCTGGCCACTTCAAGCCAAAGCTGCTTGGCAATCTGAATCTCCCGCACCGCTTCCTCCGGCGTGTCGCCAAACGCAGAGCACGACTTCAAGTCGGGAATGTCGGCGACCCAGCAGCCATCCTCTTCGCTGTAGAAGACATTGATGTGGTAGTCCTGCATGGGAACGTCTCACCATCACGCACTGGCCTTGGCTCGCTCCCTGGGCCGATACGTCGGCTTTGGTATGGGTTTACCCCGCGCCTTGGCGGACTCCAGCCAAAGATCGCGGGCTACCATCACCTCGCGCACTGCCGCCTCTGGCGACTTGCCGAATGCCGAGCAGTAGCGCAGATCAGGAATGTCCGCGACCCAGCAGCCGTCTTCGTCGCTGTAGAACACGTTGATGTGATAGTCCCTCATTCGTGCTAATCCTTCATTGTCAGATTGTAGCTCCTGACCGCCGCGAGAAACTGCTTGATCTGGTACGGCTTGGCTTCACCCTGTTCCGGCTGAAGATTCAGGTCGTCGGGGCTTTGCGGGTGGACGTACAGAAAGTGATCGCCACGACTGCTATCGAGCCGAAAACCGAACGCTTCAACGAGAGCAATGAAATCCCTGAACGCCACATTCGCATGCGCGCCACGCCGTAGACACTCGTATAGCTTCTTCGGCTTCATCTCACACCTTGGGCTTCTGCTTAAGCCCGCGCACCTTCATGGGCAGGCCGAACAGGTCGATGAAGCCGCGCGCCGCCGTCACGTCGTAGCCCTTCATGGCGAAGCTCGCCAGCTTGGTGTCGTAGAGCGACTTGGGCGAGGTGGCGCTGACCGCCGCGGCCCGGCCCTTGAACAGCTTCACGCGCACCTTGCCCGTCACCACCGAGCTGGCCTCATCGACAAACGCCTGCATCGCCTCGCGCAGCGGATGGAACCACTGGCCGTTGTACACCAGCTCGGCATAGCGCAGCGCGACCTGCTGCTTGTAGTGATACAGGTCGCGCTCCAGACACAGTTGCTCCAGCGCCTTGTGCGCTTCGTAGAGGATGGTGCCGCCGGGCGTTTCGTACACGCCGCGCGACTTCATGCCTACCAGGCGGTTCTCCACCAGCACGGTCTGCCCCACCGCGTGCCTGCCGCCCATTTCGTTCAAACGCGCGATCAGCTCGTGGCCGGGCAGCTTCTTGCCATCGACCGCCACCGGTACGCCGCGGGCGAACTGCACTTCCACATACTGCGGCGTCGCCGGCGCCTTACTCACCGGTACCGTGATGGTGTACACCTGCTCCAACGGCTCATTGGCGGGGTCCTCGATCTCCGCGCCCTCGTGGCTGATGTGCCAGAGGTTGCGGTCCTGCGAGTAAATCTTCTTCTTGGACTGCGCGATGGGGATGCCATGCTTCTGCGCATAGTCGATGGCGGTCTCGCGATCGTTCAAGCCGTCGGCCAGAAACCGCGGATCCTTCCACGGGCTGATGATCATCAACTTGGGGTCCAGCGCCATGGCGGTCAGCTCGAAGCGCACCTGGTCGTTGCCCTTGCCCGTGGCGCCGTGGCCCACCGCGTCGGCGCCGGTCTCGTGGGCGACCATCACCTGATGCTTGGCGATCAGCGGCCGGGCGATCGACGTGCCCAGCAGGTAGTCGCTCTCGTAGATCGCATGGGCCCGCAACATCGGGAAGCAGAAGTCCTGGGCGAACTCACGGCGCAGGTCCTTGACGATGACCTCATCGGCGCCGCTCTGGTAGGCCTTCTTTTCGATGCCTTTGAGCTCGCTGCCCTGGCCGAGTTCGGCGGCAAAGGCGACGAGCTTGACGCCGGGGTAGCGGCCCTTGAGCCAGGGCAGGATGACGGACGTGTCGAGTCCGCCCGAGTAGGCCAGCACGATTTTGCGGGGGTTCTTGGGTGTATTGCTCTGAGTCATGAAAGTCATTCCTTGGGATTGGCGCCAGCGCGACAGAATATCACAAACGCGGGCATTACCCCGCGCCTACCATCGATGATCCAACCTTGAGGGAGGCTTCACATGAGCGCACGTTCCGCCCCATCGGGCAGCTTCACCACGCTGGACAATTACCGCCTGCTGGGCCGCTCGGGTCTGCGCGTTTCGCCCTTATGCCTGGGCACGATGACCTTCGGGCTCGACTGGGGCTGGGGCTGCGACGAGGAGACTTCGCACGCCATCTTCCGCGCCTACGCCGACGCCGGCGGCAATTTCGTGGACACCGCCAATTTCTACACCAACGGCAGCAGCGAAAAGATCGTGGGCAAATGCATCGGCCACGACCGCGCCCGCTTCGTGCTGGCGACCAAGTACACGCTCAACACCAACCGCGGCGACCCCAACGCCGGCGGCAACCACCGCAAAAACATGATGCAGTCGGTCGAAGCGTCGCTCACACGACTGGCGACCGACTACATTGATCTGTACTGGGTGCACGCCTGGGAATACCGCACGCCGATCGACGAGGTGATGCGCGGCCTGGACGATCTGGTGCGGCAAGGCAAGGTGCTCTATCTGGGCGCGTCGGACTTCCCCGCGTGGAAAGCGGCGCAGGGCAACACCATGGCGGAACTGCTGGGCTGGTCGCGATTCATCGGTTTACAGGTGGAATACTCGCTGGCCATGCGCGACATCGAGCGCGACCTGGTACCCATGGCGGTGGAACTGGGGCTGGGCATCACGCCTTGGTCGCCCCTGGCCGGCGGCGTGCTCACCGGCAAATACACCCGCAAGGACATCAAGAAACAGCAGCAACGGGCCGCATCGGCGAAGTACGACCCGTTCGACTCGACGCAACGCATGCTCGTGCTCACCGAGGAGCGACTGGCGATCGCCGATGCCGTCAAAGCCATCGCCAAGGAGACGGGGCGAACTTCTGCCCAGGTGGCGCTGAACTGGACGCTCACGCGGCCGGGCGTGTGCAGCACGATCCTGGGCGCCCGCAAGGTGAGTCAGATTGAGGACAACCTGGGAGCGCTGGATTTCACGTTGAGCCCCGCCCATCTTCAGCGCTTGAATGACGTGAGCAAGATCGACCTGGGCTTCCCGCACAGCTTCGTGACCGGTGGCTTCGTCAACGACATCGTCACGGGCGGCGCGAAAGTCGAGAGCCAGCGCGTCGCGATCCGCGCGGATGGGTAAGCACCAAGCGCGGGGTATTGTCACGGCGCGCGCTTAAAGCCCTGGGACCCCGGCGCGCCAGACGCGGCGCGACACCAGGACCCATCTCGCCGGGGTCCCAGGGCTCTAATCCCTTGTGAAAACCCCGCGCCCCGCCGCTGCCCCGACTTGGCCCCGGCGGCGACGCAGGGTAAGCTGGTATTTCCTGAACCCTACTCCTTGACCCGCGTATCGCGTGAGTTCTATGACCGACTCTTCATCTGGCCATCCCGCCCATCCCCACCCGCACGCCCAGCTCGATGCCGAGGTGCAGCGCGAGCTTGAGGAAGCCCTGGGCGACAAGTCCATCGAGCAACTGATGGACGAAGCCGCCGTCGAGGCGGCCGCACCCCAGCGGGATGCCGACGGCAGCGCGCCCAAGCCGGCCCATGTCGGCCACCAGGACGACCCCGACAGCTACGCCCCACAAATGGTGCGCGGCCGCATCCATGCCGTCACCGGCGAGGACGTGTTTGTCGAGATCCCCGGCGTCTCGGGCAAGAACCAGGGCGTCGTGCCGCTGATCCAGTTCGAACGCCCGCCACGCCTGGGCAGCATCATGGACTTCGTCGTCGAGCGCGAGGACGAGAAGGAGGGCCTGCTCATCCTCTCGCGCGAGGGCGCGGTGACCAAGACGACCTGGGACCACCTGGTGCGCGGCTCGATCGTCGAAGCGCGAGTCACCGGGACCAACAAGGGCGGCCTGGAGCTGGAGTTGGTCGGCGGCATCCGCGCCTTCATGCCCGCCAGCCAGATCGACCTGCACCACGT
>JBBDMX010000012.1:0-38259 GCA_040878035.1 Phycisphaeraceae bacterium | reverse complement strand
AACAGCGGTGGCAGCATGCTGGTAGCGTTGTGATCCAAACTCCCCGCGCTTGCCACTCTCCCACGGGGATGGGGGGCCGGATGAAGGTCCGATGGGCAGGGATGAGGGGGTGTGATGGCGGCAGGTGATCCCAGCCAAGCTCGAAGACGAGCATGGCCGGGCTTGGGGTGGGGCGGGTATCATCTGGGCATGATTGCGCGGATTCAAGGCATACTTGAGGGCGTCGAGGGGGGATCGGTGTTGGTGCGGCTGGGCGGCACGGGAGTTGGCGGGAACGCAGCGGTCGAAGCCGGCCTGACGTACCAAGTGCTGGTGCCGGCGTATACCGCAGCGCGGTTGGGCGGGGCGATCGGCCAGCCCATTCATCTGCACACCGTCTACTTCATCGAATCGCAGGGCCAGGGCACGACGATGATTCCGCGGCTGGCGGGATTTCTCACGGCGGAGGATCGCCGGTTCTACGAGCTGTTCACCACCTGCAAGGGCGTGGGCAACAAGCGGGCGCTGCGGGCGATGGCGATGAGCACGGCCCAGATCGCCGGGGCGATCGCCGACCGAGACTTGGCGATGCTTCAGAGCCTGCCGGAGATCGGCCGGCGGATGGCCGAAACGATCGTGGCCACGCTGTCGGGGAAGGTGGATGGCTTTGTGGGTGCGGCCAGTGAAGAAGGCGCGGTCGCGGGCGCCGCGGCGGGGCAGGGCGGGGCGGCAAGCGGCGCCGGCGGAGGATTGGCACGCGAGGCGCTGGAGGTGCTGGTGCAACTGGGCGAGAACCGCGCCCAGGCGGCGACGTGGATCGACATGGCGCTGCGGCAGAAGGAGCGCCCCGCCGACGTGCAGGCGGTCATCGCGCGCGTGTATCAGCTTAAGGAAGGTGGTTGAGTGCTGTTGGGTCCGCACAGTCTGTTGTGGTATGTGCTGGCGACTTTGGCGGCGCTTTGGGCTGGGTGGGTCCTGGTGCGCTATGTCCCGTTCTATCGCGGCCTGACCGCCGATGCGGGGACGCACTTGCCCGGCAAGACGGCGGGGCGCTTCGATGCGCTTGACGGCCTGCGCGGATTCCTGGCGCTGGCGGTGGTCGTGCATCACGCCTGCATCGCGCGCCTCCACTTTGTCGATCTGGAGTGGGTCGAGCCCGATTCGGTGTTCTACACGGCCATCGGCCCCATCGCCGTGGCCATGTTCTTCATGGTCACCGGCTTTCTCTTCTGGGGCAAGGCGTGGGACAGCGGCGGGCGCGTCGCGCCCCTGCGTCTGCTGCACAATCGCGTTCGCCGCATCGCCCCGCTGTTCCTGCTATTGGCGACGATCATTGCCGCGCTGGCTATCCTGCGCTCCGACGAATGGCGCGGCCTGCCCACCGGCCTGACCCAGTACCTCGCCAGCACCGCCGGCCTGGGCCTGGTCTTCCTGCCCAAACTCAACAACGTCCATCCCGATCCGCTTTACCAGAGCATGATCTGGACGCTCCAGTACGAATGGCAGTTCTACCTGGCGCTGCCCCTGATCGGTCTGCTGGCGACGCCGCGACGCTACTGGGGTATCGTCATCGTCGGCCTGGCGGTGACCTACTGGCTCGATGATGCGCTGTACTTGAACTTCCTGGGGGGCATCGCGGCGGTGCACCTGCTGCACTACCCGGCGGCGCGGCGCTGGCTGGCGTCGCCCGTTGTGGCGGCGGCGGCGCTGGCGTGGCTCGTCGGCGTCATCGTGCTCGCCAGCCAGTTCTGGGTGACCACGGGGTCGTATCGCCAGTACCAGGCGCCGGCGGTGCTGGCGTCCTTCCCGCTGTTCCTCACCGTCGTGGCGGGCACCAGCTACGGCGGCCTGCTCACCTGGCGGCCCTCGCGCTGCCTGGGCCACATCAGCTACAGCGTCTACCTGTTGCACGGGTCGGTGCTCTACATCTGCCTGTGGTTCATCAGCCGGCGTATTGCCCTGCATGAGATTCCGCCCTGGCAATACTGGCTGCTGGCGAGCGTGCTGATGACGGTGGTGGTGGGCTTTTCCGCCTGCACGTATCGCTTAGTCGAGTGGCCGTTCCTGCACCGCTCGTCGGCGCGGACCCGGCCGGCGCCGGCGGCAGCGGAGTCTGCGCTAACTCAACAGCCGGCGAATCCTGTGACCCCGAGCGTCGTCGTGGTTCGCGAAAACTGAGCAAGCCGTGAAAAACCTGCGGGCGATTTTCTTTGACCTGGACGACACGCTGCTCGACGACCAGGGCTCGTATGTGCGGGCGCTGGAGGATGCCTGCCGGTTTGCCTGGCGAAGCTGCCACTTGCGCGGGTGGAAGCCGTTGTTTGACGCCTATTGCCGAGTGTCGGATGCGATGTGGCGGCGTTTCGATGAGTGGGGCAGGGAGCTGGACGGCGAGGAGATACGCCTGCGCGTCTGGCAGCAGACCTTTGCGGCGATGCGATCGCCGGTGGATATCGAGCAAGTGCGTCAGGTAGCCGTGTTCTACGCGCGTCGCCGTAGTGAGACGCACGACTGGCTGGCCGGGGCCCGCGAGGCGCTGATGGAGCTTGGCCGCGGCTATCGCGTGGGGCTGATCACCAACGGTGCGGCCGACATTCAGCGGGAGAAGCTGCGCCGCATGGCATTGCCGGCGTTCGTTGACCCAGTGCTTATCGGCGGGGAGGTGGGTATCGCCAAACCGGATCGGCGGATCTTCGCGCAGGCGCTGGCGGCGGCGGACGTCGGGCCGCACGAGGCGCTGATGGTGGGCGACAAGGCGGAGATCGACATCGCCGGCGCCCATGCCGCGGGCATGCATGCGGTGTGGATCGCCCCGGCGGGTTTGCCATGGCCACTGCGGCGGCGCGAGCCGGTCATGCGGCTCACTTCGGTGGCGGAGCTGCCTAACGCGCTGCGCATGATCGCCGGGGTGATGGAGGGTTGATACCCGGATACCCCAGCATACCCGGGGCGGCGCAGAGCCTTTGCCCCGGCTTGCGTTAAGTCGGATCACCGGGGCGGCCCCGGAGCACGGCCCGGCTGGCTCGAGCCGTCATACCCAGACGTTGAGGAACAGGGCCTCTTCCTTGAGCTTTCCGGTGAGGATGCCGACGCTGACGGTGACGAATTTCACTTCGTACTCGGGATTTTCGTCGAGCCACCTGTTGATGGTTTCGTCGAGGTTCTCGATGGCGTCGAGGCGCAGCTTGGAGACGAAGGAGCGGCAATGGGTGGCGCCGGTGCCGGTGGCGTTGGGCTTGCGGTTCCAGCGGTCCTGGTGCTTGCGGTGGTTGTCGAAGGTTCGGATGGCCTTGGGGCCTTCCTCTTCGCCGCGTTCGGCCAGATCGATGGGCTGGGGCGAGTTGTCCACCGCCTGGGCCGGGGCGGCGGGCTCCTGCTCGTCTTCGATCTCCTCGAGGTCCTCGATGGGAATGGCTGCCGCCAGCAGGTCTTCATCCTTGGGTGCGTTCTGGGTGCGTTGTTCGTTCATGGGTAGAGCTCCGAAAGGGAACCTGGGTGACATGCCGCCTTCGCGTGAGGCGCGTCTCTGATGATACCGCCAGGCGGGCGGCGGCGAAAGGGCTAGCGGAGAAAAGTATCCGATGAGTCCAGGGCCGGGGACTCGGGTCGCCAGGCTTGCCACCGGTCGGCGTCGAGCCTGTGGAAATGGATTTCGCCTTGGAAGTAGCGGGTCTTCAGCGTCAGGATGCGGCGTTGGGCCGTCCAGAGGCGCGGCAGGGCGTAGCCTTGATCGACGCGGCACACGTAGCCGCGTCCTTGGCCGTGGCGGGGCTGGAGCGGGCCTTGATAGGTCAGATACAGGCGGCGATGAGGGGCGATCTGCTGGATATGCCAGGTGTCGATGGCAGCCCAGGACCAGCTTGGCCTGGTGACGCGGCCGGCCCAGAGTAAGCCGGCGGGATCCAGCGGGTCCGCCAGCAGCCAGTCGTAGTGGGCGCCGGTGGACAGGTCGTGGCGGAGGAGGACGGTGGGGAGTTGGGTCATGATTTACCCCCTTCTCCCTTCAGTTCTTGGAGTGCGGTGGCGGCGGCACCGCGTGGGTTTGCGGCGGAGCCGTCTTCGCTCCGCGAAAAGCCATAGCGGCGTCAAGGCCGCCGCACTCTAAAAGCTGCGCTTGACTGGGGGGTGGCATCTCTTATGCTCACAGGTCCGGCACGCCAACCACCATGGGCCTGGGGCACACCGCACCGGCCCCTTTAGTCAGGATAACACAATGGCCTGGACGCCAACTCGTATCCGCCTGATCCGCACACCCGGTATCACCCCCGGTATCACCCCTGGAATCGGCCGGGCCGCACTGCTGTTGCTGGCGGTGACGACGCTCGTGGGCTGCCAGACGCCCAATCCCTGGCTGCGCCAACGCGCCGATGAGGACATGAAGGCCGGCGCCTACCAGAGCGCCGACATTCACCTTCGCCGGGCCGTCTTTCAAGACCCCGGCGACTGGCGCGCCCGCCTGATGATCGCCGAGGTGCGCATCCAGGAGAAGAACTATCTCGACGCGCAACAGCAACTCGAGCACGTGTTGGCGCAGCATCCCGACCCCCAGCGCGAGGCCCATGCCTACGACCTGCTGGCCGAGGCGATGTTCCAGTTGGGTTCGTACGACCAGTTGGCGCATCTACTCAAGGACCGCGCCGAGAAGACGCACGCCACGGCCGACTACCTGCGGCAGGCGATTTACATGGGGAAGATGGGCGATGCCGACGGCGCCACGCTGGCGTTCCGCAAGGCCGCCAAGTTCGCTCCCCCCAGCGACCCCCAACCTTACCTGGCGATGGCGCAGTATTACGACTCCATTGGCGATATCGAGAGCGCCAAGACCGCGCTGTATCAGGTCTACCACCTGGCGCCGGACAATGCATACATGAACCGCAAGCTGCGCGAGTACGGCGTGGTGCCGGGCCCGACGGTGGCGCTGCCGCCGATCCGGTAGAGGGGAAGGAACACGGATGAACACGGATTAGGAGGAACAGGGATGGACATGATGAGCATGATGATGTGAAAGCAATGCGGTGACATGAGTATCATGCCCCATCATGTCGATCCTGTTCCTTCCTTTGTATGATTCATGTTCTTCCGTGTTCATCCCTGTTACATGCCCTGATTCAGGAACATTATGACTCCTTCGCAGATAGCAGCGCGTCTTACTGAGCAGTTCGGCAGCGCCATCACGGCTTTGTTGCCGCTGGACAAGCACCCGCGTGTGCATACGACGGCGCAGCACTGGCGGGAGATTGCCGAGTTTCTCTATCGTGACGAGGCGCTGGCGATGGACTGGTTGGGCTGCCTGTCGGCCGTCGACTATGTCGCCGACAATCAGTTCTGCTGCGTTTATGACCTGCGTTCGACGAGGCACGAGCATTGGTTCTGCGTCAAGGTCTACGTTGATCGTACGGCGCCGACGATCCCCAGTGTGGCCGACCTCTGGCCCACTGCCGACTGGCACGAGCGCGAAGCCTACGACATGATGGGCATCATCTTCGAGGGCCATCCGGACCTGCGGCGAATCCTGCTGCCCGAGGATTGGGAAGGCTACCCGTTGCGCAAGGACTATCTCTTCCCCCGCGAGTACCACGGCATCCCTGGCACCTACGAAATCGACTGGCAACAGAAGACCGATTACCCGGTGTAAGGCGCCGGCCGCTTGCGGCTTGGCGCAACGGTGGGAGAATCCCAGGACGGCCCGGTTGTTCGTGCGCCAGCGCGAAGCCGCAAGCGGCTACGGCATCACCGCCGCGGGCTCGACTTCTTCAACCACCGCCGGCGCGGGCGCTTCACCTTCCTTCACATCACCTTCCTTCGCTGCCGCTTCAACTTTCACCTTCACCAGCCGCCCCTTGGCCATGCGCTTGATCGACAGGCGCAGCTCCGCCTGGTCCTTGAGCGCGTCCTCGAACTCTTTCACGGTGCTGATGGGCTTGTCGTTGACGTGCGTGATGATCTCGTACGGCTTGAGGCCTGATGTCGAAGCCTTGCTGCCCGGTTCGATCTTGGCGATGATCAGCCCCGGCTCATCGGCGGGCTTCTGAAAGTAGCGGCGCACTTCGTAGGTCAGCTCGCGCACGGTCAGGCCCAGCGGCTCGAACTTGAACTTGGCGGCCGTGTCGTAGTGCGGCGGGCTGCTGACCACCGTAAAGGGCTTATTGAGCAGTTTGCCGTCGCGGAAGAAATCGGCGGTGTACTTCTTGCCCATGCCCAGGTCGGTGAGCTTGCGCGTGAAGCTGGTTTCCGCCGGAGGCCAGGGCTGGGGAATGCGATCGAAGTAGGCGTCGGGCACTTCCTCAAGCTGCTCCCAGGGGAAAGGATTCTCGCTCCACATGTAGCGATCCTCGTTGGTGGCGACCTCGACCGGTTTGGGCACGCCTTCGGGGTGGATGCGCAGCAGCACGTCGCCGGCTTCCACGCCAGCCTCGGCTGCGGGTGAATCGGGATACACGTAGATCACCAAGGCGCCCGTTTCGCCGTCGTTGGTGCGGTCGGCGACGTTGTTGGCGCGTGCCAGCTCGCGGTTAAGCGCCTGAAGCTCCACGCCCAGCCACGCCAGGCGATTCTCTTCTTCCTCGGTTAGCGGGACGTTCTGCTTGTCGGCGAAAGACTCGGGTTTGGCCAGCACTTCCTTGAGGTGCGCCATGGGGGTCAACAGGACGTTGGGGTTGCCCCAGCGTTCCTGGGTGTTGCCGCGTGGCCGCTGCACCAGAGGCAGGGCGACGAGCGTGCCCTGGCGATCAAAGAGGAAGAGCTTGCCATCGTTGCCTGCCACCTCGGGGAAGAGCTGGCGTTTGCGGCCCAAGTCGTAACCGGCGATCCAGCGCGTCTGGTAGTAGCCCACGCGCTGCTCCCCTTTCATCTCCAGGTCCGCGCCCAGCAGCATGGTCTGCCGCCAGCTCGTGATGGGTTGGTCACTGATCCTTGCAGCGCCCGTCAGGGGCTTTTCGAGCGTGACCATGAACGCGCCGTAGTCCAGGAGGGAACATTGGAACTTGGCATTGACGGGCTCGGCGCCTGCCCCGGCCGCGGCCTCGCCTTCGCCCTGGCCTCCGGTCCCTGGGGGCATGACGCGGATGCGCTCGAGCCGGGCGGTGATCTTGGGCGGCAGGAACGCCAGCACCAGCACCGAATCCGCGGAGGTGACCACGCCCAGCACCTGGCGTTCGGTGCTGTCTTCGTCTTCGCCGTTCATGCCGCGGTACGTACCGTTGTTGGGGTCGGCCTTGGGACTGCGGAAGGACAGGGCGACGTGGACCACGCTTTGGCTACTTTGTGATTCGATGTCCGCCAGCAGTTGAGTCAGGGTCTTGTCGCTGATCGTGGGCCAGTCGGCGGGGGAGCCTTTCCAAGAATCATCGGCGGGCAGCTCCTCGTTCATCGCCAGCGCCACGGGCCGACCCTTGGCGTCCACGATCAGGGCTTCGCTGGGAGCAGTGATAAAGCGGCGGTTGCCCTCGGCGACGATCACCGTGGTCGACGCCGGCGCAACGTTGGTCGTCCACGCCCCGTTCTCCAGCGAGTATTGCACCGTGTAATAAGGGCCGGTCAGTGCCTTATCGAACGCCAGGGGTTTGGCGCTCTTGAGCGGTTGCGCCAGTTCAAAGACGATGGCCTTGCTGTCCCGCGCGTAGGCGACGGGCCTGGCGTCGATCACCGTGTCGCCCTCGCGCACCACGATCTTCTCGATGAAGCGCGGATGGATCAGCAGGTCGCCGCTGATCACACGCGTGGGCGAGAGCACAAAGGCGGCACGCTCTAGTGGGCGCTCCTGCTCCAGCAGTTGCTCGACGTTCATGCCGTGGTAGTTCCCGCAGTTGGGGCAGCGATAGCTCCAGCCGTCGGCCTGCGGCGCGTCGCCCTTGTCGAACTTGAGCGTGTATTCGACGCGCAGCAGCGACGACGCCACCGCCTGGGCGATGGTGGTGGACACCTCCGCGGCGACGGTCTGGGGCTTGTCGTCAGCGCCGGCGGCCAGCAGGGCCGATGACCAAAGGCAGACGCAGGCGATAAACAGGGTGAGAAGGAGGCGTTGCATGGAGGGGATCCCGAAAGAAAAGGGTTTCATAGGGACGATACCAGACGCTTCGCAAAGCCTCAGCGTCGGCGTGGCGTACCTTCCACTTTCCACTTTGTACTTTTCACGTTGAACTCACTCTTTCTCATGATCGCGCGAGTAGTCCAGCACGATCTGGCGCATCAGACCGTTGCGCAGGATGGTCAGCTTCAGCTTGTGCTTGTTGTTAAGGTCGTCGATGGCGGCGGTGTAGGCGGCTTTGACGTCGTCGAGCGCAGCGATCTCCCGGCTTTCGATCTTCAGCAGGATATCCTGCTGCTGAAGTCCCGCGGCGGCGGCGTTGCCCGGATACTTGATGCCGTAGATGAACACGCCCTTCTTGCGGTGAAAAAACAGATCCGGGTTGTCGAACTGGTTGATCGTCTTGACCGTGAGGTTCCAGCGCGGGCAGTCCTGCTCTTCGCCCTGCACCTTACCCTTGTCGCTGGGCGCCAGGGTCAGAGTCATCTCCTTCTCGTCGCGCATGAGCCGCACCGTGACGTCCTTGTTCTTGGCCAGGAGGCCCAGGTGGCGGCGGATGGCGGGCAGGTCTTCCTCGGTGATGCCGTTGACGGTTTGGCCATCGATCGAGAGCAATCGGTCGCGGGGCTGGATGCCCGCCCGCCGCGCCGGGCTTTCCGGGTCCGTCTCCGCCACGATCACGCCTTCCTTGGCGTCAAAGTAGATGTTGCGATTGAAGTCGCGCAAGGCCTGAAGTTGAAGACCGGTCCAACTCCACCCGACTTTGCCCTGCTGGCGGATCAGCGGCACCACCTGGCCAATGGTGTCCGAGGGCACGGCAAAGCCCAGGTCCCCGCCCATCATCGACCCCAGCGTGTTGATGCCGATGATGCTGCCCTCGGTGTTGATCAGCGGCCCGCCGGAGTTGCCCGGACTGATTGACGCATCGGTCTGGAGCCACAGGCTGTACTCACTCTGGCGAGGCAGGTAGCGGTTGGTGCAGGAGATGATGCCGATGGAGACCGAGCGGTTCATGCCCCAGGGCGCGCCCATGGCCATGACGAAGTCGCCTTCGTGCAGTTTGGTCGAGTCGCCCAGGGCCGCGCAGGGTAGGTCCCCAGCGTCGGCGGGCAACGTCAGTTGCACCAGCGCCAGGTCGGTGTCCTGGTCGCTGCCCACGACCTTGGCGTCGTAGGCCTGGCCGCTGTAGAGCAGGCAGCGCACTTCCACCGCCTTGTCCACCACATGCCAGTTGGTCAGCACTTCGCCGCGCGGCGAGATCAGCACGCCGCTGCCCGAAACTTCCTGCGACACCTTCTTGCCCTGCTCGAACGTCTCCTGGAGCACCTTGATGTACACCACAGCGGGGAACACCCTGGCCTTGGACTCGCTGACGACTTTGCGGAAGTCCAACTTCTGGAGCGCCTCATCGGATGCCGACAAGGCGACGGCGCCGTGCAATAGCAGGGTGGCCAGGGTGAGGAGGCTGAGGGTGACAGTAAGGCCGGAAAATAGACGCACATGAACCCCACTGGTTGAAGGTTGGATTGATGATACCAACGGGAGCCGAGAATCGGAAATGCTTCGGATTTCCGTTCTGTGAGGCTCGCGTGGCGTGTCATGCACCCATTGCCCTGCACGTTCTGCTTTTTTGCTTGCAAATTCCTTGCCTCTCTGCTATGTTCACACGCATGGCGTCGGCACCGTGCCGGGGTCAGGGGTACACTTCCGTAACAGGCTGTCGGCTTTGTGGGGAGGGGCTATGCGAACTTCACTCTGCGCGTGGCGAGGGTATGTCTCGGGTCTGGTGTTGGCGGCGGCGGCAATCGTGGGGGCGCATGACGCGTCGGCGGCCACCATAACCGTCCAAGGCAGTTGGACCGGCACGCCGTTCAGCAATTCCGCTTACGTGACGATGACCGTCGAGTTCGATCCTGAAGGTTACTCCTTCGACTTGGGCCCGCAAGGCTCCTTCGCCCATAACTGGTGGTACGACGCATTCAGCAACATGACTGTCATCGTGACCGGAAGCGTCACGCCGCAATTCAACGGTACGTTCTACACCAACTCGATGAACTGGGTGCGGATATACTCGAACCTGGCCACGCCGACAGAGGCGCTGACCACGCCCGGCGCGGCCTACGCGGACCTGGGCGCTACTACGGGGAGCGGTTTATAGTTGACACCAGAATATTAAACAAACTTCTGGAAACACCGTTACGTCTGACACGACGCCCGACTTCTATGTGTCGCCTATAAACCGCTCCCCTTAGTAACTACACGGTCGACTACGCCCCCAGCGATGCCGGCATCGGCGCCCTCCAGTTGGGCGCTGTCAACGGATCGGGCGGCGAGTACGTCGCCTCCGAGGGTGCCTCGGTTCCGGAGCCCGCCTCGCTGTCGCTCCTGGGCGCCGCTGCTGCCGTGCTCATTCGCCGCCGCCGCCGGGGCCGATAAGGGGGCGGTTTGGATAGCTCCTTTTGCCGTCTGTATAACTCCCGCTGGGCGACAGGGATTGCCCGTGGGCGCGGCCACAGACATCCGCAAGCCGGCATCGTGCATCCTATAGATGACCGTGGCGACGACCTTCGGGGAAGACACCCACGCCAAGCTGATCGACCGGGCGATCAGCCAGTCCCTTGCGGCTTGCTCGGAGGCATCTTGCCGTGCGGCAACATGATCTGGACCAACCCCTTGCTCCCTTGCTTCCTTGATGTCTGGCTCGGCCCAACTCAGAAATACCCGCCGCGGTCGTGGATCTCCTGCGTGCTTAGGCCCGCATCGACCCACTCCTTGATCTCCAGCTCGTTGCGTTGGATGCCCTCGGCACGCTCGAGCACCGCCACACACAGCTTGCGTGGCACCACCAGGGCCCCGTCGATGTCGGCAAAGACCAGGTCGCCGGGTTTGATGATCACGTCGCCGACTTTGATGGGCGTCTGGTAGCTGGTGATCTTGGCGCGTGAGAGTGAGCCGTTGCTGGTGCGGTATCGGCACCAGATGGGGAAGTGCTGGGCGAGAATGCCCTTGGTGTCGCGGATGCCGCCGTCGATGATCGCGCCCTTGCAGCCGCGCTGCCGCGATGCGGCGGTCATGACCTCGCCCCAGTGCGACGCCTTGTCGTCGCCGTTGGCGTTCCACACGCAGACGTGGTGCGGCCGAAGCTCATCGAGCATCTTGACGCGCAGTTCCAGTTCGCCCGCCAGGGTCGGATCGGCGGCGCTGCGAATGGTGAAGGCAAAGCCGGCACATACCATCTCATCGCGCAGGGGCACGATGCCGGCGGGCAGGGCGACATTGGTCAGGCACAACTCGCGCAAGACATCGTTGACGCAGCCGGTGTACAGCCGTTCGTAACGCCGGCAGATTTCCTCCTCGGCGATGGGCAGTTCGATCGGCTCGACGCTGTCGCGGATCTGGCGGAGATTGTCCAGGTTCATTTTGTGCATGGGGGTTCCAGTGGTTCGACGGATGCTAAGCCGCAAGCGGCGGGGGCGTGGGAATCAGGGTAGTTGCGCGCCGCCGTCGACGTTGAGATTGACTCCGGTGATGTACGCCCCGGCGTCGCTGCACAGCAGCAGGGCGGCGGCGACGCAATCCTCGGGCGTGCCGATGCGCTTCATGGGCACCCACTGCTCGACGCGGCGGCGGGTGTCGGGGTCGGCGAGCACCGCGGCATTGCGATCGGTGTCGATCACGCCGGGGGCGAGGTTGTTCACCGTCACGCCGTACGGCGCCAGTTCCCGCGCCAGGTTGCGGGCCAGTTGCTCCTGCGCCGCCTTGGTCGCGCCGTAAGGCAACAGCTCCCGGTGAGGCCGCTGCTGTTGCACGCTGCCCACGGTGACGATGCGGCCCCAGCGCCGCTCGACCATGGCCGGGGCCACCAGTTGCATCAACTCCAGGGACGAGCGCAGATTGACGGCGATCTGCTCGTCGAACTCCGCGCGGTTCATCTCCTGCCAGGCCCGGCGATACTGCACCGAGGCATTGAGCACGAGAATGTCGATGCGGCCCAGCTGCGCGGTGACCGCCTCGACGATCCGGCGGGGCGCGTCGGCATCCTTGAGGTCGGCCTGCACGGTCATGCCGCGCCCGCTCATCCCCTCGACGACTTCCCGCGCCTGCGCGGCGTTGCCTGCATAATGCGCCGCCACCGTGGCGCCGCAGCCGCCCAGGCCCAGCGCGATGGCGCGGCCGATCCCGCGGCTGGCGCCGGTCACCAGCGCCACCCGGCCGGTCAGGTCGTAGGCCTTGCGAAGATCAAATGCCTCACTCATGATCGATCCGTCCTCCCGGACCAGCGTTTCATCACCTCGGCCGCGGGCTTGCCGACTATCGTGAAGCCCTTGTCGCCGCGCGGGTCGTCCTTGAACTGCGGGCGGTCGTTCTGCTCGTCCCATTTCCACCAATAGAGGCCCGCCCACCAAGGCTCGCTCCAGAAGCTGCGCAGCACCGCTTCGAGATGGTCGGCCTGTTCGGTCGGCTCGTAGCCCCCTTCGCCGCGCCACGCGCTGGGGTGCGCTGCCCCCGCGTGGCTGCTGGTACACCCGCATTCGCCGAACATGATCGGCTTACCCAGCAGTTGCGCCATCTGGCGATACAGCTCCACCTTGGGCTTGAGAAAAGCGACGCGACTGTCCATGCTCGCCCCGTGCGCCGCGGCGCTGGGGTGATAGAAGCTCGTGCCCAGCACATCCAGGTCGCGGAACCAGTGATCGGGCTTTTCCAACTCGGTGATGAAGTTGACCATGTGTGTGTGACAACTGGTGACGGGTCCATGGAAATGCTCGCGCGCCACCGCGACCACCTGGCGCCATTCGCGACTCATGTGCACGAAGCGGTCCAGTTCGCTGTCCAGGCCGTACATGGCGCAGCCGGCCTTCTGCGCCAGCCGGGCGTAGTGGCGGGTACGGGCGCGCATGCCGGCAAACCACTGTCCCATCGCGGTGCTGTGCCGGCCGGGGATGCGCTCGGCGTCGTGGGGGAACCACACTTGCGTGCGGCCGTGACCGTCGAAGCACTCGATCATCGGCCTCAGGTGCACCTTCATGCCCTTGCCGTGGATGTAGTCGATGATCTCCAGCAACTCATAGTCGCTGGGGGTGTTCTCAAAATCGCGGAACTGCCGCGGGCTGGTGGCCGATTCCTGCATCACCGTGGCGACCAGGCAGACCCAGCGGACGTTGATGTCGGCCATGCGATCGACCTCGGTTCGCGCCGCGTCGGTCTCGAAATAGCCGTTGCGGGCGTAGAAGCCGAAGGTCACGCCGCGGTGAATCGGCACGACGGTGGTGGGCGCTTGATCAGGCACGAGATCGGGACTCCTGTAATGAGATGCGATGCAGGTTGGCGTCGCCGGGGCTGACGTGGATTGCGTGCGACACTCCGGCGACAGCCAGGCGGTACTGCCCGTGGAAACCACGGAAGTGGACTTCGCCGCTGGCATCGGTGGTGGCGGTCAGGCGCGTGCGCCAGTCGTGGTGGATCAGCTCGTGCAGGGCGGTGTAGGCGGGCTTGGGCTCCAGCTCGCGGGTCAGCAGGCCGGAAGCGATCTTGTCCTCGCCGGGCGCCGCGCCGCCGTCGGGCACATTCCACCAGGTGATGGCGTGTACCGCCGGATGACTGAACCACAGGCGATAGAGATCGCGCGCCACGCGCGCCTGGGCCGCCTGACCAGCTTGGTCGTTGCCCGGCGCCGGCAGGGTGATCTCGCTGATGTGGATGGGCAGGTCCAGGGCGCCCAGCTTGTCCAGGGCGGTCAGGAACTGCTGCGGTCCAAGCAGTTGGCCCGCCAGCAGCCGGGCGAACTCGGCCTCGCCAAAGAGGTGTATCTGCATGCCCACGCCGTTAATGCGGGCGCCGACTTCGCGCAGGCGACGGATGAGTTGGACGTAACGCTCAGTGCCCGTGGTCCACGCACTGGTGGTTTCGTTGATCATCAGGAACGCGCCGGCGGGGAGGTGCCGCTGCGCCCAGGCGAAGGCGAGGCGCTCGTAGTTTTCCGGCATCGGGCGGCTGAGGCCCTTGGCCAGACGGGGCGGCGTGTCCAGGCTCTCGTTGAGCACGTCCCAACGCGGGATACGTTTGCCGTAGCGTGCGGCGATCTGGCCGATGCGCTGCTCCCACAAGGGGGCGCTTTGGGCCGGATCGTCGGGCACCCAGTCGGGAACGGACCACTTGACGAAGTCCCACACGAGGCAGTGCCCGTTCATGTTCAGCCCGTGCTGCTCGCAGAACGCGACCACGGCATCCGGCGGCGGGCGACGCGGGATCGGCACGCTGTCGGCGGCGAAGCGCAGTTGCCCCGGCGTCGGCTCCAGGTCGCGCCAGTAGAACGGCACGGTCGCCGCGTTGAACAGGCCCACGAATGCCTGCTCGTAGCGCGCGTTTAGCGCCTCGGTCGCATAGCCGCCGAGCATGAAGATGTTGGCTCCGAACAGAAAGTCCGAGGCGACCTGGTCCACGGCAACGCGAGTGCCCGACAGGGGCTTGCCGCCGGCATCTTCGAGGCGCAGCGTCACGTCGGATTTGCGGTGCCGTTCGATGCCGTCGTCGATGCGAGGCGCCAGGGCGTCGTACGCCCGCCGCCAGGCGTCCAATTGATCCTGAGATGTCCGTGTTGCTGAATCCGTCATTGTGTGAGCCTTATCCATCAACAATCAGTGTTCCGCCCAGACCCGTCGGATGGTTTCTTCCTGGTTGAAGCCGGTCGGCGAAGCGGGCGAGCGCGTGTTGGCGAAGTAGTGTTTCACGCCCTCGGCCGGCTCGTACAGGCCGCGCTGCCCGGGCATCTGTAGGTGGCCGTGGGGGTCCAGTTGCCGCACGCGGTGGTGGGCGTAGCGAAGGTAGTCGTTGCGATAGTCCTCCGGTTGGCGGGCAAACCAGGTGATCTCATCGCAGCCCCAGACCCAGTTGCCCTCGTCGAAGTGTTGACCCGGACGACCACTCGAACCGTAGTTGTCGAACTCGACGATGTACGGCAGCGCGTCGCAGGACCATCCGGACGGTGTGATCCCCCCAAGGCTCTTGCCGAAGATCGCGTCCTTGAAGCCGATCGCCAGTTCGGTCCGTTCGGGATGATCGCCCACGTCCTTGATGTACAGCGGGAAAGAATGCAGGTCGAACAGCAACCGGCCGTCATCCATGGCCGCGCCATGTGTGTGCGCGTCGAGGAGGACCATGTGTCGGCGGGCGTGCTCGCGGCCGTAGCGACGGATGCGCGTCAGCAGTTCCCACCAGTGCCGCCAGCCCGGGTCGCCGTGATCCATCAGGTGCACCTGCCCCAGGTGAAGCGCTTGGTAGCCGGCGTCGATGTATCGCCGGGCGCGATAGAAGAACCACATCCGCGTTTCCAGCTTGCTCATGTCCGGTACCGAACCTGCATCCGCCGGACGGCCGCGCATCCAGTGGTATGCAGCCGGCGGGCGCCAGCGGCCGTGGAACCAGTCATTGCCTCCATGCGGACGCCACGCCGCAGGCTCGCCGTAGTCCCGGCCCCGATCATAGAGCATGGCGTCGTAGTCGAAGCAGCGCTGCTGGGCCGGCTGATCGAATTCCTCAAACACCCACGCCGGCACGGTGATGTTCGATACGAAACGCTCGTGCACTGCCTCGAAGATGGCCGCCTGGAAGATCGCGTCGCCGTCGAATCGCTGGTAATCGGCCACGGTCTGTGCGGCGGCGTCGAAGTGCGCTTCATCGTCCTCCGCCTCATGCTGCGCCCAGATGTACGCGACGCGGCCGACGTACTTGGCCCCGATATGGTGCAGCATGCGCAGGTCTTCGTCTCGCTGTGGTGATTGGCACAGTCCGGCCATGGAAACCGACCGGGACAGGTAGCGCTCGAGCACCGGACGGCTGATCGTGCCGTCGAAGCCATAGCTGTGTTGATCAACTGGCATGTCTGAGCCTCGTTGTGTCATTGGCCACCCACGATCGGGAACCACTCCGGCCGGCGCGGATCCTGGTGGAAGCGGGCGTAGTAGTCGCCCTTTTCCTCATAGAGTTTTTCGTAGCGGCGCATCTTCTCTTCATCGAGCGTCACGCCCAGGCCCGGGCCCGCGGGTATGCGAATGGCGCCGTTCTCGTATTTCATCAGGCCGCCCTGGATGATGTCGTCGGTGAGGTAGTGGTAGTGGGCGTCGCCGGCGACGTGCATTTCGGGAATGGTGCAGGCGGTGTGCAGCATGGCCGCCAGCTCGATGCCGAACTCCGCGCCCGAGTGCATGGCGACGCCGAGGTTGAAGGTGCGGCAGACGGCCGCCAGCTCCTTGACGCCGCGCGGCCCTTCCCAGTAGTGCAGGTCGGTCAGCACCACATCCACCGCGCCCAATCGCACCGCTGGTCCAAGGTCGTCGAATTTGTTGGGATACATGTTTGTGGCGATGGGAATGCGCACCTGTTTGCGTACCGCGGCGTTGCCTTCCAGGCCCCAGGCCGGGTCTTCGAAATATTCGAGATTCAGCGGCTCAAGGCGTCGGCCGATGCGCACCGCCGTCTGCACCGACCACGTGCCGTTGGGGTCGATGCGCAGGCCGAAGCCTTGGCCCAGCTTGGCGCGGCACAGTTCCAGCACGCGGGCCTCTTCATCAGGGGGCATCACCCCGGCCTTGAGCTTCATCGCGTTGACGCCCAGCGTCTGGCGCAGCTCGACGCACCAGTCCGCCAGGTCCTCGGCCTTCTGGTCGTCGCCACCCTGCGGCCGGTCGTAGCGCCAGAACAGGTAGGCGATCATCGGCACTGCGTCGCGTACCGGCCCGCCCAACAGATCGCACACCCGCCGGCCTGTCGCCTTGCCCATGATGTCCAGGCACGCCATCTCGATCGCGCCGTACAGCCGGGCGTTGGACAGGTAGTAGATGCTGCGCAGCACCTTGAGCTTGATCAGCTCTAGGTGAAACGGGTCCAGGCCGACGATGCGCGGCTTGAGCTTGGTCAGGGCGCCGCGCTGATCGCCGCCGCCCACTTCGCCCAGGCCGACGATTCCTTCATCCGTGATCAATTCGAGAATGGTGCGCAGGAAATAGCCGGGATGAACGCCGGTGTTGTGGCGAAGCTGGGCGGTGAGCGGGATCGCCACGGTGCGGACGCGCATGTCCACGATCTTCACGTTGAGGCCTCCTGGGTGGATGAGGACCGAATGGGCAGTTGACGCTCGCATGCTCGCGCGGTGGTAAGCAGTTTGTCGCGAAGGTGGCGGACCGCGGCGGCACGCGGAGAGCCTGCGCCAAAATCATCGGGCAGACCGAGAATGGTCAGGGCAGCGGTCATGTTTTGATAGGGCGCGCGCAGCGGCGCCGAAAGGCTGTGCACCTGCGGGTGGAAGCTGCCCGTGTCGCGGCACCAGCCCTGCCGGCGGCATTGCCCGATGCGCGTCCAGAGGTCCTGCCGCGACTGATGCCGCCAGGCCGTGTCCGGCGCACGTTCCAGAAGGGCGGTGATCTCCGCATCGCCCAGGGGCGCCAGCAGCGCCGAACCCGAGGAGCCGACGGCGAGCGAGAATCGGGCGCCCACGCGGCCGGAGATGCTCATGGCCTTGGGCGACTCGGCGCGGGCGATGGTGGCGGCATCGTCGCCCAGGCGCACGGTCAGCTTGGCGGACAGGCGCGCCTCCTGGGCCAAGGTCTGTAGCGCCGGCCTCAGCCGCGCCGCCAGTTCCTCAAAGCGCAAGAGCGGCCCCAGCAGCGGCAGCATGCCCAGCGACAGCACGTACCGTCCCTGGTCGTCCAGCGCCACCCAGTCGGCCTGCTCATACGTCTTAAGAATGCGATAGCACGTGGCCGGCGCAATCGCCAGCGTCTTGGCCATGTGCGTCATCGAGCGGAAAGGCTGCTGATTCGCCAGCGCCTCAAGGACGCTCATGGCGTTGCGCAGCATGGGGATGGTGGTGGGCGTGGTCATTTCGTATACGAAATACTTTCAATATCTATTGGAATATACTGACGCGGCCGGACCTGTCAACCCAACACGGAAGCACGTCAGGCAAGCGCGTGGAGCCCTTTGGAGTGCGGCTCCGCCGCAAGCGACGGCGCCGTTTCGGCTTTTTCGCGCAAGCGAAGACGGCTCCGCCGCAAGCTAACGCGGTGTCAAGGCCGCCGCAGTCCAAAATGTCGGCCCGTCGCCGACACCACCAAACTGCATGCGTTTGCCCTGGCCACCAGGCCCTGTTTTGCCCCGGCGGACAATACGGCTAGGATTGCAGCTTGGACCGCGTGTGAAATCGCCTGATCACCCGATTGCTCGATGGCCAACCCCGCAACAGGACCACCTCATTGCCTTCACGCATTCTCATCTCCGATCTTCAGCCCAACCAGCTCATCGAGGGCACCTATTGCCTGATCAACTGCCAGCTTGGCCAGACCAAGGGCGGCAAGCCGTACATCAAGTGCCTCATCGGCGACAAGTCGGCGCGGGTGCCGGGGCGGATGTGGAACGTCACCGATGATCTGTTTGGGGCGTTGCCGACCGACGGGTTTGTGTTTCTGCGCGGGCAGACCCAGCCGTACCAGGGGGAGATGCAGATCATCATCCAGTCGCTGCGCGCGGTTCAGCCGACACATGCGGAGTTGATGGAGCTTTTGCCGCGCACCAAGCGGGATGTGGAGCAGATGTATGCCGAGGTCGGGGCGATTCTGCGCGACATGAAGGATCCGCACCTGCGCCGCCTGGCGGATGCGTATCTGGATGACGCGGCGATGATGGAGAAGTTCCAGCAGGCGCCGGCGGCGCAGAATCTGCACCATGCCTACCTGGGCGGCCTGCTCGAACATACGCACAACCTGCTGACGCTGGCGGAGCGCGTGCTGCCGCTGTATCCGGAGCTCAACGCCGACGTGGTGCTCTTGGGCCTGTTTCTGCACGACATGGGCAAGTGTGCCGAGCTGTATTGGGACACGGGCTTTGGCTACACCGAGGACGGGCAGTTGATCGGCCACGTGGGCCGGGGCGTGCTCTGGCTTCAGCGCAAGCTCGATCAGTGCCAGGCCGCGGGACAGAAGGTGCCTGACGCCCTGGCGATGGTGATGCATCACATCATTTTGTCGCACCACGGCGTGCCGGAGTTCGGCGCGCTGAAGGTGCCCTCGACGCCCGAGGCCATCGCCGTGTCGATGCTGGACAACCTCGACGCCAAGATTCACATGGGCATCGCGGCGCGGGGCGATCTGGCCAAGGAAGGGCTGGGCGGCAACTTCACCGAAAAGATCTGGGCGCTGGACACGCGGGTCTATCGGCCCGATCCGACGACGGTGCCCGATGCGCCCGCGTCGCCGGTGCGCGAGCCCGAGCCGGACGCGGCGGAGCAGCCTATGCTCAAGGGCGGACTGTAATCAAGTGCAAAGGACGAGGTGCGAATTGCGAAGTGCGGATTCCTTCGTACTTCGTACTTCGCACTTCGTACTTCGAACTTCCCATGAGCGCGGCCCTGACTCAACCTGTGCTCGAACCATCGCCCCACCAAGTCCAGTGCCTGGAGGTCTGGGGCGGCAGCGAGGCGGTGGCGGCGCCGATCATCGTGCCGGGCATCGAGGCGTGGGTTTACAGCCAGCCCTTCGGCGGGGCCCAGGCGGGCGGCGATCTGCACTACGTATCAAGCTGCTTCACCGGGCGGGTGGCGCGCTTCGTCGTCGCCGATGTGGCCGGGCATGGTCAGAACGTCGGCGCGTTGGCCATGACGCTTCGCAAGCTGATGCGCAAGCACATCAACTACCTGGACCAGACCGGCCTGGCGCGGGTGCTCAATCGCGAGTTTGCCGCGCTAAACCAGCAGGGTCGCTTCGCCACCGCCTTGCTCATCAGCTATTTCGCGGTGACCCGGCACCTGATTGTCTGCAATGCCGGTCATCCCCGGCCGATGTGGTACCGCGCGCGGCAGGGGGAGTGGTCGATCCTGGAACACGACACGCCACACCGTTCCGACTCGCCTAACAATCTGCCGCTGGGCGTCATCGAACCGACGGACTACGTGCAGTTTGCCGTGCGGCTGGATCCGGACGATCTGCTCCTGCTTTACACTGATTCCATGACCGAAGCCAAGGCCGGCGGCGATGGCGAGCAACTGGGCGAGGCGGGATTGCTGCGGCTGCTGGAAGAGTTGACGCCGACGGAGACCGGGTCACCGCGGGCGCTGTGCGAAGGGGTACTGCGCGGCGTGGCGGCGCATCGCGGCGACGCGCCGGCCGACGACGATCAGACGGTCGTGGCGCTGCGGCACACCGCCACCGGGGCGCCGCACAAGCGCATCCGCGGCGCGATCCGGCAGATGGCGGCGCTGCTGGGATTGGCGGGGGATTGAGTTGGCGCAAATAGCAGGTCAACGAAAGCCCACCCCGCTCCGGGGGGAACTTCCAGAAACACCCGCGCGTCAAACGTCATATCATCAGCCCGGGCAAGCCGCCATCGCTCCGCCAATCTGGAAGGATTCGACATGTACCAGCGCTCGCTCCCGCTCTCGGCTCTCGCCGTTCTGTTGGCCCTCACCATCACCGCCGCCGCCCGCGCCCAGGATGCCGCTGACGCTTCTGGGGGCAGGACCATCGACCTGCCCATCACCCGGGCGGTGCTCTTCTCCTCCGGCGTTGGCTACTTCGAGCACACCGGCACCGTCGAGGGCGATGCGGTCATGCGCCTCATGTTCAAGACCGACCAGATCAACGATGTGCTCAAGAGCATGGTGCTCATGGACGCCAGCGGCGGACAGGTCGCCGGCGTGACCTATCCCGCCAACGAGCCGGTCGGCCGCGCCCTTAAGAGCTTTGGCGTGGACATTTCCAGCAATCCCTCGCTGCCGGAGATTCTCAATCAGCTCCGTGGCGCCAGGGTGACGGTCACCGCGCCCAACAAGATTACCGGCGCGGTCCTGCACGTCGAGACGCGCATTAAAGTTGTGGGCACGCCTCCCGTGCAGATCACCGAGCACGTGCTGACCCTGGTGACCGACGCGGGCATCAAGTCGATCCCCATGGACAGCGTCACCAGTCTGACACTGGACGATGCCAAGCTGCGTGGCGAGCTAAATCAGGCCTTGGCGGTGCTGGTCAGCTCGCGCGACACCGATCGCAAGCCGGTGGACATCACCTTCACAGGCAAGGGCAAGCGCAACGTTCGCGTCGGCTACCTGGTCGAGACGCCGGTGTGGAAGACGTCGTATCGGCTGGACCTGACGGACGACAAGCCGTTTTTGCAGGGCTGGGCGATCGTGGAGAACACCAGCGACCAGGATTGGACGGACGTGTCGCTGTCGCTGGTGAGCGGCCAGCCGATCAGCTTCCGCATGGACTTGTACACGCCGCTGTATGTGCCCCGGCCGATCGTGGTGCCGCGCTATTTCCTGTCGCTGACGCCGCAGCGGTATGACGAGGGGTTGGTGGCAGAGGACAAGGCGGTGCGGTTGGGTGACCGGCGGTTTGGCAAAGCAATGCAGGAGGCCGCAGCACAGCCGTCAGCACCGGGGGCGTCGATAAGTGGTGCGGGAGACGGTTTCGCGGCGCAGGCCGATCGCCTTTCGCTCCAACAAGGCGTGCAATCCGTCGCCCAAGGCGGCGACTTGGGCGAGCTGTTCCAGTTCAAGCTCGAACAGCCGGTGACTCTGCCGCGCCGCCGCTCGTCCATGTTGCCCATCATCAACCAGGCGATCAAAGCCGAGCGTGTGAGCATCTACAACCAGCGCGTGCTGGCGGGTCATCCGCTAAACGGGGCGTACCTGACCAACTCCACCAAGCTCAAGCTGCTGGCCGGGCCGGTGACCGTGTTCGACGCCAGCGCCTACGCCGGCGACGCCCAGATCGAGCACATGACGGTGGGCGAACGGCGGCTCCTCTCCTATGGCGTGGACCTGTCGGTCACTGTCGATCCATCGCAGCAATCCACCAGCGAAGTGCAGTCGGTGCGCATCATAAAGGGGGTGCTCGAACTCCAGCGCAAGCTGAGCATCAGCACGACCTATCGCATCAAGAACAAGGCTGAGAAGGAGCGGACGCTGATCATTGAGCAGCCGTTCAATGCCAACCGCAAGCTGATCGAGCCCAACAGTTTCGAGGAAAAGACGCCGGGCGTGTATCGTTTCCGCGTGCCGATCGCCGCCGATACGACCGGTGAATTTGTGGTGCGGGAGGACGAACCGCAGGGCGAAATCGTGGTGATTCTCAACACCGACGTGTCGCGTCTGGTGGGCTATGCCAACAGCCGCGAAGTGCCTAAGTCGGTCAAGGACGCACTGTCGCGTGCGGTGCAGCTCAAGAACGCGCTGACCGACGCTCAGCGCGTGCTCAACGAACTGGAGCAGGAACTGGCCAAGATCAAGACCGGGCAGGATCGGCTGCGTAAGAACATCGAGACGGTGGGTCGCGACACGCCCCAGGGCCGGCGCTATCTCGACAAGCTCTCGGCCGAGGAAGACCGCATCGACGAGTTGGAAGGCAAGAGCGGCCAGGCGGGCCTGATCGAGCGGCAGCGGCAGGAAGTCAACAATCGCCGCGCGGCACTGGAAGAGTACCTGGCGAATCTGAATGTGAATGGGTGAGCCATCAGAGCCGCGCGGCGTAAGCCCGCGGAATCAGAGCCGCGCGGCGTAAGCCCGCGGTTCTGCGCACCCGCTGAGACTGAGGCGCCTCGACCGCGGGCTTACGCCGCGCGGCTCTGAGGTAACCCGCTATCGGCGCCCGTACCGTGCCTCGATCGCCAGCACCTTGTCCAACCGCCGGCGATGGCGTTCCTCGCCGCTGAAGCGGGCTTTCACGAACGCTCTGACACATTCGGCCATGAGGGCGTCGCCAATGATGCGCCCGCCCAAGCACAGCACGTTGAGGTCGTCGTGCTCGACGCCCTGCGCCGCGGAGTAGGTGTCGTGGCACATGCACGCGCGCACACCGGGCACCTTGTTGGCGGCCACGCACGCCCCCACGCCGCTGCCGCAGACGATGATGCCCCGGTCGGCCTGGCCCTGGCTCACCGCCTCGGCCACCGACTTGGCAAAGTCGGGATAGTCGTCGTCCTTGTCGTAGCAGGCGGCCCCCAAGTCGGTGACCTGGCAATCCAGCTTCTGGAGCAGGGCGACCACTCCCGCCTTGAGATTGAAACCGGCATGATCGGCGGCGACGGCGATTCGCATGGGGTGTCCTTTTGGGCGGCAGGGTAGGGCCGGGCGGGCCTGAACGCAACGTCGGCGACGACGACGCGGGCGGACGCCGGACCCCGGACGCCCGGACAAGCAGCCTGTTTCGAGCAAGCTAGCAACTCTTGACCTATTCTAATCTTGGAATATCCTGTTCTATGTAGAGGAACCGTGCGTCCGGCCCCCCTTGGGGTAAGTGGGCGGCAGGCAGGTCCAGCACGCGCACGAGAGGGAAATCCCATGCAGTCGCTATCGTTCCGTTGTATCGGTTGCGCGGCGGTTCTATTGGTCTTAGTTGCCGGCGCCAGGCCGGCCACGGCTATCGACGCCACCTGGATCGGCGGCACGGATGTCTGGAGCGGCGGCGCCGCATGGAGCATCACGCCGGACCATCCCGACAACGGCCAACCCAATCCGGGCGATCTCTACAACGTGACGATCAACGACGGGGAAACGACGCTCGACGGCGGGTTCACCGTGGACGAGTTCATCCTCGACGGCACCTTTGCCGATCCCAACTATGACGGCGTGCTGACGGGCACGGGTACGGGCGGCGCGGAACTGACGGTGAACAACGCCATGATCTGGCGCGGCGGGGCGATTGCCGGCACGGATGCGTCCGACCCGCTGGTGATCAACGTCGAGAGCACGTTCCTCCTGGACGCGAATAACAATCCCAATGCCTCGCAGGTCTTTGTCGGTTTCGCCGCCGCGGAGATCAATCTCAACGGCACGAGCACCTGGGCCAGCGGCAACATTCTCTCGGTCGAAGGTCCTGAAGGCGGCACATTCAACAACGCCGGCACGTTCAACATTGAGGGCGGTAGCCTGTTCTGGGGCTGGGGCTCGACGCAGATCCCCGTGTTCAACAACCTCAGCGGCGCCACGCTCAACAAGCTCGACAGCGGCGACCCCGGCGACTTGACCGAACTCTATGCCGCGGTGAACAACGACGGGCAGGTCAACGTCGATTTCGGCCACTTGTGGCTGGAAGGCGGCGGCACCAGCGCAGGCTCGTTCAACGTCGCCGACGGCGCGACGCTTTCCTTCTCCGACTGGAATGCCTTCGACGCCAGCACGCCCACCACCACGCTGGACGAGTTTTCAGTCGTGGATAGCGCGGGCACCGTGCAATTCCTGGCCACGAGTTTTGGCGATATCGCGACGGCGGATATCAACGGCCAATATGACTCGGCGCACACCGTCGTCGCCGCCGGCGAAACCGGCGTGGCCCGCGTCAATTCCGGCGCGACGTTCAATTTCACCACCGTCGGCGACCTGACCGTCAACAGCGGCACCATCGTCTTCCAGAACCAGGATACGTCCTACATCACCACCATGGCGATCAACCCCGACACGGTTTCGCAGGTGCTCGTGCGCGACTTTTCGACGCTGGAAATCACCGGCGGCGACGTGGTCATCAGCGGCAACGGCGTCCTGCAACTGGGCGACGACACCACCTTCGGCGCCCTGGTGCTCACCGTCGACGGCGCGCAGATCACCAGCGACGGCGTCAACGGCGGGGGCACCATCGTCCTGGGCGATACCGACGGCGCCGGCAGTGTGACTCTGGCGACCAACTCGGTCATCACCTCAGAAATGCTCATTGAGGGTGGCGGCGGCAGCGTCAGCGGCGCTGCCGGCGCCGTCAACCAGGGCACCATCCGCGCCCAGACCGACGGCCTGAGCATCTCCATCCTCTCCCTGGCCAACGCGGGAACCATCGAGGGCATCAACGGCGGCGGCATCTTCTTCAGCAATTCGACCAATAACACGACGGGCACCGTGCAGGTCGCCGACGGCGGCAACCTTGGTGCCAGCGGCGCCACCAACCAAGGGATGTTCGCTATCAGCGGTGGGGGTGTCATGACCCTCGGCGGCGTCAGCTTCACCAACGCCGCCACCGGCATCGTCAACATCACCGACAGCACGCTCAACCTCTTCGCCGGAACCTGGTCCAACCAGGGCCAGATCAACCTGATCGACAACGACTCGGGTGACGGTACGATCACCACCGCCAACCTCGGCGGCACCTTCACCACCGCCGGCATCGGCACGATCAACCGCTCCGGGGCGGGCACGACGGATGTCAACATCACCGGCACGCTGACCAACACCACGCTGGCGCTCAATGCCGCCACCGGCGACTACACGCTGCGCGGCGGGACGATCTCCGGCGGCAACGTCACCGCCACCGGCGGCGCCAGCTTCGTCATCAAGAACGGCACGCTCGACGGCGTCACACTCGACGATACGCCGCTGTTCGCCCAGCCCAACATCGCTTCGGTGCCGACCCTCTCGGTGCGCAACCTGACGCTCAACAATGCCAATCTCGATCTGTCGGTGGGCGGTACGACTTCCGGCCTGCTGAGCTTCTTCGGCACGACAGCGCAGACCCTGGCGGGCACCGGCACGATCACCCTCGGCCCGACCAGTTCCATTAGCAACTCCGCTTCGCCCGCGGTCACGTTGGCGCCGGGCATCATCATCACCGGCCGGGCCGGCACGGTTCAGGGCGGGACCCACGGCATCATCAACCAGGGCACTATCACCGCCGACAACCAGAGCCTGGGCGCGCCCAGCAACTTCAACCTGAGCCACGTGATCAACCAGGGCCTGATCAACGTGCGTAACGGCAGCGTGACCCAGGTTGACAGCGGCTGGAGCAACGCCGCCGGCACCATCGCCGTGCAGGACGCGACCCTGCGACTGGGCGGCACGTTTACCCCCGGTGACATCGGCACCATCACTCGCAGCGGCGCCACCAGCGTCTTCCTCGTCGGCACCCTGACCAACACCACCAACAATCTCGACCTCCAGAACACCACCGGCACGCTGCTCCTAAACTTCGGCACCATCGTCGGCGGCACGGTCAGCTCCAGCGGCGCCGCGAGCCTGCGGATCAGTAGTTCCACGGTGGGCACTAACGCCACGCTCAACGGCGTCACCCTGGCGACCGACCTGACCTTCGACACCGCCAGCACGCTGGGCATCACCAACGGCCTGACGCTCCAGAACGCCGACATCGACCTCAACGGCTTTGGCAGGACCATCATCTTCCAGGGCGCCAGCGCCCAGGCTCTGGGCGGCACGGGCTCGGTGCTCGTCAGCTCCGGCATCGCCACCAACACCATCAGCAACAACTCATCGGCGCCGGTGACCTTCGGCCCCAATGTCAGCTTCGTCGGCAGCGGCTTCGGCGTGAACTACAACGGCGGCGCCCAAGGGTTCGTCAACCAGGGGCTGATCCACAACCAGAACGGGTCGAGCATGCTCACTCGCGTGACCAACCAGGGCGCTGTCCGCGTCGACCTGGGCGCCACGACCACGATCAACACGTTCTATCAGCAGACCGCCGGCCTCACCCGCGTCGATGGCACGCTGGTCGCCAACGTCGAGCTGAGCATCCAGGGCGGCACGTTGGGCGGCACCGGGTTTATCCAGATCGCCAATGCCGTGGCGCCCCTGGGCGTGAATGTCACCAACGGCGGCATACTGGCTCCGGGGAATAGCATCGGCACGCTTACCGTGGACGGCAACGTCACCATCGGCGACGGTGGGCGCGTCGTCGTTGAGCTGTCGGGCGCCGGCGACGCCGACCTGCTGAGCATCGTCAAAGGTCAGTTCCAGCCCGCCAACGGGGACCTCAACCTGACCTCGGCGGACGACTATCTCGACATCGTCTCCCTGGGCGGGCTGGTGGTGGGCAACGAGTATGTGATCGCCACCTACGTCGGCACGCGCACCGGCATGTTCAATCACGTGACCGCCGGTTACCAGGTGTTTTATGACGATCCGAACAAGCAGGTCATCATCACGCCGATCCCCGAGCCGGCCAGCGTGCTGTTGCTGGCGCTGGGCGGTGCAGCCTATGGACTGCGGCGCCCCCGGAAGCAACGACGCCGCTTTGGCTTGACGCGAAGCGTCTATAGCTCATCGCGAATCATTACGCGTCATCGCGGCTCCGCCGCAAGCTAAAGCGGTGTCACGGCCACCGCAGTCCAAAGCGGCCTGCGCATGTGCTATATTGCCGCCATCATGACGCAAACCTTGCGATGGGGCATTCTGAGCACCGGCAACATCGCGCGGCAATTCGCCGATGGCGTGGCCCAGGCGCGGCGCGGTGTCGTCCACGCCGTGGGCTCGCGATCCGCCGAATCCGCCGCTGCCTTCGCCCAGCCGCGCGGCATTCCCCATGCCCTGGGCAGCTATGACGAACTGATCGACCATCCCGACATCAACGCGGTCTACATCGGCCTGCCCAACTCGATGCACCATGAGTGGGCGATCCGAGCCTTGCGTGCCGGCAAGCACGTGCTGTGCGAAAAGCCGCTGGCGAGCAATGCCCAGCAGGCGGCCCAGATGTTCGAGGAGGCCCGGCGGGCCGACCGATTGCTGGTCGAGGCGTTCATGTACCGCAGCCATCCGCTGACGGCGGCGTGGCTGGCGCGCATCCGTGCGGGCGACATCGGCAAGGTGCGGCTGCTGCGCGCCAGCTTCTGCTTCTTCACCGGCAAGCCGCAGGGCAACATCCGCTTCGACGCGGGCCTGCATGGTGGGGCGCTGATGGACGTGGGCTGCTATTGCGTGAACCTGGCGCGTCTGGTCGCCAATGCTGAGCCGGTGGCGGTACATGCCCAGGCTGTGTGGCACGAGAGCGGGGTGGACGAACTGACCGTGGGCAGCCTGACTTTCGCCGACGGGATGATCGCCTCATTCACCTGCGGGATGCGCGTGCAGGCGGACAACACTGCGTCGATCTGCGGGGAAGGCGGGTACATCGAGATTCCCGTGCCGTGGAAGCCGCCGATGACTGAAGCGCGGTACGTGATTCGTCATGCGACGCCGCCGCGGATGGACGGTTCAGTCAAGCCGCTGCTTCCGCGGGCGCCCCAGCAGGAGCAGACGGTGTCAGCCGAGGGATCGCTCTATGGTCTGGAGGCCGACGCCTTTGCTCAGGCGGTGTTCGGTGAGCGCTTGCCGGAGGTGTCCGAGGCCGACACACTGAGCAACATGCGCGTTCTGGACGAGCTTCGCCGTCAGATTGGGCTTCGGTTCTAGACCCCTGCGCGGTATGATGCATCCATCGTGCTGCCGGGCGGACGAGCGCTTTGGCACGATATTCCGAATGACATTGCCAAGGGCTTCTGGTATTACCGGCGTTTCTGTTGACCGTTGGTGAGTTGGTTGTACGTTTGGGCATCACATGCCGCGGGCACCGGTTGCCGCGGGTGAGTATCCGCCACGAGGGAGGTAGAAATTCGTGCGCCGCTGTGTTGTTGTCCAGGGTAAGGTCGCCGTGGTCGCGGTGGCAATGTTTGTCGCCGCCGTGGGCGTCTCCGTAGCGCAGGCGCAGCTGGGCGTGGTGGACCTGCACTTCACCGCCAGCGATCGCGCCGCTTCGGGCAATCTGATCCCGCCTGACACGATGGGGGCGGTGGGGCCGACGCAGATCGTCGAACTGATCAACGGCCGATACAAGGTGTTTGACCGCGAGGGAAGTCAGCTCGCCAACACGTCGCTCAACCAGTTCTGGACTAACGCGGGCGTGACGCCGTTGACGGGCAACGGCGTGGGCGCGTTTGACCCGCGCGTCGTTTATGACCCATATGTCCAGCGTTGGTACGCCAGTGCCGTGGACGGCGCCGCCTCGGCATCCAGCGGCTATCTGCTGTCGGTATCAGACACCGCCAATCCCACCGATGGCTGGACCGCGTTTCATTTTGACGCCGATGCCACCAACACCCGCTGGGCCGACTTTGACATGCTGGGCTTTGACCGCGATGGCGTCTACATCTCCGCCAACATGTTCGCCGTTTCCAGCGGCGCCGTTCAGCGCCAGGTCTACGCCATCCCCAAGAGCGACCTGCTCTCGGCGACACCGACGATCGCCAACATCAAGTCATTTACGGGCCTGTCGTTCACCAGCACGGCCCAGGCGGTGGTAGTCATGGACAACACCGGCTTGTCGGACTACCCGATGACCTTCTGGCGTGCCGATGCGGGCATCGCGCGTCATGACCAGCTTTCGGGATCATTTGAAACCGGCCTGTCGCTCTCCAGCGGTGTCAATACGTTGCTCACGACGATGAACGCCCCCACCAACGCCCGCCAGCCCAACGGCACCAGCAACCTCGAAGTCGATGACGACCGGTTCTCCTCCAACCTGGTCCGCATCGGCAACTCGATCTGGGGCGTGCAGACCCGCAAGCAGGGCAGCAACGACGTGGTGCGCTGGTTCGAGATTGACGCCACGACCTATGTGAAGAAGCAGGAGGGCGTCATCACGCTGGCCGGGCAGGACATCTATTACCCGTCGATCGCGGTCAATGCCTCGGGCAACGTGGTGATCGGGTTTAGCGGCAGCGGGCCGGGGGCGGGACAGTATCCCAGCGCCTATGCCGCGGTGGGCGTCGCCGGCAGCGTGGGGGCAATGACGTTCGACGCCCCCATGCTCATCCAGGCCGGCGTCGCCAGCTACTACCAGGACAATGGCTCGGCCAGCGGTCGCAACCGCTGGGGCGACTACAGCGCCACCGTGACCGACCCCACCAGCGACTACATCTTCTGGACCTTCCAGGAGTACGCCAAGGACGCCTCTAACTGGGCCGTGGAGATCGGCAAGATCGTCATCCTGCGTCCGGGGGACTTCAACATTGATGGATACATCGACGCCACGGACGTGAATTCACTGCATAGCGCGCTGCACGCCAGCAGCAGTGATCTGCTTTACGACGTCAACGACGATGGCATGGTGACCAGTGCCGATATGCGGGCCTTGGTCGTCGATCTCTTTGGCTACCTGCCCGGCGACGCCAATCTCAGCGGCACGGTCAACCTCGACGACCTTGCGATCTTCCAGAACAACTACCTGCTATCAGGCAGGGACTTCCTCGAAGGCGACTTCAACGGCAACGGCATCGTGAATCTGGATGATCTGGCGATGTTCCAGAACCATTACCTCCAGTCGGGCGGGCCGGGCTTAGGCTTCAGCCCGAATTTCGCCGTAATCCCCGTGCCTGAACCAGGATCGGCGTTGTTGGTGTTGGGGACTATGGGGGGGATGGTGCTGACGCGCCGCCGGCGACGATGAGAAAATCGCGAAACCCTTGCTATTGGATGGCTTACGCGGTAAATTGGTTCATACGCGACTATCGGGGGAGGAGATTACCCATGAAGTGCTGGCTGACCACTTTGGCGGGGATGATGGTCTTTGCGACTCAGGCGATGGCCGCCGACGCCACCTATACGCTCAATATCGACCCGGGCGCCCAAACCTGGTACGTCACCGCTTCGGCCAGTACGGGTGACAACGCGGGGCTGTCGCTGGTGAGCGTGCCGTTGGTCAACGTGGATTTCCCGGTGAGTCTACTGTTACCGGTGGAGTTCGGGTCAACAGGTCAGGCTTTTACGCAGAATCGCACAAGCACTACCAGTCCCATAGGTGCCTCCCAGTTCACCGCGGCGCCCAGCAGTCTGGTCTACGGATTCGGTCAGACAAGCGGCACGCTTGCCACCGAGGATCTCGGGGTTTTTATCCAGCAGAGCTACGACGCTGTGCTCCTGGTCGCTCAGGGAACCTATACGGGCCTGCTCCTGCCGGAATTCGGTGCCGGTGGGGCGGCCAACGTCTTCACGAGCCAAGGTGGCACCACCACCGAGGCAGCAACGCTCTCCTTTGTCACCAATATCATCCCCGAACCCGCCAGCCTCGTGCTGCTTGGCATCGGCACGTTGCTCATCGCCGGACGGTCTGGGGCCCGCTGATCGGCCGCTTCGCCAACGCTTCGGCCGCCTCCCCTTGCATAAGTAGCACGACTAGAATCGCGGTGAGCCCGCAGGCTCACGAGGCGACGGGTCGCGTACATCTTTACGAGGGAGGTCAACATGCATCTGCACGTGACGGTGATCGTAATGGTCATGCTCGCGCTGGCGGTAGCGGCTAACGCGGCGATTCACACCGAGGCTGTGCCGTACACCGATGGCGGTGTGAAGCTCATCGGTTACCTGGCGTACGACGACACGGTGACGGAGAAGCGGCCGGCGGTGCTGGTCGTGCCCGAATGGTGGGGGCTCAACGACTACGCCAAGCGGCGTGCCCGCGAGCTGGCGGAGTTGGGCTACGTCGCCTTGGCCGTGGACATGTATGGCCAGGGCAAGACCACGACGGATCCGAAGCAGGCGGGGCAGTGGGCCGGCGAGGTGCGCAAGGACCTGAACCTGATGCGGCAACGTGCCGCCAAGGCGCTGGACCTGGTGAAGCAGGACCCTCGCGTGGACGCGCAGCACGTGGGCGCGATCGGTTACTGCTTCGGCGGAGGCGTGGTGCTGGAACTGGCGCGCAGCGGCGCTGCGGTCGAGGTGGTAGTGTCATTCCACGGCACCGTGACCACGCAGCAACCGGCCGAAAAAGGCAGGATCAAGGCCCGGGTTCTCATCTGCAACGGCGCCGACGACACCGCGGTGTCGCCCCAGGATCGCGCCGCGCTCCAGCAGGAAATGGACGCCGCCGGCGCCGATTGGACCTGGATCGATTTCGCCCACGCGGTCCACGCCTTCACCAATCCCGCTGCCGACGGGAGCTTCAACAAGAACGTGAAGTACGACGAGAAGGCCGACAAACGCTCCTGGGCGATCATGAAGCTGTGGTTGGCCGAGGCGCTGGGGCGGTGACAGGTCGCCTGGTTGAAACGCCGGTGAAAAGAAAGGCCCGCACCAGAACCCCATCTGCCTGCTTGGTGTAGGCAGAGGGCGTTGAGGTGCGGGCGACTCAGCAAGTAGGACGGTTTCTCTTCGGTCGTTGGATATCGCCGATCTTAGCGCTGACGGCGGCGCAGCAACAGCAGGCCACCAGCGCCGATCAGCGCGAGGCTCGCGGGCTCGGGAATCGGGCCGGCGCTGTAGTGGGCGGCGATGTTGGCCAGCTGGCTGTTGAAGTCACCGCTGGTCAGGTCGTAAAGGGCCAACTCGTCCACCGCACCAAAAAAATTGTTGGTGGCGACCGCGTAGCCACCGACGGTGACCTGGCCTTGGCCCAGTCCATAGGTGGTGCCTGAGTAGGAGTAGACCACCGGGGTCCCATCATCAACGATGATGGTCGTTTGCGCGGCGGCCTGGTCCGTGCCCATCACGACGTGATACCAGGTGTCGGGGGAAATGACCGGACCCTTATCCGTGCCGCCCGTGTCGGGGCTGTAAAACGCCAGCACATTTGCCGTGTAGTTGAACAGCACCGCGGGCGTGTTGTTACCGCCCACGTCCATGACGTATTCCTGGCTGAACCCCGAGTCAGCCTTGACCCAGAACTCGATGGCATACTTGGAGAGTGAGCCGCTGCCCGACAGATCCGTCAGACTGAACACACCGCCTGGAGTGTTCTGGGGTCCACTGAATGAAGCCGCTGTGCCCAGCGACACGCCGCCGTTGTTGGTGGTGCCCGCGATTCGTGTGGCGTTGCCGGACGGCGCCAATTGGTCCTGGGCGTTGGCGGCGACCTGCTCAATGGCGTTGCCGGAGGCCTCGTCAAAGGTCCAGTAGTAAAGCGGGTTGCTCGCCAGGACCGCATCGTTGTAGGCACTGGCTTGTGCCCGGCTGGTGCCCCAACCGGCGACCGCCAACGCCACTGCTGTGCACGCCATGAACTTGTTCTTGCCAAACATGTGAGTTCTCCTTGGGTTGATCTGCTCCACCATCAATCTCTGCCGCAACATGCAGCAGAGCTGTGTTCATGAATCGAGGAGGCGTTCTGGGGGTGACTGTATAGTGGGTGGCACCCTCCATTCCCTCCGAGAGTTACCTGTTAGCCGATCCGATTACTACGTTGACCACTGTCTGCAAAGTACATGCCGGTGACTCGGACCATGTTTCCGCGCTCGGGCGGTACTCGTTATTTCTGCGTGCGGGTCCATGATGCTCATTGAGACGCTGTCTGATAACCATACATAGATAACCAGCCTATGAATCGCGCGATTTACCTGAGGGAGCCTTGCCATCGGAAACCGGCTCCCCGGGCACCAGGCGCGGCGGCACCATCATGCGCAAGAGCGACTGATGGGGATTGGCGATGCGCTGAATCAGGCGTTCGGCGGCGATGCGGCCGACTTCCTTCATATTCAGATCAAACGACGCAGGCCGGGGATGCAAGGAATCGAGGTAGT
The DNA here is from genome assembly GCA_040878035.1 of Phycisphaeraceae bacterium. Lineage (GTDB taxonomy): Bacteria > Planctomycetota > Phycisphaerae > Phycisphaerales > Phycisphaeraceae > JBBDMX01. The sequence goes on along the minus strand of JBBDMX010000012.1, from coordinate 5,009 downwards.
ACTGAAAATTGTCTACGGAAACCAGAATGATGTCGCGCCCGGGCTTTACGCCCGCGCGGCTGAGCATGTGATGGACGTGGCGAACGTAACGGTCGCCGGGTACGAACAGGCCATCGGGGCGTTGCTCGGCTGCGAGCAACCGGTCAACGAGTATCTGGCAGTCGCTCCGTTCGCGTTCGCCGTGCATGTGCATGCCGTCGGGATCTGTCGTGTCGGAGACAAACCACTGGGGGGTGATCCCACGCAGGTGAAGATAGTCGCCAAAGCCCCGTTGCCGCGAGCGCAGCGAGATGTGGTTGGGATTGTGGTTGAGAAAAGCCGGTCGGCGGCAGCCTTGTTCGAGCAGATAAGCGCCCGCCAGTTGACCCACGCCCCGGTTGTCATGCATCACCTGATCATGATTGGCGATGTGATGCTCGGTGAAGACCGTGACCAGAGGGATATTGCGCCCGATCAAAGTCAGCAATTCCATATCGGGAAACACGATGGGGTAGACAATGGCCCCGTCGATTTGTTGATCCACGATGGCCGGGGGTAGCCGGTCCGGGGAAGTCACGGCGTCCACAATCAGATTGACCGACGCCTCGCGGGCGCACTCGTGGATCCCGCCCAGCAGGGGCTGGTGAAGATCGGCGTACAACCAGCTCAGAACGGCGTCGCGGCCGACGATGAACACGCCGAGGTTGCCGCTGCGCAAGCCGGTCTTGCGCTGGGGAACACGCCCGGGGCGGACGGAGCGGGGCAGATAGTTGAGCTTGGCCATGGCCTTGCGGACCTGCTCGGCCGTGCGCGGGGCAACCATGGCGCGGTTGTTGATCACCCGTGAGACCGTGGCGTGGGAAACGCCGGCGAGTTTGGCAACGGCCACGATGGACATGAAACCGATTGTACCGGAATGTACGTACAATGCAAGAGCTTTTTTACAGCACTTCCGACGGGGGCACGCCCATTCTTGGCAAAACCCGCATTCTGGACACTGGAACGCGGTTTCGGACATAGAAAATGGCCTTTGCCAAAAAAAGGATGGACCCACCCCCGGACGGGGCGTGCGGCCCCGCGCGGGCTGGTGCCAGGCCCCCGGGGAGGCTGGCAGGGGGCCGGTACATCACGGAATATGGGAGCTTGACTTTCTAGGATACAGTAGTAGCATGCATATTGAACGAATGAAGGAGGCGCAGCAGGATCAGCAACCGCAGTAACCCAGTAACTTCAAGATTCACCGCAGCTGCCAGATAGCCGCCCGGAAGCCACTGGAAAGCCGATGAAAGGCCCCGAGGTCGCAGAGATGAAGAAGAAGATCAAGCAAGTGCGGCCGTCATCTACTCCCGAGATTCCCGCCGCGGCCTGGGCCTCCTCCGCAGTGCATCTGTTTTCGGATGGCGTCGGAACAGCAATGGCCGGCCCTGACATTGTCATTAACTTGCGAATTGCGATGCAAGCGATGTTAAGGCAATGGTATACAGACGGGGGAGCGACTGGTCCGGAATGTCAGGGTGACACGCCACTGACATGGGGGGTGACATTGCGTAACACCTGGAGGCATAAGGAGAAATCAAAAGATGACACTCGGAGGGAGGGGAGGGGGGGCTGACATGTGTCCGGATATCCGGAATTCCCTTGGATAGGCCGGTGCAATTCAAGGAAGCACGGTCACCGAGCGAGGAGAGATCGCTCTTGGGTCCGCGCTCATCAGCCGTCGGCAGCTTAGGCGTGTTCCGTACCGAGTAGTTAATAATATCCACATACGATATCGTAAAGTCCACGATTATGGCGTAGTCGCCAATCATTCGGCATCAAATATATTGACATTTGCCGTCCGCCGACTAACCTGATGGGGCGCCACCACCGGCGTCTCTCAAAGGATAAACCCAGGAGTGCGATCGATGAAGTCAGGCACGCAAGGGCGACGCGGCGGCGATTGCGGGCACGGCGAATGGTTTTTCGCGGGTTGGCTCTGCCCACTGCTGGCGTTGGCGGCCGGCGCCCTGGCGCAGGGCCCGCAGGCCGGTGCCGACGTGGAGCAGCCGGCGCTGATCCCCTGGCCGCAGTCGGTGCAACGCCAGGCCGGCCGGCTGGTGCTGGGGCCGCGGAGCCGCATCGTCTGTGCCGACCCGCAGGTGGCGCTGGTGGGTGAATTGCTGGCCCAGGAAATCGCCCGCGCCTACGGCCTCAAGCTCGCGGTCGTCACACCCGGCCAGGCCCCCGCGGCCCAGGATGGCGACCTCGTGCTGCGCTTGGGGGGTGCCCAAGGCGACGCTGCCCAAGGCGGCGATGAAAGTTACACGCTCGGGATCGGCGCCAGCGCCACGCTAGAGGCCCCGACACTGGACGGCCTGTACCCGGGCAGCGCCACACTGCTCCAGGCGCTGGAGCTGCGCGACGGTCAACTCAGTGCCCCGGCCATGCAGGTGCGGGATGCCCCCGCCCGCCATCAACGGATGATGATGGTGGACTTGAGCGGCTTGTGGCACGAGCCCTGGCAGATTCGCAAGTTCATCGACCTCTGCCGGCTGTACAAGGTCTCGAGCCTGATGCTGCGCCCGTCCAAGAGCATGGCCATCGGGGCCGTGATGGACTCCACCGCCCGGTTGCCCCGCCAACAGCGCCTCGGCGAGCATCTGTTCACCCGGCAGGAGATGGACGAGCTGATCGCCTACGCCCGCGCCCGCGGTGTGCGGCTGGTTCCCTACAACGCCATCTCGACCCAATCCGACGCCACGCGCCAGATGCTCACCAGGGACTGGGTCCCCGGCGATCAGTTTGCCGACTGGGTCGATGAGATCGACGGCAAGGGGCCGTACGTTCCCGCCAAGGACCTGCATCAAGACACCCGCTTCTGGAACTTCCTGACCGAGGTGCTTGGCCGCTCGACCCGGCAGTTTGCCGCGGGTCATCGCGACGGCCGGGTGCCCCTGTTCCACGTCGGGGCGATCCTGGGTGAAGGCGGCAAGCAGCCCTCCGACGGCGTGGCCGTGCTGAAGATCCTCCAGCAGGTCAGCCCCGGGACGCGCATGATGTTCTGGAACGGCCCCAGCGCCACCGATGCGGACCTTGGCCCGTACAAGAAAGATGTGGTGGTCTGCTTCTACACCCGCCAGTACAGCCTGGCCACGGTGACCAACTATCTGAAGCACGGCTGGACGGTGATCAACGCCGCCTGGAGTCCGCTGTACATCGTCAGCGCCCACGTGCAGCGCGAGCAGAGCCAGGTCTACAACGACTGGAATCTTTTCCGCACCGGGACGGACGGCAACAACGGCCTGGGCTTTGACTACAGCACGGTCGAGTGGACGGAGTTTGCCCAGCCGCAGTGGGCCGACCAGGTCCTCGGCGGGCTCTTTTGTGTATGGGAGGCCAAGGCCGCCATCAGCTACGACGAGACATACCCGCGCCTGCCCGCGTTTGCCGAGCACGCCTGGGGACACAAGCCCTGGCCCTACCCCGCCGACGACTACCCCGCCTTTGCCGCTCGTTACCAGCGCAGCGTGCAACTGCTCCAGCGCCTTACCAGCGGTCTGAAGGTGCACGTGGAGGGCGCGCATGAAGGGGCACGCTACCGCGATCAACTGACGGTCACGCTTATCCCCGCGGCGCCCGGCTCCACCGTGCGCTATGAAAAGGCCCTTCGCCCGCCCACCCCGGAATCCCCCGCATACGCGCAGCCCATCGTCTTTGCGGATGATACCGTCGAGCTCACGGCCCAGGCTTTTGACCGCGACAATGAGCCGATCGGGGCGCCATGGAAGATGTTCCTTCATCGCTACCCGATCCAGGCGACGCTCACGCAGGGAACCGGGCCGGGCACACCGGTCGCCGCCATCATCAACTCGTCGCTCACCTTCGAGGGGCAGCTCACCATGGCCCTGGAGACCTCGCTGCCGGGCGTGATCCGCTACACCACCGATAACAGCAGTCCGACCGCCACGTCGCAGGCCTACACGCAGGCGCTGGTGGTGAGCGAAACAGCCGTGATCAAGGCGGGGCTGTTTGACGACAATGGGCAACGGGTAGGCAAGCTCTTTGAGCAGCCCGTGGTGCGCCGCGATGCCATGCCCAACCTGACCCTGGGCAAGCCGGTCCAAGTCACCAACCAAGGCGGCGTGGGTAAGCCCGGCCATGCCGTCGATGGCATCATCGACCGCGAGAAGTATTGGGAGTCGCACAACGGCCCGCAGTCCATCACCGTGGACCTGGAGCAGGAGACGAGGATCAGCCGTGTGGACGTATACACCTACTGGGACGGCCGGCGGTACTACCAGTACCGCGTCGAGATCTCCACCGACAAACAGACCTGGTCGCCCGTGGCCGACATGAGCAAGAACACCACCCCGGCCACCAACCTCGGTTATCGCCACACGTTTGCACCCACTCCAGCCCGCTACCTCCGGCTGACAATGTTGCACAACAGCGCCAACCCCGGCCTGCACGTGGTGGAACTGCGTGCCTTTGCACCGAAGGAGGCATCAAAGTGAAAAGTTGAAAGTGTAAAGTGCCAAGTCAAGAGCACCGCCCATGCCTTGGCTTCTTCACTTTTACTTTTCACTTTCTACTTTTCTCTCATGGCCTACTACGCGCCCAGGCCAGGTTGAACTGATAGTGGACCGCGCTGGAGAGCAGGTGAATGACGCCGTCAGGAGTCTGCGTGGCGCACAGGTAGCCGCTTGGCTCCGCGTGCGTGCGATCCATGACAAACTGCCCGGTCCACGCGCCGCCTGTCAGCACCTGCCCGTCTCCGGGGTCCGTCATCGTGATGAGCCGAATATGTGGCCACGTTTTGCCATCATCCTCCGAGATCGCCCCGAACAAGCCGAACACACGGCGCGGCTGTCCCCAGCCGTCCGTGATCAGCATGCCCTTGGGTTCCTTGGCGTCCGACGGGTCGGTGAAGGAGCACAGAAGGAGCGGCCCCTCGCGCAGGCGCATCAACACCAGGCGCTGCCCGCTGGATATCGGCCCAATCTGGTTATGCACTTTACTCTAGTTCCCGACGATCTGATGGTAGGTCCGGG
>JBBDMX010000011.1:0-39151 GCA_040878035.1 Phycisphaeraceae bacterium | reverse complement strand
TCGTCAAAGTGGCCATGAATTCGCCTGTAAAAACTAACTTTGCAAAACCTCAGTTGGTAATCAAGAATAGCACAACGCCGGTCACCTGCGCCATGGGACGTCCTTACCAATGGTTTCTGCGTTTGCTGCGGTTACTGCCTCTGCGGTGGCTACTGCCGTTTCCGCCAATCCGCTCTGATCGACGCGGAACATGGGTCGGCCGCTCCCGGGCGCCGGGACCGGGTCGAGCTTGACGCGATACACCGGTTCCAGAATGGCCGGCGTGAGCACGTCCTGCCAGCGGCCGGCCTGCGCCAGCCGCCCCTTGTGCAGCAGCCACACGGTGTCAGCATACTGTGCCGCCAGGTTCAGGTCATGCACCACCACCAGCACTGCCATGCCGCTTCCCCCCAGATTGCGCAGGATCGACATCGTGCGATGCGAGTGCCACAGGTCCATGGCGCTGCCCGGCTCATCCAGCAGGATCACCTTGCCCTGGCCCTGCGCTTGCGCCAGTGCCCGCGCCAGCAGCACGCGCTGCTGCTGCCCGACGGACAACTCACTGTAGATGCGTGTGCGCAGCGCCGCCAGGTCGCAGCGCTCAATCGCATGGTCCACGGCCGCTTCATCGCGCGGCAAGGCGTAGCGGCCCATGCGCACCACCTCGTCCACGCCAAAGCCAAAGTGCGCACCGCCGCGCTGCGGCACGTAGCTCACCAGCGCCGCCCGCCGCGCCGCCGGCCAGTCGTTGACATCCCGTCCCGCCAGCGCCACGCTCCCCGTCCAAGGTGCGATTTGCCCCAGCATGATGCGCAGCAGGGTCGATTTGCCCGCGGCATTGGGGCCGATCAATGCACACACCTGCCCCGGCCACAACGACGCGGTCAGGCCCGACAGCACCGCCTGTCCCGATTGATAGCCGAACGAAAGATCATGGACTTCGAGAATGGGAGAGTTATGCTCGGTCATGTGCCGCGCCAGCCTTCCATTTTATTGTGCAGCCAATCGCATAGGTCTGCGGCTGCGCCACCGCCTTGCCCTGCGTCAGCGCCGCCAGCGCGTCGTGCAGCGGCCGCTCCTTCACCGCCGCGGCATCCTGGTAATTGTCGTCAATCCCGCCTTCGTATCGGCAAACGCCCTGGCGGTCCAGCACGAAGATCTCCGGCGTCCGCCCGGCGCCATAGGCACGCGCCACCGACTGATCCTCATCCCGCAAGTACGCAAAGTTCAGGCCCCATTGCCTGGCCATCACCTTCATATTGTCAAAGCTGTCGTCCGGGTGCGCCTGGGCGTCGTTGGAGCCGATAGCCAGGAACTGCACATGGTCCGCAAACTCCCGCTGGAGTTCGATCAGCCGGGGAATGTACGCCTTGACGTACGGGCAGTGATTGCAGATGAAGGTCACGACCACGGCGTCATGCCGCGGCAGCACGTCCGCCAGTTTGACCTGCCGGCCGTCCACTGTCGGCAGTGTGAAATCCGGAGCTCGATCACCGGGCTGGAGCTTGCCTTGCATGCGTGCTTGTCCTTTCTTGCGGCCTGGGAAATCCGGGCAATTGGTGCCTCATATTAGGGCCTTGACGCTTATGTCGCTCCCCCGCTCCGCCGATAAAACCAGTGGCCCCGCCCGGCCAACCCGACCTCCCGGCTCCCCCCGGACCCCCGGCTCCCAGGTGATCACGCGGAAAGTTATCGCATGAGCGCGCAGGAAGCGTCCAAACCCGTTCTGACGCACGACCCCCACCCGGTCATCAATCTCCTGACCGAAGTGGAAGAGCGCCTGGGGCAACTCAAGAACTGGCAGAACGAGCACGAAGAAGAGTTGGCGACCTTCCAACGCGATTCGCTGATGCTGGCGCTGCACCGGGAGCAAGTCGATCGCCGTCAGATTCACCTGACTCAGCGGCGGGATCGCCTGGACCGTCTGCGCCGGGCGTTGCGCCTACGTCGCGATGCAGTTGCCCGTGATCGCCACGATCTGGAAAACCAAGGGCAAGACATCCAGCGCCAACGCGACGAGTTGGCTTTGGCCCAGTCGCGCCTGGATGAGCTCCAAGCCCGATTCGCCCAGGCCCAGGATCAACTGCGCCAGGATCAGAACGCCCTGGCCACGCGGCGGAGCGAACTGGAGCAGCAGTCTCAGGAATTGCACCGCCAGCGCACCGGCTTGGACGCTGACCGGCAGACGCTTAAAGAGCAACGCACCACGCTCGACGAGCTGCGCCGCCAGGCCGAGCAGCAACAGGCCGCCAACGAACTGGAGCAGCATCGCCTGGGTGATCAGCAGCAGTCCATCGATGATGCGTGGTCGGCGCTCGAAGGCCAGAAGCTGGCGATCGCCGAGCGCGAGATACAGCTCGAATCGCAGCGGACGGAACTGGCGGGCGCCCGCGCCGAGGCCCGCACGGTCCAAGCGGTCGAGAAAGAACGCCAGGCTCTGGCCGTTGAGAAGGCGCGCGTGCGGGAGGAGCAGCAGGACCTGGCGCAGCAGCGCCAGGAACTGGATGTGTGCCGGCGGGAGCTTGATGCCCAGGCGGCCGCGGCGACCCAGCAGGTAAGCGCACTCAAGCAACAGCAGACTGGTTTGGATACCCAGGCCAAGGAACTCGAAGCGCTACAGGCGCAGCTCGACCGGGACAAGCAGGCTACTGGCGCGGCGCAAGCGGCGGTCACGGAGGAGAGGACCGCCCTTGCGCAGCGCGAGGCCTGGCTGGAAACGCGACGCGGCGAACTGGAGCAGGAGCGGCGGCGCCTGGCGGAACAAAAGCTGGCGCTGACGGCAAAGGCCCAGGAACTCGATCAGCGGCAACAGCAGTTGACCCAGCAGGCTGATACCGCCGCCGCCCAGGCGCAGGACAAGGCCGCGGCCCAGGCGCAAGCCGCCGCCAGCGACGAACTGCTGGCGGAACTGGCCAAGCGTGAAGAAGCGCTGGCGCGACGTGAAGCCGGCCTGGAGAAGAAGCAGGCCGAGTACCAGACCACCGTCAAGCGCGCCGCCGAGCAGATGGCCGCCGAACGCGAGTTCCTGCGCCAGAAGGAAGCCGCGGGCGACCAGCGCCACAAGCAGATGGAGGAGCGGCTCAAGTCGATCAACCCCCGATTGATCGAGCGGATGAAGCTGGCTGACGACGCTCTGCGCAAGCGCCGCGGCAAACTGGCGCGCTATCGCAAGGTCCTGCGCGAACGCGGCAGCATGCTGCGGCAGAGCGAGGCCCGCGTCGATTCCTACATGCATCAGTACGAAGGCCTCCTTCAGCAGCGGCAGATGCTGCTGGACGTCAAACAATTCCTGGCCAACAGCGAGGCCGAGATGGTTCGCCGCTGGGCCACGCAGCGGGCCGCGGGCATCGTCGTCGGCGGGCTCTTCTGCCTCCTTTTCCTGGCCATCGCCAGTTACCTGGCCGGGCAACAAATCGCCCAACCGGTCTGGCAGGCGTCGACCGTGATCGCAGGTGCTGCGCCCCAGGCCACCGCCCAAGCACCGGCCGATGGCGATGTCTGGCTCGCCAGCCGCCGCAGCGTCCTGCTCTCGGACCCCGTGCTCAAAGAGGCGATGAACCAGCTCGATCAGCGCGGCCTGCGACCGTACGACGATATCGCCCAGTTCCGCCTGGCCATGGACCAGTCGCTCCAACTCTCGGCCCTGGACCAGGCGCAGCTTCGCCTGGACTTGCAGGGCAAGGACCGTGAGCAGATCGTCACGCTGCTTGAATCGCTGGGCCGTGGTTACGTCGGCCACGAACTGATGCAGGCGCACAACCAGAACCGACCGGGCGACACCCGCATCGTCCGCGCCGCCGCCCGCCTGCCCGACCCCGTGCGCGACGACCGCCTCAAACTCGGCGCGTCGATCTTCGGCGTGGGCCTGCTGCTGAGCATCATTCTGGCCGTCGTGTTCCGCTGGTGGCTCCTGCGTGCCAGCCGCGTCCTGGAAAGCGAGTCGGCGGCCATCTTCGCCGGCGTCGCCGACGACGCCAAGTGGCCCACCCCCGGAAGTGCCGGGAGCCCCGGAAGCACCGCAAATCCACGCAACTGACGCCCCAAAGCCGCGCCAAAGGCTATGCGCCGGCCGGGGTCCGGGGTCCGGGGTCCGGGGTCCGGGGTCCAATGTGGCCCGCCCTCGCGTCAGACCCTTTTTCTGTCTTGTCACGTTCCAAAGACCCGCATTGGCATGGCGGGGCTACACCATGGCGCAACAAGAGGGTCAGCACATCAGAAGTATTCGCTGATGGTCCGCATCGTTCGCCGCACGGTGTAAGCGTCCACGCGTTCCCAGCCCTGGCCGCGACGGGAGGCGCTCTCGGCGCCTTCAATGCGCTTGTAGTGAACTTCCAGCGTCAGGGGACTGGGGAACATGTATGGTTTGAACGCGCCCTTCTGGGCCGCGCGGTGCCCGGCGCATTGGGCCGCGGCGAAGATGGCGTCTACGGCGCGGGCCGGGTGCATGCTGATCGCGCTGTTGTAGCCGTAGGCCGTTTTGGTAGTGACGCTTTCGATGCCGGGGAAGAATCGCTGGGCCTCGGCCACGCCCTTATCGTCGCTGGAAACCAGGATCACCGGTACGCCGCGCTCACCGGCGACGGCGGCGTCGATGGCCATCTCTCCCACCTCCTGGCCGTTCACCTTCATCCACTGAAACGCCACGGAGTTGAAGGTGTGGCAGATGACCGCGTCGGGGGTGTTGTCCATGGCGTGGTAGCCGACCAAGAGCAGGCCGGCGAAGGAATCGTCCAGGCCGGGCAGGCGGTGCGCGGTGCCGCTGCCCACGGCGATGTCCACGCGCTTGTCCAGCAGATCGTAATTCAGGTTCACCCCGTCGCCGTGGTAGTCATAGACCAGCACCTGGGTGGCGCCGGCCGCAAAGAGGCCGCGGGCGGCGGCGTCGGCCTCGCGCGTGGCCTGACGCTTGGCAAACTCGAAGTTAGGCGAATCGGTCAGCGTCCCGCCCGGTTTGCCCACCACACAGGCGGGGCCTTCACAATCGACGGCCACAGCGAATTTCATAGTCGGTTCCTCGTGGAGAATCGCCGCCAGGGCGGCATGCACAAGGGTGATCATACCGTCGCGAACGGCATTCCCGCCTTGTGCTTGTCCCGCCGCATGGCGGGCGCCGCCTGCCCTTTCTACCGCCGGCGTGGGTTGCCGCGGCTCCCCCGCCACGCGGTCAAGCAGCAAAGTCTTGTTTTTCGCTTCGGCGTATGGTATACCCGTTACAGGTCCTGTAAGCGAGGAGATTTCACGTCCCATGGTGCGTTACCCCCATCATTTTGCCGCCACGGCCAGGCCCGTTCGCGCCCGGCTGGCGCTGCTGTTGAGCCTCGTGCTGGTGGGCATGCTGCCCGCCCTGGCGGCGCGGGCCGACGTCAAGGGCGACATCGGATATACCGCGTTGAGCCTGGAACTGGGCGGGGCATTGCCCACCGGGGCCGGCGTGGGCGTCACCCAGGTCGAAGCTGACGGCGACGCCAATGCCACCAACGTGGCGTACATACCCATAGCCGACGCCCAATTCAGCGGCAAGACCTTCAACGATCAGAGCAGCCTGAGCGTGCCCTCGGACAATCGATCCGTGCACGCCAGAGACGTGGGCAGAAGGTTCTACGGCAACACCTCCAGCATCGCGCCGGGCATCACCGACATCGACAATTATCTGGCCGTCAAGCCATCGGGCCCGCTTACCGGCGACTGGCTGGGCAGCGGATTCCTGGGCATGGGTACCACCGTGGCGCCCTTGATCGAGACACAGAGAATCCAGAACCACAGCTGGGTCTCGGGTTTTGTCGACAGCGCTGACACCACGCAGGCGCTGCGGCGACTCGACTTCATGATCAACCGTGACAACGTCGTGGCGGTGGTGGGCGTCAACCACGGCGATGCGGCGCTGACGAACAGCTCGGCCCTGTTCTCCCAGGCGTACAACAGCATTGCTGTCGGGCTGTCCAGCGGCACCCACCATCACGGCACGACGACGCTTGACGGCACCGGGCGCATCAAGCCCGACATCGTCGTACCCGAGACCCTGACGAGCTACGGCACGGCGTACGTCAGCGGCGCCGCGGCGATGCTGGTGCAGAAGGCCACGGCCATCGTCAGTCTCAATGACGCCGCCAAGCCGCAGGTGGTCAAGGCCCTGCTCATGGCCGGGGCGACCAAGAGCGAATTCCCCGGCTGGAGCCACACGACGACGCAACCCCTGGACTCAACCTTTGGCGCAGGTGAACTCAACATTCAGCACAGCTATCACGCGCTAGTCGCCGGCCAGCAGGAGGCCAGCGGCGCGTCCACCGTGGCCACACAGGGATGGGACTACAACACGGCGTTAACCACCGCAACGGGCAGAACCTATTACTTCGATGTGGAGGCTGACGAGGCCATCTCGGAATTGTCGGTCATCCTCACCTGGCATCGGATCGTGAGCGACGGCCCGGGCGCCGGTTTTGGCAATCTACTGTCAACGCTGGCGAACTTGAGCCTGTTCCTCTACTCGGCTGACGGCTTCACTCTGGACCAACTGCTGGATTCGAGCGTCAGCACCGTCGATAACGTCGAGCACATCTACTACACCGACGGCTTAGGCCCAGGCCGCTATGCCCTCCAGGTGACCTCGGACACGCTGGGTTCGGAATACGGCCTGGCATGGGTGAGCACGACCATTCCCGAGCCGGCGACGTGGCTGGTCGTGATGATCATCGGCCCGGGCCTGCTGGGTCGTCGGTCCCGCCGCCGTCGTTCCTAAGCAATACAGTCAACCAGTCTCGCCGCGGCATCAATCGGTGATATCGCCGTGATGCTCGCGGTTTTTTGCGCCCGCGACGGACCCTCCGTGATGGCCACATCGCGCCTCGGGACGCCCAGCGCCTGGGCCAGCAATTCACACACGGCCTCGTTGGCCTTGCCCCCTTCCGGCGGCGCGGCGACGGCGACCTTGAGCCGGTCACCCAGCACACCGACGATCCGCGATCGGCTGGCGCCGGGCACGACCTTGAGGCGCATGCTCACACCGCCGGGAATGGCGGAAATCACCGTCGTCAAATCGGGGGCGGGCATGCCGCCATTGTAATCCACATGAGATGCGAACCACCACGCCGGACCTGAGTCTGCGAAGGTCCGGGTTTCCAGAAAAACCCTACTGCCCCACGCTTTTCTTACGCCGCAACACATGATGGTAGTGCTGCGCAAAACGATGCGCCTCGTCGCGGATGGCCTGGCACAGCTTCAGAGCCGCATTGTTGCGCGGCAAGCGGATCGGCTCGGCCCTGGCCTGCACGTAAATCAACTCCTCCTTCTTCGCCAGCGCGATGACCATCGGCGGCTTCACATCCAGCGTGGCGAACACCTCCTGAGCCGCATGTAGTTGCCCCAGCCCGCCGTCGATGACGATCACGTCCGGATACAGCGCCTGGCCCGCGCCGGCCTCGCGATAACGCCGGCTCACCACCTCGCGGATCGATGAGTAATCGTCGTTCTCCGCGCTGGTGATGCGATAGCGCCGGTACTCGTTCTTGAGCGGCCGGCCATCGATGAAACACACCTTGGCGCCCACCGTTTCGTTGCCCTGTAAATGCGCGATGTCGATGCACTCGATGCAGCGGATCGGCCCGTCGATGCCCAGCAGCTTGCGCAGGCTTTCCAACCCCTTGCGCGGGTCGGTGACGAACGCCTCGGCCTCGGGCTGCCAGCCTTGCCGGCGTGAGCCTCGCTCGTCGAGCTTTTCGATCGCCTGGATCTGGTCGCGCAGCGTGGCCGCCTTCTCAAACAGTAGTTCCGCCGACGCCTGTTCCATCTCCTGCCGCAGCTCACGCAACATCACCGAGCGCTTGCTTTCCAGAAAGCGGATGAAGCGGTCGATGTCGGCCCGATAGTCCTCCTTGCTGATGCGTGCTCCGCACGGCGCGGTGCACTGCTTGATCGGGTGCAGCAGGCAGGGGCGAAAGAACCGCCGCTTGGGGTCGGCGTCGAGAATCTCCAAGTGGCAGGTGCGGAACTTAAAGACGCGCTGGAGCATCTGCATGCTTTGCCGCAGGGCGTAGGCATTGGTGAAGGGACCAAGGACGCGGGCGCCCTTGAACTCCGGGGCGCTGGGCTGGCGAGTGATGTAGACGCCGGGAAAGTCATCGCGCAGCGTGATCGCCAGGTACGGATAGGTCTTGTCGTCGGTGAGGTGGGAATTGAAGCGCGGGTGCAGGTCCTTGATCAGGCGGTTTTCCGCCAGCAGCGCCTCCCATTCGCCTTCGCATTCGAGCGTGTCAAAGTCGGCGACCAAGTCGATCAGGGGCTGCTTCTTAGGCCCCAAATCGGTCGAGGGGATGAAATAACTCGCCACGCGGTCGGGCAGGCAGGCGGCCTTGCCCACGTAGATAACCCGGCCCTGGGCGTCCTTCATGAGGTAGACGCCGGGGGTTTTGGCTAATTGGCGTGCTTTGCGGAGCAGCGCGGGGCGATGATCGCATTCCTGACTCATACAGCCGCAATTATAGGGGTCAAGTCGGTTCCATTTTGAGTCGATCCAACGAAAGGGTTGGACATTTAAAGACCAGCGACAGGAACGTGCCGCGATGCATCAGGAAGGTTCTGACGAAGTTAAGGCGTGCCAGGGCGGTGCGGGCGATGCGCCCGGCGATGGCGCGGACAGCCGCGCTACCGCCGGCGCCGTCTCGGGCCACCAGGGCCTGGCTTTGTGGACGCGTTTGCCGGTGGTTGCCGCCAAGTTGGCGCAAATGTTCGCCGCCGCGTCCCGTCCGGGCGTCTATGTCTGCCGCGGCGAAGGCTGGCAGCAGCAGGTGCAGACTCTACTCGGCCAGCTTTCGGCGACAGAGCAACTGGGCGTACTGGCCACCACGGTCGGGGCGGATGGAGAATACGACGCCTGGCAGGCGGCACCGGTGCAGACGATTTTGCGCCGGGTGGAAACGCCGTGGCTGCCGGTATTGCTTGACCTGGCGAACCCCGCGGCGCCCGGCGGCATGGTCGCCCACTTCCAACCCATCGTAGACCTGCATCGTCACCAGGTCGTGGCCTTCGAGGCGCTGATGCGCGGACAGGTGGACGGGCATCTGTACAACGCCGGCCAGATCATCGACGCGGCGCGGGCCCACGATGCCCTGTTTCAGTTCGATCAGCAGGCGCGGACGACCGCCATACGCCAGGGCGTACCGCTACTCCTGGCGGGCGAGAGCCTGTTCATCAACTTCAATCCCAGCGTGATCTACGACCCCAAAGTCTGCCTGCGCGCCACCTGGCGCGCCGCCCAGGAGTTGGGTTGTCCCATGAGCCGGTTGGTGTTCGAGGTGGTCGAGTGCGAGCGCTTCCCCGACATCGATCGCCTGCGCTCGATCCTGGATGCCTATCGCGACATGGGCGCCCACGTGGCGCTGGACGATCTTGGCGCGGGCCATACGGCGCTGACTTATATCGACGCGCTCCAGCCGGACCTGATCAAGCTCGATCGCGGCCTGCTGCCGCGCGATCCGCGCCCCGCCAATCTTTCGCTGTTGCGCGGCATCGTCGATCACGCCCACGGCCGGGGCATCCGCGTGCTGGTCGAAGGCATCGAAACCCAGGCCCAGGCCGAGGCGGTCACCGCCATCGCCTGCGATCTGGGCCAGGGCTGGTATTACGGTAAGCCCGCGCCCTCCATGCTGCGGCAGACACTGCCCGTCACCGCCGCGGCGTGATGCGCACCCAACTCGACCGCCATAGAATGCCCGCATGTGTGGACGCTACATGCTCAGTTCGCCCAAGCGGCGGATCATCGACGTATTTGAGGTGCGCGAGTGGCTCGAGTACGACGAGATGCCGCTGTTTCGTGGCTTGTCGCCCCGTTACAACATCGCACCGACACAGCCGATCGCCATCATCGAGCATCACCAGGGTTCGCGGCGGCTGCGTTTCGTACGTTGGGGCTTGATTCCATCATGGGTGAAAGACCCATCGGACTTGAAGTCGGACCTGATCAATGCCCGTGCCGAGGGAATCGGGGATAAGCCGTCGTTCCGTGCCGCGTTCCGGCAGCGTCGCTGTCTGGTTCCCGCCGACGGGTTCTATGAATGGCAGGCACGGGGTAAAGCGGGCAAGCAGCCGTATCTGATCCGTCGATCAGATGGGCAACCGCTGGCGTTGGCCGGGCTGTGCGAGCACTGGCAGGATGCCCACGGCAACGAGATTGACAGCGCCACCATCATCACCACTTCCGCCAATAGCCTGCTTAGGCCGATTCATGAGCGCATGCCGGTGATTCTGCCGCCGGCGGCGTGGGCGGCATGGTTGGGCGAGGCTGAGGCCGGCGCTGAGGACCTGGCGGAATTGCTCAAGCCCTGTGACCTGTTGGCACTGGAGCTGACGCCAGTGAGCCGCAGGATCAACACTCCGGCCAATGAGGGGGCGAGCCTGCTCAAGCCTGACGTGCCGGCTTTGCAGCAGTCGCACCAGCCCGGTTTGCTTGACGATCAGTGAAAGTCGCGGCTGCGCACGGCGGGGCCGGGGTTGAGCGCCGGCGCGGCGCGGAGGTCGGTGACCATCACATGCACCACCTGCCCCTGCCGCTCGACCCGCCCTTGCGCGATGACGAGGGAGCTGTGCCGGGCGGCCTTGCGGCAGCGGTCAAAGACGCGCGGCCGCACGATCAGATTGGCCACGCCGGTCTCATCTTCCATGGTCATGAAGACGATGCCCGACGCCGTGGCCGGGCGCTGCCGTACCAGCACCAGGCCGGCGACGCGCATCGGTGCGCCATCAGGCCAGGCTTGGCCATTGCTCAGTTCCGCGTTGCAGGTGACGTTCATTTTCTCCAGGGCCGGGCGGATGAAGGAGAGCGGGTGGGCCTTGAGCGACAGGCCGGTGGCGCCGTAGTCCTGCACGACCTGCATTGGCGGCGCCACGGCGGGCAGGATGGCGCCGGCGTCGTCGGCTTCGACCATGAACTGCTCCTCGTCGAAGAGCGGCAGGTCTTCATCGTGCAGCCGTTGCGTGGTCCATCTCGCGTGCGATCGATCCAGGCCCAGGGAGGCAAAGGCGTCGGCCTTGGCCAAGAGACGCATGCTGCGCGCCGAGGCCCCGCTGGTGCGCCACAGTTGCTCGATAGAGGCGAAGGGGCCGTGTTGGACGCACGCCTGCGCGATCGCGTCGGCGTCGGTTTGCTTCAAGCCCTTGATCAACCGCATGCCCAGCCGCAAGGCTTTGGAGTGCGGCGGCCTTGACGCCGCTTGGGCTTTGTGCGAAGCACATGAACGTTCGACGGCTTGGCCGCAAGCTAAAGCGGCCTCAAGGCCGCCGCACTCCACAGTGCAATCCCACGCGCTGTGCTGCACGTCGATGGGATGCACTTTCACGCCATGCTCCTTGGCGTCGCGCACGAGCTGGGCCGGGGCGTAGAAGCCCATGGGCTGGCTGTTGATCAGCGCGGCGGCGAAAGCGGCCGGGTAATGGTGCTTAAGCCACGCCGAGACATATACGATCAAGGCAAAACTCGCCGCATGGGATTCGGGGAAGCCGTACTCGCTGAAGCCCTTGATCTGTTCGAAGCAGCGCTGGGCGAACTCCAGGGGATAGCCGTTGGCGAGCATGCCGTTGATGAGCTTTTCGCCAAAACGATAGATTTGATCGCCCTTGCGCTTCCAGGCGGCCATGGAGCGGCGCAGTTGATCGGCCTCCCCGGGTGTGAAGCCCGCCGCGGTGATCGCCAGTTGCATCGCCTGCTCCTGGAACAGCGGTACGCCCAGGGTCTTTTCCAGCACTTGCCGCACCGCTTGGCTGGGATACTCGACCGCTTCCTCCCCGCTGCGCCGCCGTAGATACGGATGCACCATGCCGCCCTGGATCGGCCCAGGCCGCACGATGGCGACCTCGATCACCAGGTCATAAAACTCGCGCGGGCGCAGGCGCGGCAGCATCGACATCTGCGCCCGTGACTCGATCTGGAATACGCCCACCGTATCGGCGTTGGAAATCATCTCGTACACCGCGGGGTCCTCCGGCGGCACCGTGTGCATCTCCACACGCCGGCCGTGATGACGCTCGATCAGCTCGAAGCACTTGCGCACCGCGGTGAGCATGCCCAGCCCCAGCACGTCCACCTTGAGCATGCCCAGCGCGTCGATGTCATCCTTGTCCCACTCGATCACCGTGCGGTCGGGCATGGCGGCGTTTTCGATCGGCACCGTCTGCGACAGCGGCTGGTCGGTGAGCACAAAGCCGCCCACGTGCTGCGACAGGTGCCGCGGAAAGCCCAGAATTTCCCGGCTCAACTGGCCCAGCAGTTGAATCGTCGGATCGTCCGGATCCACCCCCAGTTCGGCATAACGCTTGCGGTCGGCGGCGCTCTTGTCGAACCAGAACAGGTCCTTGGCCAGGCGATCGACCAAGTCCAGCGACAGGCCCAGAGCCTTGCCCACCTCGCGCACGGCGCTGCGGCCGCGATAGGTGATCACCTCGGCGGTCAGCGCGGCGCGATGCCGGCCATACTTTTCGTAGAGATACTGGATCACCTCCTCGCGGCGCTCGTGCTCGAAGTCGATGTCGATGTCCGGCGGCTCGTCGCGCTCCTTGCTGATGAAGCGCTCAAAGAGCAGGTTGATCCGCGCCGGGTCCACGGCGGTGACGGCCAGGCAGTAGCACACCGCCGAGTTGGCCGCGGCGCCGCGACCCTGGCAGAGGATGCCGCGCACGCGGGCGAAACGCACGATGTCGTGCACCGTGAGGAAGTAGTGCGGATAGTTGAGCTGCGCGATCAAGTCCAGTTCATGCTCGAGCTGGGCACGTACCTTGTCGGGCAGGCCGGCGGGATAGCGATCAGCGGCGCCGGCCCAGGTCAGCGCGCACAGGTGCTCCATCGCCGACTTGCCCGGCGGACAGGTCTCGTGCGGATACTCGTAACGCAACTCAGCCAGCGAGAACTGCGCCGCACGCTGGAGCACCTCGACGCCCCGCGCCAGGGCCGGCGGATACGCGGCAAAGAGCCGGTGCAACTCGTGCGGCAATTTCAGGTATCGCTCGGCATTGGGCGAAAGCGTGTAGCCCGCCTGGTCCAGCGTGCAGCCCTGGCGAATGCACGCCAGCACATCGTGCAGCGGCTTGCGCTGCGGCACGTGATAGTGCACATCGTTGACGGCCACCAGCGGGATGCGCAAATGATCCGCCAGCGCCACCGATTGCTCGAGCCCCGCGCGATCGTTCGGGCCGTAGTTCAGCGACACCGCCAACGATAAGCGGTCGCCGTTGAAAGTCCGGCACAGTCCTTGGGCAGCTTCGAGAAACAGATCATCAACTCTCTCTCCCCCAAAGAGAGGGGGAACCAGCACTGCCAATAGCCCGGTCTGATGCTCGATCAGATCGTGCAGCGTCAGGTGACACTCGCCCTTGGGCGCCCGGCGTTTGCCCAGCGTGAGCAACTGGCACAGTCGGCCATAGGCGGCACGACTGGTCGGATATACCAGCACGGTGATGCTGCGCTCGCCGCTGCCCAGCGCCATCTCCAGCCGGCATCCGACGGCAAAGGGCAACCCGCACGCCTTGGCCCGAGCATGCGCCCGCACCACGCCCGCGAGACTGTGGCGATCCGTCAGCGCCATCCCGCGATAACCCAATTCGGCCGCCTGCTGCACCAGTTCCTCCGGATGACTGGCGCCGGTGAGAAAGGTGAAGTTGGATGTAACGTGCAGTTCCGCATACGCCTGCGGCGCAAAGCTCACGTGGCCGTCGTCTTCGCCCAGGCTCTTGCCCGGATGCGGTACATGTTTGGTCATGATTTGGGGCACTGATGCTTCTCATTTCTTGCGCCGCGTGCGGCTTCACCCAGCCGCCCGTCGATTCGTCGGGTTTCGCGAAGCCGCAAGGGCTACACCCATCCGCCGTGGACGAACCACCGGCGGGTTTCCAACTCGCGGTAGACCCACCACCAGCGGCCTTGTTCGTCCTGCACCTTGAAGTAGTCGCGGGTACAGGGTTGGTAGGGTGGCCCGAGCTTTGAAGGCCCACCGTCCCGGCCAGCCCTGGTGGCGGGCCTCAAAGACTCGGCCCACCCTACGGCTTTGTGGCGCCACCATTCGGGGGTGAGGCGTTCGGGGCCGATGGTGGTCAGCACGCGCAGGGTCTGACCGTCCCATTGCATCTGCACCAGCGGACCATCGGGCGTCACCGCCATCACTTCCAGCGGGCGCGGCTCGGGCAGCAGTGCCGAGGGCCGATGATGTGGGTCCAAATCCCTCGTGCCTTCCCATCGTTTAGTCGGGGGCTCCATGACCGACACATGCCGCACCGCCCTTTCCGGCAGGTGACTGGCCACGGGCAGGGCGCGCTGCACCGCGGCCGGTCCCAGCCGATTGACCAGGATGTCCACCAGTTGCGCCTGCTCCTGTGCCAGGTTCATCTGCGCATCGCCGCCGCCCAAGGCTGGATCATCATGCTGATGATGCGGGATCCACCCGGCACGACTGGCGGTCAGCGTAATCGCCTCCACGCCGTAGCCCAGGTGCGCCCGTTCGAGCTTGGGCCGCAGCAGCACCCCCAGATGCTTGGCGTCGCGTGTGAATCGGCTCACCGACAGGTCGATGCGGTACGGCGCGCAGTCGCTGCGCTTGAGCGTCACCTCCATCTGCCGCAGCCCGCTCTCGCGCCCCAGCAGGCGGTGACACAGATCCTCCAGCAGTTGCCGCGTGGCTAACTCGATCACCTGCACATCCTTGACCGGTCCGGCAAACTCCTGCGTCACCGACAGCGGCGGTCGCGGCCGCACCGACTCGATCGTTTCCATTGCCTGCCCCAATGCCTGGTCCAGCCGCAGCGTCAACATGCGTCCAAAGCGTGTGGGCAAGCTTCGCCGCGGCAGGTCGAGCAACTGCCCGATCCGCATCACGCCGATTTCTTCCAGCGCCGCCGCCACCTCCGGCTCGATCCGTAACGCCCGCACCGGCAGGTCGATCAGGGCCTCGCGCACGTCACCGTTGTGCACCATCGCCAGGTCCCGCGCCCCGAACCGTGCCACGGCCCAGGCGCACCCAATCGTCGGCGCCGCCGCCACCCGCGCGGCAAAGCCCAACTTACGCACCGCATCATGCAACTGACGCAGCAGGTTGATCTCGCCGTGATAAAGCCGCTGGCAGCCGGTGATGTCCGCCAGCAGACCTGACCATGCCCAACATGCCGGATCATCCCCCGCATCGGGCATGACCGCCGGCACATAGCGCAGTGCCCAAGTCGCCAGGGCGTGCAAGCCCGCGCGATCACCCGCCGGATCGCTGGGCAGCACGCGCACCGGCCGCCGGCCCAGCAGCGCCCGCGCCTGCGCCACGGTCATGCCGGGGGTCACACCCGCCTGCGCCGCCTGTTCACAACCCTGCACCACCAACTCGCGCGACGCGACGACGCGCCTAAGCAGAATCCCCTCACGAAAGCCCACCCGCTGCGGCGGGTGGGAACCCAGCCACGGACCCCCGGGAGTGGCTGGGCGTTCGTGAAGAATGCCGCCTTCCGTGCGCTTTCCTTCACGCGCTGCGACGCCCGACACGTGCCGCCAGCGCCGCCTCACGCGATCGATCGCCCAATTCGGCAGGTACAGCGATAAGACCCTGCGTTCCATGATGCTCCACCATCATCAACCCCCCGGACAACCCCCCGGACAACCCCGGTAAGTCATGCTCGGACGTTCCCTGTCGCCCTGCCACCGCGTCCTTGCAGCGCAAACGCTCGATCCGCCAGCGCGGGTACGGTGCGGCCGTAGGCGCCGGCGTCACCCGCCAGCGGTAGTGCGCCACCGACAACGTGCGCAGTTCCTCCTCCTTGCGCCACAACAGCGCCAGCGCGCCGCCCGCTTCGGCCGCCAGTTGCAGCCGGCGCGACTGGGCCGTGTCCAACTCCCGGCCATCGGCCACCACCGCCGCCGTGGCGCTGCTGCGCAACACCAAGTCAATCGCCCAGGCGCGAACCCCCGGCTGCCCCGGCTGACGCGCCGACACATCCACAAACACGCTGCCCTCAAGCAACCCGTGCGACAGGCAACTCAGCGCCGCGGCATACGGCCAGCATGCCCGGCCGATCCAGAACACCGTCCCTTTTCGCTGCTGCACCGCCGCCCGCGCCAAGTCGATCATCAACACCCCAGGCGGCGCCGCGGCAAACCATTCATGCAACGTCCCTCGCGGCACGGCACCCCACGCCGTCCGCACCGGCTCCATCCGCCCACGCCCCATCCCCGCCATATCCCCCGCCGAGCGGTTTTGCACCGCCTGAATCATGGCCGCCAGGGCCGAAATCGAAATGGCAGCACGCTCTACCATAGTAAGGTATATGTTAGGGTATCATCCCCGGCCGCTACGTCAAGGCTTTGGTCTTGACTTAATCCCACTTCTTCAAGTTTCGAGGGCGGAGGGCCCATGCGCTTTGCGGGGATCGACCTGGAGCATCGCAGCCCGGCTTGGCGGACGAGAAGCGCACAGCCCCCGCGGCGCAACTCAAGCATTGGTTGCACCTAACCGCTTGGCCTCTGTGGTGAATAATCCGGGCTTGCCCGGCAGGGACCAGACGCTATTGCAACTGCCCAGCGCGGGAGAAACCCACGCTGGGCAAGGGGATGCCCGAGTCGGTCAGGGCCTTGCGGAGCACGCCCGGCGGCTCGTAGGTCATGTCGCCATCGACCTTGAACCTGGCGCCGCTGAGGCTGGCGCCGCCGGTGGCAAAGGCCGCGGGCAGCGTCAGCATCTGCGTGCCTTTGGCCGGCAGCGTGCGGTTGGATTCGTCGCCGTAGCGGTAGGTTCCGCCCGGCGCCACCCTCACCGAATAGCTGGTGTACTTGAGCGGAATGGCCACGTCGTTGGGATTCTCCAGGAGCAGGTCCACCTCGACGCGTGCCCCCTGCTCGGTCTGTTCCACCAGGCGCACGGCATCGATCTTGACCAGCGGCGCCGAAACGCCGGAGAACACGCTGCACCCGCCGACCAGAAAAGCCATCACGCCAATCAACATCACTCGCATCATGCCAGAACTCCTGAGGCCGACAGAATAGACGAATTTTGTCGGACGGGCGAGCGGAGGATTTGAACACGAAGACACGAAGACACGAAGGAAGACAGAGGAATGAAGAACGAAGAAGGAAGAACGAGAGGCGCCCTGGGCGAGCTGTGGACTTCCCTCTTTCCTCATTCCTCATCCTTCGTTCTTCCCCCTCTTCTTCGTGTCTTCGTGTCTTCGTCTTCAATCCATTCACGCCTCGACTGTCGCCAGCACCGGCGGCGGGGTTTCCAGTACGCCACGGACGCGCGGCAGGAGCAGCACCGCTTCCACGATCATCCACACCTCCAGCGCCAGCGTCGCTAAGCCAATGACCAGCAGCACCCATCGGCCTTCATTGACCCAGGCCTTGCTCGACCCGTCGCCCCAGAAGATCTGCATCGCCAGGGCCGCCAGGGGCATGATGAGCATGAAAAGCATGGGCAGGACCAGGAACCAGATGGGTTTGTTGCGTCGCCAGAGCCAGAAGCCGATGACCAGGAACGCCAGGCCGGCCAGCAGTTGATTGGTGGCGCCAAAGAGCGGCCAGAGGATCAGGCCGCCGGTGCCCGCCGACTGCCACGACCAATCCTTGCCCGGCCCCGGCATCGCCGCAATCGCCGCGGCGATGGTGCAGGCGAAGATGGTGGCGACGTGTTTGTTTGTGAGCCAGACGATGGGGTTGAGCCGGCTGGCATGATGCCAGGTGGCAGCGGTGGCCGCCATTTTGGACTGCGGTGGCCTTGACACCGCTTTAGCTTGCGGCGGAGCCGCACTCGCTCCGCGAGCAGCCAAAGCGGCGTCGTTGCCGCCGCACTCCAAAGTGCCAACTGCCCGCCTTACCGCCTCCGAAAGAGCAGCCCCACACTCCGGGCACTTCCCGCTGACATTGAAGGACAAGTCATACCCGCACGCCGGACACGCCGACGGCGACACGCGCGGGGCAAACGTCGCCGCCAACTCCTGCACCACGTAGCGCTGCAACCGGCAGGCGGTGTCCAGCGTCGTGCCGGCAAACGACGCCACCAGCACGCCCATGAGCGCCACCGCCACCCCGCCCGGCACGCCGATGGCTTTGAGAAAGTTGGCCGAACCATCGACGAAGGCGCCAACGGTACGCGGAAGCCCCCCCGCCGCCTTCCACGAGCCGTACTGCAGCGACCAGGCATCGGGGCCGACCAAGGCGGTCGCATCGCCTGATGCCGGTGACGAATAAACCAATGCCGATGGCGAAATCGCTGTAAGATCGGCTGCTGCGTGTGACCCGTCTGCAACGAAGTGCATGAACGTGCGGTGGCCCGGTTCGTCGGAAAACCACGCGTGAACCTCATCAATGTGGCCGCGCACTCCCAAGCCTAGTCCCGCGGTGCATGCCAAAATAACGATCACCGCGAGGAAGCCTTCGGTCAGCATCGACCCATAGCCGACAAACCGCGCATCGGTTTCCTTGCGTAGCTGCTTGCTCGACGTCCCGCTAGACACCAGGCAATGAAACCCGCTGATCGCCCCGCAGGCGATGGTGATGAACAGGAACGGGAAAATCAGCGGCGCATCCTTGGGCTGGAAATTCCACGCGGGCGCGACGATTTCCAACGGCACGCGCGTCGCCCCTTCCACCGGCGGCGCTCCGCCGATGAACGCCGCCGCCACCAGGCCCACCACGATCAGCCCCAGTGCCGAGATCAGTTGCAGCGAGTTGATGTAATCGCGCGGCTGCAATAACACCCACACCGGCAGCACGCTGGCGATGTACGAATACACCAGCAGAATGATCACCCACACGATGGTCGGAAAGCCCGCCGCCCAGGCGTTGAAGCCGCCGAGCATGCGTTCCATCTCGGCGATGGGCGTGACCAGGACCGCCGGTAGCCATGCCACCTCCGCCACCTTGAAGTTCTGGTCGCCGAAGATCACCGTCAGGTACATCAGCGCCAGGGCGATGAGCGAGGGGATGGTCAGTCCGACGCCCTTCTTGTGCAGCCAGAGGCCGATGCCGATGGCGATGGGCAGTTGGATCCACACGGGGAAGATCGAGGCCGGGTACTGCTTGAACACCGCGGCGATAACCAGGCCGAAGATCGCCAGCACGATAGTCAGGGCCATGAAGAGCACGAAGAGAAAGAGCAACCTTACGCGGCGATTGAGCACGCGGCCGGCGATGTCGCCCACGGTCTGGCCGTTGTTGCGCAGGCTCACCACCAGCGAGCCCAAGTCATGCACCGCGCCGATGAAGATCGAGCCGAAGACGACCCAGAGCAGAGCCGGCAGCCAGCCCCACATGACGGCGATGGCCGGGCCGACGATCGGGCCGGTGCCGGCGATGCTGGTGAAGTGGTGACCAAAGACGATGGCCTTGGATGTGGGCACGTAGTCGCTGCCGTCGTTGATCTGGCAGGCGGGCGTGACGGCGTTAGGGTCGAGGCCGAAGATCCGGCTGCCCAGCCAGCGGCCATACGTGTGGTACGCGATGATGAAGCCGATGCCGGCGCCCAGCGCGATCAGAAGCGTAGCCATGGAAAATCCTCACGAGGTGCGGTGTTGGTCACCATTTTAGTCAAAGGCGGGAGGGATCAAGAGCCACAGATGAACGCAGATGAACACAGAGGGAGAAGGAAGCTCGCAATCAGAAGCTCGAAGTTCGAATCCAATCAAAGATCGGAAATTCCCATCTGTGTCCATCTGTGTTCATCTGTGGCTATTCTCTTGGCGACGTCCTGTCGCATGGTTTCCACCGTCTGGCGCAGGTGCTCCAGCGCTCCTTCGGGGCCCATCTGGATCAGCGTATCGGGCTCGATCGGGTGGCCGTACATCACGCCGACGCGGCCGGTGAGGCGCGGGCCTTTGCGCCAGCGCGGCCAGATGTCGTACGCGCCCTCGATGGCCACGGGCACCACGCGCGGCCGGCCACGCTTGATCAAGAGCATCATGCCCGAGGCGAACGCTTGCGTGCTGCCGTCGGGCGTGCGCGTGCCTTCGGGAAAGATCATCAGAGCGTGGCCGGCCTGGAGCACGTCGATGCACTTGCGCATGGCGGCCATGTCGCTGCTGCCGCGCTCCACGGGAATCGCGTTGAGCGAGCGGATCAGCCAGGCGAACACGCGATGCCCAAACAGCGACGACCGCGCCAAGGCGTGGAACGCCCGCTGATGTGCCGCTAAGCCCACGATGATCGGATCAAAGAAGGATTGGTGATTGCTCACATACAGCACCGGTCCCTTGCGGGGAATCCGCGGCGAACCCCACGCACGATGGCGATAGCACAAGGCAAACCACGCATAGCAGAACGCATGGAGCAAATGCCACCACGCGCGGCGAAGCGGCGCATCGGGATTGCCCCAGACAGCGGCGGAAGCAGCGGGTTGTTGCGAATTAGCACGCACGATGCAAGGAGGAGGCAACAGGGATGAACATGATGGACATGATGAAGAGACAAGGAGTCAGGAGTCAGGAGCTGGAATCAGATGTTTAGCGGGTGACGCGCAGCGTCCCTCTTGCTGATATTCGTGTTCATCCGTGTTCATCCGTGTTACTTCCTCTTCAACGGCCATGGGGCGAGGTTGCGGTCGGCCGAGCCTCGCGAAGCGTTTGGGCACAGCGCTGCCGCACGCAGCGTTCCACGTGATCGACCACTTCGTCCAGCGACATCGCGGAGGTGTCGATGCGCAAGGCGTCGGGCGGGCAGATCAGCGGGCCGCTGCGGCGGGTCGAGTCCTTGTGGTCGCGGGTGACGATCTGCTGGAGGATCTGCGTTTCGTCCACCGGCTTGCCGGCGTCGCGAAGCTGGGCGGAGCGGCGCTGGGCACGCACCTGCGGCTGGGCCTCTAAGTAAAACTTGGCGTGCGCCTCGGGGAACACCACCGACCCCTGATCGCGGCCTTCGGTCACCAGCCAGGGAAAGTCGGCGCCGATCTTCTTCTGCGCCTCGACCAGGATCGATCGCACCTCGGGAATCGCCGCCACGTCGCTGACGCTCACCGTCACATCAGCATCGCGCAGGCGGTCGGTCATATCCACGTCGCCCTGGCCGTTGTGAATATGCAGCCGCGGCGGATCAGTCTCCCAATCGAAGCGGAAGCGGCAATGCTGGGCGAATTCGATAACGCGCGCCGGGTCGCCCGCGGTGTCGATGCCGTGATCCAGGCACGCCGCCGCCAAGCCGCGATACATCGCCCCGGTGTCGAGAAAGCGCAGGCCCAGGCGCTGCGCCAGCCGCCGGGCCACCGTGGACTTGCCCGAGCCGGCGGGACCATCAAGTGTGACGATCAGAGGTCGCATGGCCAGAGTGTAACGGAAAGAGTTAGTCGCGGATAAACGCGGATATCGAACACGAAGACACGAAGTAGAGGAAGAGGTAACAGGGATGAACACGGATGGACACGGATATCAGCGAGAGGGACGCTGCGCGTCACCCGCTAAACATCTGATTCCAACTCCTGACTCCTTGTCTCTTCATCATGTTCATCATGTCCATCCTTATTCCTTCTTCTTCTCTGCTTCGTGCCTTCAGGTTCATTCTCCCATCCGCGTCTATCCACGTTCATCCGCGGCCAAGTCTTTGGCTTGATGGCGCAGCGCCGCTTCGCGCTGGCGAGCCACAAAGCGTTCCATCGCCGCCGCCAGGCGCGTCAGGCCCAGGCGTTCGGCGACGCGGCGGAGCATCTGCGACCAGCGGAAGACGACCCTGCGTACCAGTCCGGCGTTGGGCGGCAGGGCCACCCCCAGGCCCACGTGATTGGACCAGTTGACGGCCGTATCCTTGGTGGCCTTGAGCAGGGCGCGGGCCCAGACGAACTCGGTCGCCAGCAGCGCCAGGCCCGCAAAGACGATCAGGATCCCCGGGCCGGGCAGGGGGATCAGCGGCAGGCCGCCCAGCACCAACACCATGCCAGCAACCAGCACGACGGTGGGCCGGATGATCCGCCAGCCCCAGCGCAGGAAGCCGCGCACGTTATGCGGCAGGCCGGGCAACTGCCGCCAGAGCTTGATGCGCACGACCACAATCGCCAGCGCCAGGGCCGCGGCGGCGGCGAGGGTTGACAACGTGGTGATGGTCCAGGCACGCATGGACGAGAATCCGAGGAAAACAGGGACGCGGGATTATAGACCCGACTGAAACTACTGCGGCTTTACTTGAACATCGGCGCCGCGGATTCCTTTAAGAAGAAGTAATACAACCGCCCTTCCTGGGCTTGGCGGCCGGCGATCTGCTCGGCGGCGTCGCCGATGCCTACATAAATATCTCCCCGGCCTGGCGCCCGGATCGCCCCGCCGGTGTCCTGATCCATCATGTACTGCTCAAAGCCCGCAAAGGTTCCGTCGCCGGCGGGCATCTGCGTGGTCACCAGCGTCACGCAGCCGCGCGGGTAAATCGCCTTGTCCGTCGCCAGCGAGCGCAGCGGCTCGACCTTGAAGCCCAGCGAACCGGCGGGCCAGTTCTGCGGCGAATATTCCTTGAAGAAAATGTACCGCTCGTTGCGATTGAGGTATACGTCCAGGTCCTTGGGGTGGGCTTGGAAATGGGCGCGAATGGCGGGCAGGCCCGCGCGATTCGGGTCGATCTTGCCGTCCTCGACCAGCGCCCTGCCGATGCTGGTGTACTGGCCTCCGTTGGAGGCCGCGTAGCCGATGTACAGGTCCCCCCCGCCGAGCATCTGGAGCTTGGCCGAGCCCTGCACCTGCACGATGAAAACATCGAGCTTGCTGTTCATCCACGCGACCTCCCGGCCGGTCAGGCCCAGGCGATCGGGGTAATACTCGATCTGCGCCCGCGTCGGGTAGGGCTTGAGTTGGCCATTGACCATCCGGCCGCGCACGTCGCCGCTGGCGGGGTCCACCACCAGGTCCGGCGGCTTGCCGTAGAGCGGAAAGCGGTACTCCTCGGTGCGCACGCGCGAGGCGGTGAAGATCGGCGTGTAATAGCCGGTGTAAAGGACCGTGCCGCTGCCGTCCCAGCCCACGCTGGTCCACACGTCAAAGTCGCGCAGGATACGCTGCTCAAAGTCGGCCGGCGCCGTGCTGCTTTGCAGGGCCTCCTTGAACGCCAGAAGACTCTGGCGGGCCTGCTCGTGGGTGAAATCCTGGAGCGGATAGAACTGCCGGGTCGAGGGAATGGCGAACCACGCCAGGCTGCGGTCGATGGCCTGAATCAGGCCCATGTCCCGCCGGGTAAAGGCACGCTTGAGGTCGGGCAACTCCGCGGGGTTGGTGATCTTCCGCAGCGCCTTACCACCAGGCGGCAGCGGCCGACTGTAATCCGGCTTCTCCCCGGCACAACCACTCATCCCAAACATAAGCATCAGCAATAAACAGCAGGAGAAGAGGTAACACGGATGAACACGGAGGAACACGGATGGGAGGAAGGAACAGTGATGGACATGATGGACATGATGGGGTTCGAACCCGGGGTGGCGCACCCTCGGAAGAGCCTCTGCCCCGGCTTGACCATACCTCTCAGAAATCATGTTCATCATGTCCATCCTTGTTCCCTCTTCTTCTGATCCGTGTTTATCCGTGTTCATCCGTGTTACCTCTTCTGCTTCGTGTTTAAGTCGTGTAGTCGGCATTGATACGCACGTACTCGCGGGAGAGGTCACAGCCGAGCCATTCGGCGCCGGCGGTGCCCATGCCCAGGTCGATGGTGAATTGCACTTCCTTCTCGGTCATGAGCTGGGCAAGCTGGGGCGTGGGCGATTGGCCGGCCTGCGTGGGCTGGCCTTTCCTGAATACGCAGACCTTGCGTTTGGGACCGATGTAGAGCGACATGCGCTCGGGGTCGATTGACTGGCCGGCGTAGCCCGCGGCGGTGGTGATGCGGCCCCAGTTGGGGTCGCCGCCGTGCACCGCGCATTTGACCAGCGGGCTGTCCACGATGGCCTTACCAACGGCGTCGGCCTCGCGCGTGCTGGCGGCGTTGACCACCGTCACCCGGTATACGCGCGTCGCCCCTTCGCCGTCCTTGACCACCTGATAGGCCAGGTCCTTGCACAGCGCTAGCAGCGCATCGCGGAACCTGGCGTAGTCCTTGCCGGAGGTGCGGATCGGGGTATTGCGTGCCAGACCGCTGGCGAGAATGAGCAGTGTATCGCTGGGGCTGGTGTGCTGATCGACGCTGATGCGGTTGAAGCTGCCGCGCGCCGCTTCCTGGAGGGCCTTGCGCAGGTGGGCGGCGTTGATGGCGGCGTCAGTGGTGACAAAAGCGAGCAGGGTCGCCATGTTGGGCGCGATCATGCCGCTGCCCTTGGCGATGCCCGCCAGGCGGACGGTCTTGCCACCGAGCTTCACCTGCTGATACGCCGACTTGGGCACCAGGTCGGTGGTCATGATGGCCCCGGCGGCGGCGGCATCGACGGCATCGCCGCGATCCAGCCGGCCCGCCAGATCGCCGATGCCCAGTGCGATCTTGGCCATGGGCAGCGGCCGGCCAATGATGCCCGTTGAGCTGACCAGCACCTCTTCGGGCCGGCAGCCCACGGCGTCGGCGACCTGCTTGCACATGGTCCAGGCGTCGCGCACGCCCGCCGCACCCGTCGAGGCGTTGGCGTTGCCGCTGTTGCACACGATGGCGCGGGCCTTGCCCCGGCTGTGCGCCAGGTGCCGTTGATCGACCAGCACCGGGGCGCTCTTCATGCGATTGGTGGTGAACACGCCCGCGGCGGTGCAATCGACCTCGGCCACCAGCAGCATCAGGTCAGGCTTGCCCGAGGCCTTGAGGCCGCAGGTGCCCCCCGCGGCGCGGAAGCCCAGGGGCGTGGTGATGCCGGATGATGTAGGGTCGCTCATAGACGCAGTGTTGTACCCGGCGCGTCTGTCACTGCCAAGCCGGGGCAACGGCTCGGCGGCGCCGTCGCGGGGGCCGGAGGTGCGTGATACCTGGGGCGGGAAGTTGGTAGGCCCCAGGGCCGGCCATTCCTCAGCCCAGGGCAACGCCCTGGGTGATCGGTCCGATGGATGATTGGCGGCCTGAAGGGCCGCGTTGTCTTGATCGTCGCGTGAATGGCGCGGCACCGGTGGGCTATCGCGCCCCGGTGGGGTTGGGTAATCCATGCGCGCCCCGTCACCCCAGGGCGTTGCCCTGGGCTGAGGGAGGTCGGCCCTTCGGGCCTGCAAGCGCCCTGCCGCAGGCGTCACAGCTATGGCGATATTGTGGATGCCCCTTTTTCCGGTCTCAAAGCCACAAAAAAGCATTGAACCTGCCAGCCCGCTTGCGGCATCAAAGCCTCTTTTCCCAACTCCTTCATCGCCTCCACATAGGCGTTGGGCGATCCAATCATGCGAATGCTCTCATACCCCTTGAGAATAACGTGCGTCTCCCCCGGCAGGTCCAAATTATCGACCCAGATCGCCCGCGGCTTGTCCAGGGCCACGCCATTGATTTTCTCGACGATGAGCGTACGTACCCCTGTCTTGAAACCGTCGGCCCGTTTGCCTTCCAGCGTTAGGTAGCTTCCCAGCGGATGTCCCAGGCTGCCAATCGGCACTATCCCCGTTTTCAATACCGGCGGTTTGTCCGCGTGATCGGCAGCGGGCTGAGCCTGCGTAGCGCCGGCCCCCAGTTTGCGCGACGCGTGGCCGGGAAGCGCCGCAAAGATCGCGTCCTTCAACCCCGGATCGATCTGACTGCCAAAGGAAAAGCGAATCTCATAATATTTCTGCCCTTCGTCCGCCGGCACGGCATCGACAAAAGTGGCGAAGTAGTGCTCATGCAAAGTCTGGGGTGTCGCTGCCGCGCCTTCGTATTTCCCATCACGTAGCGAAACATTCAGCATGAACCCTTTGTAATTCGGGCCTTTGCGCTGGTACGTCCTCTCAGAGACTTCCCCCGTCTTGGAAACGCTATGGATGGTATAGACCATGGTTCCATGCATGGCGGCAAAACCTTCATTCAAGTCGATGCTCGCATCCGGGCAATGTTTGCGAACCGCATCCGTCAACCGCTCCACCAAATCATCCGGCGGCGTCCCTACAGCACCGATTCCAACAAGAACCAGGATCGCCAGCGCCGCGAGAATCAAAGTCTTCATGTTTGCGCCTCATTTAAGCCAGAAGCGAAGGACATCCCCAAGGCGTAGTAAACCGTTAGAC
Organism: Phycisphaeraceae bacterium; assembly: GCA_040878035.1. GTDB lineage: Bacteria > Planctomycetota > Phycisphaerae > Phycisphaerales > Phycisphaeraceae > JBBDMX01. The sequence goes on along the minus strand of JBBDMX010000011.1, from coordinate 13,114 downwards.
GCACAGCCGAGCGACAAGTTCCAGAACCATTTCTTTCTGGGGACCGAAAAGGGACCGAGGACCGAAAAGGGGCCATCCACAATTAGCCGAGGCAAGAGGTGGACGTCGACAGCTATGGCGATATTGTGGATGTCCCTTTTCCGGTTTCCGGCATGCCGTGATAATACCAGCCCCAAGGCGCGTCCCCGGAAACTGGTTGATTGTCCTTGACAGATGATAACGCGCATGTATAATATGTGTTGAACCACTGCCGCCGGTCAGACGGCGGCGGTCGAGCAAGCGCCAGGCGTCGGATCGATCGTCTGTTTATGCCTTCTCTGCTCGTTTTCACGCCTGACTGCCAGCCCAGGCTTACCCAGATTAACTGTCAGCCCCTGACATTTGCACATTCCTGCTATTTATGATGTATGCGATGCTGAGGAAGCGGATTACAACTGGCGGAGTGATTTGTCCGCAATGTCAGGGTGACACGGCACTGACATGCACCCTGACACGCACTAAGCCCTTATCCGGCAATGAGAAATCAAAAGATGACACGCCAGGGGGAGGGAGGGGGGACTGACATGTGTCCAGATATCCGGAATGGTGGGGAATAGTGCAAGGTGGAGGGTGGAGGGTGGAGAGTGCAAGGTGCAAAGTGCAAGGTGGAGAGTGGAGGGTGGAGGGTGGAGTTGCGGACCTTCGGATTCCTGATTTCTGATTTCTGATCTGAAAACTTCGGACTTCGTACTTCGGACTTCGTACTTCGATGCCATCCTTGATTTGCACTATACTGCGGCGCTGCGCTAACCCTCCCCCCGCTGCACTAACCCCCCTGTTGGAAGGACAATCACCATGCTCATGACCACCAAACCCATGTTCGACCTTGCTTACGACGGCGGCTTCGGCGTCGGGGCCTTCAACGTCAACAACATGGAGATCACCCAGGGCATCATCGAGGCCTGTGCCGCCGAGAAGAGCCCCTGCATCCTGCAAATCTCCAAGGGGGCGCGCAAGTACGCCAACATGCGCTTTCTCAAGCACCTGATCGACGCCTGCGTCGAGGAATACCCGCAGGTGCCCATCGCCATTCACTTGGACCACGGCGATACCGTGGCACTGGTCCAGACCTGCCTGGACGACGGATTCACCAGCGTCATGATCGACGGCTCGCACCATGCCTATGAGGACAACGTCAAGCTCACCAAGCAGGCGGTGGACACGGCCCACGCCGCGGGCGTGGTCGTCGAGGCGGAGCTGGGCATGCTCGGCGGCATCGAGGAAGACGTCGTGGGCATGGATGCGCATGAGTATGAGAAGAACGTCGAGAAGTTCCTCACCGACCCGCAGGAGGCCAAGGACTTTGCCACACGCACCGGCATCGACAGTCTGGCGGTCGCCATCGGCACCTCGCACGGCGCGTTCAAGTTCAAGCACGAGGCCAAGTTGGCCTTCGACCGCATCGAACAGATCATGAAGACCTGCCCCGGCCTGCCCCTGGTGATGCACGGCAGCTCGAGCGTGCCGCAGGAATTCATCGAACTGGTCAACAAATACGGCGGGAATATGCCCAACGCCAAGGGCGTGCCCGAGGACCAGATCGCCATGGCGGTACGCAAGTACGGCGTGTGCAAGGTGAACATCGACACCGACCTGCGCCTGGCAATGACCGCCAAGATCCGCGAGGTGTTCGCCACCAAGCCCGCCGAATTCGACCCCCGGAATTACCTGGGGCCTGCCCGCGCTGCGATCGTCGAAATGGTCAAACGCAAGCTGCACATGCTCAACAGCGCCAGCAAGGCTGATGCCGTGATCGCGCAGTGGAAGAAGCAAGGTGAGCCGATGCCGGAGTATTACAAGCAGACGGCGAGCGTGTGAGGGCGTGGATCGGAGCCCCGACGGGGCGCAAGGATGTAGCCACGGGTGGAGCGACGTTGCTTTGAGCGTCGCGGAACCCGTGGAAAAAGCGTGGAAAATAGAGAATTTCCGCCCCGGTAGGGGCGGAAGGAGTGAACAAAGATTAGGCCTCCTGTCGCCCCTGCCGGGGCGAAAACAATAAGACGAACCCATTTTCCACGGGTTCCGCGACGCACAAAGCTGCGTCGCTCCACCCGTGGCTACACCCTCTGACCCCTCCGGGGTCAACCCAGCGCCTGGTCGTTCACACCCATGTTGCTCGGGAACCTCGGACGGTGTTAGTCATCACACTATGAACACCTACCGTGTAGCTTTTATTGGTTGTGGACGACGCGCCAAGCAACACCTCATCGGCGTGCAGGCGGATGCGCGTTGCCAGGTCGTGGCGATGTCGGATGTGAAGCTCGAGGCCGCCCAGGCGATGAACGATGAAGCCGGGCTGAAAGCGGCGCTGTACAGCGATCATCAGGCGATGCTGGCCAAGGAGAAGCCCGATGTCATCGTGACGTGTCTGTGGACGCGGCTGCATCTGCCGGTGTTTCGCGATTGCGCCCAGGCGGGTGTGCGGGCGGTGATGTCGGAAAAGCCCATGGCGCCGACGTGGGGCGAGTGTTTGGAGATGGGGCAAATCGCCCAGGCGACGGGCTGCCAGCTTACGTTCAGTCATCAGCGCCGCTTTGCCGCCGGCAATCAGCTTGTGCGCCGGCTCATCGCCGAGGGACGCATCGGCAAGATCCTGCGCATGGACCTGTATTCGCCCAAGAACCTGTTGGACTGCGGCACGCACACGTTCGATCAGGCGTTGTCCTTCAACGGCGAGTCGCCGGCCAAGTGGGCGCTGGGGGCCGTGGACACGTCGAGCCTGATCAAGTGGTTCGATGTGAGTGCCGAGGGGATGGCGACGGGCCTGGTGGTGTTTGAGAATGGCGTCAGCGCCCATTTTCGCGTGGGCACGCCGGACCAGGACATGGGCTCGGGCGTGCGCGTGATCGGGGAGGCGGGATTCATCGAGGTCGATTGGGACGGCAAGCTGGGACGCGCGGTGGTGTACGATGACCCGACATGGAAGCCGCCTGCGGAGGAGACGCAGGACAAGGGCAGTCAGATGATCGGCCTGGTGGGCAACGCGCTGGACAGCCTGGAGCGCGGCGTGGAGCCGGAGCTTTCTTATAAGAAGGCGCTACGGGCGACGGAGATTATTTTCGCTTTGTACGAATCGGTGCGCCGCCGGGCGCGCGTCGAGCTACCTCTGGACACGCGAGACAACGCTTTTCTGAGCATGCTCGAAGAAGGCCAGATCACGACAACGGCGTAGGGGCGCCTGATGGGCCGGCCTGGCCGAACGCAGCGTGCCTCGGCCTCACGACCCCAGCATCGCCTCGACGACTTGCTTATCAAGCTCACGCGCCGGCGGATCGAGCGGATTGGTGACGATGGGATAGCCGGTGCCGATGCCGTCCCACTGCGTCCAGTGCAGGCTGTTTTCCTTAAGGATCGTCACCAGGGTACGCAGGTAGCGCAGCCGGCTTTCGCGCGGCGCGTAGGGCATGTAAACGCCACACTCGCCGATGATGACGCGGCGGTCGTGCTCCTTGGACCATTGGGCAATCTTCTCGATGTCGTCGCGCATGCGTTGCACGCTGCACCGGTCGCGTGCCACGTTGCCGCGCAGGACTTTCTTGGCCTCTTCGCTGCCGGGCATTCCCGGCTTGACCGCCGCCAGGCCTTCTTCCAGATTCTCCGCAGTCAGCGGCCAGGGCACGCCCTGCATTGCGTGATACCACGACTTCATCCAGGACGCCCCCTGATGCGTGAACAAGCCCGGCTCGTAGTAGTGCACCGTCCAGATCACGTTGCGATCCGGATGCACATCCGTGATCGTGAGCAGCTCGTCCACGCCCGTCCATCCGCCCGACGCGGCGATGAGCGTGTGCTTGGGCAGGTTGGCGCGGATCACGTGAAACAGCCGATCCTGCAAGGGTTGGTACGCCGGTGCCCAGAATCCCTGCGGCCCCGGCTCGTTCATCGGCTCGATGAATACCCGCTCCGGGTCCGTGCCGGCCAGGTGTTTGGAGAAGTGGCCCCACCACACCACATAGTTCTCGATCAGCTCGGGCATCTTGTGCCAGTCGCCCCGCTGCGGCGGCGTCTTGGGGTGCAGGTCGATGACCACCGACAGATCCGCATCCAGAATCATCTTCACCGCGGCATCAAGCTCCGGCAGCAACTCGGGCTTGAGCGCCCCGGTCTTCAGGTCCATCAGAAACACTGGGTCAATGGGCAGACGGATGTGGTCAAAGCCGGCGCCGCGCACCATGTCAAGATCGCGGCGGGTGATGTACTTGCGGAAATGCTCGGCGTTGAAGCCGCCCTTGCGACCGTCGATAACGACATTCCAGGGCTGGCAGAACCAGTTGTTGATGTTGATGCCGCGCCCCATGCGGTTGTAGCGTGCCTCGCTGACCGGTTCGCCAAACGGCTTGTCGGGTCGAAGACGCGCCGCTTCTTCTTTCACCTGGGCCTCGCTGATCGCCTGGCCGTGGAAGGCGTTGACCTCCAGCCGGCCGGACTTCACGCCGTACAAGGCGATGCGGACCATGATGGCGTCGGCGCCCGGAGCCACCGTCACCGTCTGCGCGGCCTGCGCCCACTTGGCCTGGCTGCCCGTGACGTTCGCCAGGCTGATCCAAGCGCCGATTTCCTTGCCTTCCTTAATGAACCGGCCCTGCACCTGGCCTTTTTGATAGCTTTTCTCGCCGGCAACGATGTCGGCGTGGCGGTAACTGGCGATGAGCTTCACCTTCCGCGTGTCGGCCGGCAGCTTGATGATCTGCTGAATGAAATTGGTCTGCCCGGCCTCCTTGACGCCGATTTCCACGTAACCCTCTTCGGTATGTGTCTTGACGTAGCCGATGTCGCGCGTCTGCCAGACCCAACCTTCGGGCACGCCCTGCGCATCGGCCTTGGCGAAGTCGCCGTTGGTGATCAGGTCCTGCTGGCCGTGTGCCGCAGCGGCCAAGCCCAGTACACACAAGAACAGCAATGCCATCTGTCGCATAGTTAAAGCGTCCGATTAAAGGTCAAGGTGGCGACGGCGAGGCTATCCACCGCTGCCGATGCGGTACTCTTTCTTGAGCAGGTCGCCCTGCCTCTTGGATGCCGCGTGGGCATCGCTGTAGAGCAGGTTGATGATCGGGGTGCCGGTGGTGCCTACGGCGCCACCTTCGCGCCAGCGGGCGCGGTACTTGGGCGAGTTGTTGCCTGTCCAGTAGTCGGTGTTCGGCCCCAGTTCGATCGGGCTTTCGCTGTCCGCGCTGCCCGAGACGTAAGCCGGCGCGTCCCACAACACAAGCGCCCCGCTGGAGTAAGTGTCGATCCTGCCCATCTGCTCGGCGTTGCCGTTAGCTTCGTCGCGCTGCGCCCCGTCGTAGGCCATCACCACTTCGGAGAAGCGCACGATGCTGTCGTACTTAACGCGTTCTGGATCGGGCGGGGTGGCGGTGCGATGCTCCCGCATCAGCGCCAGGTTGGCCGAGTAGTGCTGCCCTTTACCTGGCAGCGTGGCATTGGGGCAGCGCCAGATGCGGCCATCATTGTTGAGGTAGGCGCTGGTGTTGCCGCGCCAGGTCGTGTTCGGCGTGACCGAAAAATCAAAGGCATAGGGCAGGACCTGCTTGTTATCGTTGAGATAACCCGCGAAGCCGACGCCCACTTGACGCAAATTGGCCAGGCAGCGCACCGTGTTGGCCGCCCGCCGCGCCGCCCCCAGCGCCGGCAACAGCAAGGCAATGAGCAGCGCGATGATGCTGGTCACCACCAGTAACTCAACGAGGGTAAAGCCGCGTGAACGTTTGGGCATGACCGTCTCTTGGCAGTACAGGGTGCAGGAGCACATCAGCGACGACGGCGCGGCAGCATCATTGCGATCCCTGCTAACAGTAGCGCGGCGGCAGCCGGCTCGGGAATGATCGTCAGCACGCCGGTGCCGGCGAAAAAGCCGCTTTGATGGTCAGCCCCGCTGCTCGCCGAGCCGTAGGTGCCGGCCTGCGACTGCTCAAGACCGCCCAGCGTCAGGGTGCCGACGATGTCGTTGATGCCCGACACCAGGCTGATCTGCGCGCCGCCGGCGATAGTGACGTCGGCCAGATCGTTGATGATGTTCGCCGTGTTGTTGATGATCAGCAGGCCGCCGTTGACGGTGACGTCGCCACTGCCCAGCGTGCCCGCCACGCCGACCACCAGTTCGCCCGCGGTGACGATCGTCCCGCCGGAGTAGGAGTTGGCGGCGTTGAATACCGCGCGTTGCGAGCCGGACTTGGTGACGCTGCGTGCCCCGCCCAGTTCGCCCATGGCCCTGTTGAACGTGGCCTTGGTAAGCGTCAAGCTGCTTGTCGAGAACGGCGAGGTGGTGAGGATGAGATTGTCATTGAGCTGGATGCCGACGTTGAAGGTCAGCGTGTTGTTGTTGGCGTCGCTGGTGCCACCGGTATTGGCGGTAATCGTGGTATTGCCGGCGACCACATCCGTGTCCATAATCAGCACGCCGACACCGCTGGCCACATTGCCAAACGTGTAGGACCGATTGCCGATCGAGTTGGGGTTGGCGAAAATCGATTTGACAGTGAAAGATGCATCGTTGCCCGACGAGTCGGCCAGAAGCGGATTCCGCCTGCCTGCGTCGATGAAGTCGTTGTTGATCGTCACCGTATCGGTGTTGTCATCCGGTACGCCCGTGCCGCCGGACCAACTGGCCGTGTTCCCCCAATTGCGATCGACGCTGCCTTCCCAGATAAACGCGGCCGCCGACACCGGCGTCACCGATAGCAGACCCGTCAGACCGGCGATGAGGCAAAGGCACAGGCGATGAGACATGGTTTGACCTCCTAAAGTGGGGACAATGGATTCTCAGGATCACGATGCGGAATCGACCACGGCCTTGCGCTTCAGCGTGCCGCCTTCGATCAGGTGGCAGTCAATCAGGGTGGATGGGCACTGCTCCGCGCCGTGCTCGAGCAGGTCGATCATCATGGTGGCGGCATGCAGTCCCATGCCATAGCGGTCGAAGCTGACGCGTGCCAGGCCGGGCCACATGCGATTGAGCTGGTGCATGTCGTCGCAGCACGCCAGGCCAAAGTCGCGGCCGGGAATGCGGCCGCACTCCTCCGCGATCGAGCGCAGGGCGTGCGCCTGGTAGATGCTGTTGCAGATGATGACCGTCCGCGGGTCAAGCCTGTCGGCGATCTTGCGCCGGTCCTGCGTCTGGCCGATGCCCGGCTCGGCGACCACCTGAAGCTTTTGCCCGGCGGCGGCCACCGCGTCGCTCACCCCTTCAAACCGCTCTTGCGTGCTGTAGTGGTCACGGTTGGGCGTCGAATAGGTCATCATCAGAAACTGGCTGTAACCCGCCGCCACTGCCGCCTGCCCCGCCAGTTGCCCTGCTCGACGCTCATCCCGGCGGATGCAGCCCGTGCCGCGCCAGACGTTCGAGTCGCACCACACCACCCGCGGAATCAGCGATTCGATCTGCTGCTCCACATCCGTGGGCATGGAACTGAGCACGATCATGCCGTCGATCCGGTGCTCGCCGAACACGCGCGACTGGTCCGCCAGGTCCGCACGGATATCGTCGATGCGCGCCAGGCACATGACGTAGCCGGCCTTCTGGAGGCCCTCGTTGATGCCCAGGATCACTTCATAGGCGACCGGGTGGGTGTAGCGCTTGCCTGGGGTATTGGGCACGACCACGCCGACCTGCTGGGTTCGGCGGGTGACCATGGCGCGGGCGGCGGCGTTAGGCCGGTAGCCATGCTTGACGGCGATGCGGCGAACCCGCTCGGCCTTGCGCACCACCGCCGGATAGCTGCCCTTGAGCTTGCCATTGAGGACCCGGCTGACGGTGTTGACCGATACGCCGGCCTCCCTGGCAATTTCGTGCAATGTGGCCATGAATTGGCTGCCAAATGGCGTGGTTACAAACTGACAACGCTACGAACTAGGAACGCTACCAAGTTTACCACAAGATTTTCTCGCGTCAAGGGCCTTGGCGGTTTTCAGGTCAAGTTTTGGTGAGGCTATGGCAGCGCCATCGCCGGCGCCATCGCCACATCGCCCGACACCAGCCGGTGCCGCGGGTCGACCAAGTTGATGTACCACGCGGTGGCATCCGCCGGCGCCTCGGCCTCCACCACACACTCGCGCTCGTCGTGGTGTGCCAGCACTGCCACCCACCGCCGCTCGCCCCATTCGCCACCATCGGTCGTGTAGTTGAGCTCCGCACGCTGCACCGGTGTGGCTGTGTCGTAGCGCACGCGTAGGTGTCGGCCGGTCGCCTCCTGCGCGACGATGCGCGGCAGCGGCGGGCCGCCCTTGAAGATATTAGCGGCAAAGTCGCGGATCTCCTTGGGTGCCGCGCCCTGCTCCTGCCCATGGAGCATGCCGATCTGGATCGACAGCATCCCCGGCACCCCCGGCACCCCCGGCGCCCCCGGCGCCCCCGGTGCCCCCGGTGCCCCCGGCAGCTTCGCCGAGGCGCACAGCGGCGGCAGATCAAAGTGGCCATCGTGCGCACTGGAAACCCACAACATCGGCGCCCGCGCCCGCGGCAGATAGTGACTCGGATCCCACAACGCCGACCACCGCGCCATCTTCTCCGGCCCCTGCGTCACCAAGCGCTGGCGATACGAATGCGTCCGCTCCAGGAATCCGCAACCGTAAACCGGCGCGACCAAGGCAAAGCGGGGATCGACGCCGGCCGCGATGCAGGCGATCACCGCGCCCCAGGAAATGCCCGTCAGCCCGATCCTCGCCGCATCGATGCGCGGCTGGGACGCCAACAGCGAATGTGCGAGCATCACGTTGGCCACCGCGTGATACATCCATTGGTCGTGCATCTGCTCGTCGAGCTGGTCGTACCCGCCCGAGCCGGGCGGGCCGCCGTCGGCGTGGCGCGGGCGGTTGCCGTGCTCGCCGCCCCACGTGCAGCCGCAGGTGTCCATCGCCAGGGCCGCATACCCCCGCCGATTCCACAGCCCCACCCACTGGGGGAACGCCGTACCCCCTCCGCCGTGGACCAGCACCATCGCCGGCACCGGGCGCTTTCCCGTCATCACCGGCCAGCCCATCCAGGCGAACACACGCGTCGGCCGGCCCCGCCACGGCAGGCCCCGATAGAAGATCGCCTCCACTCCCGGCGACGCGAACCCTGCCGCCGCTTCCACCTGCGGCGCACGCGTCAACTCGGGCAAATCCCAAGTCGGCAACGACGAAGCGCTGGACATGGCCGGCAGAATACCAGACACGTCATGCACCGGCTCCGGCCCCAAGGCAAATACACGCAGCCTTTTGGAGTGCGGCAGCCTTGACGCCGCTATGGCTTTTCATGGAGCAATACGGCTACGCCGCAAGCCAAAGCGGTGTCGAGCCACCGCACTCCAAAAAAAAACGCCACGCAGTGAACATGACTCTTGTCCCTCCCATCGGCCCCTGCCGCCATCAGGAAATGCCCGATAACAAGTGACCACCGCTGGCTGATGGTTGAATCTTCATCATCGGATAATCTTTTGATGGTAAGCGTACGTGTGCGATCGCCGCGCGCCCGGCGGCGCACACGATCCGACGGGCATGATGATTGCAGAACCTTGGCGGGGGAGAAAGCTTGTCTCCAAGACCGATTCCAAAAGCCCCCGTGCCAGAAAGCGAGGAACATGGTGCAAACTCAAGTCGAACGCCCGAAAGAGCATGGCCTATCTGTTCAGCATGCTTCCAGTGTTGCCGCCGGGTCCGGTGGAATGGCGGCCTACGACTTGTGTGAATTCGAGGGGGCGCCGGTGGGGCCGGCCCTGCCGGAAATCCAAAGCGCCGACGCTTTCGCCGCTGATTTGGAACTCTCCCGCCGTCGCCCGCTTGACGTGCAATTGACCAATCGCATCGAAGTCTAACCCGGGCCGGCCAACCAGCCGATACCATCAATCCCACCTTCCGTGCTCCATGAGCCGCGGCATCGGAATCGGAACGGGAGGTGACTGTGATCCGGCACGGTTCTTGCAAACAATGACTCGAGCGGGTCGTGAGGGGTTACATCCGGTGTTGGGTGTCCTTGGGTTTCATCCGGGGGTCCGGAGTCTGCCTCGTTTTTAGGCAAAATTGGCCATGGCTAGCAGCCGCATCAACTTGGGGAACGTGATCATCCGGCCGTACGAATCGGCGGACCAGTCGGAAGTGGCACGGCTGGACCCAACCGCGGCGGGTCGGCGTGCGGCTCTGGCCTCCCATGGGCCGGGGGTGAACACCACTGCCGCGGCCGCCTGGGAAAACACACCGACGACAGCGCCGAGGGTCGAGCAGGAAGGGGTGGCCCGCCCGCCGGCGCTGTCGGTCTGTGATCCGAGCCTGTGGGTGGCGGAAGATCATGGCCGAATCATCGCGGTGCTGGGCGTCGGCGCCGCCAAGTCCGACGTCGCCGAAATCCGCCTGATCAGCCAGCCCGACCAGATGTGGGGGCAGGTTCCGGGACTCGCGGGGGTGCTGGGGAAGCTTCTGGAACTGGCCCTGGGCTACTGCCGCAAGGCCGGTTACCTCAAGGTCATTCTCAACGCGCCCATCGACTGGGCCCAGGCCGTCACCGTCGGCAAGCGCTGCGGCTTTTCGCTCAACCGCACGCGCAAGACCCAGTCCGGCAGCCTGCTGGAGTTCTACGTCAACCTCTACTTCCGCCGCCGCCCGCAAGCCAGGTAACCCCGGGCGCATCCCGCCAACGCAATCATCCACCTCCACGCCGGCGCTTCTCTGGGCGCGATTTTTCGCATTACACTTCCCCCTCCTATGAAGCCGGGTCCGCTTGGGGTCGTCGATCATCGCCACCACCGTCTCGGCCAGACGCGGACCGACCCCCGGAATGGTTCGCAGCAACGCCACCCGCGCGTCGGCGTCGGCCAACGCCTCCAGCTTCGTCTCCACCTGGGCGATCAGTTGCTGCACTTGACCCAAGGCCTCCAGCTCCACATGCACCATCCCCCGCCACAGTTCGTCCCCGTCCGCCTCCAACAGCGGGCGGGCCAGCTCACCCAACACCTGGATCGCCCCCTGCGTCCACCCCGACTTGCCGCAGGCGTGGGTCAGCCCCTGGCGATCCAGGATCGACCGCACGTTGTTCTTGATCGCCGTCCGCCGACCCACCAGCGTGTGACGATACGCGATCAACGCCCGCCACTGTCGCACCCCGCGCGACGGCAGCGTCACCGTCGGCAGTTGCCCCATCGCCGACAACCGCGCCATCTTCAGCCCGTCGTCCTTGTCGGTCTTACGCTTGACGTTCTTCCACCGCCACGCCTCCGTGTTGGGGTTGGCGATCTGAATGGGAATCGCCAACGCCGCGCACAGGTCCTTCACCCACCCGGCCGCAGGACCCACCTCGATCACCACACGATCGGGTTGCACGTCCACGATCAGGTCGTTCATCGCCGCCGGCGTCGTGGGGATCGTGCCGAACGTGTGCTCGCCGGTCTGAGCCGCGTAAATGCAGGCCACGCTCTTGAATTTGCCCAGGTCAATCGCGAGAATCGTCGTCATGTCGGGTCTCCTTCTGCAGGTTCAGTCCTTGGGCGATCACACGATCAGCCCGTATACTGGGACGATGATCCCACCTCAGGACCACCGCCGCGAGACCCGGCTTTCATAGTTTCTTTTCCTCCGGCGGCACGCCCAGCGAGGACTACCTGTACGACACGCTGAATCGCCTGACGCGCACCACCTTCGGGCAGAGAGCTTCGACGCCTTATCAAGGCTTCATCTACGACGACATGGGCAATCATCTGACCCAGGACGACAATGGAACGGCCACCGCAGGCCTGTTCAACGCCGTCAATGAGCAGACCAAGCGCGGGGCCAGCGACGTTCTCTACGACGCCCGCGGCAACCTGACCAAAGACGATTCAGGCCAGGCCTACTTCTACGACCGGCAGAACATGCTTACCCGAGTGAACGACAACGCCAGCAGCCGCGTCGCCAGCTATGCCTATGATGCCCTGAGTCGCAGGATCGAGAAGGACGTGGCCAGCGGGGATGTCCTGCGCTTCTACTGGGACGGATGGCGCACGCTCGAAGAGACGGACGACGCCGGCACGCCCGACGTGCGGCGCTACTACATCCGCAGCCCGGGCGCATCAGGCTACATCGACGATCTCCTCGCCTTCGTGGACTCCACCGGCATGAGTGATGTCACCTACTTCGCCTGCCGGCACCACAACTTCAACGTCGTCGCCCTGCTAAACACGTCCGGGGGCGTGGTCGAACGCTACGACTACAACCCCTATGGGCAACGCCTGGTCCTGGATGCCGACCACTCCGCCGACGGCGATGGCACCTCTGACGTGGGTAACCCCGTCGGACACCAGGGACTATCCCATGATGACGAGTCGGGACTCGTCTATAACCGGTATCGATACCTCAACGTTACACTCGGACGGTGGATGCAACGCGATCCGCTCAACTACCGGAATGGTGCGACATTATACGGATATGCTTCTGGCAGCCCGGGCCGATATGTGGATCCTACAGGAATGGAATCAGACATTCCAGGCGAAGAAATGCAAGATGTCGCAAAAACGGCCCTGGACGTAACAGCCGACGTGGCAAAGGGCGCAGCGAGCACCGAAGTTGGTGGCACCGACACGGCGGCCCGCGCGCCAACCAAATCTGGAGGTGTTACTTCAGTTAATCCCGAACAGGTAGGTAATAATAAGTTGCGGGTCAGTACCGGCAACAATACCGGTGACTATGGTAATAAGGCGGATGTCAAGGCTCAACACTGGCGTGAGAAACCGACGCCCGCGTCCGGAGAATCCGTAGGTGGCAGCATTGCGAGGGCGGCAGTTGAAAATGTGGTTGTAGCCGTAGCATTAAAACCATATGATGACTATGTGGCGGCAGGCGAAGCTGTCGGCAAAGAGCTGGTACAAGACAAGCCGCTGTGCAAACGTATTAATGTGTGGGATAATCTCAGCAAGGCGGTGCCTAAGGAAAAGCGTGTGTTTACATACAGAGCTTCGGGCATAGATTATCACGTGCAAGTCCATCGATGCGGCAATAACTGTTGCTACACAGCCATTCACACTGAAAGTAAGTTCTTTTGGACATTGCTTGGATGGCATGATGTGAATATTGAGGACCTAAGGTACTGTAAATAAATAACTGATACTACCTTGTCCGTTGCTCCGATAAT
>JBBDMX010000010.1:0-7524 GCA_040878035.1 Phycisphaeraceae bacterium | reverse complement strand
AGCTGCCGCTCTCCCCAACGCCGAACACCCGACCACTTCCCGGACAGTATTGCCTTCTGAGGGAGAGGGTTGGGGTGAGGGTTGCTCCATATGCCTATGGGCAAAACAGCGATCTTGCCACGTCATCACCGTACCAATCACCCTCACCTAACCTCTCCCTCAGAAGGGAGAGGGACCGGAAATAGTCAAATGCAATTGCCCTGGACCAAGTCAGCCCAGGCACCCCCGGTGCTGACACCAAAATGCGGATTTCTCAAGTGCCGCGTGCAAGCGTCTCGCGCCCGCGGCGCCCCATCCCAACCAGCACGCCGGCCATCGCCAGGGTCAGCGCCGCCGGCTCGGGCACCACCGTGGCATGAAGGTTGTCCACGCCCAGCGTTGAGGCCAGTTCATCGCCAAGAACCGTGCCCCCTGCCGCCGATGACAGGATGCGCAGTTCCGTGATGTCGCTCAGCGCTGTGGCCAGATCCGACGTGCCGCTGGCCAGACTCAGGCCATCGGGCGTCAAGTCAAAGCTCACCGCCTGCCAACCACCGCCGCTTGGCAGGTTCACCGGATTGGTCGAGACGTATATCGTCCCGTCACCGGTGGTGAACGCCAGACGCATGGCCAGGTCACTGGGGCCAAAATTGTTCATCCGGCCGGTGATGCGGTTGACTCCGGCGGTGACATAGTCGCCCGCCCATTGCGCCTGGTTGAACATGACCTGCCGGCCGCCGGCGCCGGGCACACCGGACGATACCAACTCAAGGTAGCGATCACCCGCACCGGCCGGTCCGCCGGTGGCGATGTTGACCGGCGGATTGGGCGAGGAAATGCCTTCGGCCCATGCCGCCACCGTGCCATCCTGAAAGTCATCCACCTGATCCAGTACTACCGCCTGAGCCGAAGCCCCGAGGACCAACACCGCGACGATGCCGACGCTGACGTGCCACATGCCGATCACTCCGATCTGAGGGGATGGGATAGGCTGCTACCTCCGCTTCAACCCCATCCAACCGGCGTCGCCCTGTCTTTATTCCGCCTGATCCGGTTTCTGCCTGGCCAGCCCCGGCGTGACGCACCCTGGAAATTCCTGCCCGCTGGCGCCCTCTTCCATCCTGCCAATGTCCGCCTACAATACGACTCAGTTCCGACCGCGTCCCATCGTTCCTACAAGCAGGTGAGCGCTGCATGCCCGTACCTACGGAAACGTATTGGAACATCAGGCGGCTCAATTTCGTCTTTGCCCTATCCGCCCTGTTGCTCCTGGGGTCGATCCTTTGGATGGTGGTGGGCGAGGACGTCAATCGTCAGTGGCGCACGCTTCAGCGTGACGCCAACGCGTGGGAGACGGCGATGCAGCACGACGCGGCCGACCGCGCCATGTCCGCGCAGCGTCAGGCCGACATCGCCGCCATCGAGCAACAGATCCGGGACGTGCAGGAGCAGGTGCCGCACCAGCGCATCGCCGAGTTGCTCAAATCGATCGCCGAGAACCAGCGTGCTTATGACAAGCTCACGCTGCCCGCGGCGCAGAAGAAGGGCTTGATCGGCCCGCTCAAGCAGCAGATCGAACGAGCCGTGCTCGAACAGGGCCGCGACGCCCCCGAAGTCGCCCGCCTGCGCGCGGAGCTGACCCAGGTCACTGACGAATACGACGCCTACAACACGCAACTGGTCAGCCTCCAGGAGCAGGTGGCGCGCGACAAAGCCGAGCTCGCCGGACTCGAGTCCACGCTCGACCAGCTCAACAAGCAGTTGTCCGACCTTCAGCGCGACCGCGATAACGCGCTGGAGAAACTGGCGGCAGTCAATCCTACCGGCTTAGCGGCACTGGGCCAGACCATTCGCAACGCCCCCCTGCTCAACTGGATGAACCCGTCCGAGACCGTGCAGCAGGTCGTCGTCCCCGGCGTACGCACCGACCTGAACTTCC
Source organism: Phycisphaeraceae bacterium (assembly GCA_040878035.1). Taxonomy (GTDB): domain Bacteria; phylum Planctomycetota; class Phycisphaerae; order Phycisphaerales; family Phycisphaeraceae; genus JBBDMX01. The sequence continues at coordinate 5,606 of JBBDMX010000010.1, read as the reverse complement.
TCACCACCGAGACCATCGACCGCTGCGCCAGTTGCCACTTCAACATCGACAAGCCCGCCTACGAGGAGAAGAACCTGCTGCTGTTCGTCGAGCGGCAGGTGGCGTCCTACGAAGGCCAGGACCTTGACCACATCTACCACCCGGTGGTGATGCTGGATTTCTGGGAGCAGGCGACGCGGATGCTCGCGGATCAGAAGCCGATGGCCGGCGGAAGCTGGGCCAAAGCGCGTCAGGACGCGCTGGTCGCCGTCAACGCCGTGCGTCAGCGCGGCGGCATGGAAGCACTGGCGGACATCGCCGCATTGCCCGAAGAGTTCGCCCGCGTCAAGCTGACCGCCACCGCCCCCAGCGAGGTGCAGGCCGGTAAACCCTCACTCAAGGACTGGCAGGCGCCGGCGGCCTATTACCTGGCCGACTTAAAGGCCCTGCTCCAACGCGAGCTGGGTGATGAGCAATTCGCCCACCTGCGCAGCCTGTACCGCCATGCCCTGGTGCAGCGCTACAACGACTACCGCGCCAAGGACGGCAAGCCGGCGCTCTCCGCTGATGCCGTCATGCTGGCGCACCCCGACATCAGCCTGTACGTCGATCCCGACAGCGCCCATCCGATGAAGACGATGGGCTGCACTGTCTGTCACGAAGGCTCGGGGCAGGAGACGGACTTCACGCATAGCGCCCACATGCCGCGGGAGATGTGGGTCGATGCCGCCACGGGCGCGCCGGTGCCGGCATTCCTGCTGCACTCCCAGACGCAAGCGGTGAGCCAGAGCGACGGCGTGATGACGCAGCACGATGTCAATCTGCTTCACGCGGGCACCCCCGCACCCCTGGCGCCGCAGGCCGAGTTGCACGACCAGCGCGCTTACACGCCGCCGGCGGGCCAGAAGAAGGAGGACGCCGTCACGCCGGTTTTTGCCGTGCCGCAGAACCAATACTGGACGCGCAAGCACGGCTGGCACCAGGTGCACTACGCCGAATGGGAAAAGCCCATGCACGCGCTGGAGTACGTGCAATCGAGCTGCAACAAGTGCCACACGCAGATATTCGACATCCAGGAGGCGGCCCCGCGCCTGTTCGAGGGGCGAAAACTGTTCGCGGAAATGGGCTGCGCCAACTGCCACGCCGTGGATGCCATCAAGGACGACCTGGACCTGAAGAAAGTCGGCCCGAGCCTGGTGCACGTGAAGGAAAAGCTGGCGCCGCAGATGATCGCCAGTTGGATCTGGTCGCCCAAGTCGCTGCGTCCGACGACGAAGATGCCGCACTTTTTCATGCTGGAGAACAACTCGGCGCCGGTGGACATTCTGCGGACACGGGTCGAGGTGGCGGCGATGACGCAGTATCTCCTGACCGCCCCGCCGCCGGAAAAGCCCCAGGGCGCCAAGGACAGCGCCGCCTACAGCTACCAGCCTGAAACCGCGCCGGAGCAAGCCGGCGACACCGCCCGCGGCCGCACGCTGTTCACCAGCATCGGCTGCATGGGCTGCCACACCAATCTGCACGAAGTCGGCCAGGATTGGATCGTGAGCGACCTGGTTCGCCGAGGCGTCGCGCAGGACAAGGCGCAGCAGCAGTTCCAGGCCATGACCTACAACCAGCGGCAGTGGTACGCCTCACTCAATCTGGCCGGCAAGTTCGAGCACTTCGGCCCCGAGCTCTCGGCGGTGGGCGCCAAGCTGCTGGCGTATCGCACGCCCCGGCAGGCCCGCGCCTGGCTCTACGACTGGCTGCGCAATCCCAAGCACTACTCCGACTATACCGCCATGCCCGCCCTGCGCCTGACCGAGCAGGAAGCCAACGATCTGGCGGCGTATCTGCTGGCGCAAGGCCGCGACGACTACGCCGCCGACGACTTTGGCTTCCAGCTCGCCGATGCCAAGGACCCGGCCAAGGGCAGCCGCATCCAGCTCGAAGACGCCCGCCAGCTCATGCTGCGCAGACTGGTCATCGATCTCCTGGCCACGCAGATCACCGGTGAGATGGCGGCCGAGCAGATCGACGGCAAGCGCCCCGACCCGGCCACGGGCAAGAGCCAGGTCTGGGGTGTCCAAGAGCAGATGACCTTCCTGGGCCGAAAGATGATCGCCCACTACGGCTGCAACGGCTGCCACGCGATCAACGGCTTTGAAAATGCCGCCTCCGCCTGCACTAATCTCGACGACTGGGGCATGAAGGACCCGCACAAGCTCGACTTTGGCTACTTCGATCATACGTTCGATAAAAACCGCGAGAAGCCGATCAGCGTGTGGAAGGTGTCGCATGAAGGGTTGGCGGAAGATGCAGTCCGGCTCGACCCCCTCAGGCTGCCCCGCTTAAGCGGGGCTGACGGGCCTGAGAAGACAACCACCACCTCCCCCATCGCCATCCAATGGGAAATCATGGACCTGGAGCGGCGCCCCTGGCTCTATCACAAACTGCACAACACGCGGGTCTACGACCGCGGCCGCAGCGAGTTCGACGGCCGACTCGTCACGGATGCCGCCGGCAAGGTCATCGACCTGGACCCCGGCCGGCCCTATGACAAGCTCAAGATGCCCAAGTTCTTCCTCACCGATGAGCAGGTGCGGGCTCTGGTGACCTTCGTGACCAGCGTGCGCAAGCCGCTGGTGACGCCGGACATGCAGAAAGTCGTGGACGATGCGGGTCAGCGCGTGATCGCGGGCCGACAGGTCGCCATGCGCTATAACTGCACCGGCTGCCACAGCATCGAGGGCAACACGCCGCACATTCAGTGGTTCTTCGGCGTGCTCGACAGCGAGGGCCACTTCAACGGTAACTTCGACGGACTCAACAACGCGCCCCCACGGCTCGTCGGCCAGGGCGCCAAGACCCAGCCCGACTGGGTCGTCCACTTCCTCCAGAACGTGCACATGCTCCGCCCCTGGCTCAAGGTGCGCATGCCCGACTTCTTCACCGACGACAACCCGCACACCCACGAACACAGCGCGGCCATCGCGGGCTACTTTGCCGGCTGGAGCCAGCGCCACGCGGGCAAACTCGCCGAGGCGCTGGCAGTGATCGAAAAACACCGCGACGAGCATCCGGATCAGGCCGACTGGTTCGACTCGGACAACGCCGCGGTGCAGGCCGCCGCCGCGACGCTGCGCGACTGGGCCCTGGCGATGAGCCTGAACGACCCACTGGGGCCGATTCAGAAGAGCCATTTCGACCCCCGGCAGACTTCGCCGACCGATCGCCGCATGGTCTGGAACGGCAAGTACAACGACCAGGGCGACCGCGAGAAGATCGGCCTGATCGAGGAGCTGGCGTTCCTTTCGAGGCTGTATGCGGTGGATTATCCCTACAGCTACCAGCCGCCGCGCGACATCAGCGCGGAGCGCTTCGCACGCGGGCTGGCCATGTTCAACGAGCTTCAGTGCTTCAAGTGCCACGCCTTCGGCGAGGAGGACAAGCTGCTCCAGGTGTACTTGCTGGACAACGCCGATGCGCCCCCCGCCCCCGGAGCCGCCCCCGGAGCAGCGCCAGGCGGTACGCCTGAAGAGGAAGACCCCTATGGTGATCCTGCGCCAGCAGCGCCCGCCACGCCGACGCTGAGCGGCTCTGAGCGAAGCGTCAGGTCACCCGCGCCGGCACAGGAAAAAGATCCCTATGGCGATGACGAAGAAGACCCCTACGGCGCGCCAACACCTACAGATCAAGCACAACCGGCCCAGCCCGCCGCCCCGCTGACTCCCTACGACCGCATGATGGCGCAATACTCGGCGCCCAACCTCGTCGAAACCTCGCGACGCCTGCGCTGGGATTGGGTGCATCACTGGCTCCAGGAGCCTGACGCGATTCAGCCGGGCACCAAGATGCCCCAGTGGTTCGCCGGCGGACACATGGCCTACTACCAGTACCGCGTCAACAACAAGGCGATTTTCGACCGATTCGCCTCGATGTACGGCTACAGCGGCGACGAGCAGATGCGCCTGCTGCTGGACTTCATGTATGCCGCGGGCGAGCGCCGCTACACCCTGGGGCAGGAGCGGTTGACCGGTAGCGGTGCTGCCTCGGCCGCCAAGGTGGAACTGGCGCCGCTGGAGAAGCCGAAGGAGACCGCGACCCCGGTGGGCGAAGGCGAGCCGAAAGCCGGAGCCGCATCGCCATTGCCGCAGGCTGGCGCCGCCGAACCCCCCAAGCCCGAGCCCGCCAAGCCCGCCGTCGCCGCAGGCATCGAGCTCCACGACGGCAGCGCCGATTACCAGGGCCCGCCGGTGCACGGCCAGAGCACGCGCATCGCCGGCGTCATCACATTCGACGGCAAGGCACCGCGCCCCAGGCCAATCCAGATGGGCTCGGACGCCTACTGCGGCACCCAGCACCGCTTCCCCGTCATGAGCGCGCCGATCATGGTCAGCCGGCAGGGCGAGCTTCAGTGGGCCTTTGTCTACGTCAAGGACCTGCCCGCCGGCGTCAAGTGGGACATGCCCGCCCCGGCGGTGCTCGACCAGCGCGGCTGCGAGTATCACCCCCACGTCCTGGGCCTGGTCGTCGGCCAGCAACTGGACATCCGCAACGGCGACAGCACGCTGCACAACGTCAAGTTCGCCAGCAGGAGCAACGGCGCCTTTAACGAGGGCATGCCGGTGCAGGGGATGCGGCTGAGCAAGAAGTTCGACAAGCCGGAGATGCTCGCGGCGTTCAAGTGCGATGTACACGCGTGGATGAGCGCCTGGATGCACGTGATGCCGCACCCGTTTTTCGCGGTGAGTGATGCCCAGGGGCGTTACGAGATCCGCGGCCTGCCGCCGGGAACCTACACGCTGGTCGCGGCGCACGAGGACCCGGGCGTGGCGGAAGTGACCTGGCAGGTGACCGTGGAGGCGGACAAGAGTGTTCGCAGCGACGCAGCGCTGAAAGGCAAGTAAGCAAGTAGAAAGCAACAAGTGCAAAGTACGAAGCGCCGCGGCTTGCCGCGCTCCTAATCACCTTCTACTTTCCACTTGTAGAAAAAAAACAACCCCGCAAGCTTTAGGCTTACGGGGTTGATAAAGCCGGCAACGACCTACTTTCGCGCTGATGCACTATCATCGGCGCGGCGGGCTTAACTTCCGAGTTCGGGATGGGATCGGGTGTGACCCCGCCGCTATGGTCACCGACAAAGCGTGACGGGCGTTTTCACGCGCGTCACGCGCTTTGCGTGGTGTATGTCGGGTTTGTCGCAGCAGGTGCGGCCAAAGCGAAATCGTTCATGGGAGCCTGGTTAGCACGACCTGCTGCTCGATCCTCTCTGAATCCGCAGGCTTACGCCTTGCGGTTCTGATGGATCGGTCAGGGGTCGGCGTGATCAAGCATTCGACCGTTAGTACGGGTTAGCTGAGGGTATTTCTACCTTTGCACATCCCGCCTATCAACCCGATGGTCTATCGGGGGTCTCTCGGCCTTGCGGCCATGCAATCCTTATCTTAAGGGGGGCTTCACGCTTAGATGCTTTCAGCGTTTATCCCTGCCAGACTTAGCTACCCAGCCATGGACCTAGCGGTCCAACTGGCACACCAGGGGTCTGTCCTTCCCAATCCTCTCGTACTAGGGAAGACTCCTTTCAAGATTGCTACGCCCACAGCAGATAGGGACCGACCTGGCTCACGCCGGTCTGAACCCAG
>JBBDMX010000009.1:26797-39335 GCA_040878035.1 Phycisphaeraceae bacterium | reverse complement strand
CCCAAGGTACGCCGCCTTTTTCATTCCGTCATCCACAGGATTCGGTTATAGCTCCAGCGGTCGTTGCCTGTCGGCCTACGAGCCGGGCATCTATCGGCATGGATCTACCGCAGCCTCAACAGGCAGACGGGTGGCCCGCAGTACCACTACCAGCAACTAGACCGCCTGCCAGAGGCAAAACCCCGGGGAGGGGGCGGACTGGGCCACCATGACGCCGGTGCATCCCAATCAGCCGTTCCGTGATGACGTGTGGTCCTGGCGCAACGAAGAGATCGATCGCTACAACGCCGCGGCGCTCGAGTTCATGCGCAACCAGAACGTGCCGATCAACGACGCCCACGCGCTGATCGCCGCCGACCCGGACAGACTGCTGAACGCCGATGGGCTGCACCTGTCGGAGGAGGGCAACCGGCTCTACGCGGAGGCGGTGGTGCGGGCCGTCGAGCCGTACCTCGCCCCGCAGAAGAATTGAGACGATCCCCATGCTCGCCAATGCGTTTCTTCGATCTTCACAAAGAGCAGGGCGACATCCTTGCGATGCGGGCGTCGCTGGGGCTGCAAAAGGCCGGGGGGACGCCGCCAGCACCACCTGCCCCACCGAAATCCGCCGCGTCAAGGGCCGACCCGCCAGGCAAGAACAAGCCAAAACCTAGGCCAGCAGGCCCGCCACCGGTCCGCGCCGACCTCAAGCCCGGCGAGGCCGCATGACTGGCCGAACGGCTGGGGCGTGCCCCAGCGGATCGTGAGGTCAAGACAGCCCTGCTGGAACAAGACCGTGACGAACAAGCTGCTGCGGGCGACTGGGGCCTATACCGCAATGCGATCTACCAGATCGCTGAACTTGCCTGGTGTCACCGGGCGGGTTGAATTAGGCCAGAGATGGGCGGGTTTAAAACCGGCCACTGGTGTTGGTTGTTTTACCTCATTTGGTCCTATCTGGGCAAGCGTCGGGTTGTGCTGTCGCGGCGGATGGCGGCGCTTCGGGGGTGGCTGAGCAGGTTCGTCAAGACTTGCAGATCAGGACCACAGCGGCCACGGCGTGGAGGAAGACTTACAGCCGCATCCGCAAAGACTACCGCCGGTGGAGCAAGGGCACGCCTGTACAGGGTGATGACTGATTCCGAAACAAAACGCCCGACCGACCGAAGTCGAACCGGGCGCTTTCGGGGGCGATGTTGGACGATCAATCAGCAGGCTCGAAAAATCACATCAACTGCAAGTTTCGTGCCGCTTGATTTTTGGACACATTTTTGGACAAAACCACATTTTCAGAGACGCATCCGGGCGTTACGGAGTTCTACCATTGAGCTACACCCGCGAAACCTGACGATTAATGCCTGCAATTACGTGACTGCCCTGGTCGAGCCGCACCGGCGATCTCGACACCCACTCTAGCCGTACGGCGAGCCGATGCAAGCGCGACGCAGATGTGGCATCAAGAGGGTCTGCCCAGATTTCCGGGGGGCAACGGCCTAACGGGTGCCACGGCTTATCCGCCTTCCGAGGCGGTAAGCCGTGTCGAACGTGCAATACCCCGGCACGGCTTGCCTCCCAAAGTGGCGGATAATACGCATCCCATTTAGTTCTCGTGCGTGAGCCATGCCGTGGCCGTGATGCTTTTGAGGCGTTCGGACGTGAGTTTGTTCCAACTGTCGCGGCAGGCTGCGTCGATGGCCTCTTCATCTTCGAATACGCGGTTGCTCAGATCATGCTCCTTCATCCATAGCCAGACCCGCTCCATCGGCATCGCCTCCGGTACGGCGGCAGGAACAACAGCGTCATGTGGGTCGGCGCCTTGAGGTCGTTGGCCTTGTGCCAGCCCGCGCCATCGAGCACCAGCACGACGTGAACCCCGGCGCCCGCTTCTTGGGGATCATCCGCAGATGCTCGCTTGCCAACCTATACCTGCGCGCCCGCTGGGGCACCTGGCTGCCCCCATGGATACACCCCGCGGCCACGGTCTGCTGGTCTCTCTACGCCGCCGTGGCCCGGCGCTGCCGCGCAGCCCTGCCCGGCTCGCGCAGACGAGTTGATTGAACTAAAGACGGGTAAAAGATCAAGAGGGGGCAAAGGAGGAGGGGAGCAAAGAGGTCGGGAATCCACGACTGCCGACCCCGTATCCCCTGCTGGTGAAGTCGAGTCGGTTGCGGAGATTCACGCCCCGAGCGATTCGTCCGCCCGAGGGGGGAACGTCATGTGCTTCGGCGCCGCCGGCGGCGCGGCCACAAGCTCCGCCGGGACCCTGGCCATCAGCGGAAGTTCAATCATCACGGCAGGCGCGGGCAGCGCCAGGGGCACGCGTTCCACGGCCATCGCCTGCCGCAGCGCGATCATCTGCGCCACCCGGGCCTGGATCACCGCACGACGCTTGGCGTGCAACCGGCCGTAGTAGCCCGGGTTACGCGCACGAAACTGGCGCTGACGCTCGGTATTGGATACCGGTGATGTGCGTTGAACCGTCATACCTTCCCGGACATCGGCTCAGGTACCTGACGACTTGAGCGGTCTATTCCGATTGCGCAAGCTGCGCAGGCAGGCGCGATAATACCCACGCCCCGCCACTGGCAGGCACCCTTGCAGTGATGTACGCCCGCCGACCACGCACGGCAGCACCAGAAAACGGCGCGTGGGCATAACGAAACTGCGCGTGGGCATAGCGAAACTGTGGGTGGGCATAACGAAAACACGTGTGGGCATAACGCAACTATGGGTAGGCATAACGAAAACACATGTGGGCATAACGAAACTATGGGTAGGCATAACGAAAACACATGTGGGCATAACGAAACTATGGGTGGGCATAACGAAAAGGCGCGTGGGCATAACGGAAAGATGTGTGGGCATAACGAAAACAAACCATTTCGTTATGCCAACCAAAGGTTTCGTTATGCCAAGGAAGGGGTCCGGCTCGCGCACGAACGATCTCATGATCCGCATGAACAGTTCCGGGACCGATCCTCTCCCGCAAACGGAACTGACCGAACAATGAACGCCCGATGCGCCAGTTCAAGCCCCGCAATGGGCGGCATCGCTCCACCCGTGCTACAGCCTTTCCACCCTGTTGGGGCGAAGCACGTCACCCCAAAAGGGTGAAGGAGTGCAGCCGCGCCCCCGGAAAGGTGAAGCGACGCCCACCCCAAGGCGAAGCGCAACCCGTGAAAGAGCAGCGCGTACAAACGTCTGCCCCGGCAGGGGAAGCAGACGCCCGGAAGCGGTCGCACACGCAGAATATGAGTAGCAGCCCTCTTTCCGGGCCCTTTGGCCGGCCCCGTAGTACGGTTGGCGGATGCTGAGGGCGAACACTGACGGTAAGTGGCGTAGGAGCGGGATGGCAATGCCAGCAATACACTATCAATCAATTCCGAGCCATTCATTGATTACTTCGACCAGACGGTCCGCTCTCCACTGACAAAATTCCTCATAGTTCTCGGGTTTGAGCCGATCACCGGCCCCCTCGCCAAAAAACTGGAGACTGGCACGTTGACGGTGGTCTGGCGATAGTAGCGCCAATACCTCGTCGGGACGCTTGTCGCCTAATTCGGCATTTGAGGACCGGCTTAACAGTCCGTAATTTGCTGGGCAGTTCGCGTCATCAGGGTATTCGACGAAACCCACCAACGCCTTTCGTGCAAAAAGGTGGTGGACCGTGAGATCGCCTCCAGGCAAACTTGTGACGCCATCGCGCGCAAGGACGTCTAGTAGGTCGCCACCGATCCAGTCTTTGGCTTCACACCCAACTAAGTACGCGTGCATCACTTGGGTGGCCGGGCCCCACATATTGGCGTATTTGTTGAATTCCTCAGCCCGAATTCGACGGGACTCATCTCGTGTCAGCGCTTTGATGAGCGCATCAGCGGAGTTCTTCTTGGTTTCTCTAATCGCACGATGAAAACGGTTGATGACTGTTTCGACCGATCCCTGAAACACGCCACGAAGCGCGGTAAGGCATAACCAACGCCGATACAACTGCTCATTCTCGGCACTGAGCTTGAACTCACCCTTGTCGAGCGCAGCGGCTAACACAATTATCGCGTTTGCAGATGGAACCAAGGCGCGACGCGACCAGCCCATGCGCTCGTCGACGAATGAGAGGGCTTCTTTGATTGCATATTCCGTCGCCCGCCACGATTGCGCCAACGATCGGCCATGAGGTCCGGAAGTCTCCATCCAGTCCGGTTTGAGCCTACTGAATTGCGCATTCTCTCTGTGAAAAAGAACAAGCGCACGGAAGGCGAATGAAAAGCCAAAACCGAGCCGCTCCGGCCGTGCCTCTGTGACAAACTCGCGCATCTTCTTAAGAACATCGACCGCCTTGCCACGGGCAAGTTCCGCTGCGCGGACATCGCCTTGCCGCAATGCCGTGCCACCCTTATTGAGTCTGCTGAAAACTTCAACGGCCTCCCTGTCGGAAACGTCCTTCACCGTCGTGCATGGCACCTGCTGCTCTAGCATGTCACAAGCCCGATCGAATCGCATCATTGCTGCTTCGACGCGCTTTGCATTCCAAGTTCGAATCATTCCGAGAGCCTCTTCCGTACTCTTGCGCAGGTCGAAGTTTCTTCCATCGAAAAGCAGGTGAAGCGGAACGAGTGTTGAATCAGCATTGTCCACGCGGCGCGAGACTGACTTATTCCCAGCGTAGGATACAAACAGGCGCGTATCGCGCCCTTGATCCACATCCGGCGCAGCCAGATCTACATAACAGCGAAGTTCCGAACCATCCTTGTCTTCACCGGAATAGAGATCGAACGCCGCCTCAAGACTGGTGAGCCGCTGTTGCCCATCAATGAGATACCCAACGAACTCGGCTGTGATTCGCTGTTCGCCCATGGCCTTTTGTTTCGGGTCACGAGTCCCACTATTCGGGCGCCATAGATAGAATCCCCCGATAGGAAATCCTTTGACCAGCGAGTCCAAGAGATTGCGAATTTTTGCCGGTTTCCAAACGTAATCGCGCTGAAACTGCGGAAGGAGAATTGCCCCCGTGTGGAATTCACGAACGAGATCGCGAAGAGCACGTGTCGTGGTTTCAAATTTCATGTTGGAAAACTTCCCTAAAGGTCCGTCTGGCTGGGCGTATTGTTTGACGAATGGTGAATGGTACCGAGCAACGCCGAAGGTCTACCCACCGCTGAAGCATCGGTCGTCGATTTCTTCGCCAGCGCCGCTTTTTTTGACCATGCCGGAAAGAATAGGCCGTCTCGGGTGAAGCAGCAACCGCGAGCAAAGGAGCCAAAGGGTACTTCACAACAAACGTTTAGCCCGTTTCTCTGCTGCACATCACGCCGCCGGCTTGCGGGACTCGCGGATGAGGGTTTCGGCGGGGATGCCCAGATGGGCGTGCAGCCGGCGGATCATGGGCAGCGTCAGCTTGCGCTTGTGATTGTGCACCTCGGCGACACGGGCGCGGCTGCCGATGAGCGGCCCTTAGGTCCCGCCGGGGCACGCCACGCTGTGCCATGGTAAAGCGAATCACCTCGACAGGGGTCCGGGGTCCAGAATCAGCCCCCGCGCGGGCTGTCATGCACCACCCCGGGGACGGGCAGCGGACCTCGCGTCTTGCCACGCTTGCGGGCCGCGAGTAGCATCCGGAACGATTCTAAGCGTACGCCCTTGCCTGTCATGTCGAACCTATGGGAGCTGAGCCTTGGCAGAACCAGACCCCGCACCGGCCGCTGATGTTCCGCCGCCGCAAGCCAGCCCTGGATCGCCGCTGCCCAGCCCTCCAGGGCCATCGCCTGCCAGTTCGGGGGTGGATGTGCGCGACCCGCGCGTACGCGCCCTGATCGACCGCTACTGGCGGACCAATCTCACCATTATGGCCGTCCTGCTGGTGATCTGGGCGATCGTCGGCCTGGGCTGCGGCGTACTTTGGGCTGACTTTCTCAACCACTGGCACTTGCCCGGCACCGGCTACCCGCTGGGGTTCTGGTTTGCCCAGCAGGGTTCGATCGTCGTGTTCGTGGTGCTGATCCTGATTTACGCGGTGGTGCTCAATCACCTGGACAAGCGGCATCACGAGACGCTGGCGAAGCTGCGCAAACGCGATGCGGAGGGCCAGCGATGACGGTGATGACCTGGACCTACGTGTTCGTGGGGGTGACCTTCGGGGCGTACCTGGTGATCGCCTGGCTGAGCCGGGTGCGTGACACGCGGGGCTTTTACGTGGCGGGGCAAGGCGTGCCGGGCATCGCCAACGGCATGGCGACGGCGGCCGACTGGATGAGCGCCGCGTCATTCATCTCCATGGCGGGGCTGATCTCGACCATGGGCTACGCCGGCGGCGTGTACCTCATGGGCTGGACCGGCGGGTACGTGTTGCTGGCGCTGCTGCTGGCGCCGTACCTGCGCAAGTTCGGCCACTTCACTGTGCCGGACTTCATCGGCGACCGCTACGAATCCGACGTAGCCCGGCTGGTGGCGACCCTTTGCGCGATCTTCGTCAGCTTTACCTACGTCGTGGGGCAGATGAAGGGCGTGGGCGTGGTGTTCGCACGCTTCCTGGAGGTGCCGCTGCCCATGGGTGTGTTCATCGGCATGGCAATCGTCTTCATCTATGCCACGCTGGGCGGCATGAAGGGGATCACTTGGACGCAAGTGGCGCAGTATTGGGTGTTGATCACGGCGTTTCTCGTACCGGCGATTGCGATCAGCATCAAGCTGACGGGGCATGCATTTCCCCAGGTGGGACTGGGCGGGCAGGTGCTGGCATCAGTGGACCCGGCGCGGCCATTCCTGCTGGACAAGCTCAATCAGATCAACCAGGACTTCGGCTTTGCCAGTTATACCGACGCATTCGCGGCGGCCAAGTGGACGCGGCTCAATGTGTTCTGCGTGGCGCTGGCGCTGATGGCGGGCACCGCGGGCCTGCCGCACGTGATCATCCGCTTCTACACGGTTAAGACGGTGCGAGCAGCGCGATGGAGCGCATTCTGGGCGCTGTTCTTCATTGCGTTGCTCTATCTCACGGCCCCGGCGGTGGCGGCATTCGCCCGTTACTACATGCTCGACCCGGTCGCGGGACTCAACGAAAAGACCGAGGCCGAGTTGCCCAAGTGGTATCGAAGCTGGCAGAAGTCGGGAATGATCTGCTGGCTGGACTTTAACGGCGACGGGCGCGTGCAGTTCACCAACCTGGACAACAACGAGATCTACAAGATCGACACGGTGTCAGCGGACGTGCGCCAGCAGATTCTGGGCGACCCGAACCTGTGGGTGGCGACGCACGGCGGACCGGCGGCGCGGCAGGAGCTGGCGAAGCTGGGCGGTAAGCCGCAGCCGGACAACGACATCATCGTGCTGGCGACGCCGGAGATGGCGGGGCTGTTCGACTGGATCGTGGCGTTCGTGGCGGCGGGCGGACTGGCGGCGGCGCTGTCCACGGCCTCGGGCCTGCTGCTGGTCATCTCTTCGAGCGTGGCGCACGACCTGTACTATCGCACGCTCAATCCGCATGCCAGCGAGCGCAGCCGACTGCTCCTGGGGCGCATCGTCATCGGCTTTGCAGTGCTGGTGGCGGGGTACTTCGGCATCAACCCGCCGGGCTTCGTGGGCGAGGTGGTGGCGTTCGCATTCGGGCTGGCGGCGGCGTCGTTCTTCCCCGCCATCGTGCTGGGCATTTTCTCCCAGCGCGTCGGCACCGTCCCGGCCGTCGCCGGCATGCTCGTGGGCATCGGCTTCACGGCGTTCTACATCATGACGCAGCGGGCCGACCAGGTGCTGCTCAATGCGGACGTGGCCCGGCTGATCTTCGGCCCGCCGGAGTCGGCGATCCGCCAGCCGTGGTTCTTTGGCATCAATGCCCAGGGCATCGGCACGGTGGGCATGCTGCTGAATTTCGCGGTAACGCTGTCGCTCACACCGCTGTGCAAGCCGCCGTCGCAGACGGTCAAGGACATGGTCGAGTCGATCCGCGAGCCGGAGGACGCAGGCGCGGCGGTGGCGATCGAGACGGCGCCGGAGCATTGAGCGGTCCGCTGGGGCTTTCACGCCGGGGGGCTGAGTCTTCAAAGCCTCGGATGTCTCCGGAATTTCAGGAAATCAGGACTTTCGCAGACTCAGCCCCGGCGTGGCGGCAATCGCTTAAAGAAAATTGACGTTGGCAGGCTCCTGGGCCACCAGATAGTTGAGGATTTTGTTGCTCCCGTCATATCGGCAGGGCGGGCAGCGAGCCACATCGACCTGACGGCAGGCGTTGTGCGCATCGCAGTCATTCCAGGTTTCGGTGAAGCTCCGTTGCTTGAGGTCGCCGATGCAGAAACGCGGGTCGCCTTTGAGCTGGCAACAAATGTACATCTTCATATCGGCGGCGATAATGCCTACTACCCGGCACGCCAGGCAATGGTTGTATTCGCGATCGCGCGGCGTGAAGCGATCCAGCGAGTAATACAATCGGAAGCTGTCCGATTCCAGTTCACGCTGGGTGAGTTCCAACTGGGTCTGGCAGGAGTGCAGCACTTGGCCGTCGAGGGCGAAGCCCGGCTCGTAAACCGGTCGGAACTGGATGTAGTCGGCGCCACAATCCTTGGCCAATTGCGCCGCCGCGTAAATCTCCCGGTAATTGCGCGGATGGACCAGAAAGCCGGCTCCGATCGTCAGCGCCGAAGCCTGGTCTTTTTTGGCGCGCGCCAGCGCGCGCAGGTTGGCCACGACCTCCTCAAAACCGTCCACCCGGTGGCAAACGCGGTAAGTGAGCGCGGTCGCGGCATCGAGCGAAATGCGCACCCAGGCACAGCAACGAGCGACCACCTTTCCCGCCTCGGGGTTGAGCAACTGCCCGTTGGTGACCAGGGCCACTTCCAAGCCCAGAGCATGGGCCTTTCCGATGGCGCTCAGACAGCCGCGATGCACCAACGGTTCACCCCCGCCGGAGAATACCACCGCCTTGACCCCCATCGTCGCCAGTTCATCCATCAACTGGTCCAGATAGGGCTCGGGCAGTTCCTCGCGGACCTGGTGCCGGAAGTCCTCGTACATGCACCAGACGCAGTTCTGGTTGCAGCGATTGGTGGGGTCCACCTCGACCGTCACCGGGGCGGGGGTTCGTCCCTGGGCAATGGCGGCAAGCACCTCGGGGTGGCGGATGATCTTCAGGGGTGTGAAGGGCGAGGGGGAAACCATGTCAAAACTCCCGGGGGGTGTCCAAAGGCCAGAGTCCAAGGTCGGTCATTGCATTCAACGTTCAGTTCATGAGGCGGAACGATTCCAGTCGCGCGCAGGCCAGGCAAACTGCGGCTGGGGCAGGCGTTTGACGAGGGCACAAACCAGCAGGCGCAGGCCTTCGAGATGCCAGGGCGCCAGGGTCAGGCACTTAAGGCCATAGAGCGCCGCGGTAGAGCGTCGGCCGCTGCTGAACGCCCACCAGCCGTAGAGCAGGCTGAAGCGCATTCGTGAGCGGCGATTCGATAGCGGGCGGGAGGTGTCGGTGGGCTCGAAGCGCCCGGAGATCCCGCGTCGCCGCCACGCCGCTTCGCACGCGCGTCGGGCCACTTCCAGTTGCCGGTCTGGTTGCTGACCGCTGAGCGAGTCGCGGCGCATGCGCACACAGACCATCGGTTGGGGCACAATGGCCAGTTGGCCCACTTCCGCCAGACGCAGCCACAGGTCCAGGTCGTCCGCCAGCGCCATGGTCAGGTCGTACCGCCCCACTTTCTCCACGGCGTCGCGGCGCATCATGACGCTGGTATGACACAGGGGCGTGTGTCCGGCGAGCAGTTCCTGGTCGATGGCCTGATGGTCGGTGGGCGGCGTCATGGTGGTCAGGAATCGACCTCGGTAATCCATCAGTCCGTAGTATCCGCCCACGCACACCACTTCCGGGTGTGCTGCCAGGTATGCGATTTCCACGGCAAAGCGATCCGGCGGCGAGATATCGTCGCTGTCCATGCGCGCCAGCAGCGGAGCCCGTGCCATGCCGATCGCCTCATTGAGCGAATAGACGTAGCCCTTGTTGGGCCGGCGCACCAGGCGGACCCGCGCGTCCCTTTCGGCATAACCACGAAGAATCTCCTCCGAGCCGTCGGTCGATCCGTCATCAATGACGATCAACTCGAAGTCTTTGAAGGTCTGACGGAGGATGCTCTCAATGGCGGCGGGCAGATACCGCCGGTCGTTGTACACGGGCATCAAGACGGAAACTTGCGGTTCAGTCATGGTCGCACCTTGACGGAGGTAGGGGCAGTGCCGGGTCATCGCGGGCCAGTTCCAGCGGCGTGCCGAACTGTGCCGCCTGTCGGTGAATCGCCGCAATCACCGGCTCCGGACCGATCCGCTCCATGCACGCGCGTTCGTGCACGCAACGGCTCCAATACCAGCAAGGGGAGCAGGGCATGGCCGTGTGCAGATTCTCGTTGCAGGGATAGCCCGAGAGTTGCGGCGTCTCGCGCCCGCCATAAACGATCACCGCCCGGCTGTCCACCGCCCGCGCCAAGTGCATGAGGAACCCAACCAGGCCGACGAAAACCACCGACTGGCTGAGAATCGCAGCCGTCTGCCGCAGATCTGTCTTGCCACGGAGGTCGATCGCGGCGCCCACCGGCGGGTCGGTCCTGGCACCCACCTGCACGAAAGTGAACGCCCCCGACAGTTCCGCCACGAGCGCCCCAAACCGGTCGGCGAACCATTCCTTATTCCGAATCGGCAGCGAAGCGGACAGAATCGAACTCTGGATAGCGATCTGCTTTGGCGCCAGTTGTCCCCGGCGGCGCTCCTGAGGGCTCAGGAACAAGTAAGGCCGCAGGTCGATCTCGCCAGTGATATCCAACCGCTGACACATCCTGGTGATCAAGTGCCGGTCGATCGGGGTACTGCGGTCCTCGGCGGGATCGTACTGGCCATACTCGGGCATGTACGACCGCCCTCCCATTCGCTGGACCAGATCGGGGTAACGCCAGCTATCCGGGACAACCGCGTCGATGTCGCCGTTACCCTGGAACAGCCCGTTGTGCGGGCTCATCATCCACAAGCCCCGGTGCCCGCGTTTGCGCAGCTCGTGGAATACGGCGGTGCACAGGAGGTGGTCCCCCAAGCCCACGCCATAGACCAGGATGATCCGCGGCCGGCCGTAACGCATAACCGTGGCCCGATCCCACACCGTCTGTCGCAGAGGATGCAACCATCGGCGAACACGATGGAACCGTCGCTTTCGCTTCGTGGAATGTGCCGACGCCACATCAGCCGACCCAGTGAGTGCCGGGGGTGCAACGCCTTCCACCAAGACCTGATTACTGGTCAACGCCGGAATCATCCCACTCCTCTAGTTTCACCGCCCAACATGCGGTGGAAGTCATGCCGCCAGGATCCGCGCAGATTGGCCACGACCGGCGTCGTCCTCCGTGTATCTTGTGCCCCCCTTAGATGGGCCGCCAACAAGAGACTATTACATATTATGATGCTCGGCATCGAACCCGTCAAGGGTTTTGAGCCAAAATATAATCTTTTGGAATGCGGCGGCCTCGATACCAATCCGCTTTTCGCGCCGCGACAGTGGCCCCACGACACCACTGCCGCCGAGTTCGGGCGACAAACCCTGCGTCCCGACCGCCACTTCCAAGCTCACTGCGTCGGCGGGGCCTGCCTGGCGTCGCCGTTGGACAGGTCGTGGCGCGGGGCGACACCCACGCGGGTGCCCTCGGCGGTGCGCTCGGTCGCGCCGGCCGTGACCGGCTCGGGTTGCGGGCCCAGCCAGCATTCCTTTTCGTAGCACCGGCGAATGATGGCCACCGCCTCCTCCACGTCGTCGGTGACGTAGAAGTAGTTCAGGTCATCCGGGCCGATGGTCTGATGTCCGTCGCGCAGCGTCTTACGCATCCAGTCGATCAGGCCATCCCAGAACTCGTGGCCGATGCACACGACGGGGAACGGCTCGATCTTGGCGGTCTGAATGAGCGTGATGCTCTCGAAGAACTCGTCCATGGTGCCAAAGCCGCCGGGGAAAATGATGAACCCCGAGGCGTATTTGACGAACATGACCTTGCGGACGAAGAAGTATCGGAAGGTGAGTTCGACGGTCTGGTAGGGATTGGGCTTTTGCTCTTGCGGGAGGGTGATATTGAGGCCGATGGATCGCCCGCCGGCGTCCATGGCGCCGCGGTTGGCGGCGGCCATGATGCCCGGCCCGCCGCCGGTGATCACCGCGAAGTTGCTCTGCGCCAGCAGTCGGCCGCAGCGCTGCGCCATCTGGTAGTAGGGGTCGTTTTCGGGTGTTCGCGCCGACCCGAAGACCGACACCGCCGGCGCCGCGTCGGTCATGCCCTCAAAGCCGTCGACGAACTCCGCCAGGATGCGAAACAGCCGCCACGTCTCGTTGCCCATGCCCTTGCCGTCACCCAAAACCATCGTTGCACTCCATTCTCGTGAGTCGGCGTGATCCATTGCGTCGCGCCAGACACTCTGTATCGGCTGTTGACCGCCCAGTGGACAAGCGGCCGCATAGGGATGGTAGTCATCAGAGCCGCGCGGCGTAAGCCCGCGGGACATCGGCACTGGTCGTCCATGGCCATCGGCCGCCGGCTTACGCCATGCGGCACTGTTCCGCGGG
>JBBDMX010000009.1:0-26697 GCA_040878035.1 Phycisphaeraceae bacterium | reverse complement strand
CTTACGCCGCGCGGCTCTGAGCACTGCTCCGCGGGCTTACGCCGCGCGGCTCTGAGCACTGCTCCGCGGGCTTACGCCGCGCGGCTCTGATCTAAGTCAAGTGGAAGGCCCGTAGCGACGATGACGAATATGAGGTCTGTATCGACTAGACAAGCACGCAGTGTCCGGTAACGCCCCAATGTCCACAATGCTCAACAATCTGACCCTGCAAGACGCTCAGGGATGCGCCCCGCAACCCACGGAACGGCCGGATCCTTCGCATGACGCCCCGGCATCGCCGCATATCGCCATGATCCGCCCCGCCGGACGCTGGCAGGTGGTGGACCTGGCGGAGCTATGGCACTTCCGCGATCTGCTCTTCATGCTCGCCAAGCGCGATATTCTGGTGCGTTACAAGCAGACGGCCCTGGGCCTGCTCTGGGCCGTGCTTCAGCCGGTGATCACCATGGGCGTGCTGAGCCTGGTGCTGGGCCAGTTCATCGCCGGCGGCAAGATCATCGGCGACACGCCCTATTCGCTGTTCCTCTTTGCGGGGTTGCTGCCCTGGCTGTTCTTCGCCGCGGCGGTCAACGCCGCCGGCAGCAGTCTCGTGAGCAACGCGGGCATGCTTCAGAAAGTGTACTTTCCGCGCATGATCGTGCCCCTGGCGGCGATGGGCGCCCCGCTGATGGACGCCGCGGTGGCGTCGGGCGTGCTGGTGGTCATGCTGCTGTGGTATCAGCCACCGATGCAGGCGACGATTCTGCTGGCGCCGCTGGCGGGATTCACGCTGCTGATCGCGGCGGTGGGCATCGGGCTGCTGCTGGCGGCGTGGACGGTGTCGTACCGCGACTTCCGCCACGTCGTGCCCTTCATGCTCCAGGTGTGGTTTTTCATCACGCCGATTCTCGTGCCCGCCAGTGTGCTGCCGCGCAGCCTGGCGTGGTTCAACCAGATCAATCCCGTGGCCGGCGCCATCGGCGCCTGGCGGGCGGCGCTGTTGGGCTGGCAGATCGATTACGCCGCGTGGGCGGTGTCGCTGGTGATGTCGCTGGCGCTGTTGGCGACGGGTGTGGTGTTCTTCACGCACACGCAGCGGCGCTTTGCGGACACTGTGTAGGCACGTGACTTGGCGATCTGGTGATTTGGCGACTGAAGAACCGCACATGGCAAACAACATCGTCAAATCGCAGCACCGCCAAATCACAGAATAGAAGAGACCAATGAGTCAGATCGCCATCCAAGTTCAAGGCCTGAGCAAGCGCTACCGTCTGGGTGGTGCGCCGGGCTGCGACCGCAGCTTTCGCGAGATGGTGACTGATCGCCTGGGCGCTTTAGGCGCGTGCATCGTCGGGCGTAAGCGTGGCCCCCGTGCGGATGCCCGCGACTTTTGGGCTTTGCAGGACGTATCCTTCGACGTGGCGCGCGGCGAAGTGGTCGGCATCATCGGCCACAACGGCGCCGGCAAAAGCACGCTGCTCAAACTCCTCTCACGCATCACCGACCCCACCACCGGCCAGGCAATCATCCACGGCCGCGTCGGCAGCCTGTTGGAAGTCGGCACCGGCTTCCATCCCGAACTGACCGGCCGGGAAAACATCTATCTCAACGGCGCCATCCTGGGCATGAGCCGGCACGATGTGCGCCGCCAGTTTGACCGCATCGTCGAGTTCGCCGAGGTCGAGAAGTTTCTCGACACGCCGGTGAAACGCTACTCCAGCGGCATGTACGTGCGCCTGGCGTTCGCGGTGGCGGCGCACCTGGAGCCGGACATCCTGATCGTGGACGAGGTGCTGGCGGTGGGCGACGCGGCGTTTCAGCGCAAGTGCCTGGGGCGGATGGGTGAAGCGGCTCGCGAGGGGCGCACCGTGCTGTTTGTCAGCCACAATATGACGGCGGTCAAGGCCCTGTGTCAGCGTGCCGTGTTGCTCCAGGCCGGTCGCATCACCGCCCAGGGCGACACCAACCAGGTCATTCAGCATTATCTTCAACAAGGCGCCGAGATGGCGACGACGCCTGTGAGCGAGCGTCACGATCGGCGCGGCGACGGCAGCACGCGCATCGAAGCGGTGCGTATCGAAAACATCGAGCCGGGCATCCCGATCACCACCGGCTGCCGCCTGCGCGTCATCCTGGACTATGCCGGCGCCCTGCCGCTGCGTCAGTCACGCTGTCTCGTGGGCATTTATGACACGAGCAACACGGGCATCTTCCTGCTGGACTCGGATGCCGGCAACATCCTTCCCGAAGCGCTGCCCGCCACGGGGCAACTGGTCTGCGTGACCGAGCCGATCAACGCCACTGCCGGCCGCTGCTACCTCAACGTGGCGCTGAAGAAGGCGGGCGTGCTGGCGGACCACGTCACCCATGCGGTGACCTTCGACATCGAGTCCGGCGATACCTTCGGCCTGCGTCAAATGCCAGGACGCGACTGGGTCATGTGCCTGCTGCGCCAGCAATGGCTTGTGGCCAGTTCCGCCGAGCAGCGTGCCCAGTCTGCTGCGACCTTCCCTCCATCCGTAACGAGTCTTGCCGCATGACCACCCGCGCCATCCCCACACCCGAAGTAACCTTTCACACGTCCGTGTCGCCGGTGCACACGGCCCGCCTCTTCGAGTGGCGCGGCGACCTGTACCGCGCCGTACGCCAAGACCACGCTGCGACCACGCAGGCGTTGTTCACCAGCGGTGTCGCCCAGCAACTCATGGATCAGGGTAAGCTCGTGTGCTCGCAAGTCACGCCCCTGCAACTGCCCGGCTATCCGCTGGTGCTGCTGCACGAGCGATTATCCCCGATCACCTATCCCTTCGAGTGGAGCGCCGCGGCCTTCAAAGACGCCGCCTTGCTGTGGCTGGACTTGAACCTGGAGCTGGCGGCGCATCACCTTTGCGTCGTCGACGCGCACCCGTGGAATACTCTCTTCGACGGCGCCCGGCCGGTGTTCGTGGACTTCGGCTCCTTCGTCCCTCTGGCGAGCACCGATCCCGTCAATCTGCTCGACGCATATGCGCGCTGGTTCATACATCCCCTGAAGCTGATGGCCGCCGGCCACCATCGCATTGCTCGGGCGCTGCTCCAGGACCTCACTCGGCCGATCAGTGATCAAGAGATGACGGCCATGCAGGGCCGGTCGGGCTGGCTGCACCAGCGCATGCAACGGATTCGCCAGCGTGTGGCCGGGCATCGTCGCCGGCCATGGGGCGAGGCGCTGCGGCAGCTGCGCGACCAGGTACAGGGCATTACCCTGAGCCATGACCGATCGGACTGGAGCGACTACTACGGCCCCGACTTCCCGTCGCTGCAAGCACCACAAACCTGGACGCCCAAGCAACGCGCGATCAGCGATATTCTGCATCGCCTCGCGCCGAACACAGTCCACGACGTGGCGGGCAATCGCGGCTGGTATTCGCAACTGGCGGCCCACAGCGGCGCGAAGGTCATCTGTTCCGATGTGGATGAATGCTGCCTGGATGCCGTTTACAGCGATGCCCGCAAGCAAGGTCTGGCGATCACACCTGTGCGTCTGGATCTGCGCCAGCCCTCGCCCGCTCTGGGTTGGGGCGGCACGCGCTTCCCCGGAGCCTCTGCCCGCCTCAAGAGCGATTGCGTGCTGGCGCTGGCAGTGATGCACCATATGGTGTTCCGCGCCATGGCGGATTTCCCCACGGTGCTCGACGGGTTGTCGGCCCTGACGCGGCACGACCTGGTCGTCGAGTTCGTCTCGCCGCAGGATCGTTTCGTCAGCCAATGGTGGACACCCGCCTATGACTGGTACACGCTCGCAAACCTGCGTGAGGAAGCCTGCCGGCGCTACCACGCGGTGGACGTCGTGCCGTCATTCCCCGACGGCCGGCACCTGATGATCTGCCAGGGCCTGCGCCAGACAAACCGGAACATCCATGGCCTGGCCGCCTAGACGCCTGCACGCCCAAAACCGACGACAGACATGATCACCCCACCCTCGACACCACAGAACCGACAGCCACCCTCCCGGCAACCGCCCCGGCCCAACTTCCTCATCGTCGGCGCCGCCCGCGCCGGCACCACCTCGCTGCACGCCTGGCTTAGCGGCCATCCGCAGGTTTTCCTGCCCACCGACAAGGAACCGTCCTACTTCGTGCATGACTACGGCCTGCGCCTGCTCGATGACTACTTGTCGCTGTTCGCCCCGGCCGGCGCGGCCCGCGCCATCGGCGAGGCCTCGGCGGCGTATCTGGCGGCGCCGGAAAGCCCCATGTGGATCCGCGATGCCCTCGGCCCCGTGCGCATCATCATGGTCCTGCGCGATCCGGCCAAGCGTGCCGCGTCGCTCTACGCCTGGATGGCGATGAACGGCTATGAGTCGCTGCCCACCTTCGAAGCGGCACTACAAGCTGAGGACGCCCGCGCCGGCGACCCGGACTTCGCCGCCGCCGCGCCGCAGTATGTGTGGGATTACTACTACTTCCGTAGCGGTCTCTATGCTCAACAGGTGCGCCGTTACCTGGCGGCCTTCGGCGCCGAGAACGTGCTGCCCATCCGCTTCGACGATCTGGCGCAACAGCCCGAAGCGGTGTATGAGCGCGTGTGCACGTTTCTCGGTATTGATGCCGGGTACGTGCCTGCCTTGGAGGCGCATAACGCCGGCCGGTTGCCGCGCTCAGTGCCGTTACAGTGTCGCCTGCGCCAGGCGCGCGACTCGGCGCGGCTGGCCTTGCCGGGCGCGGTCGAGCCGATGCGACGATTGATGCAATTCAACCTCACACTTGGCCGCCGGCCACAGGTCCATCCGGACACCTTGGCGGCACTGACCCAGCGCTACTGCCACGACATCACCGAGCTTTCGCAACTGCTCAAGTGGGACCTTCGTTCATGGCAATCCTCGCCGACATCGCCCGTTGCCTGCGCTCGTGCGGCCTGAGCGCCCCGGCCGCTATACCGCGCGCTTCGACTGGCTATCGCATCGTCGCGGACGATGCGTCTGCCGGTGACACGCATGACGGCTGGCACGATCAGCAGGTCGCGCAACGGCAGCACGAAGCGTATCGCGGCCTGCTGAAGGCGATGCACGCCGGCCAGCCGCGCCGCGACCTTCTGGCCGCCGCCCAGGCCGTGCACCTGACCGGACTGGCGTCGCCGACGATCCTCGAAATCGGCTGCGGCAGCGGTTATTACGCCGACGCATTAGCACACCTGTTAGGGCAACCCATCCGCTACACCGGCGTGGACTATTCGCCCGCCATGATCGAGTTGGCGCAGGCCACGTATCCCGCGCACGCTTTCCACGTCGGTGATGCCACATCGTTAGCGCTGGCCAACGGCGCGTTCGACATTGTGCTCAACGGCGCCTGCCTGATGCACGTGCGTGACTATGCCGCGGCCATCGCCGAGGCCCGCCGCGTCGCCCGGCACTGGTGCATCTTCCACACCGTACCCACGGTGCGCCGCCGTGCGACCACGCTGCTGGAAAAGCAGGCCTACGGCCGGCCGACCATCGAAGTCGTCTTCAACCAGGCGCACCTGCGTACCATGCTCGCCCAGGCGGGCTTGATTATTCGGCACGAACTGGCCAGCGAACCCTATGACGTGAGTGCGATGCTCGGCGAGCCGACGCCGTGTCTGACACTGGTATGTCAGTGCATCGCCACGGCGAAGGGAGTAGCGGCATGACCCCGCTCCGCAAGATCGCCGGGGCCTTGTATTGGTCGCTGCGCGGGCGCATCGAGCGCTCGCTCCCATTGCGCCTGCTGCGTAACGCGACCAATCCGCTGTGGGTGGCCCGGCGTTGCCTGTTGCGCACGGTTAGACAACAGGCGCACCACGCCCGCGGCCGTCTGCTGGATGTCGGCTGCGGCGGGCAACCCTATCGTCCGCTGTTCACCGATGTCACGCGCTACATAGGCGTCGATCTGCCCGGCGCCCAGCGCATCGACGTGGCGGCGTCGGCGCTCGCTCTGCCCTTTGCCGACGCGGCGTTCGACACCGTGCTGTGCAACCAGGTGCTCGAGCACGTGCCCGATCCGGGCCTGCTCATACGCGAGGTGCAGCGCGTGCTGCGACCAGGCGGGACTTTGCTGCTCACCACGCCGCAGGTCTGGGGCCTGCATCACGAACCGCACGACTACTTCCGCTACACCTGCTACGGCCTGGCGCATCTGGCGCGATCCAGCGGCATGACGATCGTCGCCGTCGCGCCGACCTGCGGGATGTGGGCCACGCTGGTGCAGCGGCTGGCGGACACCGTCGCCCACCACTACGCCGCCCGCCTGCCGCGACCCCTGTTCTTTGGGCTTTGTGTCCTCTTGTCGCCGATCCTACTTATCGGGTACCTGCTGGATCGCGCGTGCGGTCCGCAGGGCGACACCCTGGACAACGTGCTGGTGGCGCGCAAGCCCGACCGCACAACGGCGATTCATACGCCCTGTTCCACCGCATCCACCTCTACGAGGCCAAACTATGCCCGGGCTGCCTGATGTCTTCTCCAACAAGCACGTGCTGATCACCGGCGGGCTGGGTTTCGTCGGCGCCAACCTCGCCCGTCGACTGGTCGATATGAACGCCCACGTCACGCTTGTGGATAGCCTGATCCCCCAGTATGGCGGGAACCTGCACAACATCGCCGACTTCGCCGACCGCGTCACCGTCAACGTCTCGGATGTGCGTGACGAGCACTCGATGAAGTACCTGGTGCAGGGCGTGGATTACCTGTTCAATCTGGCGGGGCAGACGAGCCACATGGACTCGATGGCCGATCCGTACACCGACCTGGACATCAACTGCCGGTCGCAGCTCTTCATTCTCGAAGCCTGCCGCAAGCACAATCCCACCATCAAGCTCGTCTTCGCCAGCACGCGGCAGATCTACGGCAAACCCGACTACCTGCCCGTCGATGAGAAGCACCTGCTCCGCCCGGTGGACACCAATGGCATCAACAAGATGGCGGGCGAGTGGTACCACATTCTCTACAACAACGTCTACGGCATCCGCGCCTGTGCCTTGCGCTTGACCAACACCTACGGCCCGCGCATGCGCATCAAGGACGCCCGCCAGACGTTCCTGGGCGTGTGGGTGCGCCTGGCAATTGAGGACAAGCCCTTTGAGGTCTGGGGCGGCGAGCAGAAACGCGACTACACCTACGTGGACGATGCCGTCGAGGCGTTCCTGCTGGCGGCGGCGAAGGACGACGCCAATGGGCGCATCTTCAATCTCGGCGGCGACGGCGTGGTGACGCTCAAGGAAACTGCCGACACGCTGGTGAAAGCCAACGGGGGCGGCAACTATGCCGTGCGCGAGTTTCCCGCGGATCGCAAACGCATCGACATCGGCGATTATTACGCCGACGACCGGGCCATTCGCCAAGCTCTTGGGTGGCAGCCGCGGGTCGGCCTGGAGGAAGGCCTGCGCCGCACGCTGACGTACTACCGGGCCGCGCTGCCGCAGTATCTGTGACCACCATGCACCACTACTGCACCTATTTCGACCATCGCTACCTGCCGCGCGGCCTGGCGCTGTACCGCTCGCTGCGGCAGCACGAGCGAGCGTTCCACCTGCACGTGCTGTGCCTGGATGACCAGGCGCACGCGACGCTGGCGGCCCTGCGCTTGCCGCACCTCACGCCCGTGCGCCTGGCAGAACTGGAGCATGCCGACCTTGAGTCGGCGGCAACACGCCGCACACGTTCGCTGGTCGAGTACTACTTCACCTGCACCGCCGCCTTCACACGCCACGTCCTGCGCGCCCACTCCGGAATTGACGTGATCAGCTATGTCGATGCGGACCTCTACTTCTTCGCTGATCCGCGCCCCGTATTCGATGAGCTGGCCGACGGGTCTGTGCTCATCATTCCGCACCGCTACCCCGAGGCCCTGCGCCACTACGAGTCGCACGGCATCCACAACGTCGGCTTGGTGAGCTTCCGCAACGACGCACGCGGCCTGGCGGTGCTCGACGACTGGCGCGAGCGGTGCATCCAGTGGTGCTACGAGCGCGTCGAGCCAGGACGCTATGCCGATCAGAAGTACCTCGATGCCTGGCCTGACCGGTTCGATGGCGTCGTGGTCTCGCAACTGCCCGGCGCTAACCTGGCGCCCTGGAATCTGCCCCGGCACGAGGTCCACAGCCATCGCGGCCACGTGCTGGTCGATGGCCAGCCGCTGATTTTTTATCACTTTCACCGGCTCAAAGTGGTACGGCCGTATCTGTTTGACCCCGGCGTTGAACATTACGGTGCGTCACTGACGCCGACGATCGCCAATCGCATATACGCACCCTACCTGCGCACTCTGCGCCGCTGCATGGGCCAGGCGACCGCCCCGGCCACCGGTAACTTGCGCCTCACCGGCCCGCCCAACGGCCGCGAGTTGATGCGCCTGCTGATCTACAACCGCACGATGCTGTGCGTAGGGCCAATGACGACCGCGGTGCACCTGGAGCCCCTGGCTCGGCCGCTGCTTCAGTTGCGGCACTGGTGGCAACGCGATGCGGCGTAATACTGAGAAAGGTCAATGCGTGTTGCCCCGAATCAGCATCATCACGCCTTCGTACAACCAGGCTGCGTTTCTCGAAGAAACCATCCGCAGCGTGCTGGACCAGGACTATCCGAACCTCCAGTACGGCATCGTGGACGGCGGATCGACCGACGGCAGCATCGACATCATCGAGCGTTATCGCGACCGCTGTGATTTCGTGATCATCGAGCGTGATGGCGGCCAGAGCGAAGCGATCAACAAGGGCCTTAGCCGCGCCGACGGCCAGGTCATCGGCTGGCTCAATTCCGACGACACGCTGCTGCCCGGCGCCTTGCGTCTCGTCGCTGAGCGCTTTGCCGCTGATCCGGCTCTGTCATGGCTGATCGGCACCGCGACGCGCATCGACGCGCGGGGCCGGCCGCTGGGTGAGCTGACGCCGACCGGCGACTTCACGCTCGCCGGTGCCCTGATTCGCGACACGCCGATCCTCGTGCCGCAACCGGCGACGTTCTGGCGCCGCGCCCTCACCGACGCGGTGGGCCTGTTGGACGAATCGCTGCATCACTGCATGGACTTTGACCTATGGTGCCGATTCATGGCGGCGGAACACCAACCGCTGCTCCTGTCACACGCGCTGGCGACCTACCGGGAGCATGAGTCGAGTAAGACCTGCTCGCAAGCCGACCGATTCATTGTCGCGCTGATTGGCATTGAGAAGCGCTATCGCCATCTTCTGCCGCTGCGGGATCAGATGCGTTTGCTGCGTCGCATCGGTTTTCAGGAGCGTGCGCTAGCGGTGCGCCTGGCAAAGGTTCGCCCGTGGCGCCAGGTGTTGCGCCGGCCGTGGTGGTTGCTGTCGCAGCAGGTTCGCGCGGCGTTATTGGGCACTGTGGTGGGGCCGCCAAGCCAGGCCTGACGCCTTGCGAAGGCCCGAGGCGGCGACTACGCCGCCGTATTCCAAATGGTTGTGAAAATGTACCGTCTGTAACGCTTATGCCGGTCATGCCGCGCGCCGATAAGACCATGGGCACCCCCGGACCCCGGACTTCGGACCCCGGACCCCGGACCCCGGATGTCGCCTTGCATCAGGAGCCACCAATGTCTTTGCCTCGCATCTCCATCATCACGCCCAGCCTCAACCAGGCCCTCACCATCGAACGCACGATCTGTAGCGTGCTGGACCAGGGCTACGACAACCTTGAGTACCTCGTGATCGACGGCGGATCGCACGACGGCTCGATCGACACCATCGGCATGTACGAGGACCAACTGGCGGGCTGGGTGTGCGAGCCCGACACCGGCCCGGCCGAGGCCATCAACAAGGGCATCCACAGCGCCAGCGGCGACATTATCGGCATCCTGGGCGCCGATGACCTCTATCTGCCCGGCACGTTGCACCGCGTAGCCGAGTGGATGGGCGGCCCCTCGGCGACCCCATGGATCGTGGGCAAAGCCATCCGTGTCGATAACCTCGAGCGCATGACCGGCACCGTCGATCCCGTGGAACCGACATCACTCTTGCGATTTCTCATGCACGACCAGGTGACGATGCCCACTTCCGCGATGTTCTTTCATCGCCGGCTGCTGGAAGAGCACGGCGAGTTCGCCGAGGCCATGCGCTGGGCGTACGGATACGAATATTGCTGTCGGCTGCTGGCGCGGGGCTGCCAGCCGCACATGGCGTGCCAAACCTTGTCGGTGTGCCGGCAGCCGCAGGCGCCGCGCACCGCGGCCCAGACCGTGCGGCAAGGCATCGAGATGATCGCCGCCGCCAAGCGCCATGCCGATCGCCTGCCTCTGGCGGATCGCTACAAACTGTGGAAGAACTGCGACCGCCGCGAGCGCATCTACGCGCTGGCGGAGGCGGAACTGTTCGGTATGGAGTCGCAGAAGTTCCTCTGGCGCCAGGTGGCGCGGCATCCATGGTGGCTGGCGACGGGCAACATGCGCGAGGCCCTGTTGCGGCGCACGTCACGAGCGGCATCCAGCGACTCACGCACCGCGCCCACACGCCGAGCCGCGTAATCCCCAGGAGCAATCGCCGATGCGCATCGGTCTGGATGCACGCACCATCTTCCGCGCGCAGCGCCGCGGCACGGGCAAGAACCTGATCGACCTCTATCGACAGGTCATCGCCCTGCGTCCGGACTGGGAGGTCGTGGCCTATCACCGCGACTGCGCGTCGAACGATGCACTGCCCGGCGTGCAGAACCGGCGCATTGAAATGCCCGGCGACCGCTGGCACGCCTGGGAACGCTATCGCTTGCCGCTGGCGGCATGGCGCGACGGCGTCGACCTCTTGCACTGCCCCGCCAACGGCTGCCCTGACTGGATGCCCACGCCGACGTTGGTGACGATTCATGATCTGATTCCCCTCGATGCCCCGGCAAGCCGGGGCAAAGGCCTGGCGACGCCCCGGGTTGGCACGTCCGCTCACTTTGCCCGCGGCATCGCCCGAGCCTGTGCCGCCGCGGCTGGCATCATCTGCCCTTCCCGCTACACACGTGACCGCCTGGTGTCCCAATGCGGCGCCGATCCCGGCCGGATTCACGTCATTCCCTGGGCGCCCGACAGTGCCATGCAGGTGGTGGAGGAGTACACCTGCCAGGCAGTATTGCAGCGCTATGGCGTGCGGGATCGCTTCGTCCTGCACCTGGGCGCCAACGACCCGCGCAAGAACACGCGGCGCGTGATCAACGCCTGGGCGGCGATCAAGCCCGCGCAGCGCCGCGGCTGGCAATTGCTGATCATCGGGCTGGAGGGTCAGGTCGTCGCGGACCTGCGGCAGCAAGCGGTGCAACTCAACCTGGGCGACAGTGTCATCTTGCATGGTTTTGCCGACGAGGCGGACATGCCGGCCCTGTTCAGTAGTGCTGACGTACTGGCGTTTCCCAGCCTGTCCGAGGGCTTTGGCTTGCCCATTCTGGACGCCTGGGTCGACGGGACCGCGGTGTTGACCAGCAGCACCACGAGCCTGCCCGAAGTCGCCGGCGATGCGGCGATCCTCGTCGATCCGAGCGACACCATCGCCATCACGCGCGGACTGAGCTGGCTGCTGCGCGATTCGTCGCTGCGGCGGCAACTGGTGGATCTGGGCCGGCAACGTGTAGCGCAATACACCTGGCAGCGCACCGTGTCGCTGTTCGTCGAGGCCGCGGAAGCTGCGGCACAAAGGCAACGCGCCCGCATTCAGAGCCGCGCGGCGTAAGCCCGCGGATCGAAAGCGCATGGACGTCCGTACCGCGGGCTGACGCCGCGCGGCTCTGATGGAGGACCGCATCATGATGCATACCGCGCCGGACATCCTGCTGCTAAGCCAGTATCCGCTCTGGCCCGCGGACCATGGCGTGAGCGTGCGCGGCTATCACCTGTTGCGCGAGTTGCGTGAACTAGGCGTGAGCGTCGGCGCCGCGAGCATGATGACTCTGCCGGCCGATGCGCCCCCGTGGGTGCGGCAGATCGATTTACCCTGGCCGCAAGCAACACCTAACGATCTGGTCGAACTGAAGCGAGGCTGGTGCGGTCCGGGGGCATGGTTACGCCGGCGCATCGCACAACATCAGGGTCTAGCGCCGCATGACCTGGCGGGCGCCGTCGCGCTGGTCCGGCAGCATCGCCCCGCCGTCGTGCTTGGCCTGGGCCTGCACAGCCCGCTGATGCTGCGCGCTCTAAATGCCCTACCGCGGGCTGACCGCCCGACGCGCATCTGGTATGCAGCAGACGAACTGATCTACTACCACCTCTCGTGCCTGCGCCAGCAGCGCTGGCATGGACTGCGCGGCCGGCTCCGCGAAATGGCGTTGCATGGGCTCATCGAGGGCCTGTTCGTGCGCGGCGTGGAAGGCGCCATCGGCGTGAGCCCCACGGATACACGCTGGCTGCGGACCGTGGCCGGGGCGCGGCGATGCGTGACCATTCGTAACGGCGTGGACCTGGATTTCTTCCGCCCGGCCCAGGAGGCTGAACCATCGACGCGGAAGCAGTCGCTGGTGTTCTGGGGCCGACTGGACTTTGCCCCCAACATCGATGCGGTGATGTGGTTTGTGCAGCAGGTCTGGCCGATGCTGCGGCGGCGCTGGCCCGACGCCACGTGGCAGGTGGTGGGCCACAATCCCGGGCCGGCGATTCTCGCCCTGAAGAAAGTACCTGGCATCGAGATCGTCGGCGCGGTGCCTGACATCCGGCCGTACGCGCATCGCGCCGCAGTGACCATCCTGCCCATGCGCAGCGGCGGCGGCATCAAGAACAAGCTGCTGGAGGCCGCGGCGATGGGTCGGCCGATTGTCGCTTCGTCGCGTGCCGTCGCCGGCCTGGAATTACCGGGGCGCGACTCCGTCATCGCCGTCGCCGATCGTCCCGGCCAATGGCTCGATGCGATCGGCTTGCTCTGGCAAGATGCGGCCGCCGCTGCTTCGCTGCGTGCTAGCGCCCGTGCGTGGGCTGTGCAGCACCACACTTGGCGCAAGGCGGCTGCGGATCTGGTGTACTGGCTGCGAACGTTTCCAAGACATGCCGAGATTTCCTTGCCGAATGCGCCGGCGCAGCTTCTGCAACTTTCGCCGCAGTCGCGCCAGATGCTAAATCGTGCCGCCTGATTCGTCGATGCAATGCCGGTATGGCATGGACATCGATGCACTTTGCGGTCGGCATGGGTTGTGCCGGAGTGATGGCCGGGGCCGCGTGTCTGTGGCTTCGGCGCGGCTGGCGGTGGGTGCCGGCGGCCATGACTGCCGGCGGTCTGTGGGCTCTGGTCCCCGACCTGCCGCGCCTGTGGCGCGAAGACTTTGCCTGGCTGCCTTTAGCCGCCACCCTGGGCGACAAGGGCCTGGAACGCGAACTGCACGCGATGGGCACCATCTTCTTTTTCCATCAGCAACTTGACGCCCAGCCCAATGAATACGCCCTGCATGGCCTGATCGGCGTCGTCCTGCTCTACAACCTGGCGCTGGGCCTGCTCATGCTGCTCCAACGCCGGCAGAGCCACGGCATCGCCAACCGCGTCTGGCACGCGCACGCGCCGCACCTGCCCAAGGCACTTGCGAGCAACGTGAAAGCCACGCCCGCGACTCTGCCACAACACGCACAGGCGCACGATGATCACGGCGAACTGCCGCCAACCTACGCCTTTCGCAAAGTGCGTTCATCGCATCTATCGCGTGCGAGCTAGCGAAGTGCGGACAAACCGTAAGACGCGCGGCGAAGACGCTGCGGCTACGAATCAGAACCAGCAGGCGCACGATCAGCGGCTTATTGTAGCCGCAGCGTCTTCGCTGCGCGTCCTCTCTGTCGTCTTCGCTGCGCGTCTTCTCCGCACGTCGTCACCTGCTTCACTTGGCGTCAGCGCCTTCAGACCACTGCTTGCCTCCGTAGCGCCGATGAGTGGGCAAGTAGGTCTTGACCAGATGGTCCAAATGGCGCCTGTCACGCACGCGCTTGGTGCTCTCGCCGCGCGACAGCCAAGGGCGTCGCTGGTTCTGTCGATCACGCAACTCCACGGTAATCGCGCGTCTGAGCACGGTCCGGGCGCGGCGAGCATCGACGAACTGCCGCCAACTGACGACGACGTGGAAGTGTGACCACACCGCAACATCAGCGTGACAACGCCAGTTCTTTCGCCGACAGACGCCTCGCGCCGCGTCGATAATGGATTCACATAGCTCATCATCAAAGTGAACGGCAGCATGTCGCGCACGCCGGCGATAGTTCTCCGCCATGCGTGGATCAGGTGGCTGGATGCCTTTCTTGCGCCGCACATAGCCCCGCCGATTGTCCGGCATCCATGAGCGGTAGGCGTGATACGTGAACATGTAGACCGCCATGAGGACGAATGATACTCCGCCAGGTGCCACGAGCAAGGTATAAGACGCGCAGCGAAGACGCTGCGGCTACAAATAACCGCCTCGCGTGCGCCTGCTCATGTTGATTCGTAGCCGCAGCGTCTTCGCTGCGCGTCTTCCTCTTCGTCTTCGCTGCGCGTCTTATGCGCACTCACGATCCCATGAGCTTGTCGAGGCCGGGAGGGAGGTTCACGCCGGTGAGGCGGGTCATTTCCTCGCGGGCAGTTTCCTGTGCTTTGATCAGAGCGGCGTTGAAGGCTGAGGCGATCAGCTCCTGGATCATCTGGACATCCGCGTCGGCGCCTTCGCCGGCCAGCGTGGCGATCATCGGGCGGTCCAGGTGGACCGACAGCACCTCGAACCGGCCGTTCATCACCACGCGCACGGCGCCGGCGCCGGCGTCGGCTTCCACCGTCTTGCGCGCCAACTCCTCCTGAAGCTGCTCCATCTTGGCCTTGAGCTCGCGCGCGTGGCCCAGCATGGCGGACAGATCCTTGATCTTGTCAAACATCATCCAACTCCTCGGGCAAGAGACCGTCGGCATCCTCGGCGGCAAAAGTGGTCGGCGCCGGCGGCGCGGCGCTATCGATTGTTGCGTCGTCCGCCGGCGACGCTTCCTCCGCAGTTGCACGCTCGGGCCGCACGTCGATCAGGCTGGCGTCGAACACTTCCATCACCTGGCGCACCATGGGCAAGTTCAGGGCGCGATTGCGTTCATCGGGCGAAGGTGCCGTTGACACCGAGCGTAAAGGCGCCGGTTGCTCGGGCACGGATTCGACCGCCTCGTCCCATTCGATGCTCACCGGCCGGCCCAGCACCTCCTTGAAGAGGTCCGCCAGGCGCTGCTGCTGCGTGCCGTGGCGGATAAATGCCGCCTTGGCGCGCTGGCCGGGCCTCAGTCTCATGCGCACCCGGCCGCCCTCCAGCGTGGCCATTTCCAGCGACTCGACCCAGTTGAGGATCGGTTTGCTCGATACGTGGTGAAGAATGGCGGACCATACGGCGGCGGGATCGGCGAGCGCAGGTGCTGCGGGCGGCGGGGCCGCAACGCTCGTTTCGCCCGCAGCGATTCCGGGGGTGGTGCTTGGGCTAACGGCGCTCGCTTCGCTCACTGCTTTTTTTTTTCGGCCCCGCGGGCCACTGAGCCGTTGCCCGATAGAAGCGCCGCGACATCCGCCATCTTCTCCGCCAGCGCCAGGCGAACGACCGTGGCATCCAGCAGCGCCCGCGGCGTCGAACTGAGCTTGCCCGCACGCTGGAGGTTCTCGCACAGGGCGATCATGTACACCAGGGCCGACACATCGAACTGCCGCGCCTGTTCGGCCGCCGCCTGCTTGGCATCTTCGGCCAGCTCAACCAGTTCGCTCTCAGCCCCGCAGGCCTGCATCAGCATGAGTTGCCGCAGGCGGTCGATCAGCACGTCCACAAGCTGATCCTGGGCGATGCCGCGGTCCAGCAGATCAGCAGTGCGCTTGAGTGAACCGGCGACATCGCCTTGTCCCATGGCATCAACCAACTGCACGACCAACTCCTGCGCCGGCAGGCCCAGCATCTGCTCGAGCACCGCGCCCGTCAACGGGTTCTGCCCGGTGGCGATGAGGCGATCCAGCAGCGACAAGCCGTCACGCATGGAGCCGTTGGCCAGCCGCGCCAACTGCCAGATAACCTGGTCTTCCGCCTTGACCTTCTCGTTCTTGAGCACGTCCTTGAGGTGGGCGGCGATACGGGGCGTGGCGATGTTGCGGAAATCAAAGCGCTGGCAACGCGACTGGATGGTCACCGGCACCTTGTGCGGCTCGGTGGTGCAGAGTATGAATTTCACGTGCTCGGGGGGCTCTTCCATGATCTTGAGCAGCGCGTTGAACGCGCCGGGCGAGAGCATGTGCACTTCGTCGATGATGTACACCTTGAAGTGAGCGTTGCCCGTGGGCGATAGCCCCGCGTTGCTGATGAGCTGGCGGATGTTGTCGACCGAGTTGTTGGAGGCGCCGTCGATTTCGATGACGTTGAGGTCGTCGCCGCGCATGATGGCCTCGGCCATGCGCTGCTGCACCTCCAGTTCGGGGTATTCGACGTCAGCGAGTCGCGGGCAGGCTTCGATGGTGTCGGGGGCGTTGAGCGCGCGGGCGAAGATGCGTGCCATGGAGGTCTTGCCTACGCCACGGGTGCCGGTGAAGAGGTAGGCGTGGGCGACCCGGCCGGTGCCGATGGCGTTGCACAGCGTGCGCGCAACGGGCTCCTGCCCGACGACGGTGTCGAACGAGGTGGAGCGGTAGCGGCGTGCCAAGACGGTGTAAGCCATGGGAGCGAAGTAAAAAGTAGAAAGTAAAAAGTGAAAAGTTAAGAGACGGAAGCTGAAGCAGACACGCGAGGCATGTTCCGAACTCTACACTTTTTGCTTTGCACTTTTCACTTTCTCCACCGCCGCGTGGAAAGACGGCCAGGACACCGACGGCACCGGGCGAGCGACACTTAGGGCTGCTCCGGTCAAGGCCTGACCCGGTTCGCGAGCCCACCCGTGCACCGGGCCCGGCCGCCTTTCCACACGGCGAGAATGGGCACTATAGCACAGTTTCCAGGGCGGGCGGAGAAGCGTGGCGTCGCGCCACGGCCAAGGCAGAGTTGCTTCACCCGTGGCTGCAACCCTGCACCGCTTGGGGGGTAAGAACACCGGCCGCCACCGGCAGCGGCCGCCGCCGCGCCTGGCGCCGTCGCACGAACCAGCGCACCAGCAGGGCCACAAGGAGCAGCAGGAGCAGACCGGCGATGATCGGTGCGACGATCGCCAGCACGGCCACGATGGTGGCGGAGATCCACTCGACGGTGGAGACCACGGGGTTGCCCAGGCCACCGGTGGCGGCGCCGGAGACGGCTCGAGCACTGACGGTGAGCACCTGCACGCCGCCGGCGGCGCCGCCACCGGCGATGATCGCCAGGCCCCACTTGAGCATCGGGTCCATGCCGGTGATGAACGACGCGGTGACGATGGTGCCCGCGATCAGCGCCGCCGGGGTGGTGATGGTGTCGAGCAGGTGATCGAGCCAGGGGACGTAATAGGCGGCGATTTCCAGGGCGGTGGCGGCGGCAAAGCAGATCACCGCCGGCCAGGAGCCGATCCACTCAAAGCCCGGCGCCAGCGTCACCTTGCCCGCCAGGGCAGCGATGCTGACCACGAGCATGGGCACAAAGACGCGAAAGCCGGTGGCGGCGGCCAGCGCGACGCCCATGGTCAAGGCGAGGATCATTTCAAAAGCGTTCTGGCTCATGGTGATTCACCGAAGGCATTGTACGTATCGCGCTCTGTCACCTCCAACCTGACGTTGCGCGCCCCGAGACTCAGCGTCGGCGTCAGGAGGAGCGGCGACGCAGCAGCAGACCCGCGCCCGCCAGTGCCAGCACGCTCAGCGTCGCCGGCTCGGGCACGATCTCATAAATCTGTCCGTCGAAGTCCAGCACATACAGCCGACCCGTCGCATCCTCACCAAAGGACACCAAGTCGAAGCCGCCCAGCCCCGCCGGCAGGAAGCTGGTCAACTCTGCAAAGTCGGTCAACGTCGAGCCGTCGTAGCGGAAGGCAAAGAGCTTGCCGGCGACGTAATCGCCGAAGAAGTAGATGCCGTCGAGGTGGCTCACCGGTCCGCGGTAGACGTAGCCGCCGGTGACCGTGCTGCCGGTGACGATATCGCCCTCCATTTCCGAGCCGGGATGCGGATAGTCGAAGATGGGGAATACTGCGTTGGGGGGATTGGGATCGCCTTCGAGCCCGGGTGTTTCAATGGTGCCCTCGTAAGGGCGCCATCCGTAATTGAGCCCGCCGACGGACGCCGCCGCCTGGAAGTCGACCTCCTCGCGAGCGCCCTGGCCCACGTCACCGATGTATAGATTGCCGGTGACGCGATCGAAGCTGGCGCGGAAAGGATTGCGCAGGCCATAGGCCCAGATTTCGTCATCGCCGGTTTCGCCGACGAAGGGGTTGCTGCTGGGAATGGCATAGGGCGTGCCCACCGCGGCATTGGTCACATCGACGCGGATGATCTTACCGAGCAGATTGCTGGTGATGTCCTGCGCGTTGTTGCTGGGATCATTGCCCCCACCGCCGTCGCCGGTGCTGATGTAGAGGAATTGCGTGCCCGCGGTGGCGTCGGGGGCAAAGCCCATCCACCCGCCGTTGTGATTCTGTGCCGGCTGGTTGAAGCTGATGATGTCCAGGCCGCTGCCGGCATCGGCGGTGGTGGACGTGTTGGGGTCACCGGTCACGGTGTACCGGCGGACGATCGTCTGTGTGACATTGCTGTTGGAGAAGTAGACGAAGAATTCGCCGCTGGCGGCGAAGTCGGGGGCGAAGGCCATGGAGAACAGGCCGCCCTCGCCGTCGGTGCCCACGCCGGGGACGGTGAGGAACGGGTCGCCCGCCGCAGGCAAGCCGGTATCGCGATCCAGGATGCGGATCGTGCCGCTGCGCTCGACCACGAACAGGCGATTGAGCGGATCGTCGGCCGGCGAGGTGACGAACATGGGATTGGCGAAGCCGCCGCCGACTTGCTGGATGTCGATCGCCGTGGCGGCGTCCACCCTTGCAGGGACAACGGCGCAGCCGACCGACGCCGCCAACCCCGCAACGACACACATGGCAGAGCGCTGCATGGACCACCCCTTTCTCGTTGGCCCCCGGCCCGACCCGCCCCCCCCCCGAAAGGTCGCACCCCCAAGGGTGCGATACAGCAACGCTAGGCAGCAAAGCGCCGGCAGACAATAGGGCAGTAACCGGGATGAACGCGAGTGAACACGGATTGCTCAGAGGCGGTCCATCACCGCTTGGGCGAACTGCTCGGTGCCCAGCGTGCCGCCCAGATCGCGGGTCTTCGTCCCGTCCGCCAAGGCGCTGTCGTACGCCCGCTTGATGCATTGCGCGACGGCCTGGCACTCCGGATCGTTGCGCGTCTCGCCCAGGTGATTGAGCATCATCACCGCGCTCATCAGCAGCGCCAGTGGATTGGCGACGCCCCGGCCGGCGATGTCCGGCGCCGAGCCATGCACCGCCTCGAACACCGCGTACTGCTCGCCGATGTTTGCCCCCGGCACCACACCCAGTCCACCGACCAGCCCGGCACACAAGTCGCTCACCACGTCGCCATAAAGATTTTCCAAGAGCAGCATGTCGAACCTGCTCGGGTCCTGCACCAGCCGCATGCAGCCGGCGTCGATGATCAGCTCCTGGTACTCGATGTCGGGATAGTTCGCCTCGTGCACCTGTTTGGAGCAGCGGATGAACAGGCCGTCGGTCAGTTTCATGATGTTGGCCTTGTGCATCACGGTGAGCTTCTTTCGACCACGCTTGCGGGCGTAGTCAAAGGCCCAGCAGGCGATGCGCGTGCACGCCGACTCGGTGGCGACCTTGAGGCTGGTGACCACGCCGGGCGTGATCTCGTTCTCGATGCCGCTGTAAAGACCTTCGGTGTTCTCGCGGATGATCACCAGGTCCACACCGGCGAATCGCGTGGGCACGCCGGCCAGGCTGCGCACCGGGCGGACCGCGGCGTAGAGATTGAGCTGCTTGCGAAGCTGGACGTTGATCGAGGAAAAGCCCTTGCCCACCGGCGTGGTGCACGGGCCCTTGATGGCGATCCCGTGCTGGCGGATGGCGTCGAGCGTCTCGTTGGGCAGCACGTCCTTGGCGCTCTCCAAGGCCGCCACGCCCGCCTGACGCTCGATCCAGCGCAAAGGGGCGCCGGCATGATCGAGAATCCGCCGCGTCGCAGTCATCACCTCAGGCCCGATGCCGTCACCCGCAATACAAACCACCGTGTGCGTTGCCATGAATGAAGTCCGAAGTACGAAGTACGAAGCGGGAAGTACAAAGTCAGAATCAAATACGAAATCCGAAATCCGAAATCCGACATTCCTCATGCCCAGGGAAACACGAACCAACCGACCATCGCCCCGCCCACCACGATCCAGGCGCTGGCGACCTTGAAGCGTAGCAGGATCATCGCCGCGGCGGTCGCGATGGCGATGGCGGGCCAGGACGGTTGGCCCTGATCCACCAGCACCTGCTGGGCCAGCTTGACCAGCACCGCCGCCATCAGCGCCACGGCCGCGGCGTTGACCGCGTCCATGAACGCGGCCGTCCACGTCCACTTGCGCAAGTGCGGAATCAGCCGACCCAGGATCGCCACGAAGATGAACGAAGGCAGGAAGATGCCGACGGTCGCCGCCAGGGCGCCCGGGACGCCCGACGCGACGTCGCCCGGTGTCGCGGTGATGATGTAGCCGACGAAGGTCGCGGTGGTGAAGAGCGGGCCGGGCGTGATCTGGCCGATGGCGACGGCGTCGAGCAGTTGCGTCTGTGTCAGCCAGCCGCGCTGTTCGACCATGGCGCTCTGAAGCAGGGCGATGAGCACGTAGCCGCCGCCGTAGATCACGCTGCCGATCTGGAGGAATACCAAGCCGATATCCCACCAGGGCGGTCGGGCGGCCAGCTGCGCCATTACCTCCGGCGGCGGGCCGGCGATAAGCGAGTGCTGCGCCAGCAGGCGCACACGGCTGGTGCAACGCTCCCACCACCACAGTGATAGCGCGATCAGGGGCGCTGCGGATGGCGGACCTTGTCCCCCACCATCATCGCCGCGCCGCCGCCCCTCGGCCGCCTCCCGCGCCTGACCCAGGCGCAACCAAGCCATGCCGATCAGCGCCCCGCCGATCAAGGCGACGATCTCGTTGACCCAGTTGAAGTAGCTGGCCAGAGCGACGATGATCGCCAGCACCAGCAGGCGATGGTTCTTCACCGCCGTGCGGCCCAGCCGCCAGATCGCCACCAGGATCAGCGCCAGCACCGCCGGCTTGATGCCATACATCAGCCGGCCGACCTCCGGCAGCGTGCCATAGTTGGCATACGCCCAGGCGAACACGCCCACGATCAGCACGGCCGGCACGATGAAGCAGGTCCCGGCGACGATCAGACCCAGCGCCCCGGCACGGAGCTGGCCGATGTGCATCGTCATCTCGGTCGAGT
Source organism: Phycisphaeraceae bacterium (assembly GCA_040878035.1). Lineage (GTDB taxonomy): Bacteria > Planctomycetota > Phycisphaerae > Phycisphaerales > Phycisphaeraceae > JBBDMX01. The sequence goes on along the minus strand of JBBDMX010000009.1, from coordinate 5,422 downwards.
TGGGACCGGGAATCAGATTGGTGGCGCCGACCAAGTCCATGAACTGCTCACGGCTGAGCCAGCGCCGCCGCACGACGCACTCGTCCTCCATCATGGCGATATGCGCCGCCGGCCCGCCGAAGCCGATGATGCCTAGCTTGAGGAACAGGCCTGCCAGTTCCGCCAGGCGCGTGCCCAGGGGCGGATCGTGTCGTGGTTGGGTCATCGCGGCGAGATTGTAGCGAGACGCAGACGCGCGGCGAAGACGCCGCGGCTACGAAAGACCACAAGCACACTTTTCAGTAGCCGCAGCGTCTTCGCTGCGCGTCTTCTTCACGTTTAGCGCATCATGCGCACCGGCTTGCTCTTGCTCATTGCCTCGGGAATGTCCTTGCCCAGGGCCTCGAGCTTGAAGTGCAGCGATTGCGACATGTCCGCCAGCGTGGTGTGCGCCAGGAAAGTCTTGATCTGGTTGCGCAGGGGTTTCCACTGGTCGTGCTGGGGGCAGGGCTGCTTATCGTCGCAACGGGCCATGCCCACCACGCAGCGGTCCAATTGCTCGGCGCCGTCGACAATGGCGACGATGTCATAAAGGCTGATTTTGTCAGGCTTGCGTGCCAGGGCAAAACCGCCGCCGCGGCCCTTGGCGCTGGTGAGCAAGCCCTTGCGGACCAGGTCCTGGAAAATCTTGGCGACAAAATGACGGGGCAGATCGCTGCCCTCGCACAGTTCATCCAGCAGGACGTATCCGTCGGGCCGCATCATGGCCAGACGGGTCATGGCGCGAATGGCGTAGGCACATGCATTGGAATAGATCATGCGAAACTCCGGGGGTCCGAGGTCCAAAAATCCGGGGGCGGCTGAGGGCCGGGGGCCGGGGGCCGGGGGTCCAAAGGTCAGAGGCGTTTCCTACCTATAGGGAGCATTTGATACGCTGGTCATTATACCCCTTTATCCCATGATCGGCTGTTTCATGCAATATCGCAAGTGACTTGCGGATTCGAGTGGACTTTCTCTCCCTGCCCCCGGAGAATACCCCGAATGGCGCCCGACCTTGAAGGCGGGACGCAAACCCTTTCGCAAAGGAGCAGTCATGTTCAAGCAACTGGTTCTGGCCTCGGCGCTCGGTGCAACGGTCATGCTCAGCGGATGCGAGGACTCGACCACGCCACCGCCCACGCCCCCCACGCCCAGCGCCGCCAACCCCGGCAATCAAGGCGCCGCCGGCGATACCGCCACCTATGAATCTCTCACCGCTCAGGTCAGCAAGGCCATTCAGGACAAGAAATACGACGTGGCGGAGAAGGCCATCGCCGAGCTGCGCAAGCTCAATCTGACTGACCAGCAGAAGCGCACGGTGGACAACCTGGCGTCGGCGGTGCGTGCCGCCAAGGCCGCCGAAGCGCCCGCGATGCCGGCGATGCCGTGAGGCAACCGTAACCGTGAGGTTCACTGTGAAGCCCTGTGACCCGCCGCGGGTCCCAGGGCTCTAGCTATCAAGCCTCAAGGTTCAGGTACCGCAGCTCCTCTTTGCTCAGCTCGACATCCAAGCCGGGCATCGACGTGCGTGTTTCCTCGATGCTGCGCGGACCGATGAGCGGGAAGGTCGGGAACGGCTGGCGCAGCACATACGCCAGACCAATATTGATCGGCAGCACGTTGTGCCTCCTCGCCAGCTCGATGGCGCGGTCGCGGCGCAGGAAGTTCTGCGGGCTGTACCAGCAGCGCACCAGTTCGGCGTCCTCGGTCTTCTCCGGGCCCGCCCGATCGGTGAAGAACCCGCGTGCCTGGCTCGACCAAGGCATCAGCGCCATTTGGTTCTTCTCCAGCCAGGCCCGGCTGGCGGCGTCCGAAGCGTGGATGCAGCCCCTCCACACCGGGTCCACCATTTCCGCCAAACTGAAGTTATTGCTCACCGCGCTAAAACCCTGAAGCCCCTTGCTCTTGGCATATGCATTGGCCTCCTCGACCCGCGCCAGCGCCCAGTTGGACCCGCCAAACACTTTGAACCGCCCTTCCTTCACCAGCTCGTTGAGCAAGTCCACAAACTCGCCCACCGGGATATCCGGATTGTCGCGGTGCAGCATGTAGATGTCCGCCGATTCGAGCTTGGCGCGTTGGAGGCTCTCACCGATCTGGCGGCGCAGGTTGGTCGGGTCGCAGTAAGGCGTGTGGGCGCCTTTAACCAGCAGAACGACCTGATCGCGCACCCTGCGGTTACGCACCCACTGGCCCAGCACGCCCTCGGTGTTGTAGACCCAGGCGGTATCGAAGGTGTTGCCGCCGCGCTCGAAAAAGTCGTCGAACATCGCCGAGGCGTGGGTGATGGACCGCTGGTTGTCCACGCCCATGACCAGGCGCGACACGGGCTTGTCCAGGCCCGGCACCTTGCCGTATTTCATCTTCACCGGCTGGCGGCGTGAGAGCGGCCGGCCGCTGATGGGCGCCTTCATCGCCGGCGCATCGGGCTTCTCGAAGTTGTACGTCAGGCCGATCGACTGCCGCCAGGCATCGAGCGTGCGCAGGTTGCCCATGGTGTCGTTCCAACTCATCGCCGGCGCCGGCGCCTGTTGCTGACCCGCCGCGATGGCCCGGCCCACCACGTCCGCCTCCATCGTAAAGGCCGTCATCTCCGTGCGGAGGGTGATCTTCTCCGGCTCCTTGGCGCCGCTCTTGTTGACCACGATGACAAACTCGCCGCCCTTGCCGCGGTCGGCGGTATAGGGATTGAGCACGCGGATCATGCCTTCCGAGCCGTGGATCGTCACCTGGTTGTCGTGGCGAAGCTGCACGCCGGTGGTCACCTGGGCGATAATGCCGCCGGGGAATTTGAGCGCCGCGGTGGCGTAATGATCGACGCCGGAGGAGCCCAGGTGCGCGGTGCCCTTGACTTCGATCGGGTCGGCGAAGTTCTGGCCCGTGGCGACCCCGGCGATGAGCCGGGCGTAGGACACCGGATAGCCGCCCACGTCCATGATGCCGCCGCCAGCCAGGTCATTGGCGTAGAGCCGCCCCTCAGGGTTGAACCCCGCCTGGAAGGCGAACGCCGCCTCGATCATGCGCACTTCACCGATCGCGTTCTGCTTGATCAGCTCGATCACCCGTGCCGTCTGCGGATGGCAGCGGTACATGAAGGCTTCCATCATGAACGTGCCGTTGCGGTGCGCGGCCTCCAGGGCGGTCATGGCCTCCCACTGGTTGACGGCAAAGGGCTTTTCGCACAGCACGTGCTTGCCGGCGTCGGCGGCGGCAATGGCCCACTTGGCGTGCAGCGGGTGCGGCGGCGCGATGTACACCGCCTGCACGTCCTTGTCAGCCAGCAGCTTCTCGTAGCTGTCGTAGCGCCGCTCGGCACCCTGCTCCTGGCCGAACTTGTCCGCCGAGGCCTGCGACCGGCTGGCGACCGCCAGCAGTCGGCCGGTCTGCGCAACCTTGAGCGCGTTGGCGAACGTCTTGGCGATGGCGCCGGTAGACAGGATGCCCCAGTTGAGTTTCTCAGTCATCGATCAGCTCCGTATTGCAAGGGTGGATTTCGGTTTGGGGGGGAAGCGGCAGGCGCCGGGGGAATGCATCAGTCGCCTGCGGTACGGAAGCGGCGATGATAGTGACGGCCACGCAGGACGCAAACCCCGTGGCAGCCTATTCAGCCTTGGGCCGCCAGCGCAGGCGGACGACGTCCCCCACGTAATGGATGGCGATCTGGTTGGTCACGCCGGGCACGCCGATGGGTTCGCCCTTGACCACGACGATGGGGTCGCCGACCTGGGCCCACTGGTGCTCGCGGATGAGCTGGTCAATCTGGCGGATAAAGTCATGGCCGTCGGCGGGGCGTTGCATCCACAGGGGCACGACGCCGAACATCAGGTTCATCTGCCGCAGGGCCGCGCGGTTGGAGGAGAAGGCCAGGATGGGCACATCCAGGCGGTTCTGCGAGAGGTAGCGCGCCCCGCCGCCCAGCTCCGACCAGTTGACCACGAGCTTGGCGCCCAGGTCCTTGACCACGACGCTCACGCCATGCGCCAGGGCTGCGGTGCGGTATCGGCTTTCGCGCAACTTCATGGGTGCCCGGCTGCGATAGACCAGGTCGGCCGCGCCCCCGGAACCCCCGGAAGCCCCGGAAATATCCGCGCCTGTTCGCCGGGCGATCCGCGCCATGACGTTGACCACCTGCACCGGGTGAGCCCCCACCGCCGTCTCCCCGCTGAGCATTACCGCATCGGCGCCGTCAAAAATCGCATTGGCGACGTCGCTGACTTCGGCCCGCGTCGGCGCCGCCGACTGGATCATGCTCTCGAGCATCTGCGTGGCCACGATCACCGGCTTGCCGTGGTCGTGCGCCAGGCGGATGATGCGCTTCTGGATCACCGGCACCTCCGCCAGCTCCATCTCCACGCCCAGGTCGCCCCGCGCCACCATCACGCCGTCGGCCTGGTCGATGATCCCCTCCAGTTCGACCAGCGCCTGGGGCGTCTCGATCTTGGCGATCACCGGTAACGCCGAACCGTGATGCTGCTTGCGATGCGCCGCGAGGATGCCCTTGAGTTGCCGTACATCGTCGGCGTGACGCACGAACGACAGGGCCAGGAAGTCCAGCGCGTTATCCAGCGCCCAGTCGATGCATTCGCGATCGCGCGGCGTGATCGAGGGGACATTAAGCTTGCTGTCGGGCAGATTGATGCCCTTGCCGCGGGTGACCGGCCCGCCAACGATCACCCGGCAGACCAGCGCGTGCCGCCAGGCCATGCTCTTCTGCGCCAGCGCCTGCGCCAGAGCGTCCGAGCCGCCATGCGCCAGCTTGTCGATCACCAGCATGCGCACAGCCCCATCGTTGACCAGCAGGCGGTGGCCGATGTCGATGTCCCGGATGACCGAGGGATAGGTGGTGGCGAACCGGGCGGGCAGTTCGCCCTCGGCGTCGCCGGCCGGAACGCCGGCAGACTCATCGGTGAAGACCACGCGGTCGCCGGTCTCCAGCACGATGGCGTCATGCACCTTGCCCACGCGGATCTTGGGCCCGGGCAGGTCGCCCAGCACGCCCACGTCGCGCCCGGACTGCTGCGCTGCCTGGCGCACCTTGCCCAGCAACTGGGCAGCATCATCGAAGGCGCCATGGGAAAAGTTGATGCGAAAGACGCGGGCGCCCTCTTCGATGAGCCGCACAATGGTGGCGACGTCGGCGCAGGCAGGCCCCAAGGTCGCGATGATCTTGGTCAGCAGGTGTTCGCCAGGATGGGTTGCGTGGGCTTGCATATCGTGCATGGCCAGTTTGAGTCCAACCTTTCAGTAAAGCCCCTCTGAAAGACCGGCCATGCGAGTCGTTGAGCTTGGCCCAGATCGCCTTTTCCTCTTGTGCATGCCTGACTTCCCACCAAAATCGGATATCTGGACCATCTGGTTATGCACTTTACTCTAGTTCCCGACGATCTGATGGTAGGTCCGGGCT
>JBBDMX010000008.1:0-158372 GCA_040878035.1 Phycisphaeraceae bacterium | reverse complement strand
GCCGAACACCCGACCACTTCCCGGACAGTATTGCTTCTGAGGGAGAGGGCTGGGGGTGAGGGCGATTGCGTTGGTTCGAAGCAACCCGAGCCTTCCAGGCCCCCCCACTGATCGCCCTAAATACTAAGGGGAGCGGTTTATAGGCGACACATAGAAGTCGGGCGTCGTGTCAGACGTAACGGTGTTTCCAGAAGTTTGTTTAATATTCTGGTGTCAACTATAAACCGCTCCCCGTAGTAAGTGATGACCACTTTGCGGTCGACCGCTATCCTCACTGCTTCCACCCCAGTTTCTCGCACACGCTCTGCCACCGCTGGGCCATGCCGTCGCAGAACAGCAGCGGGCGGTAGCCCAGCTTGAGGTAGACCTTGATGGCGGGTAGGCGGAAGCCGTCGGTGTGTAGGCAGATATCGCGGTAGCCTGCGGAGATCATGCGGGCGGTGGCGGCGGCGCACACGGCCTGGCCCAGGCCGCGACCTTTGTGAGCGGAGTCGCCGGCCACCCAGCCCATCTCGGCCCCGAAGGGGTGCTCGGCCGTGTGGCGATGGTTGGCCAGGGCCGTGGCCACCAGGCGGCCGGAGGCCTTGTGCTCGATCACGAAGAACCCGCCGGGCAGGATGTGCTGGAGGTTGCTCACGACGTTCTGGTGGGTCCAGCCAGTGAAGCCGGCCTTGGACATCAGCTCCAGATACGCCGTTTCGTCGGCGTCGCGATACTGCCGCAACTCGTAGCCGTCGGCCAGGTGTACCGGCGGCGGGCTGGAGAGGCACTCCGCCGGCCAGACCATTCGCAGTTGCGGCCCGGCCGCGGGGGCCAGCCACGCGCGGCTGTCGGGCACATCCAGCCACGACCCGCCCTGCAGCACGCTCTGCTGGCTGATCAGCCCCGGCAGCGTCATGTCCATCGCCTCGTGGATGCCGATGGGGCAGGCCGCCTTGCCGCCGACGGCGTTCAGGAAGTCGAGCACCTCGAAGTAGTCGCCGCCGCCGTGCCCGGCCTTCAGGGCCGCCGCCGGGGGCTTGCGCCAGATCTCGGGCAGATACTTGTCGGCGAGCTGGTCGATGCCCATCAGCGACTCCAGGTCGTGCCAGCGGATCTCGCGGCTGAGCGCCCGCAGCCAGATCTTGGCGCGGTCGGCCGGGCCGCCGCGGCCGGACTCGTACGAGCCGTCGGTGCCCTGGAGCTGGTAGTTGGTCATCGAGTGCGGCCGGTCGGAAACCATGTCCACGCGGATCTTGATCACCGCCCCGCGGGCGGTCTTGCACAGCATCACCGGCGTGGTCTGCACGTAGGGCTCGCCGCGCGGGTCGCGGTAGTGCTGTGCGGCGTCGGCACAGCAGACCCGCGTCACGCGATCGCCCGCCATCCATTGCAGGATCGGCCCCAGGCTGTGCGTGCCGTAGGTCACGCCGGCCAGGCCCGTCTGCCACAGCCGCCGCCAGGTGGTGATCTCGTTGAGGCCCTTGAGTTCGTGCAGATACTCGCCCTCGGCGTAGTACACCTGGCCGAACAGGCCCGCCCGGGCCAGCTCGCGCACCAGCACGTTGGGCCGCATGTACGTGTAGTTCTCGGCCATCATGTACACGCCCTTGGACGCGGCCGCCGCCTGCACCAGCGCGCGGCACTCCTCGACGTGTACCCCGGCCGTCACCTCGCACAGCACGTGCAGGTCGCGCCGCAGCGCCTCGATGGCCTGCGGGGCGTGAAACTGCATGGGCGTGCCGATGACCACCGCGTCGATCGCCGACTTCTCGAGCATCGCCGCGTAGTCGGTGTACGTCTCCGACGCGCCCATCGCGGCGGCGCACTGCTGCAGCCGCTCGGCGTGGGTGTCGCACACGGCATACACGGCCGCCCCGTTGGCCTCCAGGGCCGCGCGGAACGACCCGCCCCGCCCCGCCGCCCCGACGATCCCGACCTTAAGTGTCTCACCCATGGTGAACTGCTCCTTGGTCTTGCCGCCGATCCCGAAGAGCACAACTGGCCATCGGGGAAACCCGCGATCCAAGCCATCGATTCCGTTATTCGCTCGGAGTCAGAACACGGGCATTACTGATTATCAGGCACGCTACTCGGTCCTGTACGTCTACGCTACCGGGGCGGTGAGAATGGGCAGGCCGTAGCGGTTGAACTTTCCATCAGCTTGGGCATATAGGGAGGGTTGATGGGCGGGCAGGGCGCTTAGCTCCTCGAAGCATTTCTCGAAGTTGGCGCCGGGGCTGACCATGAACCTGACCCGGACCGGGGTGTCCGGGGGAATCCGGGTGTATCCGGGGGTGGCCGGGGTGGCCGGGGTGGCCGGGGTTGCGGAAGCCGTGGGCGATGTGGTGGGGGAAACACGCCACAGCGCCGGCTTTGGCGGTGAACGTCTGGCCGTCGAGGAAGACTTCCAGCTCACCCTAACTCAGTGATGACCCCTTTGCGGTGCCGGCCAGACCCGGTGCAGCGCCTCAAGGCTCCGCCCACTGGATCTGTGCACCGTCCAGCGACAACACGGTCGTCCCCAGAAGCCGCGGCGGGCCCGCCAAGCGCGTCGGCAGCACGCTCGTGGTGAACAATTGCATCACCTCGTCGAGCTGCTGGTCGAGGTGTTGCTGCACTGAGCTGCCGTCATACTTGATGACGAGGCTTGACGGATTGACCGTCTTCTCCCGCTGCGCCTTCCAGAGCACGGTGCCGTCTTTGGCCACCCACGCTGCCGTGGCCTTGATCTTCTTGACGTCCACGGAGAACTGCTGCTTCGTGCGCACATCGCGGTACTGCTGCGTGCCGACGGTCTGCGTCTCGATGCGGCCCTCCAGCCGCACATCCGCCTGGTCGGCGACCACCAGGCCCGCCGACGACAGGTACTGGGCCGTGCGCTTGCGGTGCACCTCGTCGAACTGAAGGTCGAGCACGACGGGCACGCCCGGCGCCAGGACCGGTCGCGCTTGAGGCACGCTGCTCAGCCGCGCCAGCACCTGCGGCTCGGGCACGGCGATCGATGAGAAGACGACCTCGTTGGAGGCGGTATGCACGAAGTACGCCAGCCGCGGCCCGCGGCGATGCGGCAGCATCTGGTCCGCCGAATACTTCCACACCGCGCCGCGCCGCTCCAGGTCGATCAGGTAGCTGCTCCATTCCTTCTTCAGGTCATTCTTCCCGCCCCTCATCGTGAAGCTGTGGCCCAGCAGGTGCCGGTCGCTGATCCACTGGATGTCGATCACCGTCTCGACGCCCAGGTCAAACGGCTCGACCGTCGCCCGCCCGGTGGTCAGGTCATAAACGACGATGCCCTTGTCCACCCGGCTGGTTGTCAGAAACGCGATACGGTCGCCGGTGTCCGAGACGGCCGCGGTACGAAACTTCTGGCCCGGCGGCGCCGGCACCTCGGCGAGCACCTGGCCACGCTGCGCGTCGAGGATCACCGCGTGGCCCGGCAGCGCAATGACGTACCGGCCCGACGGGCTCAGCGAAAACGGCATCGCCTCACGACCCACCTCGTACTGCCACAGCACCTTGCCCTCCGGCAGCGCGTACGCCAGCAGGATCGAGTTGGTCTGGAACACCGCGACCTGGTCGTTGACGAACGCACCGCTGAACCGCCTCAAGCCGTCCGGCTGCGCCGGCTCAAACGCCCATTTGGTCACCGCAGCGGACTGACCCACCTTTTGATAGGCCAACTCGCCCGGCGTATCCGAGATCACCATGAGCAGGTGCGATCCGTCGAGGCTCAGCCCCACGGCCTGGCGTTTGTACTCCTTGATCGCCTGGAAGGCGCCGCTGCGCAGGTCGAGACAGTAGTAGCCGTGATAGTGATTGAGCAGCGCGTGGTCCGCTGCCAAGCAATGCTTGCTGAAGGACAAACCGACGGCGGGAATCTTGACGGGCGTATCCGACCATCCTCTGGGCCCTGGCGGAGCGGGGTCGGGCTCGAGGGAGAAACCGGCCGGCGCGACGGTCACCGTCCGCTGGGGCCGAGCCGGGTCGGGGGCGGGCGCGGCAGGAGGCTGGGGGGCTTGTGCGACGTTGCTCGCCGATCTTGGCGACGCGGGGGGCGACCTTGGGGGCGACACCGGGGGCGATGCCGGCGGCGACCCACCACTGGTCAACAGCAGCACGCCGATGAGCACGAGGACGACCACGCCGCCAATGCCGCCGATGCCGCCGAGAATCAGCGGCCACTTATAGGGTGACCCGCCGCGGTGTACGGGCGCGGGCGAGCTCCAATCGACGAGGGGGGCGGGGCCGGGCCCTTCCCTGTCCTCCAGGGCGATGAAGGCCTGTAAGGACGAGGCGGCGCCGGCCGCGGTGGCTGAGTCCTTGGCAGGCGGGCGGGGAACCGCGATGGCGACGCCGCAAGCCTTGCACTTGACCCGCTTGCCCGCCGCGGCGCTGGGCGCCTGATATCGACGGGAGCAACCCGGGCACTGAATCACAATGGGCATCGTGCGTCACTCCCGGCCAATGGCTTTACTTGAGCTGCCCAGTCGCCACGAGAATGGGAAGAGAAAAGGGGTCGGGAGTCATTGTTTGATCTTTGGGGGCCGGCCGCGCGGGCGAAAGGCCGATTCCAGGCCCAGTTGCCGCGTCACCCGCCCGACCCAGCGCGGGCCGCCCCACGGTTGGCCGCGCCGCACGCAACGACGCAGGGCCTCGAGTTCCGCCTGGCGCTGCGGCGTGTTGACCAGGCGCAACCAGTGCCCCGGTTCGGCCACAGGCCAAGACGACAGGATCAGCCCCTCGCCGGGTAAACCACCCGGCGCCGCGGCCCGCCGGCGCCACAGGCTGCCCCAGCGCCAGTCCTGGGCACGCTCCACCAGATTCGCCCGCAGCGCGTTGCGCTCCACATAACGGCACAGCGCCAGATAATGCTCGTCGGCCTGCACGGGAAACGACTTGAAGCGGCCCTGGTAGAGCGGGCCCGTTCCAGACGTGTGATGATGCGCGTGCCAGCGCTGCGTGTGCGTGACCGTCAGCAGACGCATGAACTGGCTGAGTTCGCCGTCGCCGCGCGGCCAGACCACCAGGTGGAAATGATTGGGCATCAGGCAATAGGCCAGCAGCCGGGTGCCCATTCGTTGCACGCTCTGCGCCAGCACCTTTTCAAACGCCTGATAGTCACCGTCGTTTTCGAAGATCGTCAGCCGCGCCACCGCCCGGTTGAGCACGTGAAAAACGATCCCACCCGTGGCCTCGCGTCGTCGTCTGGGCATGTCCAAAGGCTACCATCTTCATCGCCGCAAGTCAATCAAAGACTCCCGACCCCTTTGATTGCCCCGACCCCTTTGATTGCCCGGTAACATGCCGGAAACGCGCCGGAAGTGTCAAAGCACCGCACGTGGCGCGTCCGGGACGGTGCGTCGCGTGAGCGCGTAGGGGATGAGCGATCCATCGTCCGCCACAGGTGCGTGCAGGCAGCTTCGCAGCAGGGTGACGCCCTGGGCGACATTGTCGCTGGACCATATGTCGCGCCGCGGGCAGGGGGCCAGCGCCTTGTCCAGATCGGGCAAAAGCGGCCGCGCCCGCTCGCCAAGGCGCACCAGCGCAAAGATGGCGTCCTGGCGAATGATGCCGTCGGGAAAGCCCAGCAGCGCCCGAAATGTCTCCACGTCGCCCAGCGCCTCGGCGGCGACCAGCCGCACGTCGGGCGATGGATCGGCCAACCCCGCACGCAGCGCGTCGCTCGGCTGCTTCAGCGCCAGCAGCCCGATCGCGCCCCAGCGGCGCAGCGTGGCGTCGTCGTCGCGCAGCATCGCTTCGAGTTGTGGCGCCAGCGACGCGTCGCGGCGTCCCGCCAGCGTGGCCGCCTCCAGCAGTCGCGGTGTCGGGTTCAGCGACCGGTCTTGTGCCAGCGCGTACGGCGTCCCCGCCCGCTGCGAGCGCTCGTACAACTCATACTGCGACAGCAGCCCCAGGTCGCCGCTTTCCAGCATCCACTGCTCGCACTGCCGGTGCATCTGCGTCAGCGTCGTGGCGTGCGAGGCATCGAACGCCAGGTTGTGCATGCAGTGGGGGTCGTTGACGATGTCGTACAGTTCTTCGACAGGCTTGTAAGGGCGGAAAAAAGCGCTCTGGCGATTGTGCGGATCGAGCGCCCCGCGCTCGGCCTGCTCCAGCCACTCAGTCAGCAGGTGGGGCGCGCGGCTCCAACTGTAGAGGATCGGGTCCCAGCGCAGATGCGGCATAAAATTGCGAACGTAGTGAAAGTGCCCGTTACGCACCGCCCGGGAGAAGTCGAAGTCGGCGCCGTCGTGGTAATCGCGTGCGGCAAAGCAGAGGTCAGGCTCGGGGTCCATCGCCGGGCCCAGGAAGCGCCTGCCCGGCATACACGGCGGCGGCTGGATGCCGCACAGGGCGAGCATCGTCGGCGCGATATCGAGAAAGCTGACGAGCCGATCGCTCGCCGCGCCCGCCGCGGCGGGCAGCAGCGAGCGCCACGTCTCGGGCACCCGCACGATCATCGGCACGTGCAGGCCCTGCTCCCAGAGCCAGATCTTCCCGCCCGGGATGCCGCAGCCGTTGTCGCCGAGGAACAGGACGATCGTGTCGTCGGCCAGGCCGTCGTCGTTAAGCAATTTCATCAACTGCCCGAAGGCGCTGTCCATTTCGGTGATGCGGTCGTGGTACTCTGCCCAGATCTCACGGACGGCGGGCGTGTCAGGGTGATAGGGCGGCAGGCGCACGGCGGCGGTATCATGCGGGCGCGCCGGGTCGGGCTCGCCCGGCCGGCGCCGGCCGTACTTGCTCTGGTGCGTGCGAAACAGGTTCACCTGCCCGAAGAACGGCTGCCCGGGAGCGCGGTTGCGCCATTCGATGTCCTCCGAGCGAACGCGATCCCACGGATCATCATGCGGCTCGAAGTTGTAGTCGGTCTTGTACGTGCCCCCGCGCGTGCCGTTGAACGTGTAATAGCCCGCCTCGCGCAGCAGCGACGGCACCGTTCGCACCTGCTGCGGCGACACCCACATCGTTCCGCGGTGCTGAAACGTGCCCAGACGTGTCGGGTACACACCCGTGGCCATACAAGCCCGGCTCGGCGAGCAGCAAGGATGAACCGAAAAGACGTTGTTGAACCGTACGCCCTGGGTCGCGAAGCGGTCGAGATGCGGCGTGATCGCGTCGTGATCGCCGAAGCAGCCGAGGTGCGGACACATGTCCTCGGCGGTGACGAAAAGAAGATTTGGTCGCTCTCCCACGGTGCGCACTCTACCCCGCGCCTTCCCATCGGCAAGCCCCGGCGGCGCGGTCAGGCCGCATGGTGCCCCGCGGGGATACCCCGATCAAGCGTTCAGGCGGAAACCGCGGTCGCTGAACGCTACCGATCGGAGACATGTTGGTGTTCTTTTCAAACAGGCTCGGCTGCCTCGGGTCGCTGGCGATCTCACTGATAGGAAATTTGATTTCTTGGGGGTGAGGGGTTAGGGGAGCGGGGGAGAGTTTGTCGGCCATTGGGCACTTCCAGAACATCGAATCTGGCACTTGAGCCATCGTGCGAGCACTTCATTTCAGCACACCCACGCGCCAAGAGGGATGACGTGACTTTTTCACAGGCCCGGAGACCCCCGGAGACCGTCCCCGAGGCGATTGGGGCTGCGCCCAAGTCACTATGGCACCCCATCCCGGCCGCGTCAAGACCGAAATGAACAGGGCAAACGGAATCTATTAGGCCGAGGCGCGGTCGCGGTGGTTCGCCGGGCTTGACTTTGTGCGTGGTGATGGTATTATAGATATTGAACGACACGCGCGGCCGGTGTGCAGCCAAGGCCGTCCTCGTGGTTCTCGGGGTTCTCGTGGTCCTTTGCGTCCTGTGTCGTTCGTGTCCTGGGTCAGTTCCAGCTTTGCCCAAATTAACTGTCAGGGGCTGACATTTACATAATCTTGCGATGTGCGATGTAAGCGATGTTCCATACGAGAATTACAACTCGCGTAGCGGTTGGTCCGGAATGTCAGTCTGACACGTGACTGACATGGGGACTGACATTCGCTAACCCATGGAATAATAAGGAGAAATAAAAAGATGACACCGGGGTGAGGGGAGGGGGGGCTGACATCCCCCGGAAGTGTTCGGATATCCGGAATTCGAGGTGTGTCGTGTATGGGACGTGGTTACAGAAAGTGCGAGATGGCGGGGTCAGGGGGGCGCTTGGTGCTCGAACCCAGCCGCCGGAGCGGCTGGGCTTTCGGGGGCGGCTGGGCTTTCGGGAGCGGCGGGACTTTCGGGGGCGGTTGGGCTTTCGGGGCTTTGGGGGGTCAGGCGGGGTCGGTGGGGAGCCGGCGGATGATTTCGGTGTAGGTTTTGGCGGTTTGGAGCAGGCCGGTGATTTGGAGGTATTCGCCGTCGGCGTGGATGCCGCCGCCGCCCGAGGCGCCGTAGCCGATGGTGGGGATGCCGGCGTCGTGGGTGAGGAAGTGCATGTCGGTGAACCCGCCGGTCATGCGGAAGCGAGGGGTCTTGTTGAGCACGGCCTTGACGGCCTTTCGGGCGACCTGGCAGATCATCTGCCGCTGATCGGTCCAGCCGGGCGGGACGTGGAGCGGGTACTCGACCTGCACCTTGAGTTGGCGGTCGCGCTTCTGGGCCTGGCGGATGATGGTCATGATCTCGGCCTTGACCTGCGGCAGGCGGTCTTCGGGAAGCAGGCGGCGATCGATGGTGAAGGAGAATCGGTCGGGGATGGTGTTGATCTTGGACCCGCCGCCGCTGATGCCGCCGATCATCAGGGTGGGTCGGCGGGCGACGGGCGAGTTGGTAAGAAGGGCGCTGGGTCGCCTGGCGTAGGCACGTTGGAGGGTCTTGAGTTGGCCGATGAGGGTGATGGCCTTTTCCAGGGCATTGATGCCGTTGCTGGGATTGGAGGCATGGGCGGCCTTGCCCAGGACGGTGATGCGGATCCACAGGACGCCGCGGTGGGCGTAGCCGATGTCGCGCCCGGCGCCGCCTTCGAGGAGGATGGCGGCATCGGCGTGCAGGTGACGGTTCTGCGCCAGGTAGCCCAGGCCCGCGTAGCCGCCGGTTTCCTCATCGGGCGTGAACGCCAGTTCGATGTTCCATGGCGGGATGAAGCCGGCCTGCATCATGGCCTGGACGGCGAAGATGGCGGCAGTGTCGGGGCCCTTCATGTCGCTGACGCCGCGGGCGATGAGTTTGCCCGCGCGGAGCGTGGGCTTGAAGGGATCGGTCTTCCACCCGGCGGTGGCGGGCACCACATCGTAATGGCCGGTCAGGAGGAGCGTTCGCGGTGCGCCGACGTCCCAGCGGGCGATGACGCTGGGGCGGGGGTAGTTGTCCGAGCCGGGCACCAGGCGCAAGCGCTGGGCCAGCGGCACACGGACGATGCGCGTGGTCAGGCCGAGCTGCGTGAGCTTGCGATCGAGGAAGGCGGCGCATTCTTCGTAGCGGTCGCCGGGGGGATTGACGGTGGCGATGGCGCAGAACTGGGCGAGGAAGCGGACCATCGGTTTTTCGAGGTGGTCGATGCGATGGTGGACATGGGAGAGCAAAGGGGCGATAGGCATGGGGGTGTGATAGCAGATGAGGGGAAATGCGCCAATGGGCGGATGCTAAACCGCAAGCGGTGGGAGGGGAGAGCTTTAGTGGATTTCGCGTTGGGGCAGGGCGCGGGGGAGGCGTTCGAGGGTTTCGATGACCAGGTTCATGTAGCGCGTGAGGGGGCAGGACTGGATCTGGCGCTGGGGGCAGTAGTCGCCGGCGTTGGGGCTGGCCTGGCAGTGGTCGCAGACGAGCATGCGGACGGCGCGGTCGTAGGGGGCGAGGCTGGTGGCGTGGAGCTTGTGAGCGAGCTTATCGAGCTGCGGGAGGTTGATGAAGATGGTGCAGCCGGCTTCGCAGGGTCGGAGGAAGGTGGGCGGCCAGTCCTCGCTGCCGGTGGGGCGTTGCGAGCATTGGCGGCAGACTTCGGCGCGAATGGCGCGGCGGGCGACGTCGAGGCTGGGGAGGTTCTGCATGGCCGAGTGCCTTTCCTGGAACCATTATACCAAGTAAAGGACAAATTGGTATCTTTTTTGATCCCGGATTTAGTTAGCGCTAAACCGCAAGCGATGGGGGAATTGGAAATCCGAAACCCGAAATCCGAAATTCGAGATTCTTCACCCTTGCGACAGGGTCCACTGCACGGCCCGGCGGATCAGCTCGGTGTTGTGCTTGAGGTTGAGCTTGGCCTTGATGTGGTCGCGGTAGGTCTCGATCGTCTTGGTCGACAGGTGCAGCTTCTCAGCGATCTGCCGCGTCGTCAGGCCGTCGCCGATCAGGCGGAAGACCTCCAGCTCCCGGTCCGACAGGCTGTTGATCGGCGAGCGGTTGATGTCCTCTTCGCCGTGCGCCACCCGCGTCAGCAGCCGGTCGGTCATCTTGTCGCTCAGGTAGACCTTGCCCCTGAGCACCTGCTGGATGGCCTCGACGATTTTCGTGGCCGCCTCGTTCTTGTTGATGTATCCCGCGGCGCCGGCATGCAAGGCGCGCTCGGCGTAAAGCGTCTCATCAAACATCGACGCCACCAGCACTTTCACCTCGTCCCCCCGCGCCTTGATCTGCTTGATCAGGTCGATCCCGTCGTTGCCCGACAGCGACACGTCGATCACCGCCAGGTCCGGCTTGAGCTTGGCGATCATGGAAATCGCCTCGGCGGCGTCGCCCGTCTCGCCACAGATTTCCAGGTTCCCCTCGGCCTCGATCAACTGCGCCATGCCTTTGCGCACGATCGGGTGATCGTCCACGAGGAGCACGCGGGTCTTGACGAGTTCCTTGCGTTCAGCCTTGAGGGCTCGGGTCATAAGGGCGTTCTCCAGAAGGTACTAATGAAAAACCCTACGCTGTTGACCGGGTCCGTGGGCAATCCCTGCCACGCTAACTCAACTGGCTCGGTAGCCCCATTCATTCCGCGTCAGATTTCCACGTGCAAAATAGCCGCCCGTCCGCAATCCCCCACCCGCCCCTGTCGCCGTCACTGGAAAGCAGAATCCACCCACTATCTTACCCAGCTTATATGATCCGGCTACTGCGGTTTGCGCAAATAAGTATCGGAAAGCTGCGCTTCTCTCGCGGGGAGTTGAGGTTGGTTCACTCGTCGTCCTGGCCGCCGATGAGGACGTTGACCGGTTCCAGGGCCTGGCTCAGGGGTACGGACTGGAGGCGGGGCTGATCGAGCGTGCCGCGGACGCGTACCGCCGAGAATCCGCCTTGGACGGTGCCCAGGGCTTGGTCGATGTCGCGGATCAGCGGGAAATCCGGCAGCAGCCTGCCGGCGCCCAGGGCGTAGCCGCGGATGGGACTGTTGCCGCCTTGGCGCAGGTCATCCATATAGCCCGACAGGCGGACTTCGGTGCCGCGGTTGAGGTAGCGAAAGTGCATGATGCGCAGGCGGTGGCCCTCGATCTGGGCGGTGGCCGAGCCGACGCCGGTGGGCTTGCGTTCGCCCAGTTCCAGGCGCAGGCTAAAGACGTCCGACAGCGCGGCAAAGAGCGGCACGTGCCCAAGGTCGCTGTCGGTCACGCTCAGTCGCGCTTCGCCGAAGGTCTTTTCGGGCTGGCCCAGAGGCACCACGGCGTAAGCCCAGCCGCTGACCTTGCCCATCGGCGGGTCGGGGCGATCGGACCAGTTGGCAAACACCGTGGGCAGGTCGATGCGATCGAGTTGGACGTTGGCGTAGAGCGCGGTTTCCCGGCCTGTACGGGCAGACTGGTGCGGACTGAGCCGGCCCCACAACTGGACCTGACCGTCGCCGACGTCCCAGGTCGACTTGTCCAGCACCAGCCGGATGGCATCGGGGTTGGACAGGTCGACGAAGGCGGACGCCTGGCCCCGGCGCACGGGGATGCGCCCGTAGGCGGTGTCGGTGCCGGTGACGCGCAGGTCGGCCTGGATGGCGCGGCCGGGCGGGGCGTCGGCGCCGGACTCGATGCTGAGCCGGGCGTCGAGCGTGCCGCGAGCGCCTTTAAGCCGGGGCCAGAACTGACTGGCGGCCGCCAGGTCCAGCTTCCCGATCCGCAGATCGAATCGGCTGCCGGCGACCTGGTCGAGGCGGATATCGCCCTTGCCTTCCACGGTGGCGCCAAGCATGCGGCCCTGAAGGTGTTCCACGTGGAACAACTGTTTAACAAATGCTCCATTCAAGTTTACTTCACCCGCATCGGCGCCGCCGATCGTCACCCGCATCGCCAGTTCCACTCTTCCGTCGGCCTGCCGCATCGCCGGATACAGCACCGCACTGATCTGCCCGTCGATGACCATAGCGGCATCGCCAACGGCAGGCGTAGTGGCATCCGCGGCCGTGTAGCGCACCGGCCAGTCCCTGGCCTTCAGCGCCAGGTCCACTTGCCCGCTGGCCAGGTTCAGCGCGATATCGCCGGTGATGCGGCCACGCTCCGGCCCCCTCTCCCTTGGGGAGACCCCGGAGGGTGGGGTGAGGGGACCTCCGGACGACCATGGCGGGTGTTCACTCAAGGCCGAAGGATTGCTGGATTCTGCGGCGCCATTCTCCTCCGCAGATCCCCTCACCCGGCCTCGCGGACTGGGCCACCCTCTCGCCGAGGGAGAGGGGCGTTCCCAGTCCCGTTCCGCCGTCAACTCCCGCAGGGCCAGCGTGCCGCCTTCCAACGCCACCCGGCCCTGGATGCGGTCGATGCCGTAGCCCATTACCGCCACGTCGCGCAGGTGCACGTTCCCGGCCACCGTCGGCGGCTGATCATTAAGCGGCACCAGCAGCGCCACCTCGCCAGTCAGCAGGCCCCGCAACGGCACCGGCGACTGATACAACTCCGCCAGCGACTGAATCTGCGCGTTGGCCGCCTTGACGGTTACTTGCACGGGCCCATCGCCATATGGCGCCTGCCCGCGCACCTCCCAGCGCCCGCCCAGCAGCGCCACCGCCTCGGTGGTGCTGAAGGTCGCGTGCTCGGCATCGGCGGCACCCCTCATCGTCGCCGTCAGGTTGTCCTGCACCACGCGAGCGGCGATGCGCAGATCGTGGGCCTTGACCTGACCCTCGAACGCCAGCGCGACGGGATCGAGCGAGCCGCTGACGGACGCGCGGGCATGCAGGCGCGCCAGGGTCAATGCCGCGGCCCGCTCGGGTTGCACCGTGACGTTGCGGCGATGGATTTGAAGGTCGGCGACCAGCGGCGTGGCCCGGCCACGCTGATAGGTACCGCTGGCGAGCACGTCCAGGTCCTGGCCCTGAAGCACCAGCCGTTGCACCTCGAACTGACCGGCCTGGCCGCGTGCCGACAGGGCGTAGCGACGGTCGATGGGCTTGGCCAGTTGCACCGGCAGGTGATCCCCGTGAACGTCGATGCTCCACTGGTTGTCCGCCGGTGTCCAGGAAGCCTGCCCGGTCAGCGTCTTGTCCGTGGGACTATCGAGCGAGGTGAGGTTGAGCGTGCCGTCGCGCCACGCCAGTGTCGCCGTCAGGTCGGCCATCTTCGCGCTGCGCTGGCCGTAGTGCCACTGAAGCTGCGCGATGGTGGCGGTAACCTGGGCCGGGTCGATCCCCGCGCTGCTGCCGCGCAGCGTAGCCTGCGCCTGCCAGTCGCCCACGGGGCTGTGCACCTGCGTATCTACATTGGCGGTGACGTTGATCTGGCCGGGCACTTGGGAGGTGCTGATGACTCGTGCGTGGCCCGAGTGGCGGAGGATTGCGGGGATGCGCAGGTCGTACCACGCCAGGCGGGTGTCGCCGGTTCGCGTCGCGGGGTCGAACCAGCCGTGGACCGTGGCCTGACCGCCCAAGGCGTGGACGTTGAGACGGTCGGCGGTGATTTTCCCCGCCGCCAGGTTGACCGTGCCTTGCCGCAGCTCGATGGTCTGATCGAACCAGGGCGCGGGCGTCACCTTGAAGGCTTGGGGGTGGAGCGTGACGGTCGAGCCGGCCAGGTCCACGCCCAGGGCGCCGTGCGCGGAGGCAGGACCCATGGCGGCGTGATCCAGTTGCAGTTGGCCGCGCAGGGCGCCCTCGACAACTCGGCCGTGCCATTGCCCACTGGCCGCCATGGCGCCGCTGAGCCCGGCATGGTTGAGCCACGGGTCGAACTTGGCGCGGGCGTTGCCAAGCGTGAAGGTCGCCTGGTGGGCCCAGTCGCCGCCGATCTGAAGGCGGGCGTCGATGTCCAGCAGTTGCTCGGCGTGCAGGGCTATCGCATAGGCGCCGCCGATGGTCTGGCCGTCGATCCGCACGGGATTCAGTGTGACCTTCCGGCCTTGCCGATCGGTCAGTTCAACGACGGCGTGGCGCACGGTGATGGAGGGCAAGCCCCCCGCGGGCGCCGCGGTGTCATCCTGATGGCCCGCCAGCAGCGCCAGAACCTGTTGCACGTTCCAGCGACCATCAGCGCCTTCCCAGATGTGCAGCGTCGGGCGGTGCAGTTCCACCGTGCTGATCCGCACCGCCCGGCCCAGCACGATCTTCCATAGGTCCGTCTGCTCGGTGCGCAACAGCGGGACCGAAAGCAGCGGCTGATTCGCCAGCGGCAGGGAGAGTTTCAGATCGCGGATCGTCGCTCGGCCGATCCACGGCACGCGCACCGCCGACGCCGTGGCGTGCAGGCCCGTCTGATCTTCCAGACGTGCAAGCACGAGCGAACGCGGCAAGTCACTGCGCCGCACAAATTCGGCGGTGATCAACGCGGTGATGAAGATCACCAGCAGGACGATCAAGGCGAGGATGATTCGACGTCGGCGCACGGCAGATCATAGGGAAGTGGAGGGTGGAGAGTGAAGAGTGAAAGGCTGGAAGAGAGCAGTTCCTCTCTTGGCTTTCCACTTTTCACTTTCCACTCTCCACCCTCCACCCTCCACCCTCCACTCTCCCCTCTCCACTCTCCACTCTCCCCTCAGTCCTCATCCGGTTCGACGGTGGGAATATCCCCGCTGATATTGGGCCCGAAGCCGAAGAACCACCAGTCGCTGCGCTCGGTGCGGCCGATGAAGGGACCCGAGGCGGCGACCAGCTCGCCCGTGTCGCGCCAGAAGGCGATGAAGGCGACGCTGGCGTAGCCCTTCTGCTTGATGTTCTTGACCAGCGCCAGTTCGGGGGTGATGAGCGTGCCGGCGTCGCCGGAGAAGCCCGCGCCGTCGCCCAGCGAGGCGCCGGCGGGAATCAGCAGCGAGGGGATGCCGACCATGCTCTCATAGCGGTCCACGCCTACCCCGCCGCTGCGCACTTCCACGATCACCTCGGCCTCCTCGCGCTTCTCCTGCATGCGCAAGCCCGCCAGCAGCAGGTGCGCCCGCAGCTCGGCGATGATGAACTCCTTCTGCGGCGCCGCCAGGTTCGCCGCATCGACGAATACCTTGCGGTCGCGCAGCGGCTGGGCGCCCAGTTGGGCCGTCGCCTCCTGGATCGCCTGCGTCATGAGGAATAACTCGGTGGCGGTGTGCTGGGGATCGGTCACGCGTACGGTGTTGCAGCCGGCGGTCAACACCAGCGCGGGGATCAGCAGGAGCGGGCGACGGGAACAGGAGTACGAGGACCGCATGGCGGCATTGTAGGGGCGCCGACTTTGGAGTGCGGCGGCCTTGACGCCGCTTTGACTTGCGGCGGAGCCGGTCGTGAAGCCAAAGTGCTCCGCACAAAGCCAAAGCGGTGTCGATGCCGCCGCACTCCAAAAAGGTCCTAACATTCCCGCCAGCGCCTTGGGTTATGATGAAAGACCTGTATGTCCTCGCATAGCACGAAAAACACCATAATCGCCTTGCCCGAATCGAGCAGCCCGGGTGAGTTTCTCAACCGCGAGTTGACCTGGCTCCAGTTCAACTGGCGCGTGCTGCACGAGGCGCTGGACGCGCGGACGCCGCTGTTGGAGCGGGTGCGCTTCCTGGCGATCTTCACCTCCAACCTCGATGAGTATTTTCAGAAGCGGGTGGGGGGGTTGAAGCGGCAGATCGCCGCCGGGGTGATGACGCGGTCGATCGACGGCCTGACACCGCGCGAGCAGATGGACGCCATTCGCCGCCAGGTACTGGCTATGCAAAAGCTCCAGGCCGACTGCTTTGCCCAGGAAATCCTGCCGGGGTTGGCGCAGCGCGGCATCCATCTGCTCTCCTGGTCGCAGCTCACCGAGCAGGACCACGAGCTGGCACGGCGCTACTTCCGCGACAACCTTTTTGCCGTGCTCACCCCCCTGGCGGTCGATCCCGGTCACCCATTCCCCTTCATCAGCAACCTGAGCACCTCGCTGGGGGTGATGCTGCGTCACCCGGCGCACGCGCGTGAACCCTTGCCGGCTGGCGACGCGGTGGCGGCCGCGATCGGTGACGGCGTCCTTCAGTTCGCCCGCGTCAAGGTGCCCACGATGCTCCCCCAATGGGTGCGCCTGGGCGCGGAGATGCGTTTCGTCCGCCTGTGGGAACTGATCCATCATCACCTCCAGGACTTGTTTGAAGGCATGGTGCTGGACCAGGTGGCGCCGTTCCGCATCACCCGCAACGCGGACGTGGAGCGCGATGAGGAAGATGCCGAGGACCTGCTGGAGCTGATCGAGCAGGAGCTGCGTGATCGGCGGTTTGCCCGCGCGGTTCGGCTGGAGGTGCTGGGCGACGACGCGCGGAATCAGCCGATGACCCGCTATCTGATCGAGCAGTTGGAACTGGAGGAGAGCGACGTGTACGCGATGCCGGCGGAGCTGGATTACACGGCGTTGAACGCCATCGCCGACCTGAACATCGCCGAGCTCAAGCACGAGCCCTGGCCGCCGGTGATCCCCCCGCGTCTGCGCGACGACGAGGCCGACCTCTTCAGCGTCATCCGCCAGGGCGATGTGCTGGTGCATCATCCTTATGAGTCGTTCAAAGCCAGCGTGGAGCGGTTCATCAGTGCCGCGGCGTCGGACAAGAAGGTGATCGCGATCAAGCTGACGCTGTACCGCACGAGCATGGATTCGCCGTTCATGCCCCAGCTCATCCGCGCCGCCGAGAGCGGCAAGCAGGTGGTGGCGCTAGTGGAGCTTAAGGCGCGCTTCGACGAGGAACGCAACATCTCCATCGCCCAGGAACTGGAGAAGGCGGGCGTGCACGTGGTGTACGGCATCGTGGGGCTTAAGACGCACACCAAGACGGCCATGGTGGTGCGCCACGAGGCCGAGGGCATGCGCGTCTACGCCCACATCGGCACGGGCAACTACAACAGCAAGACCGCCGCGCTCTACACCGACCTGGGCCTGTTCACCTGTCGGCCCGAGATCACCGGCGACCTGGTCGAGATGTTCCACTACCTCACCGGGCGCAGCCTCAAGCGCGACTTTGCGCACCTCTTGATCGCGCCGATCAACATGCGCAAGCGATTCGTGGACATGATCGACCGGGAGATCGAGATCGCCAGGGCCTGGCAGCAGCGCGGGGGCGACCTGGCGGACCCGCAACGGCCGCTGATCATCGCCAAGATGAACAGCCTGGAGGACATGGCGATCATCCGCAAGCTCTACGAGGCCAGCAACGCCGGCGTGACCATCAAGCTCATCGTGCGCGGCTTCTGCTGCCTGCGTCCGGGCGTCCCAGGCATGAGCCAGAACATCTCGGTGATGAGTGTGATCGGCCGCTTTCTGGAGCACTCGCGCATCTATTACTTCCACAACGCCGGCCAGAGCGAGGTCTACATCGGCTCGGCGGACTGGATGTACCGCAACCTCTACCATCGCGTCGAGTGCATCACGCCTATCCTCGATCCGACGCTGCGGCAGCAGTGCCGGCAGATTCTCGACGTGATGCTTGCCGATCAGCGCCAGGCGTGGGACATGGACGCCGACGGCCAGTACACGCAACGGCAGCCCGATCCGGATCAGGCCGAGGCGCAGATCGGCACGCATCGGCGCTTGATGGAGATGATCCGCGGGAGTTAAGCCGCTTGCGGCTTCGCGCCCGCGCACGATTAATCGAGACGCTCCGCAACATCACCGTTGCGCGAAGCCGCAAGCGGCTGAAGTTTCACCGCGCCCGTGCCGGCGCCGCGGCGCGGTCGCGATCGATCAGTGTCACCAGCTTGTCCTGAAGCGCCTTGGTGCGCTGCAGCAGGCCATCGCCGGTGATGTCGTTGAACAGCAGGGAAAACGCCACGACGTGGGCGGGGCGTTGGGCGGGGCGATCTTCGGGCAGGATCCAATATCCGCTGAAGGTTGAGACCCCCGCGATGTAGCCGGTCTTGCCGCGGACCTCGCCCGCCAGGCCTTCCAGGCGCTTGTGCAGCGTGCCGTCCTGCCCCGCGACCGACAGGCTCTGCACGTAGGCGGGGCCGAGCTTGGCGTCCCGCGCCATGGCCGAGAGCAGCGCGACTAAGAGCTGCGCGGTCACGCGGTTGTCCCGGCTCATGCCGCTGCCGTCGCTGACCACCAGTCCGCGTGCCGCATCGCCGACCTTGTCGCCCACAAATGCCTTGATCGCTTTGCCGCCGTTGTCCCAGCTTCCCGGCTGTTTGGTGGCGGCGTGGCCGATCCGTTTGCACAGCGCCTCGGCAAAAAGATTCTGCGAGTCCTTGTTGCAGCGGTACAGCACCGCCGGCAACGTGGTCTGCACTGCATGTACGAGCTGGCCCTGGCCCAGGCGATCCACCTGGGCATCGGCCCGCGCGATGTCCGCCACGGGAATGCCCGCCGCGCCCAGGCGATGCGCCAGCACACGGGCAAAAAACAAGGGCGGATCGTCGATGGTGATGTTGACCGCTTCGTTGGCGGCATGCTTGACGCCCCCGCTCAGCGACAGGTCGTTGCCGCCGGCTTTGCGTCCGACGATGAAGTTGCCCGATGCGCCCGACCGCGTGGTGTTGCGCACGCTCAGGAACGGCGCCGCGGGGATGATGCGCACGACCGCCGGCTGGCCCGGTCCCCCGGGCCGGGGCCACAGGTCCAGGCAATTGCCGTGGAAGTTCAGGCCCGCCACCTGGGCGCAGTACCAGGCGTTGAGCTGGTTATCCGGCCAGGAGCGATGCGCCGCCGGCGGCTCGAAGATGCGGTCGTCGATGACCAGCCGGTGGAGGCGTTTGACGCCGGCTTTACGCAGGGCGTCCACCCAGGCCGCCAGCAATTTCTCCACGTCCAGCCCCGCGGCTTCCAGCAGCTTGCCGTCGGCAAAGCCGGGGTCGCCGTCGCCCTTGACCAGCACGATCGCGCCGCCGTCCCCGGTGTCGCTCGTCAACAGCCGCAGCTCGGTGCGAAAGACAAAGTCCGGCCCCAACGTGCCCAATGCCGCCGCCGTCGTCACCAGTTTCATGTTGCTCGCCGGGATGACCGCCCGATCGGCATCCATGCTCACCAGCGTCTGGCCCGTGGTCAGGTCGGTCACTTGGATCGACCAGCGTGCCTTACCCAAATTGGCCGCCGCCACCGTCGCCTCAAAGTCGCGCTGAAGGTCGGCCTGGGCCGGCGCCGTCAGTAACAGGAGAACGAAAAACAGGGCGCTCCGTCGCGTGTGCATCATGGCAAAGTGTATCGACTGAGAGTACGAAAACGCAGAAAAACAGAAAACGCAGAAAAACAGAAAATTCAAGCATGAGCCCACGGACTGGATTCTGATTTTCTGCTTTTCCCGTGTTGCCTGCTTTCCTGCGTTCTCTTGCGATCACATCCGCAAGGCGCCGTCATATTTCATCAGCGCGTCCAGCGCCGCCGCGTCGCTGTGCACCTTGAGCGTCATGCGGTACCGGCGGGTTTCGCCCGGCGCCAGCGTCAGGTTCGCCAGCGGACTGGCGTCCTTGGCCTTGCCCATGAGCGATCCGGCGAAGGGCTCCAGCGCCGAGACAAAGCAGCCCCGCGGGCCGTACCACTGCCAGTTGGCCATGCGCGGCAGGCACTCGGGCGAAAACTCCATTTCCACGCCCAGCGATAACTGACGGTTGACGATCCCCACGTGGCACAGGCCCTCGCTGTCAGGCTCAGGCTCGACAATCACGCCAAAGCTCTCCTTGCTCGCGGGCGCCGGCTGCGCGGCGTGCGTGGCCTTGATGGTTTCCACATCCCCGGCATTGATGGGCGTCCGCATGTCCCATTGCGTATCGAGCTTGCCCTTGAAAACCAGTTGCGTACCCACGTCCAGCAGCGGGTAGCCGAAGTTCACGTGATAGAGCCAGTTGTGCGGGACCGGTTCATCGCCGCGATTGGTGACCTGGTCGTAAAGGTGGATCTCGTTGATGCCGAGCTTTCCTTGAATCTGGCGGCGCACCTCGACCATGGGGGCGTACATGCGCGAGTCGCGGATGATCATGCTCAGCAGCATTTCGTGGCGATCCTGGTGGGGATCGGGGTTGAGGATCATTTCGACGGCGGCGGGAGTGTTGGAGTGGTGGCCGTGGAGGTTGGTTTGCGTGCCGTCTTCGTTGCGGGGCTGACCGACGTATTGCGGGCCGCAGGACGTGAGCAGGCCGCCGGGCCAGCCGGTGAGCCACTCGTCGCCCCGGTGGTAGGCAGGGTTGCCGGCCTTGTAGTCGTTGACGGTCAGGTACGCCAGGCTGTGCTGGTGGTGGAAGGCTTCGACGATATCGCCGCCGCGGTCCAGGGCCACGGTGTAGCGCAGGCCCGCGCCGGTGTTGACCATGGCGATGCGTCCCCCGGCGCCGGGGGCGCCGCCGGGGCAAGGGTGATCGATCAAGGCAGTGCGAATCCCGCCCACCTGATGCACGTTCTGGAACTTGCTCGTGTCCATGCGATTGGTTCCTCATAGCCGCCAGCGGCGGCGCGATGAGCTAGAATGTACCCAAATCCACCGGACTCACACGAACCCAACCCCAGGACCACGCTCATGCCCGTCTACGAATACACCTGCGACAAATGCGAGCACACGACCGAAGCCCTGCGCAAGATGGCGGACGCCGATGAGCCGATCAAGTGCGAGCAGTGCGGCAGCACGCGGACGCGGCGCGCCCATAGCGTGTTTGCCACGGCCACGGCGTCGGGCGCGTCGGAGTCCTCCCTGCCCATGTCGCCCTGCGGCCGCTGCGGTGATCCGGGCGGCGCCTGCCCCTTCCAGGGGTAGCTTCCCGGCGTCCCCCCGGATGTTCCCGGATATCCCGGTTACCTCGGATGCCTCCCGGTACTGCCGGGGTGCCCCGAACACTCGCCCGCATGCCCCAACATGCCGCTCGGCATATTTTCCTTTTTCGGACTTTTTATCAGGAATAACCCGATCCTCATTTGGGGGGATTGACGGTTAATCTGGGCGGTTTATCCTTATTGTGACAACCTGCACCACGCGGCATCATTGAACTGCGTCCCATAACACACTCACTCAAGGTCTGGAGTTCGCTTTATGTCACGAGCGATTGACCTGCTGCCGGATATTCGCCCGACGACCGATCAGATTGCCGAACGGGCGTATCAATTCTGGCTTTTCGAGGGGCGGCCCCAGGGACGCGCCGAGGTTCACTGGGCGCTGGCCGAGGCGCTGGTGCAGGCGGAGATGGACCGGCAACTGCGGCGCACACATCACCTGCGGGTGGGTGCCGCGGAAGAAGTCCGCCGTGACGCCGCGGTGAAGCAGCCGGCGCCGCGCTCGCGCCGCCGCGCCACCCACCCGCGGCAACGATCACTGACTGCCGTGTAGCCCAAGACAACAGGCAGTAGCCCACGACAGGGAGACAAGGGGACACGGAGATACACGATTCCCCGTCTCCCTGTCTCCCTGTCTCCCTGTCTCCTTGTCTCCTTGTCTCCCTACTCCCTCCCCTCCCTTCTCCGCCCGTCACCCATCCGCTACACTTCTGGCATGCCCACCATCAACCTGCACGACCAGGTCATCGTGATCACCGGCGCCAGCTCCGGCATTGGCGCCGCCACCGCCTTGGCATGCGCGCAGGCGGGTATGCACGTGGTGGTCAGTGCCCGGCGGGTCGAGCGACTCGAACAGGTCGCCAGGCAGGTCACCGACGCCGGCCGCCGCGCCCTGGTCGTGCCCTGTGATGTGACCGTGGATGAAGATGTCAAGCGCCTGGTGGCCAAAACCGTGGCCGAGTTTGATCGCCTGGATGTGATGTTCGCCAATGCCGGGTACGGCCTGTTCGCCCCGGTCGAACGCACCACTGATCAGCAGTACCGCGATATTTTCGAGACCAACTTTTTCGGGACGGTGCGCTGCATCAAGGCGGCGTTGCCGGTGATGCGACAGAAGGGCCGGGGCCACATCGTCATCTGCTCCAGCGCCGCCAGCGAGATCGGGCCGCCGATGTACGGCCCCTACGCCGCCACCAAGGCCGCCCAGGACGCCATTGCCTGCGCCATGCGTGCCGAACTCCACTCCGAGGGGTTGCACGTGACCAGCGTGCACCCCATCGGCACGCGCACCGAGTTCTTCGACCGGCTGGAACGGGAAGCCACGGCCACCACGCACACCAACACGCCCGACGTCATCAAGCAATCCGCCGATCACGTCGCCAAATGCATCGTCAAGGCGCTGCGCCGTCCCACCGCCGAAGTCTGGCCCAGCAAACTGGTGCGCTACGGCGTCGCCATCGGCACCGCCTTCCCGAGCCTGGCGGCCTGGGGCCTGCGAAAACACACCGACCACCGCAACGACGCGGTGGGTAATGGGCGCAAGTAGACGCGATGGGTGGGTGGCCCTTCGGCACTTGACTTATTGGAATAGATAACATATCAAGTTTGAGAATGTGGATCATCCTGGAGCATCCCAGCGTGGACAAGGCGCGCAAGAAAGCTCCGGAATCGGTTGCTAAGAAGTACGAACTGTGGAAGGAACTGGTTCGTGAGCATGGGCCGGAGAAGGTGAGGGAGTTTCCCGGATTCCATGACGAAAAACTCAAAGGCGTGCGCCGGGGACAGCGGTCGTCCCGGCTCAACTTGCAGTACCGCGTGATCTACACCATTGCTCGGGAAATTGTCACCGTTTTCGTTCTGGAAGTCACACCGCATCAATACTAGAAGCATCATGCGAAATCGAACGCCAAAGCATTTTGTTGCCGCCAAACGCCACGCCGTCCTGCATACCGGCGAAGTGATTCGCATGCTCCGCGATCTCAAGGGTTGGACGCAGGTGGAACTGGCGCGGCGATCGGGGATCAAGGCCAGCAACCTCAGCGCGCTGGAGAACGAAAAGGTGGAAATCGGCAAGAAGCGCGCCGAGCAACTGGCCAAGGCGTTCAAGGTTCATCCGGCCATCATCATGTTCCCGGAATACGAATCCAAGAGGGTTACCGACGCCGCGTGATTGCCCATGGGATTTGCCAATGCTGGGGTGGCTTTTCCAACCTGTCTGTCCCTGCGACATCGCCGCCAAGGCGTGGGTGGAGGAGCGGCTACAGTGGCTCGATGAGGAATTTACGGACAGCGTCTTCAACGGGCGCCCCATCGTTCTGCCCACGCGCGACTTTTTCGCCGATCCTTACGACGGCTCGAAAGCGGCGGCGCGACGCCTGCTCGACCGCATCTGCGCCTACATGGACGTGGTGCCGGAGCTCGTTGATCTGCTCATCGTCGCCGAGCACGACGATCTGATCCTGGTGAACGAAAGCGGCCAGGCCATTCCCGGGGCCGCGGGCACCTACCATGAAGATGAAGGACGGTTCAAGGTCCGCATCGATAAATGGGGCCTGGCCGACCCGGTGGGCCTGGTGGGCACCATGGCTCATGAATTGGCGCATGTCCGCCTGCTGGGCCAGAGCCGCATCACGCACGATGAGTTCGACAACGAGTTGCTGACCGATCTGACGGTGGTGCATTTCGGGCTGGGCATTTTCCTGGCCAACACACCGCGAACCTGGGCCAGCGACTACAGCCGCTGGCCGGGTAGCGATCTGCTCAAGCCCGAGTACATGACCGCGCCGATGTTCGGCTGGGCGCTGGCGCACGTCGCGTGGTTC
Organism: Phycisphaeraceae bacterium; assembly: GCA_040878035.1. GTDB lineage: Bacteria > Planctomycetota > Phycisphaerae > Phycisphaerales > Phycisphaeraceae > JBBDMX01. Next base: position 134,586 of record JBBDMX010000008.1, on the reverse strand, counting down.
CAACGCGAGAAGCGTCCCTCCTGGACCCGGCACCTCAATGGCGCAGCCCGCGCCAATCTCAAGCAGGACCTGCGCTACCTGATGGCGACCGCCGATACGACCTTCGCGCCGACGTGATTGCGGTGAATCAGCACGGCCTCGTTAGAATCCCCGCGTGGCAGCGCCATCTCCAACTGTCGAAGCATCGAACCTCGCGTGCCGAATCTGCGGCAACGCGGTGGGCAATTGCGCGCTGACCGTGCGCGAGATGATGTTCGGCTCGCGCGAGCCGTTCACCTATTTCCAGTGCGCCAAGTGCCAGTGCCTTCAGATCGTGGAGGTTCCCGAGGACCTGGGACGCTTTTATCCCAGCGACTATTACACCGCCCAGCCGCTCAAGGAGCACAAGTACCGCGGCATCATCGGCGCCATTCGCGTACTGCCCTTCAAGGCTTCGCTGTTTCCGCGCCATCCACCGTATTGGCTGATCGCCAGGCTCGCGCGGCAGGATCGCTTTGCCTGCCTGGCTGGACTGGGGGTGAATCGGCGGACGCGCGTGCTGGATGTGGGCTGCGGCAACGGCAAGCACTTTGCCTATCCCCTGCGATGCATGGGCTTTCAGGCGGTGGCCGGCTGCGACCCCTTCGTGGCCGACCGGCTGGTGTATCGCAACGGCCTGTGCATCGAATGCATGACGTTAACCGCGATGGCCGACACCGACCCGCGACGCTGGGACCTGATCACTTTCCATCACTCCTTCGAGCACATTCCCGACCCGGCGGCGACGCTGCGCGCGGCGCATCGCCTGCTCGACCCCGGCGGATACTGCGTGATCCGCATTCCCACCTGCTCGTCATTTGCGTGGGAGCACTACGGCGGCGACTGGATTCAACTCGACGCACCCCGGCATCTGTTCCTGCACTCACGGCAAAGCATGAAACTGCTGGCCGAACAAGCGAGGCTGGAGTTGATCGACGTGCAGGACGACTCGAACTACGTGCAGTTCTGGGGCTCGCAGGCGTATCGCCGCGGCACGTCGTTGGTGGAGTTGAAGAAGGGCAAGGGACCGGCCTGGCTCTGGCGACGCTGGCGCTTCAACCGCCGTGCGACCCGACTCAATCGCCAAGGCCGCGGCGATCAGGCGGCGTTCATCCTGCGCAAAACCTGAGAAGAGTTGAACACGAAGGCACGAAGAAGTCAGCGAGGGGAAAAACCGGGAATCAGAAATCAGAAATCCCGACTGCTGGTACATCCGTTTGGCAGTTTCACGACGCGGGCTCCCCCGGCCGGGCGGGTGACGAACAGCGTGGGTTCGATGCCGGTTTTCTGCTGGTATTGCCGGGCCAGGTGATCGCTGACGGCTTGGGCCTGATCGGTTTTGACCAGGGTGACGGTGCAGCCGCCGAAGCCCCCGCCGGTCATGCGGGCGCCCCAGACGCCGCCGGTGATGCCCAAGTCGCGCGCCAGGTCGACCATCGTGTCCAGCTCGGGCGTACTGACTTCAAAGTCGTCGCGCAGCGACTGGTGGCTCTGGTACATCAACTGGCCGACCGACTCCCACTTGCCGCCGGCCATGTCGTCGGCGGCCTGAAGCGTGCGGGCAATTTCGCTCACCACGTGCGCGGCCCGCCGGTACGCCAGCGGCGTCAACGCCTCCTTGCGTGCGGCCAGGTCTTTCATCGTCACATCGCGCAGGGCCTTAGCGCCCAGCGTGCGCGCCGCCTCTTCGCATTGCGCCCGGCGTTGCGCGTATTCGCCGCCGGTCAACTCGTGCTTGCAGTTGGTGTTGGCGATCAGCACCGACACGGCCGGGTCGGACAGCGGCACGAAGCGTGTTTCATGCGAGCGGCAATCCAGCAGCATGGCGTGGCCTTCCCGGGCCATGGTGGAGATGAACTGGTCCATGATGCCGCAGGGCATGCCGGCGAACTCGTGCTCGGCCTTCTGTGCCAGGAGGGCTTTTTCGACTGGATCGAGGGTCTGGCCGGACATGGCTTCCAGGAGGGTGGCCGCGGCGACCTCCAGCGCCGCCGACGAGGACAGCCCGCCGCCCAGGGGGACGGTGGAAGCGATGACGGCCTCGAACCCCGCGGGGAAATGCCGGCCAAAGTCACCGATCAGCCCCGCCACGACGCCCTTGACATAGTTGGCCCAGCGCGGCTCGCCGGGGCGCAGGTCGGGGCTGACGGCAAAGAGCGCTTCGTCGTTCTGCGTCAGGCTGGCCAGGCGCGCCATGCCGTCGTCGGTGCGGGCGCCGACGATGACGGTGTAGCGTGCGATGGCCATGGGCAGGACCAAGCCGTCGTTGTAGTCGGTGTGTTCGCCGATGAGGTTGACCCGGCCGGGCGCGGCGGCGGCATAGGCCGGGGCGCGCCCGAAGCGCGTGCGAAACTCGGCGACGGCGTCGCGCAGGGGTTGACGAAGCGGTTCGGAGTCATGGTCAGGCATGCTCAGCATCGTTGCAGAAAGCAGTGGGGCAGTAAAGTGGCATGATTTGCGGCGCCGCAAGGCACGATCTACACTCGATTACGCCTATGAAATTTGACCTCATCGACCGCATCGTGGAGCAGGACGACGACCACCTCACGGCGGTCAAAAGCGTCAGCGCCGCTGAAGAATACCTGGCGGACCATTTCCCCGGTTTTCCCGTGCTGCCGGGCGTGATGATGCTCGAGACGCTGGTGCAGGCGGCGCGGCGGCTGCTCGAAGCGCGGCGCGGTCCGGCGGCGCCACCCCTGGTCCTGGCGCAGGTCCGCAACGTCCGCTACGGCAACATGGTCCGACCCGGCCAGAGCCTGCGCGTGCAGGTCACCTTGCGCGGCGGGGACGACCAGGCCGGCTACGACCTGGCGGGCGTCGGCAGCGTAGACGACCAGGTGGCCGTGCAGGGACGGTTCACGCTCAAACCGCTGGAAAGAAAGAATGAACAGTGATGGACATGATGGACGGGATGGGAAAGAAGAAGGGATGCTAAGCCGCAAGCGGATTTTCCTTTCATCATCATGTTCATCATGTCCATCACTGTTCCCTCTTTTTCCTCCCGCGTTTGGGATTTGGGTGAGTTCCGGTTATAACTCCACGCTTGACTGGAGGCCCCTATGGCACAGATGAATCACGCGCAAGTTCTAGAAAAAGTCCGCGAAGTGCTGGTCGATGCCTTGGGCGTGGACGACGAGGAGGTCAAGCCTGACGCCAAGCTGGTCGAGGACTTGGGCGCCGAGTCGATCGACTTCCTGGATATCGTGTTTCGCCTGGAAAAGGCCTTTGGCATCAAGATTCAACAGAGCGAGCTGTTCCCTGAAAACGTGCTCAACGACCCGCAGTACGTGCGCGAAGGCAAAGTGACCGACTCGGGCATGGCGGAGCTGCGCCAGCGTCTGCCCCACGCCGACCTGACGGAGTTCGAGGAAAGCCGCAAGGTCTCGGAATTCGCCAACATCTTCACTGTGGATGCAATCGTGAAGTTCGTCGAAACCAAGCTGGGCGCCGCAGTGTCGTGAGATGAGAAGAAGGAACAGGGATGAACACGAATGAAGAAGGGGAAGAAACAGTGATATACATGATGGACAGGATGGGAAATAACAAAAGAAAGGAAGCTAAGCCGCAAGCGGCTTTTCTCCTAGCATCATGTTCATCATGTTCATCACTGTTCCCTCCTTCTTCCCCATCCGTGTTCATCCGTGTTCATCCGTGTTTCATCTTTTCTTGACGCCTCATGCGCTGGATCTGGATTGACCGCATTATCGAGTTGGACAAGGGCCTTCGCTGCGTTGCGATCAAGAACGTGACGCTGGCGGAGGACGTGCTGCACGATCATTTTCCGGCCGTGACCGACGAAGCGGGCCGTGCGCTGCGTCCCGCCATGCCGGTGCTGCCCAACACGCTGATCATCGAGGGCATGGCCCAGACGGCGGGCATTCTGGTGGGCCACGCCAACGATTTTCGCGAGAAGGTGATCCTGGCCAAGATCGGCAAGGCGACCTTCACCGCCGCCGCCGGACCGGGGCACACCCTGCGCTACACCGCCACGCTCGAACGCATTGACCCCAGCGGCGCGGCGACGCATGGCGTTGTCGAACTGCTCGATCCCGCTCAGCCCGCCGCCGCCCCCGTTCCGCTGGCAACGATCGAATTGATGTTCAGCCACATCGACCGCAACCGCGCGGGCCTGGCGTTCCCCGAACACAACTTTGTGTTCACCGGGCAGTTTCGCGAGTTGATCGCGGCGGCCACCGCGGCAAAGCCGTAACCCCAACAAGCCGGGGCAGAGCTCGCCGCTTTGGGCGAGCGCCGCCCCGGGTATGGCAACGCACAACACCCGGATCCGGGGCGGCGCAACGCCTCTGCCCCGGCTTGAAGCGTCGATTCCTTGGTTGCTGCGGCTACTGTGGTTACCCTCGCGCCCGATCCGCTATCATCCTCGCGATGAGCGCCACCCCATCCATCCCCCCCGCCAACCCCTGGGCCGACGTGCCGCCGGAGGTTCGCGGCCAGGTCGTGCCCATCGTCGATTTTGGTTCACAATACGTGCAGTTGATCGCCCGGCGCGTGCGCGAGGCCGGCGTGTTCAGCCTGCTCGTCGGCCCCAACGTCGATCCGCAGCAACTGGCCCAACTCAAGCCCATCGGCATCATCCTCTCAGGCGGCCCGGCCAGCGTGTACGAGAAGGGGGCGCCCACCTGCGATCCGCGATTGCTGGAACTGGGCGTGCCCGTGCTGGGCATCTGTTACGGCATGCAGATCGGCTGCCAACTGCTCGGCGGGGATGTGCGCAACGCCAAGGCGCGCGAGTACGGCCGGGCGGCGCTAAAAATCAATGATGCCAGCGACCTGCTGGCGGGACTGCCCCAGAATACGACCGTGTGGATGAGCCACGGCGACCAGGTCAACACGCTGGGCGATGATTTCGTCTCCCTGGCGGCCACGCCCACCTGCGCCATCGCCGCGGTGCGCCATCGCAGCAGGCCCTTCTTTGGCGTGCAGTTTCATCCCGAGGTCACGCACACACCTCACGGCGGGGACATCCTGCGCAACTTCCTCTTTGGCATCTGCAAGGCGGGGGGCACGTGGCGCATGAGCGACTTCCTCGATGCGCAGGTGCGCAGCATCCGCCAGCGCGTCGGCCAGGACCGCGTGATCTGCGGCCTCTCCGGCGGCGTCGATTCCTCGGTCGTCGCCGCCCTGCTGGCCAAGGCCATCGGCAAGCAGCTCACGTGCATCTTCGTGGACAACGGCCTGCTGCGCAAAGGGGAACGCGACCTGGTCGAACAGACCTTTCGCGGCCACTTCGACGTCGATCTGCGCGTCATCGATGCCTCCGAGCAATTTCTGGGAGACTTGGCGGGCGTCAGCGACCCCCAGGAAAAGCGCCGCCGCATCGGCCACGATTTCATCGACGTGTTCAAGAATGCCGCCGTCACTCTCAAATCAGAACTCAGCAATCATGAATCAGAAATTCGCTTTCTCGCACAGGGCACGCTCTACCCTGACGTGATCGAATCCGGGCAGGGCTACTCGGGCGCCGCGGCCAACATCAAGCTGCACCACAACGTCGGCGGCCTGCCCGCGGAACTGGGCTTCGAACTTATCGAGCCGCTGCGCGCCCTCTTCAAGGACGAGGTGCGAAAACTTGGCGAAGTCCTGGGCCTGCCCGAACACCTGGTCTGGCGGCATCCCTTCCCCGGCCCGGGCCTGGCCGTGCGCGTGCTGGGTGAGGTCAACAAGGCTCGCCTCGATGTGCTGCGCGACGCCGATGAAATCCTGCTGGAGGAGATCGTCGCCAGCAATCTGTATCGTCGCACTGCCCAGGTCTTCGCCGTGCTCTTGCCGGTCAAGGCCGTGGGCGTGATGGGCGATGGCCGGACATATGAGGACGTGATCGCCGTCCGCGCGGTGGAGAGCCAGGACTTCATGACCGCCGACTGGGCGCGCATCCCGTACGACGTGCTGGCGACCATCAGCAACCGCATCATCAACGAGGTGCGCGGCGTCAACCGGGTGGTGTACGACATCAGTAGTAAGCCGCCGGCGACGATTGAGTGGGAGTAGTTCCGGAGGTGGTCGATGAAGATGCCTAACGGGGACAGAGCCATTGTTGATGACGAGAAACTCTACGGCTTTCTCGTGAACCTTCGGCATCCGCGCCAAGCGGGACACGCCCGTTTGTTCAAAGACTTGCTGAGCATTGATGCGTCTAACGCCGGACTATTGCGGCAGGCGCTGCTTGATGGCGCCCGTGATGGCGAAGCGGTTCCGGGCAAGTTTTCCCAATGGGGCCGCAAGTATGAGATTCGCTTTCAGATGCTGGGGCTGCGTAGGTGGTATACAATCCTGAGCGTGTGGATCATCCGTCGAGACGAGTTGGTCCCAAGATTGGTTACGGCGTACCCTGAGTGATTGTTATGGCACACCCCATCAAAGAGCACAGCATGGTCGCCCTGCTGGAGGCCATGCCGGACGAGTCACTCCACGTTGGCGATGTCGGCACGATTGTGCATGTCTACGACAATGCGGAAGCCTATGAAGTGGAGTTCGTCAACCCGGCCCCGCCGCCGCGTTATGTCGTCGTGGCGGTTGAAGCCCACAGACTGCTGGCGCTGAACTACTACGATCCTCAGCCATTGGCCGCACGCTGATCGGGGAGTCGTGATGAGGATCTTGAGCGGACTTCATTTCGATGCTCCGGACCAAATCCTGTGTGGCTACTTGGGAAGCGTATATCAGCGGTACGACAGCAAGCCCGTGCAGGCGGATAACGAGCTTAGCCGCGAGGATGTTGTCATTTCCCGCAGCCTGGTTTCACGGCTATCCGACGGGCAGGTCGATGCAATCCTTCAGCTTCAACCGGCCATCACCGACTGCCTCAGCGCGATACCTGCCAATATTGATCTCCTGGATATTGAGGCAGGTGATCCGATTCCCGGGGAGGATGCAATCAGTCGCCTTGTCACTGAGATGTGCCGACTTTCGGGTGTGAAATTGGCCAAGACGATGAAGATCCTCCATAAGAAGCGCCCGGCACTCCTTCCTATCCTGGATTCGGTCGTCGAGCGCCACTATTGGCCGGCCTTTGTTTCTTCGTTGCCGGGTCGTACCTGGGGCGACTATGCCGTGGCGCTCATGCATTGCTTTCACAAGGACTTGCTCCACGTTGGCCATCATCTTCGAGAGTTGCGCGGCCTCTCGATAGAGCGCGGCACGCCCCTGAGCCACTGTCGTATCCTCGACTTGCTCATATGGTGCGCCCGTACCAACAACGCCGATTACTTCAGGCGCCGGTCTACCATGGGGTGAATCGTCGAAATCAAAGGAATCGGCTCGCATCCACCTCGACGGCTTGCTCATGGGCCGCATCGCTCCTGATGGGCCTGAGAGAGAAGCGATGGATCAGGGGCCACCACCCCCGCACCGCTTCGGCGGAGTAGTGCCCGGGCGCTGACCGCTTGACCGATGAACCTTGCCGCCGGACACTAGCCGCTCCACGAGTCGTCCGGGATCGTCCTTTATTCTTCTTTTGCCTGAAAGGTTGCACGCATCATGCCCCAGTCCACCCGCTCCGACGCTTACACCCCCACGCCTGCCGACAAGTTCACCTTTGGTTTGTGGACCGTGGGCAACCCCGGCCGCGATCCCTTTGGCGAAGCGGTGCGCCCGCGACTGTCGCCGGCCCAGATCGTCGATCTCCTGGGCGAGGTCGGCGGCGTGTTCGGCGTCAACTTCCACGACAACGACCTGATCCCCATCGACGCCACGCCTGCCGAGGGGCAACAGATCAAGAAGGACTTCAAGGCCGCCTTGCGCCGCACCGGCATCAAGGTGCCCATGGCCACGACCAATCTGTTCAGTGATCCCGTTTTCAAGGACGGCGCCTTTACCAGCAACGACGCCCAGATCCGCGCCTACGCCATTCAGAAGGCGATGCGCGGCATGGAACTGGGCAAGGAATTCGGCGCCAAGTTTTACGTCTTCTGGGGCGGAAGGGAAGGCACCGACACCAACGCCAGCAAGGACCCGGTGCAGGCGGTCACGTGGTTCCGAGAGGCGATCGACTTTCTTTGCCAATACAACCTTGACCGCAAACTCGGCTACAAGTTCGCCCTGGAGGCCAAGCCCAACGAGCCGCGCGGCCACATCTTCTTTCCCGTCACCGGCTCCTACCTGGGCTTCATCGCCACGCTCAAGTATCCCGACATGGTGGGGCTCAACCCCGAGTTCGCCCACGAGACGATGGCGGGGTTGAACTTCGTGCAGTGCGTCGCCGAGGCCATCGCGGCCAAGAAGCTGTTCCACATCGACCTGAACGATCAGGAGCCGGGTCGATTCGACCAGGACCTGCGCTTCGGCAGCCAGAACTACAAGCAGGCGTTTTTCCTGGTCAAGATGCTCATCGACACTGGGTACAACGGGCCCAAGCATTTTGACAGTCATGCCTATCGCACCGCCGACCGGGCGGATGTGATCGAGTTCGCCCGCGGCTCGATGCGCTCGTACAAGATTCTCGAAGCCAAGGCGCATCGCTACAACAACGACCGCGCGATTCAGGGGCTGCTGAAGAAGATCGTCCGCCAGGACGCCAAGCTGGCGGGCCTGATCGCCAAGCCCTCGGCCCGGAGCGCCAAGGCGCTCGATGCGCTCAGCTTTGATCGTCAGAAGCTCGCCGCCCGGCCGCTGCCTTATGAGAAGCTGGATCAGCTCGTGTTCGATCTGCTCATGGGGGTGCGGTGAACGCCGCAACGAAAGAAGCGGCCCTATAGGTCGCCGCGCCGGGGTCGAGACGGCCATCCGGCTCGGCTCGCTCGAGCCATGCGCAAAAGAAAACGGCGGCCCTTTCGGGTCGCCGTCTTCCTTTCTCCGTCTGCCGCCCCGTTTTATCCCAGCAGTTGCAGCACGCTTTGCGGCTGCGAGTTGGCGATGGACAGGACGTTGCTGGCCGCCGCCGCCAGGATCTGGTTGCGGGTCAGGTTGGCCGTCTCCTTGGCAAAGTCGGTGTCGCGGATCGAGCTCTCCGCGGCGCTGGTGTTTTCCAAGGCGATGGACAGGGCGTTGATGGTCGAGCCGATGACGTTCTTCTGGAACGATCCCAGCCGACCGCGCAGCGCCGAGACCTGGTCGATCGCCTGGTTGACGATCTTCTGCGAGGATTCGAGGTTGCCGTCGATCAGGTTGTAGGTCTTGCCCGAGCCCAGGTCGCCCAGGAAGCCCTGGGAGGTGGAACCGAGGTTACGAGCCGCCACGTTGCGGATACCCAGGCGAACCTGGTTGCCCACGTCGACGGTCTGGCCGATGTTGAACGTCGCGCCGCCGCCGGTGATGGTAAAGGCGCTGACGTTGGCCAGGGTCTGGGAGGCGGTGGTGGTCAGTTCCAGGGACAGGTCCAGGGCGTCGGTGTTGACGGAGGCGACCTTGCCCTTGCCGCGGGCGCTGATGCCGTTGACAATCACGCCGATATCCTGGCCTTCATCGCGGATGGCATTGGTCATGCCGATGTAGGCGGTGCCGCCGGCGGCGAGGGAGGCGTTTTCATTGGTGGTCGCCAATCCGAACACCGAGCCGAGTTGGCCGCCGTTGTTGGTGACCTTGAAGGACACAAACTGGTCGGAGCCGAAGCCTTCGGTCTTGAGCACGATGCCGTTGGCGCTGGACTTGGCCGACACGCCGGTGATCGACTTGAAGGAGTTGATGTTGGCGGCGACGGCGCTCAAGTTGGTGCCCGAGGCGAAGCTGAACTCACGGGTGCCCTGGGCGCCGGTGACCTCGAAGGTGAACTTGGCGGTGGAGGCCGAGAGGTTCAGGGCGGTGGCGCCGGTGGAAAGGAACAGGCCCGCGTGCTGCGCCGAGGCTGTCACCAGCGCCTTGATGGCCACGCTTCCGTCATGGGTGATCTTGGCGCCGTTGACCTGGAAGTCGGCGACGCTGGCGGACTGGCCCGAGACGACAAAGTCGTAGGCGCCGTTGAGCAGCTTGGTGCCGGCGAAGCTGGTGGTCGAGGCGATGCGGTCGATCGACTGAAGGATCGCGTCGACCTGCTGCTGGTTGGCTTCTTTTTCTGCCGTGGACAGACCCGCCGAGTTGGCGGTCTCGCTCACCAGGCTCTGGAGTTCCAGAAGCTGGGAGTTGATCTCCTGAAGGCCGCCTTCGGCGATGTTGGAGATCTGGTCGGCACGCTGGGCGTTGCCGATGGCCGCCTGGGTGGCGACCTTCTCCGAACGCAGCTTCTCGCTGGCGATCAAGCCGGCGGGGTTGTCGGCGCCGCGGTTGATCGCCAGACCGGTGCTCAATCGCTCGAGCGATTTGGACAGCCCCGTGTTCTGCGAGCCCAGCACGCGTTGGGCGATCAAGGAATTGATGTTGTTGTTAATACGACTCATAGTGGAAACTCCTCCAAGTGTTACTTGGCGCTAGAGGCTGTACGGCACTGCGGTCTGCCGCGTGTGCGAACCCTGGTACTTGCGTTGCAGCGCAACATGCGCCGCATCTCCGCGTTGCCTTGGCCTCATGGGGCAACCGCTGTCCATGCCCTGTTCGACGCCGACCACTCCAAACCGGCTCGGCCGGCCTGTCGGGGTCGCCTGTCAGGGACAGGCGGCCATCTCACCCGCAGCGCCGTCGCTGCGTCTCGTCTTAGCCGCAGCTTTTGGCTGCGCGTCCGTGTTCCTGGTTGCCTCGCGACGCGGGTCCCTGGCGCCACGCTGCTCCTGGATCACGTCAACTCATCCGAGCGCTCCAGCTCGAATATCTGTCTTGGATGTCCCATCGGAAGAGACTTTTGTATGATTCATCACTTGCCTCGCATTGCCGCGAAAATCCGTCGCACCGGGCCCTTACAGGTCGCACAGGAGGCATGCCCGGCAAGAACAGAGCAGGCGATACAGGCGTCATAAACGGCCCCGTTCCTGCTCCGGGCTTCCACGCCGGGCCTGAGTCTGCCAAGGCCCGGACTCCGGTGTTGCGTGGCGCCGTACGACACTCCGGGACACTCCGGGACACTCCGGGGGGGATTCCCGCGGGATTCCGGGGAGAAATCCGGGGCTTCGCGGACTCAGCTCCGGCGTGGCGGCCCCGCCAATGCGACTACAATGCACCGCATGGCTCGACCCGCACCGTCTCTCACTCCCGCCTCGCCCGCCGGCTTCGGCGCGCAAGCCTTGCGCGACTTGCTGTGTGCTGTGGCGCAGGGCCAGGTCGATCCCGATCAGGCCCTGACGCGCTTGCGCAGCCTGCCCTTCGAGGACTTGGGCTTTGCCACGCTGGATCATCACCGTGCCGTGCGCAAGGGCTTTGCGGAAGTGGTGTACTGCCAGGGCAAGACGGCCGGGCAGGTCGCCGCCATCGTGGCGCGACTGGCGGAAGTGGGCCCGCGCGTGCTGGCGACGCGGGCGACGCCCGAGCAATACGAAGCGGCGCGCCGGCTCACGCCTGACCTGGCGTATCACGAGTTGGCCAGAGCCATCTGGCTGGATCGCGAGCCGGACCGCCCGCGCGCCGCCGGCGTGATCGTCGTCGCCGCCGGCACCAGCGATCTGCCCGTCGCCGAGGAGGCGAGTCTTACTCTGCGCTTGATGGGTCACGAGCCGCAGCGCATCAGCGACGTGGGCGTGGCCGGGCTGCATCGCCTGGCGGCGCATGTCGCGACCTTCCAGGCCGCCAACGTCATCGTCGCCATCGCCGGCATGGAAGGCGCCATGCCCAGCGTGATCGCCGGCCTGGTCGATTGCCCGGTCATCGCCGTGCCCACCAGCGTCGGCTACGGCGCCAGCTTTCAGGGCGTCACGCCGCTCCTGGGCATGCTCAGCTCCTGCGCCCCGGGCATCGGCGTGGTCAACATCGACAACGGGTTCGGCGCCGGCTACCTGGCCGCGTCGATCAATCAACGCGTGTCGAAACGCAGTTAGCCCAAGCACCAACGGTGCGGGCGAGTAGTCGAGACAGGGAGACAAGGAGACAAGGAGACAGGGAGACAAGGAGTCCGCAGATCCGAAATCAGAAATCAGAAATCAGAAATTCCGGAGACAAACTCGCCGCCCTGCGCCGCTGGGTCAACCAGTTCGACTCAGCCCTGGTCGCCTACTCCGGCGGCGTCGATAGCGCCTTGGTCATGGCCGTGGCACGCGAGCAACTGGGCGACCGGGCGTTGGCGTGCATCGGCGTGTCGCCCAGTTATCCGGCCCGCGAGATGCGCCAGGCGATTAAGCTGGCAGAGCAACTAGCGGCGCCGTACCGCCTGGTGCACACCAGCGAACTCACCGACGCCCACTACGCCGCCAATCCGACCAACCGCTGCTACTACTGCAAGGACGAGTTGTTTGGCACGCTGGCGGAACTGGCCAGGCAGGAGGGTTGGAGCGTGGTGCTCGACGGCGCCAATGCTGATGACGTGTCGGACTATCGGCCGGGGCGCGTGGCGGCGGGCGAACAGGGCGTGCGCTCGCCGCTGATTGAAGTGGGCATGGGCAAGGAGGATGTGCGTGCCGCGGCCCGGGCGCTGGGCCTGCCCGTATGGGACAAGCCGGCGATGGCGTGCCTGTCGTCGCGCGTGCCGCATGGGACGCCGATCACCGCCGAATTGCTGCGGCAGATCGAGGCCGCCGAGGATGCCCTGGCGGAGATGGGCTTTGCGCAGTTCCGCGTGCGGCATCATGGCGACATCGCGCGGATCGAATTGCCGCCCGATGACTTTGACCGTGCCTTGGCGCGCCGCAAGGACCTGGTCGCCGCCATCACTGCCGCCGGCTACCGTTTCGTCTGCTTGGACCTCGCCGGCTTTCGCAGTGGGTCGCTGTCGCAGACCACCGTCGAGCTTCGTGTGGCTGCTGGGGAACCAAGCAAGGATGAAGCATGATTGCTTACTTGGATATCCCCTCGGGCATCTCCGGCGATATGTTCCTGGGCTGCCTCGTTGACGCCGGCTGGCCCATCGACGCCCTGCGCGACACGCTGCGCCGGCTCGCGCTGCCGACCGATCAATGGAGCGTCGAGCAGCGGTCGGTGATGAAGGGCCCGCTGCACGCGACGCTCGTAGACGTGCGGGCGAAGGAAGGTCACCATCACCGTCATCTGAGCGACATCTGCCGCATCATTGAAGCGGCCGACCTGCCTCTGGAAGTATCGACGCGCGCCATCGCGACTTTCACCCGCCTGGCCGATGCCGAAGCCAAGGTGCATGGCGCGACGCGCGAGAAGATCCACTTCCACGAAGTCGGCGCCGTCGATGCCATCATCGACATTGTCGGCACGTGCGCTGGGGTCGCCGCGCTGGGGATCGATCGGCTGTACTGCGGCGCGGTGCCGTTGGGTCAGGGCTGGGCGCAGACGGCCCATGGCCGCATCCCGCTGCCCGCCCCGGCAACGCTCGAACTGCTCTCTTCTGTCCACGCGCCCACGACGCCCGCGCCCGGCCCCGGCGAATTGGTCACCCCCACCGGCGCAGCCCTGTTGGCGGAACTGGCCACCTTCACCCAGCCGGCCCTCGCCCTGGAACGCATCGGCATCGGCGCCGGCCAACGCGACACCGACTGGCCCAACGTCGCTCGCCTGTGGCTTGGCCAGCCCATCGGTACCGGCAGCGACGGCCGGGCGCCCGCCGCACCTTACGTTCAAATCGACACCAACATCGACGACATGAATCCGCAGCTCTACGCGGCCGTGACCGACCGCCTGCTGGCGGCCGGCGCCCGCGACGTCTGGCTCACGCCGGTGCAGATGAAAAAGGGCCGGCCGGCGGTGACGCTGTCGGTGCTGTGCGACGCCGTGCGCGAAGCGGCGCTGTCGGCGCTGATCCTGCGGGAGACGACGACGCTGGGCGTGCGCGTGCATCCGGTGCATCGCCACGAAGCGCGCCGGGAAACGCGCCACCTGGCCACGCCCTGGGGCCAGGTGCACGTCAAGCTCAAGTGGCTCGATGACCAGATCGCCGGCGCCATGCCCGAATACGACGATTGCCGCAAGCTCGCGGAGCAGGCCGGCGTCGCGGTGCGCCAGGTGTATGACGTCGCGTTGGCGGCGGCGCAGCAACTGGTGAGTCAGCAACGCTCCGCGGCGCCCGCCACCGAGTTGCTCGCCCACGTCGAGCCACACGAACACAGCCACGATCACGACCACGATCACCCGCACGACCATCCTCATCCCCACGATCACGATCCCTCCGTCGCGCCCAGCGCACACCCATAGTCCATGCGGCCAATGCACCTCCATGCCGACGCGCGCCACCGCCCTGGGCGTCCGTGTTATCATGCGCCTCCCGCCGGGAGCTTCGGGGTTCGGCGGGGCTCCGGGGCTACGACCATTCCCCCACAACATAAGGATTCGCCGCCATGGCTAAGAAGACCGTCGCCGACGTGGATGTCAAGGGTAAGCGCGTCATCATGCGCGTGGACTTCAATGTCCCGCTGGAGGAGAACAAGATCAGCGACGATCGCCGCATCCGCATGGCGTTGCCCTCGATCAAGAGCGTGATCGACCGCGGCGGCCGGCTGATTCTGATGAGCCACCTGGGCCGGCCCTCGGGCAGCGGCTATGAGCCCGAGTTCACCCTCAAGCCCTGTGCCGACCGCCTGTCCGAACTGCTGAGCGTGCCTGTTCACTTTGCCAACGACACCGTCGGCCCGGACGCCGAGTCCAAGGTCACCAGCCTGCGCAACGGCGAGGTGCTCTTGCTGGAGAATGTGCGCTTCAATAAGGAAGAGAAGAAAGGCGCCGGCGATTACCCCGCCCAGCTCGCGGCCTTTGGCGAGGTCTACGTCAACGACGCCTTTGGCACCTGTCACCGCACCGAGGGCTCGATGTATGCCGTGCCCAAGCTGATGAAAGAAAACGGCAAGCCCGCGGTGGTGGGCTTCCTGGTCGAGAAGGAGATCAAGTATCTGACCGACGCCATCGCCAAGCCGCAGCGGCCGTTTGTCGCCATCCTTGGCGGCGCCAAAGTCAGCGACAAGATCCCGGTGATCGAAAACCTGCTCAACCTCGTGGACACGATCGTCATCGGCGGAGCGATGGCGTACACGTTCCTCAAGGCCCAGGGGCAGAACGTCGGGTCCAGCCGCGTCGAGGCCGAGATGGTGGCCACGGCAAAGCAGTTCCTCGACGCCGCCGGCAAAAACGGCAAGGCCACGATCATGCTGCCGGTCGATCATCATGTATCTAAGGAGTTCAAGGCAGACGCGGACAAGAAGATCAGCGACGGCGCCATCGACGAGGGCTGGATGGGCCTGGACATCGGCCCCAAGACGATCGCGCAATACCGCAAGACCATCGAGGGCGCCAAGACGGTGGTGTGGAACGGCCCGATGGGGGTCTTCGAGATGGCGCCGTTCGCCAAGGGCACGCGCGGCGTGGCCGAGGCCTTGGTCAAGGCCACCAGCGGCGGCGGCACGACCATCATCGGCGGCGGCGACAGTGCCGCGGCCATCGAGGAGTTCGGCCTGGCGGACCAAGTCAGCCACGTCTCAACCGGCGGCGGGGCGAGCCTGGAAATGCTCGAAGGCAAGAAGTTCGAGAGCGTGGAACTGCTGGATGAGAGATGAGCCGGCAACGAGGCGCCCTCATCTTTCAATGCCGGCGGTCCGCAGCGGTCGGGTCAGATTCTGCCTCGGATTCCGCTACAGCCTGCTCCAAAGTGACGGCCTTGTCGCGGATCGCTCGACAGGCACGCAGCAAGTGCAGTTCGACGAGCATGGGGTCGGAAGGAAACTCGCGTTCCACCGCCTTGACCAGCCTCTGCAACTGCTTCGCGGTCAATCCGGCTTCGTCTGCCATACGCTGGTAGTTGAAATAATCCATAGCCAGTTCTTTCGATTATAGTTCCGGTGGGCTGAGGATTTCGACGATCGGGAGGCCGCGTGATGAATTGAAGAGATTGACCAATGATCGGCGCCGACGATTCACCAGGTGTCGAAAATTCCACGAAATCAAGGCGTCTTGCCTTGATAGAACGGCCGCGGCGATGTGAATGGCATCGTCCTCATACTCCGGCGGAACGATGTCCTGGCCCACGTACTCCGTGGCCAAAGCGCGCATGTCGCCGTCTATCGCGATGGTACGGATCGGCTCAAGCCGTACCAACAACCTGCGCCGGCGTTGAGGATCGGGCGTTTCAGTTAGCTCCTGACGCGTTAGCTCGGAGGTGATCAGTTCGAATTCATTGGCTCGTGCGAAGAAGGCCAACGTCTGCGCCTGGCGAATCGGGGTCCGCCCGTCTTCGGCGGCACTGATCACCGATGTGTCCAAGTAAACACGGAGTTTCATGCGATCCACTCTACTCCGCTCGGCCTCGATTACCAGTGGGGGCGGCCAGCACCTCCGGCCAGTAGGTTACCGCGACTGCTTCGACGACCGCTGGCGACAGCTTGCCCTTTTCCACCGCGACCTCGGCAGTCGGGCAGATCGGCACGGTCGCCAGGATCGGCAGGCGGGTCATTCTCGCCAGCCACTGCCGGTTGCTGGACATGGAGAGGTCCGCGGCGCGGTCGCCCTGTTTGGACGAGTCGGGGTCGTAGCCGTTGATGATGATGCCGGCGATGCGGCACTTGGCTTGGCGCAAGAGCGCGACGGTCATGGCGGTGTGGTTGAGCGTGCCCAAAGCGGCGCGGGCGACGACGGCCACGGGATAGCCCAGGGCGACGATCATGTCCAGGATGGTGCGCCCAGGGTGAGCGTGATCGATGGGCACCATCAGCCCGCCGACGCCTTCGATCAGCAGGAAGTCCGACGTGCTGTCGAGCACCTCGAGACTGCGGGCGATGGCGGTGAAATCGACGGCCTGGCCGGACATCTCGGCGGCGACGGCCGGCGCCACCGGGGCCGCGTAACGCACCGGGTTGATCACATCCAGAGGCTGGCGGCAATCAGCGAAATGCGCCAGCGCCTCGGTATCGCCGCTGACGAGCCCTTCACGTTCCCGCCGGCAGCCTGAGGCCATGGGCTTGCACACGCCCAGCCGCGAATTCCCCGGCCCATCGCTCAACTGCCGGCGCAAGGCCATGGCGATGGCACAGGTCACGACGGTTTTGCCCACGCCGGTGTCGGTGCCGGTGATGAACAGCCCGGGGCGCGCGAGTTGGAGCGGTCGGCCAAACATTGCGGAGGCATAATACTCGGCCACGCCGGACTCAGCCCCGGCATGGCGCCTACAGACTCGGCTGTCTTGCATTCCGTCGCCCATCTACCGACAATACCCGACCCACAGTTACCCCCTTACGGAGTTCCCGAATATGGCAGGCAGTGAAGTATCGACCCAATCGTTCGCCCTCGAGACTGGCGAGGGCCGCAAGCCCGCGAAGAAGATGCGCCTGGCGGTGATCGGCGCCGGCGGCATCGCCGGCACGCAGTTGCGCGAGTTCGCCAAGTGGCCCGACGAAGTCGAGATCGTGGCTCTGGCGGACATCAAGGACCGCCCGATGATGACCTATGCCGACACCTACAAGGTACCCAAGGACCACTGCTTCTGCGACTTCAATGACATGCTCAGGAAGATCAAGCCCGACGCGGTGACCGTGTGCACGCCCAACGGGATGCACATGCCCGCGGCAGTGGCGGCGCTTAAGGCCGGGGCACACGTGATCACCGAAAAGCCCATGGCGATGAACGCCAAAGAATGCCAGAAGATGATCGACGCCGCCAAAGCGAATAAGCGCAAGCTGGTGATCGGCTTCCAGTACCGCTACTCACCGCGCACGCAGTTCATCAAGCACGCGGCGGATGAAGGGCAATTCGGCAAGATCATGTACGCACGGGTGCAGGCGCTGCGGCGGCGCGGGATTCCCAACTGGGGCGTCTTTGGCCAGAAGCACCTTCAGGGCGGCGGGCCGATGATCGACATCGGCGTGCACGTGCTGGAGATGACCCACTTTGCCATGGGCTCGCCCAAGCCCGTCTCGGCCATCGGCAACACCTTCACCTACCTGGGCAACAAGCCTTCGGAAGTGCAGTCGCAATGGAAGGGCTGGGACCACAAGACCTACACCGTGGAAGACCTGGCGGTGGGCCAGATACGCTTCGAGACCGGGGCCGTGCTGACCATCGAGGCGAGCTTTGCGGCCCATATCGAGAAGGACATGTGGACGTTTCAGTTGATGGGTGAGAAGGGCGGCTGCACGTGGGACCCGCCGACGATCTTCCGCGACGACGCCGGGCACATGATCAACGTCGAGCCGGGCTGGCTGGGCAGCGCCGGCTTCGGCGAGCTGTTCCACGCCAAGATCCGCAATTTCGTCGATCACGTGCTCTACAACCAGCCGACCATGGCGCCGGCGGAGCATGGCCTGATGGTGCAGAAGATGCTCGACGGCATCTATGCCTCCTCAGACAAGGGTGGCAAAGAGGTGTTGATTAAGTAAAACGCGGTAACCGCAGTAAACGTAGTAACCGCAGTAACCTGAGACGAGCCACCGCGTGTGGTTTTTGGTTACCGCGGTTACTGCGTTTACTGTGGTTGCAGGCCGGAGGCACGATCATTCGACAGGCTCCGACATGGCTGCCGTATCGGGTGCGCCGCTGGGTGGACCAGAGGCGGATCGCGTCGGCGTTGCGCGGCTTGGAACGGACCGGGCCGTTGCCGGCTGCGGGCGACGATGCCGATGCGGCCGATGCGGAATTGCACATGCTCCTGTGTCGGCGCGATCTGCGCATCGGCGTGCTGGCGCTCAAGTCGCTCCTGCATTTTGCCCCCCTGCGCTGGGCCGTGACGTTGTCGGATGACGGCACGCTAACCCCTGCGGATCGGCAGTGGGCGAGCCGGCACGTGCCGGGGGCGCGCTGGCTGAGTTGGCCCGCGGCCGGCAACCTCGTCGAGCAGGCTCTGGGCGCCCATAGCCCGCGTCTGTTGTCGCTCTATCACAGCCGCTACGCTCCAGTCTGCAAACTGCTGCACCCCATGCTGCTGCCCCGACACCCTCGCACGCTGGTGCTCGATCCCGACACCGCATTCTTTCAGGAGCCGATGCATCTGGTCCGCTGGGCCAAAGGCGCCGACCCGGCGCCGTTGTACTTGCACGATCACCAGGACGAATCGGTGCAGGTGCCCGCCGAGGCCCAACGGGCGTTTGCCGAACTCGACGGTTGGCTCCAAAAATCCCAAATCCCACATCCGAAATCCGAAATCAGGAACTGGTCTCTCGGCCACCGCTTCTTCAACTCCGGCCTGCTCGCCTTCTCCCCCGCGCAACTCGACCTCGACTTGGCCGAGGCCTACCTCACCTGGCAAGCCCAGGCGCCCGCGGCTTATCGTCGGGGCAAGCTGGCCATCTGGTTCGGCGACTGGACGCCTGAGCAGACCTGCTATCACGTCATGTTCGCGCGGTCGGATCCGCCGGCGCAACCGCTCGGTGCCGATTACCACCTGGGCGGCGAGGGCGGCCGCGTCTTCAACCACTTCCTGCGGCACTATCTCATCCAGCAACCCACGCTTCAACGGCTGAGCTGGCTGGTGAAGGAACTGCCGGGCAGGTGATCAGAACCAGATCGCTGGCCCGCCAAGCCGAACGTGAGGTTCTCCGGGGTCCGGGGTCCCCTTACGCATATCCGACACAGGGCGGCAACGTCGCCAGCATGTTCTGACTGCTTTTTGATTCCTCCTCGGGCATGCAGCTCCCCGAGCCGTGCCGCCGGCCTGTTCAGGAATTCTCCCACGCACGCACGCGGGATTGACCCGATCTTGTCGGGTGAAGGTCGTTTCCTAGCATTGGCGTGCAGGCGACTCTCATGGGGATCACACACATGACAACGATTCACTCGACAACGCTCCGGCGATCCGCGGTCCATGCCGCACCGCCCGACGAACTGGCGCAGCGATATCAGCAAGTCCGGCGCGTCACCGAACAGTTGGGCGCCCCCCTGTCGCCGGAGGATTGCCAAGTGCAGTCAATGGCCGACTGTAGTCCGACCAAGTGGCATATGGGCCACACGAGCTGGTTCTTTGAACAGTTTGTGCTGGCGGCGTATGCGCCTGGGGCCGAGCGGTTTCATCCGGCCTTCGCCTATCTCTTTAATTCCTACTACAACGCCGCCGGGACGCGCATTGCCCGGCCGACGCGCGGCTTGATGACCCGCCCGCCCTTGACGCTGGTGTTGGCGTACCGCCGGCACGTGGACCACGCGATCGCCCAGTTGCTCGCCAACGCCAACGAATCCTTGCGGGCGACGATCTGTCCCATCATCGAGATCGGCCTGAATCACGAACAGCAGCACCAGGAACTGATTCTGACCGATATTAAGCACCTGCTATCGCAGAATCCGCTGGACCAGCCATACGTGGATCATCCCCAACCGGCGCGCAGCGGCGACGTGGCCGTGCCGCCGCTGACGTTTGGCGAATACGAAGGTGGCGTGGTCTGGGTGGGCCATGATGGCGAAGGCTTTTCCTACGATAACGAACGCTCGCGGCATCGCATCCTGCTTCAGCCTTACCGGTTGGCGGATCGGGCGGTCACCAACGAGGAATACCTGGCGTTCATGGAGGAAGACGGCTATTTGCGGCCGGAACTGTGGCTGGACGCCGGCTGGGCGACGGTGTGCGAGCAGGGCTGGCTGGCGCCGCTCTACTGGCGACAGCTCGATGGTGCCTGGCATCAGTACACGCTGGGCGGTGTACGTCCGGTGGTCGGCGTCGAGCCGGTGACGCACGTGAGCTACTTCGAGGCCGACGCTTACGCCCGCTGGGCTGGTGGCCGGCTGCCGACCGAGTTCGAGTGGGAGCACGCGGCGGCGAATGTACCCATCACCGGTAATCTGCTTGACAGCGGCCATTATCATCCGGCTCCCGTCAAGGCCGCCGGCCGCTCCAACGGTGATCCAGGCCCCCAAGGTCTGTACGGCGACACCTGGGAATGGACCCAGAGCCATTACTCCCCCTACCCCGGCTTCATTGCTCCGCCGGGCGCCCTGGGCGAGTACAACGGCAAGTTCATGTGCAACCAGTTCGTGTTGCGCGGCGGATCGTGCGCCACGCCCGCCGCGCACCTGCGCGCCACATATCGCAACTTCTGGCCTGCGACCACACGCTTCCAATTCTCGGGTATCCGTCTGGCGGAGGACGCGCCGTGAATCTCGCCGGACGCGAACTCGAACTGACCGACCGTGGGTTGTCGGCCCACCGCGTGCGCCAGCTCCTGATGCAGGGCTTGACCGCTAAGCCCAAGACCTTGCCATGCGCCTTGTTCTACGACAAGGTCGGTTCGCGGCTGTTCGAGCAGATCTGCGAGCTGGACGAGTACTACCCGACGCGTACGGAGATCGGCATCTATCGCCGGTACATGGGCCGGATCACCGACAGACTGGGCCCGCGCTGCGCGGTGATTGAATACGGCAGCGGCGCGGGCGTCAAGAGCCGCATGTTGTTGGACGCATTGGACGAGCCGGTTGCTTATGTCCCGATCGAGATCTCCCCCCAGGCGTTGATCGAATCGTGTGCGGAACTGGTCATGGCGTACCCGCAACTGGAGGTGCTGCCAGTCTGCGCCGACTACACCCAGCCGCTGGACCTGCCGCGACCGCGGGAGTCGCCCGACCGCTGGGCCATCTTTTTCCCAGGCTCGACCATCGGCAACTTTCATCCCGCGCAGGCGGCGGCGTTCCTGCGCCGCTCGGCGCAACTGGTGGATCATCAGGGCGTCATGGTGATCGGCGTGGATGTACCCAAAGACCCGGCGGTGCTGGAGGCGGCCTACAACGACCGCCAGGGGGTGACGGCCGCGTTCAACCTCAATCTGCTCCGCCGCGCCAACCACCAGGCGGGCGCCGACTTTGATCTTTCGGCGTTCCGCCACCGCGCCGTTTACAACGCCGATCACCACCGCATCGAGATGCACCTGATCAGCCGCCGGGCGCAGACGGTGCACATGGGCGGACGGACGATCCACTTTGCCCCCGGCGAGTCGATTCTCACGGAGTGTTCCTACAAGTACTCGCCGGCCCAGTTCGCGTCCGTGGCGCAACGGGCGGACTGGCGACCCCGGGAGGTGTGGACCGATGATCGTGGTTGGTTTAGTGTGCATCTGCTGGAAAAGTAAAAAGGGGCAAGCACCAAGAGGCGGAGCCGCCCGCGGCTCAAAGCAGAAAGCAGAATACAGACATCAGAAACCTCACGCCGGCGCCAGGTCTTCATATTCCCGCCCCGTCGGCACTTCCTCCAACTCCGGCAGGATGCCCTTTTCGAGCTTGGGCTCCGACACGGCGATGCGATCGATGTAGGCGGCGGTACACAGGCCCAGCATGGCGATGATGAAACCGTGCTCCACCGATTCCATGCCGATGAAGATCGAGCAGATGAGCATGCCCGAGAGGGCGATGGTGCACATCTGGCCGTAGTAGCGGGCCCAGACCAGTCGTTTGGCGGCAGGATTGAAGCACATGAAGAAGCTGCGGAACATGGCGCTGAAGTAGAAGATGGCCAGGGAGAACATGCCGATGAAGCCGTAGTCGGCGCCGGTCTGGAGGAACAAGTTGTGCACGCTCTTGTTGGGCGGCATGCCGTACTGGTGGCTGATGATATTGAAGTTGCGCGGGCCCACGCCAAAGGGATGGTCGAGCATGCAGCGCCAGGCGGCGGCCCACAGGACGGGCCGGCTCTCGGCGGAAGCGTCCCTCTCGTCGGCGAAGATCATCCAGAAACGCTGGCGAACCTCGGCCCCCGCCAGGTGCAGCGTCAGGGCGACAAATAGCACCGCAACCGTGAGGGTCACCAGCTTGCGCGGGAGGGCGACCAGCGCCACGGCGAAGATCATCGCGCCGACGATGACCAGACCCAGTTGCCCGCCGCGGGAGAAGGTCAGCAGGACCACGTGCATCTGCAGCACGGCGGCAAAGAGGCAGGCGGCCTTGACCCACAGCTTCTTCTCGTGCATGCCCATGAAGAACGACAGGGGCACCGCCATGACGAAGATCATGGCTGACCCGTTGTTGTCGATGCCGCCAAAGCCGTGCGTGTAAATGCGGTTGATTCCGCCGAAGTAATAGTGGCTGTTGAAGACCCACGCCAGGTAGCCCAGGCCCGCGGTGATGATCCAGGCGAAGGTGCGGATCTGCTTTTCCGTGCGGATCAGCGAAAAGCCCAGGACCATCATGACGACGATGGTGATCTGGGGGTAGAGGAAGTCCCAGGCGCGGACTTTGGCGATGGCGACGGTCTGTGAGAGGATCAGGCCGTCAACGACGTAGATGGCCAGCGCCGCCAGGGGCAGGATGACCTTGCGCAGGCCGCGCCAGTCGCCCATGCCCGAGAGCAGCCAGCCGGCGATGGTGGCCAGGGCGATGTAGAAGAGATAGCGGGGAGGACTGTCGTCCCAGGCCCAGAACCAGAGGAAGTTGGGGCGGAGGATGACAAAGACGTAGTACACCATCAACCCGAAATACGGGTTGAGCCAGCCGTAACTGACGCCCGCCAGCGCCAGCACATTGGTGAAAATCCAGCCGAATTGAAACTTCATGGCATGACGCTGCTCGTTCCGAGTTCCGGGTTTCGTGTTCCAAGTTCTGCCGCTTGCGGCTTCGCGCAAGCCGTCGGAAAACAAGACGCCCCGTTTGTTTGTGAGTCTGCGCGAAGCCGCAAGCGGCTGTCCCACAACTCGCAGTTCGGGACTACGTACCCAGTAAATCGACCAATTCCAGAGTTCTCTGAACGATGCACGACCAGTCGAACTGCCGGGCATACTCGCGGCCCCCGTCGCCCAACCGCCTGCGCAAGGCCGCGTCAGACAGCAGCTTATGCAGCGAATCGGTTACCGCCGGCTGATCCGTGCCGTCCACCACCAGCCCGGTCTGGCCATCGATCACCGCGTCGGCCTGGCCGCCTTCCCGGCCCGCCAGCGACGCCTTGCCGCAGGCGCCCGCCTCCAGGAACACCATGCCAAAGCCCTCCACGTCCGTCCCGTCCCGGATCGCCGGCATGGCGAACACGTCGCACCCGCCGTACATCGCCAGCTTGAGTTTACCATCCACGTTACTGCTGAAGACGACCCGATCGGCGATGTTCAGCTTCGCCGCCAGCGCCTCCAAGGCCGCCTTATGCCTGCCTTGCCCCGCGATGTAGTACGCCGCATCCGGATGGGCCTCCCGGAGCTGCCCCAATGCTTCGATGACCGCCGCGTGATTCTTGCGGGGGTCCAGTCGGCCGACGGTCAGCACCACCGGCCGATCGCCCAGCCCCTGCTCCTGGCGCCAGGCCCGCCCAGCCTCGGCGGCGCCGACAAACTCGCCCAACTCCACGCCGGGATTGACTACGCGAACCTTTCCCGCCAGGTTCTTTGACCCTACGTGCTTCTCCAGCACCGAGGCCGTATACCGGCTGTTGGCGATCACCAGGTCCGCCGCCCGATACGCCCGCTTCATCAGCATCGTCAACTGCCGGCTCGACGCGCATGCCGTCACCTCTTCGCCATGGGCGTAGCAGATCAGCCGCAGGCGCTTGCGATACAGGGGCAGCAGCGGCAGCAGGCTGGCCAGCTCCGGCACGGCATGGATGCAATGCACGCGGACGATCGCTTTGGGGTTACGCTTGAGCCGCTGGCGCACGGCCCGTGTCATGCGGAAATAGCGGCGCAGGCGATCGATGCTCTCCAGCCCCCAGTCGCGCATGAAGATATCGCGCCGGTCCATGCGCAGGTTCGGGGCCGTGACATGATCGCCCGACGCCGGCCGCTGAGGGGCATCGGGAAACTCCGGCGTCCGCGGCGGATGGCCGTAGTAGTCATGGGTGATCACCTCGACCGCCCCCGGACCGGGCCAACGCCGATACACCTCATGCATCCAGCGAATCGACCCGCCAAACTCCGGCAGGAACCGCTGGCAGAGCAGAATGTCAATCGTTGGGGTCATACAGGCGTGCCCAGGAGGAGGTAGCACGGATGAACACGGATTGGGAATAGGGACCGCCAAGCCGGGCCTGAGTCATGCGCCAGCGCGGCCTTTTCATCCATGGGCAAGCCTTGGCGGCTTTCGTAGCTGCGGCGTCTTTGCCGCGTGTGTTCCTCGGAGCTAACCACGGCGAGGTGCATGGACGATCTTCGCATGAAAATCGGATATCTGGACATGTCAGCCCCCCCTCCCTCCCCCTTGCGGGGTCAATTTCGTACAACCTCACATAAAAGCAGTATTTACACAATGTCAGTCCCCCCTGTCAGTGCCGTGTCAGTCTGACATTCCGGATACTTCACTCCGTTTTCGTAGTGCTTTTCACAGCAGTCCTTTACATGAGAAAAGCAAGATGTATAAGTGTCAGCCAGTTTAGTTGCTACACCTGGATTAAATGCGCACCTCGCCTCGCCGACGGCAGGGCCAACGCGGGCCACAGCGCCACGGCGGCAGGCGTGCGACGGCGGCGGCACATCCCATAATGAACCAATAATATACAACAATTATTCATATCTTGAACATTATACTAACCGCTACCGGAAAAGTAAAGCGCCGAATCCCCCCTCACGCGCACAACCCCCGCAGTGCCGTCTCGGTCCGCGGCATCAGGTCGTCGACGACGAAGCGCTCACGCACGCGCCGCAGGCTTGCCTGGCCCATCTGTCGCCGCAGGTTTGTATCGGCCAATAACTGGCGCAGGTGCGCGGCAAGCGCCGCTGCATCGCCCACGTCGTACAGCTTACCGTTGACGCCGTCCTGGATGATCTCATCGTGCGCCCCGGTGCGCGTGGCGATCAGCGGCAGACCCTGGGCGGCGGCCTCCAGCAGGGTCATGCCGAAGCCCTCGTAGTGCGAGCACTGCACATACACGTGGGCGCTGCGCATTTTTGCCAGCACCTGGTCCCATGGCAGGGCGCCGGTGATTTCCATGCGGTCGGCGATCCCCAGTTCGGCGGCGCGCTGGCGCAGTGGGTCGGCCAGTTGTCCGCCCCCGATGATCCGCAGGCGCAGGCCGGGGAACTTGCCCGTCAGCGGCGCGGCGGCCTCCAGCAGCGCAAGCTGCCCCTTTTCCGGATCAAGCCGGCCGGCGGTGGCGATCACCTGGGCGTCGTCCCCCTGCGCCGCCGGCGTCGCCGCCACCACCTCTGCGGGCAGGCCGTGCCAGCGAATCCGCACTCTCTTTTCATCAATGTTCAGCGCCGGCATCACCACCCCCGCGTCGCTGCGCTCACGCTTACGCATCAGCAAGTCCGCCAGAAACTGGCTCACCGGCTGAAGCAGATCGGCTGCCGCCACAATCGTCGGCAGCGCCGGTGACGGCCGGTAAATGTCGCCGCCATGAAACGTCACCGACAAGGGCAGTCCCAGCGCCTCCTTGAGGCGCACGCCCAGTTCCGCGGCCTCGGCGCCCCAGTGGGCGTCCATCACATCGCTTTGCTGCTGGCGCACGAAGGCGACGATGCGGCGCCAGTTGGCCCATTCGTGCAGGCCCTGCCGGCCGCCCCGGCTGGCGACGGATTGCCGCAGCGTCGGCCCCGCCGCGCCGCGACCCCCGCCCCCGGATACCGCCGCCCGCGCCACTTGGCCCGCCAGCGCCCGATCCGACTCATATTGCCGGCTGATCTGAAGCACCGGCACATCGTTGAGCCCGAAGCGCTCGACATTGACCTGCCCATCGGGCCAGCGGCGCAGCGAGATCACCGCCACCGCATGCCCGCGCGACCGCATCCACGCCATCTCCCGAAACAGGAACGGCGTGTAAAGGTGCGGCCAGAAAGGCAGGACGTAAAGAATTCTCATCAATCACCAGGGCAAACTTAGCCACAGATGAACACAGATGAACACAGATGCAGACATGGAGACAAGGAGAAGGGGAGACAAGGAGACAAGGCGATGGTGACTTGCTCTTCTCCTTGTCCCCTTGTCTCCCGGTCTCCTTGTCTGTTTCCCATCTGTGTCCATCTGTGTCCATCTGTGGCCGTTCTTCAATGGTTCAGCCGCTCGAAGTTGGCCCAGAACTGCTCGGGCTTGAGCTGGTCTCGGGTCTTGCGCAGGGCGACGAACTGGTAGGGCTTGCGCCGCATCGCTTCGCTCATCGGCCAGCCTTGCTTGCGGAACGTGCTCCAGCGGCGCAGACGCAGCTTCCAACCCCAGGGGCGCGTCCAGGGCCCCAGGTCCACCGGCACGCCGGCGACCCATTCATAGTCGCGATGCAGAAGCGCGAATTGCACCACGCGCCACACCGATGGCCAGTCCGTGTCGTCGATGGTGCAGATGCCGCCCACGGGCAGCAGCTTGTCGATGTAGTAGAAATCCAGCAGGGCAGCCTCGAAGCGATGGTCGCCGTCGATCAAGGCAAAGTCGATCTTGCGGCCTTCCGCCACCATTCGCGGCAGCGCCAGGTCGTCGGGCTGGCCGATCCAGTCAAAGACGGGGGTCAGGCCGACGTGATCGCGCAGCGCCAGGCCTCGTCCCTGCCAGAACTCGGCCTTCTGGAACGGGTCGATGGCGACGTGCCGGCCGCCGCCGGCGCGGGCCAGGCCCCAGCAGATGTACAGGCCCGACAGGCCCGTGCCCATGCCGATTTCCAGCGTCTGCTTGGGGCGGTGTTGCGCCACCAGGTCGCGCAGCACCCGGCCTTCGTCCGGATTGATGTGGTGCTGGAGTTTGTAAGGTTCGTGGCCGGGCACGACGATCTGGCCGGTGCGCTGCACCTGGTCGACGACGTCGGCAATGCGGCGGTCCAGCGCCGGCCAATCGACAGCGGCGCCAGGGGCTTCGGGGAATCCGGGGGTCACCAAAGTATCGCCCATCTCACTTTTCCCCAATGAGCAGGTCGTGGTAAAGCTGTAAGAGCCGACTGGTGTAGTTCATCGGATTATACAGGCGGCAAGTTCGCTCCCGGGCGGCCTGGCCCATGGAACGCAGGGCGGCGGTATCCGATAACCGCGCCAAGACGGTCGCCCAGGCCTCGACGGTCGGCTCGATCAGCCAGCCGGTCTCGTCTTCCACGATCGTCTCGGCCAGTCCGCCCACGCGATTGGCCAGCGTGGGCAGCGACCACTTGGCGGCCTCCAGGGGCACCAGGCCCAGCGGCTCGACTCGCGAGGGGCAGACCACGACATCCACCTGCTGGTAAAGCTGCGAGACATCGGCGAGGAAGCCCAGCCACTTGATGTCGTTCGTCACGCCGTGCTGCTCGGCCAGCATCTGGAGTTGCGTCTTGTAGGCGCCCTGGGTTTGCGTGTCCTCCCCGGCCACCAGCAGCCGCGGCCGAGCCGAGGCGGGCAGCTTGGCCATGGCCTGGATGACCAGATCAAGCCCTTTGGATTCGATGAGTTGCCCCGCAAAGCCGAGGGTCTTCCGGCCCCCTCTCCCTTGGGGAGAGGGTTGGGGTGAGGGGACATGGAAAAATTCCTGCGGGTGAGAACTGCTGTGGTCATCGGTCAACGTGCTTTCGCTGGCCGTGTCGACTTCGTGGCTCCCCTCACCCCAGCCCTCTCCCCAAGGGAGAGGGAGCAGAGCCGGCCAATCCACTGCGTCCGCCAATACCTCGATGCGCGACTTGGCTAGCACCGTCGCACCCACGCTCCCCAACTCGCTCTTCACCCATTGGCTGATACACAGCAGGCACTCTGCTCCGCCCGCCCCGCACGCCCACCACGCCAGATCGCTGGCCGTAATCCCCCAGCGCACGTGCACCACGCGCGGAATCTTCCGCTGTCCGCCGATCACGCTCAGCGCCTGGCAACTGGGCACATCGTTGGCATGCAGGATATGGGGATCGAAATCACGGATGGCCCTGCCCACCTGGCGCAGCGACCGCCACCACAGAAACACGCCGGCCTTCTCGCGCCGCGCCAGCGGCGTTACCGCGACGGGAATCTGTAGCCGCCGGGCCTCATCCACCAGGGCCGTCTCATGCCCCACCAGCAACGCCGGCTCAACCCGCGCGCGGTCCAAGTGCCGCAGCATGGACACTAGCGCCCGTTCGGCGCCGCTGATAAACGGCGCCCGGGCGATGTACATGACACGCAAGGGGTGAATTTCGGATTTCGGATTTCGGATTTCGGATTTCATTCGAACTACGAATTTCTGACTTCGAGGTTTCGGCCCAACAGCCGATCAACACGGTCCTTGACGCGGTACATCCACGCGGGCCGCGACGCCTTGCGGTACAACTCCGCAAAGCGTTCATCGCTCACGCCCAATTCCTCGGCCAGGTCGCACAGTTGCCGGCACACGTCCAGCCGGCGTTGCCAGAAGTGCGAATGCGCCCGGCTGTAGAGAAATGCCGCGACGCGCCGGTGGGCGTCGGCTTCGTCAATGCCGACGTCCTTGCCCCAGCGCTTGGCAAAGTCGAGTTGCACTCGGCCATGAAAGCCAAAGGCGCGCTTGAAGTTGCCCATCGCCCCGTGCCCGCCGTGCAGACGGTAGTACGTCAGCGGGGCGGACAGATAGACAAACGCGCACAGCCGGGCACACCGCAGCAGCAGATCGTAGTCCTGGGCATTGGTCCAGCGCGGGTCAAAGGGCAAGCCATGCGGCTCGGCGGCGGCGGCCTGCGCGATCACGCTGCGTCGCGCCAGCACACTGGAGAAAATCACCAGATCCTCATCCATCAGCACGTTCACGCACTTCCCCCGGTCTCCGTGACACGGATTGTCCACGCGCTGCGGGCCGTCGTCGGCCATCTCGCCCGCTTCGTTGACGTAGCGGAAGCCGGTGTGAACCAGTCCTATCTGGGCGTCGGCGTTGAGCACCTCGATCTGGAGACGCAGCTTGTCGGCGTGCCAGTAATCGTCGCTGTCGAGAAACGCCACCAGCGGGGCGGTGGTCTGCGCGATGGCGGTGTTGCGGGCCGTCACCACGCCTTGTTTCTCCAGGCGCGTGTAGCGGATGACCACTTTGCCGGCCTCGTTGCGGTACTGAGCCAGATACGGCTGCATGACGGCCGCGGTGTCGTCGCTGGAACCGTCATCCACGACCGCCGCCTCGATGCGCCCGGGGTACGACTGTGCAAGCACCGAATCCAGCGCCGCGGCGATCAGCCGGGCGCGGTTGTAGGTCGGGATAATGACAGCGACGTCGAACATGAATTTCGGATTTCGGATTTCGGATTTGGGACTTGCTTCGAGTTTCTAACTTCGAGCTTTGGGCTTGCACAGTGCGTGCCAGAGTTTGGAGAGACTGAACAGGGCTTGGAACTGGCCGGCGAAGGCGACGGCGGGGCGGAGCGTTAGTGTGCCGCCGAGCCATTGTGCCGCACCACGGACCATATCGCCCAGCGACACACGATACAGCCAGCGGGGCAGCCTCGGCGAAGCGCGGCGAAGCGAATGCACGCTCAGCCAACCTTGCCGCCAGGCGAACTGGCGCGCGTATTTGCGGCTGAGGCGTTCGATCGGTACGGGGTGATGCACCACGGCGTCGGCGGCGTACCAGCCGCGCCCCCCGGAACCGCCCGCCGCCGCGATGGCTCGCACCATCAAGCTGTCCTCCATGCCCATGCGCACCGCGCCGCGATGGCCCACGGTCGTGTCGAAGTAGCCCGCCGCCGCCACGGCCTTCACACGCAATGCCAGGTTGGCCGTGTAGAACGGCGGATCACGCTCGCCATCCCACGCACGCGGCTGCTCGCCCCGGCGATACTGCACGATCGTGTCGCCCAGCATCGGGCAGCGTTCCTGATCAAACCACGCCGGCGGGGGGGCATCGCTGGGCCAGATCGGCTCGACGCGCCCGCCCCAGAAGTCGCAGTCGCCATGCTCGCGGATCGTGTTGGCCATGGTCACCAGCCAGCGCTCTTCGAAGGTCACATCGTCATCGGTGAAGAGCACGACAGGCGTGCCCGCCGCTTCGCAGACGCGTACCGCATGGTTGCGTGCGTGGCTGGTGCCGGTCGTGGGCTCGACTTCGTAGCGAACGGGCAGGCGATCGGCGAAGCCTTCGACCAGTTGCCGCACCTGCGCATCGCCGGCGTTGTCCACGACCAGCACGTCCCATTGCACATCCTGCGGCACGATGCACGCAGCCAGCGATGTTAGCGTCTGGCGCAGCGGCTCGTGCCGGCGGTAGGTGCAGATGGCGATGGTGAGGTGCATGGGGAATTTCGGATTTCGGATTGCGGATTTCGGATTTACTTCGCACTTCGTACTTCGGACTTCGCCCTTCCTCCCAGCCTGTCTTTCACGCGGATTATCCAATTGGGCCAGCGTGCCTTGCGACGCCATGCCTCGATCGTTGCACTTTGCAGGTCCTGCTCACTTGCGTACTCCAGCAGGTTGCGGAAGTCGTCGAGCCGGCGGCGCCAGTAGAGGCTTTCGAGCTTCATCTCGACGTGGCGGGTCAGGGCCTGGCGCACGTTGGATGGTCCGATCTTGGCCTCGATATCGGGATGCGCGGCGAAGAACTGCCGCACGGCCCGATGGTGGTACTGGATCTGCTCGAACTGGCTGGCGCTCATCTGCCCCGGATGCATACGGTAGTGCAGCAGCCGCTCGGCCACGAAGGCAAAGGCGCCCACGGCTGACAACCGGAAATACAGATCGATGTCGCAGGCTTGCTTGAAAGAGGGGTCGTATCCGCCGATACGCGACAGGGCATCGCTGCGGACCATGGTCGACGGGTGGGCGATGCTGGTCGGCTCGAGCAGGGCGGCGGTGCACCAGCCGGTGCGCCTGGCCGCGCCGTCCATGGGCCAGGGCTCGCTTGGCCCGTCGGCGTGATGACGCACAAAGCCGGTGTGCACCAGCACGCAATCCGGCCCGGCGGCCTCGGCGGCGGCGAGCTGCATTTCCAGCTTGCGAGGCTCCCACCAATCGTCGGTATCGAGCTGGGCGATCCATGCCGCGCCGGCGGCGGTCGCCGCGCGGATGCCGGCGTTGCGCGCCGCCGGTTCCCCCGCGTTGGCCTGCTGAATCAGCTTGATCCTGCGGTCGGGATAGTCCAGCACATAGCGCTGGATGGTGGCGGCGCTGGCGTCGCGCGAGCCGTCGTCCACCACCACGATCTGCATCGGCCGATGCGTCTGCGCCAGGGCGCTGTCCAGCGCCTGGGGCAGGTAGGGCATGCCGTTGTAGCACGGGATGACGACGCTGATGGGGGTCATGGTTGTCCAATGTCCAGTGTCCGAGGTCCAATGTCCAATATCTAATGTCGGGTATCGGGCGTTGTGGGATTGAGCCGCTTGCGGCTTCGCGCGGTGATCCGATTGATCGAGCGCCTGCTTACTCCACCCTTGCGCGAAGCCGCAAGCGGCTGGGCGACATTGGACATTGGACGTTGGACATTGGACACTTCCTCCATGCGTGTCACCATCGCCATCGCCACCTGGAATCGCGCCGAGTTGCTGCGGCTGACGCTGCCGACGCTGGCGGCGGCGCGCGTGCCCGATGGCGTCCAAGCCCGCATCATCGTCTGCGATAACAACAGCACCGATGCGACGCGACAGGTCGTCGATGAGGCGGCCCGCGCCTCGGCGGCGGCCGGCGGGCTGGCGATCAGCTACGTCCACGAAGCGGCCCAGGGCCTCTCGCACGCCCGCAACCACCTGATCGACGCGGCCGACGGCGACTGGGTGCTCTTTGTCGATGACGATGTCAAGGTCGAGCCCGACTGGCTTGCCCACTACGTGAGTGGCATTGCCGCCCATCCCGAGGCGGCGATCTTCGGCGGGCCGATCCTGCCCTGGCTCCAGGAGCAGCCCGGCCGCACCGGCCAATACCTCATCCAGCACTACCCCAACGTGCTGGGCATCCTCCGCCTTGACCGCGACACGCCGATGTCGCCGCTGGTCACGGCCTACGGCGGCAACATGATGTACCGCCGCGACCTGCTGGCCGTCCATCGCTTTGACCCGCGCCGCGGCGTGTCGGGCGGACGACGCGGCGTGGCGGAGGAGGTCGTGCTGATCAACACGCTACTGGCGGAGGGACATCCCGGCTGGCTGCTTTGCGACACGCCGGTGTACCATCACATCGGCGGCGACGAGCTGGGCTTGCGGCGATTCTGCCGCTGGCATACGGGCGTGGGGCGCAACTGGCGCGTCGAGCGTGGCGCGCCGCGGCGTGGCCGGCTGGGCGTGGCCTGGTGGGCCTGGCGCGAATTGGCGCGACGACTGGTCGGCGCCGCCCTGCGCTGGCGGCCCTGGCCCACGCGAGCCTTCTTCGACGCCGCCTGCGAGGCCGCACAATACTGGGGCTACGTCCGCGGATGAGATTGAACACGAAGACACGAAGACACGAAGAAGATGAAACAGGGATGGACATGACAGAAAGGATGGTAAGAAAGCAAAGCGTCCTAACAACATCATGTCCATCATGTCCATCCTTGTTCCCTCTTCTTCTTCTTCTTCTTCTTCGAGTCTTCGTGCCTTCGTGTTCATCATCTGACTTGCACCAATGACCCGCGTCAGTGTCATCATCCCGTGTTACAACCGTGCCGATTTGATCGGGCAGACGCTCGATTCGGTGCTGGGGCAGACCGTGCCGCCGGATGAGGTGTGGGTGATCGACGACGGCTCGCGCGATGCGAGCGTGGCGGTGGTCGAGGACTATGTGCGGAAGAGCAACGGCATCGTGCGCCTGGTGCAGCAGGCCAACGCCGGCCCGTCAGTGGCACGCAATGCGGGACTGGAACGCGCGACCGGTCAGTACATCGCCTTTTGTGACGCTGACGATCTCTGGCTGCCCGATAAGCTCCAGAAGCAACTGGCGGTGATGGACGCCGAGGCGCACCACTGGCTCGCCGGGGTGTATTGCCGGCTCTTCAAGTTCCGAATGAACCTCGACGACATGAATCGCACGCCCGTTGTCGGGCCGGTGGATGAGCCGTCGGTCGAGCAGGTGTTGATGCGCATGTGCATCCAGGCGTCGGCGGCGCTGGTGCGCGGCCAGGTGGCGCGGTCGATCCGCTTCCAGCACGACGCCCGTGATGCCGAGGACGCCATGTACTTCGCCCAGGCGCGCCTGCATGGCGCCTGGCGTCTGATTGACGAGCCGCTGGTGGGCTACCGTGCCCATGAAGGCCAGGCGACGAGCGACCCCTGGCACTACGTGCGCAGCACGCAGGCGCGAGCGGACTGGCTGGCGCGCCATGCTCAGGCGGTGGGCCCGACGCGCGCGGCGGAACTGGAGAAGCAGCTCTGGCAGGAGCTGATCGGCGCCCTGGAAAAACGCTATTGGCAGCGACAATTCGACGACCTGGACGCGATGTGCCGCGTGGTAACCGGCCGGGCGCCCGAACTGATGGCGGCCAGCGTGCTGGCGAAACGGCGGCGCTATCCGCGCTGGGTCTATGCCCTGCGCGACCGGTGGTGGCGCTGAGGGCAAGCAAGCGGAAAGTGCGAAGTACGAAGTTGGAAGTGCGAAGTATGAAGTTGGAAGTACGAAGTACGAGGTTGGAAGTGCGAAGTATGAGCAAGCGTCGCGTCTGAACTTCGTACTTCGTACTTCGCCCTTCGCCCTTCGTACTTCGCCCTTCGTACTTCTTCTCAATCCCGACCGAAGTCGAAGATGCTCTTGCGGCCCTTGTACAACTCGTCATCGGGGAGCACTGACGGCGCGCTGGGCGCCGCGGCGGTCCTGGCGGGCTGTTCATCGGGTACGGCCGGTGCGGCCGGTGGCGCCGCGGTGGCATCACCGCCGCCGGCCGGCGCCGCCGGCGGCACAGTCGTTTCTTCCGGCGCGATCGGGTTGCCAAAGGCGTCGGTCTGGGGCTTACCCTGGAGCAGAGCGACGGTCTCGGGATCCAACTGCGAACTGGCGGGTGATGGCGGCAGTGCGGACGGCGCGGCCGGGTTGGCCCGGGCCACGCTGGTCGCCCCACTCCCGGCCCCGGCCCCGGCCCCGCCGGTGCGCACGCCCAGCGTGGCCAACTCGTCGGTGATCTTCGCCAGGGCCGCGGTGGCCGCATCGCGATCGGCCGCGGTCCCCGCCGCCGCCTCGACGTTCTGCAAATAGTGATCCAGGTACGACCGGGCTCGCAGCAGCACCGCGCCCTTGCGCGGCTTGCGGGCGCCCGATGCCAGTTCCTCATAGCGCTTGGCCAGCGCCAGACTCGTGGGGCCATCGACCTGGGCGACGGGCTTGGCCCCGGCGGTGAGCAGCGCCACGTCGTCGGCGGGCAACGCCGGTTGGCCGAACTTCAGCGCCAGCGCCGGCCGATCCAGCTCCACCAGGCACAACTCCACCATCTGCCCGGCGATCTTGCCGTTCGTGGGTACCTTCTCCAGGACCTGGGCGTACTGGGAGTACTCCTTGGCGACCTTGGTGAGGTCCGCCACGCCGGCCATGCGGTCGTCGATTTTGGTCGGCAGCTCATCCAGCCCGACCTTGAAGTCCGCCAAGTCCTGCCGCTGCTGCTGCGCCTTGTCGGTCGCCACGCCCTGGAGCCGGGCGATGTAGCTGTTGACCTTGCCCAGCACCTCCAAGGTCGTCACCCGCGCCATGCGGTAATGGTTGACGATATTGGCCAGCTCGGGTGCGTACTGGTCGGGGGTGACGTCGGCCGAAGCACTTTGTTGATTGACCTTGCGGGTCAACTCGCGTGCCAACTGGAGGCGCACGTCCACGTAGCCCACGCCCAAGCCCAGCATGCGGTTCTTGTCGGCCTCGTAGGCTTTCTGATACAGCGGCAGCAGCTTCTCCAGACAGTCGATGCGCCGCGAGGAATCAATGTCCTGGATCAGCCCCAGAGCGGTGGCGGCGTCAGGATAGCCATCTCGCGTCCGGCTGCCCCAGTAATAGCAGCGGTCCAGCAGGTAGAGCTTCTCCGCCTTGTCGCTGGCGCGGCGGGCGTCCTTGAGCAGGTCGGCCGCCAGCTTGACCTGGGTCTGGGGCGTGGTCGCCGCCTTCTCCCGCTGCGCCCACACCGCCCGGTAGCTCGACTCCACATCCGCGCGCGCTTGGCCCGCGTAACCGACCGCCAACAGCAACAGCGCAGCAATCGCCACGCCCCACAATCCGGCTTTGTCCCTGGTCATGATGAAACCCCGTAAAAAGAGTGAATGACATATGTGGCAAACGGCGACATTGTAGCAAAGCACACGAGGATTGAGGAGTGAAAAACGAGAAACTAAGAACGAGGGACGCCTTGCTAAGATGAGGTCATGATCGGGAGGCTGTCAATGGCCAAATATTCGCTGCGTTTCTCGCCGCTTGACGTGGCTTTCACATAGTATTGGTGCTTCTCGACATGCCTCGTGTTTGCCATCGGCGCCGGCGTGCCCGCGACACGCCCGCTCGAACCGTGGGCTGCTTTCTGGGCGCCGGCTCATCTCGCGGCAGTCTGGCTTCTGACTGATCGTTGGGGCCCTTGCATGGCTCACGGCTCCAGGAATATTGGACATCTATGTGCAGGCCAGAAGGCGAGACTATTTCGGCCCGGCTAGACGGTGTTGGATCGTGTCGCCGCGATCACCTTCGCCAGCGTCTCTTTCGCGCCGCCGCGGTCGATCGCCTGCCGCGCTATTTCCAAGCCCTGCACCCAGTCGGCGGCGACGCCGGCGACCATCAGCGCCGCGGCGGCGTTGAGGCAGACCATGTCCCGCGCCGCGCCCGGCCGGCCTTCCAGCACGTGGCGGATCACCGCGGCGCTGGCGGCGGGGTCGGCGACCGACAGGTCCGCCACCGTCGCCGGCGCCAGACCCAGTTCGCCCGCATCGAATTGCGTTGTCGTGACTTGGCCGTCGCACAAGCGGCTGATGCGCGTGGGGCCCGTCGTGGTGACTTCACCCAGTCCGCCGCCCTCCGCCTGGCCGTGCACCACCATGGCGGCGCACGAGCCTAAGTCACGCAGCACCTGCGCGATCAGTTCGGTCAATGCCGGGTCGTACACGCCCATCACCTGGCGGGCGGCGCCGGCGGGATTGGTCAGCGGACCCAGCAGGTTGAACAGCGTGCGGAAGCCCAGTTCGCCGCGCACCGGCGCGGCATATTTCATGGCCGGGTGATGCGCCGGGGCAAAGCAGAAACAGAAGCCCGTTTCGTCGAGGCAGCGCGTCGCGGTCGCCGGCGCGATGTCCAGCCGTACGCCCAGTTGCTCGAGCACCTGCGATGAACCGGACTTGCTGGTCACCGAGCGGTTGCCGTGCTTGGCGACGCCGATGTTGTGCGGCCGGCCGGCGGCGGCGACGACCAGCGCTGCGGCGGTCGAGACATTAAACGTCGGCGAGTGCGTGCCCCCCGTGCCGCAGGTGTCAATCACCGTCATGCCCGGCGGCACGGCGATGGGCACCACCTTGCTGCGCATCACCGTGGCGGCGCCGACGATCTCCTGGCGCGTCGGCCCACGCGCGGCGATGAAACTCAGCAACGAACCGATCTGCGCCGGCGTGGCGGCGCCGCTCATGATCAACTCGAAGGCGGCGACGGTTTCCTCGACGCTCAGACTGCGGCCCTGCGCGAGTTGGGAGAGGTATTGCTTCATTAGCCGGCCTGATTATGAGCCACAGATGAACACAGATGGACACAGATGATGAGGAGGGGAAGGAGGGGGTGACAAGGTGATGGGGTGACATGGTGAAAGGCGTTGTCTTCTCACCCCCTCACCTTGTCACCTTGTCTGGCATTATCTTTTTTTAAATCTGTGTTCATCTGTGTTCATCTGTGGCTAACTGTTCAGATCCATTCCGTGATCAACCACAGCACCACCGCCCCCAGGGCCATGCACACCACGATCTGGCCCGCCATGACCAGCGCCTTGCGCGGCAGGAGGGACAGGTCGTCCAGACGGATGGCCTTGTAGACCACGGCGATGGCCAGGGCCATGGGGATGATCAGGAACAGCCAGGCGTGGCCCAGGGTCAGCGGCTCGAAGAACGGTTGCCACGCCAGGGTGAGCGTCGCCGGGGGCGTCAGGGGGGTTAGTGCAATCATGCCGGTTGCTCCTGCCGCTCTTGCTCCTGCTCCCGCCCTCGCCCGCGGCCCCGGCCCCGGAGGCGCTGGGCCGGATCGCAGTAAATCACATCGACGATGGCCAAGAGGTTGAGCATGCCCGCCAGGGCCGTGAAGAGGGTGCCCTGTTCATTAGGTCGGCCGAAGCTGGGGACGTAGGCGGCACCGGGGCCGGGGATGGGCGTGGCGCCGAGGTAGCCGCGGGCGGTGTCGACCAGGATCGAGGGGGCGACCAGGGCCTGTCCGAGGAACCAGGCGACGTGCTCCTGTCGGTCGATGACACCGATGCCGCCGATGAGCAGGCCGGCGATCCAGGTGGCGCCGATGGTGATGCCGATAATGCTGCCGCGCAAGCGTTGGCCCAGCAGCACGTGGCCCAGGCCCGGGACGAACCACGTCGCCAGGGCCTCGAGCACGTTAAAGCGCGGCTGGGCGGGGGACGATACTGGGGTCGAAGGCTGCGTCATGACAAGATCAAAGGCGAACCGATAGTCAAGCAGGCCGGGCGACCGGCGGCGAGCGGCGCAAAGCGGAACGAACAAAACGTATAAAGTTGCCCCACGGGCATTGACAAACCCGCGTCGCCCGATAGTGTAACCGCTCAGAATGCAGGCGGCCACACCCATCGGTTGGGTTCCGGGCCCCTCTGCTGCGTCCCTTGGATCCTGTGACTTGCTGGGAGCCCCATCATGAACCACCTGCTGGAACGGACCCGCACCTCATCCACCGAGGCCGAAAACGACCAGGACTGGCTGACCTCCGGCTGGCCCATCGCCATGGCCAAGGATGAGGAATTTGAGGAGGAGGATGAATTGGACGATGAAGAAGATGAGGAATTCGAGGACGACGATGACGACTTCCTCGAAGAAGAGGAAGCCGAGGAGGAGGACGACCTCCTCGATGACGACGAGGAATTCGACGACGACCTTGACGCAGAAGAATAGGCGTTGGACCGTGCCTGGGTGCGGCCTCGCCGCCGCGCACAGGAGCCGGATCATGGATCAAGACACGTCGCCCCTGGGCCAGGAGCCCGCGGTCCAACAGCAGGAGCGCCGGGCGGCCGAGGTGGCGGACCGCCGCCAGACGGTGGTGGAGCGGCGCACCGCCGGCGCCACGGGGCTGGAACGGCGGCGCGGTCCGGGCCGGCGCCGCAGCGACTTTGCCAAGGCCGCCGAAGAAGGTCAGATGACCGGCGAGCAGTTTCTCTTCATCGCCGCCATCGACGCCTACAAGCGCGTCAACCAGACGCCCTTCCCGTCCTGGACCGAAGTGCTCGAAGTGCTTCGCCATCTGGGCTACCGCAAGACGTGCGCCAGCGAACTGAACCTGTCCAACTGCGAAGACTGGACCGAGAGCGCCGCCGCGCCGGCCTTCCCGCCCCCGCAACGCCAGGCCGGCACGCCGGGCCAGCAGGCGGATGAACGCGAGTAGGCCCCACGGCAGCCTCGCTTAAGCGGGGCCGCCCGTCAGACGCTCAATCAGCTCCATCATCGGCGCCAGCGCCTGCGGCCAGGAGTAGACCTGCTGCACGTGTTGCCGCGCGGCGGCGGCGAGGGTGTGGCGGCGGTCATGGTTCTCCAGCACGTGCTGTAACTGGGCTGCCCATTGCTCGGGGGTGTCGGCGACCAGCAGGTGCTCATCGGGCCTGGCGTCGATGCCCTGGGCGGCGCCGGGCGAGCAGACCACGGCGCGTTGGCAGGCCATGGCTTCCAGGACCTTGTTTTGCAGGCCGCGGGCGATCTGAAGCGGCGCGATGACCGCCGAGGCCTGGGCCATGTAGGTGCGTACATCGGGCACGGAGCCGACGACTTCGACCCCGGCGATCATGCCCAGTTGCCCGATGGCGGGGGTGGGATGCCGGCCGATGATCCGCAGCTTGGCATCCGGCACGCGCTGGCGCAGGAGCGGCATGACCTTGTGGGCGAACCAGGCGATGCCCTGAGCGTTGGGGCGGTAGTTGAGCACGCCGACGAACACCAGGGTGTGGTTGCCGGGATCGGGCAGGGGGTGGAAATATTCGAGGTCCACGCCATTGCGTACGACGGTGAGGCCGGCGTGATCGCCCACGGTCTGGCGGTAAGCATTGGCCTCGGCCTGGCTGATGACGGTGACGGCATCGAAGTGGTCGAGCCGGCCGGCCTCGATCCGCCGCAGACGCCGCGCCTCGGCACGATACAGCCACGACAGCGGAGGCCAGCTCTGGTCGGCGTAGCTGTCCCACTTCATGGAATCGACGTCCACCAGGTCCAGAATCTGCCGGGGCGTGTGGCCGTGGTTGAGCGACGCATCAGCCAGCAGCCGGGCGTACTGGATCATCCCGGTGCAGAAGGTCAGCACCACGTCGAAGGGCTGCTGTTCGTGCCACTGGAGGATGCTCTGCGCCAGGCCGATGCGGTAGTGCCAGGCGGGAGTGATCGCCGAGCCGCTGAGGATGGCGCCGGCGCCGCGCAGCTTGCTCCAGCGTGGCGAGATGGGCTGGATGTTCACCCGGTCCGCCATGGTGCGCAGCAACTGGTGATGCTGGAGCCAGACGGGCTCCTCGCTGGTGCAGGCCACCGCCACGCCGAAGCGCTCGGACAGGTGGCGCAGCAAGTGATAACTGCGGATGCGGTCGCCGCGATCCGGGGGATAGGGCAGGCGATGCGTCAGCAACAGCAGATTAGGCGTGCGCGTCGCCGGCGTCGCGGCGGCAGGCGCCGACGCGGCCAGGGCAACAGGTTCGATGACGGTGGCGGGCATGGCGGGAAC
The DNA here is from genome assembly GCA_040878035.1 of Phycisphaeraceae bacterium. Classification (GTDB taxonomy): domain Bacteria; phylum Planctomycetota; class Phycisphaerae; order Phycisphaerales; family Phycisphaeraceae; genus JBBDMX01. The sequence goes on along the minus strand of JBBDMX010000008.1, from coordinate 94,126 downwards.
TGATAAGAATGACGAATGACTAAATTCGAATGACGAATGAATGCTCAATGACCAAATTCAAATGACGAAACGCGAGCCGCATCCCTTGGAATTTGAAATTTCATTCGTCATTCGGATTTAGTCATTCGTCATTCGCCTGCTCATTCCCTGGCCGCCTGCTTGGAGGACGTTGTCGGCGGCCCGCCGCTGGCGCCGTAGGCGTAGCGGTAGACGTAGCGGTAACGCGCCAGCTCGGGCTGAAGGTGGGTCAGGATCACGCCGGCGATGTCCACGTTGGCGGCACGCAGCAGGCGTTTGGCGCGTTCCACCACTTCCGACGGCGTCTTGTTCAGTCGCACCACCATCAGCGCCTGGTCGCACTGGGCGCCCAGGATCGCGCCGTCGGTGACCGTGACCACCGGCGGGGTGTCGATGAAAATGTGGTCGTAGCGATCCTTGAGCTTGTCGAGAATCTGCGTCATGCGGTCGCTGGTGAGCAACTCCGTGGACTGGGTGCTCTCGCGGCCGCCGGCGGGCATGAACTGGAGATTGTCGTAGACCGTGCGGTGAATGGCCTTGTCGATGTCGTCCAGTTCGCCGCGCAGCAGTTGCAGCAGGCCGGGGGTGCAGTCGCGGTGGAAATAGGTGTAGAACCCGGGGCGGCGCAAGTCGCCCTCCACCAGGAGCGTGCGCTGGTTGCGCAGCTCGGCGAAGGCAAAGCCCAGGTTGATGGTGGTGACGGTCTTGCCTTCCTCGGGCGCGGCGCTGGTGATGACGTGGGTCTGGAGTCGGCGGTTGCGGGCGCGCGCCAGGATCTGGGTACGCAAGGCGCGGTATTGTTCGGTGATGGCGCTGCCGCGGTCGTGGTGGACCACGACGTCCTCGGCGTAGCCGTTGAGCTTCTCGCGATTGCCGCTGGCGGCCGGGGCGCCGGCGGCGCCGGTGCCGACGGGCGCGGTGGCGCCCAATCGTGCCGCGGCGTCCTGGGCGCGGCTCTGCTGCGTTTCGGCGCGGGACTTCTCCGTGGCGCGGCTGACAGCGGTGCGATCGGCGATCGGCAGCGCCGAGAGCGACCCGCCGTGCGGCTGATCGTCCTGGGGATCGGGCAGCGGCACCTGGTCAATGGGCAGCGCGGGCTGCTCGGGCCCCGCCGGCGCCTGGGCCGGATCGGTCGGCTCGGGTTCGCCGCGGGCACGCCGCGACCGTTTCATGGCATCAAAGACGTCGCCCATCGTCACTCTCCTGAACCGGCGCCTCGGCTGGTTCACTTCCAGTTATATCGGTCATTGCGTCGCCAAAGTTGGGCAACATCTGGGAAATCGCCCGCCGCACAATGGTCGAATCCACCAGCCGGCTGTCGGTGGAATAGCCCACCAACAGGGCATTATCGCACGCCAGGTTGACCAGGCGCGGGATGCCGTTGGAGTATTCGAAGATCAGTCGCAGCGCCTCGCGGGAGAAATCCACGTTGGGCCGGCCCGCCTTGCTGGCGCGCACCAGCCGGAAAGCGATGTAGCGCGTGGTGTCGTCGAAGCTCATCGGCGACAGGTGGGTGTACATCACGATGCGCTGGATCAGCGGCGCCAGCCGCGCGTGCCGCAGCGTGTCGCGCAGCTCGGGCTGGCCCAGGATCAGCAGTTGCACCAGCTTGTCCGTCTCGGTCTCCAGATTGGTCAGCAGGCGCAATTCCTCGAACTCGTCGATGGACAGGCACTGGCCTTCGTCGATGATGATGACGATGGTTCGGCCCACCGAGTGCTGCTGCTCGACGTAGCGTTTGATCTGGGTGAGGATGACCGCCTTGTCGGCGCCGCCGGGCAGGGGCAGTTGGAACTCGGCGGCGATGAGCTTGAGCAGTTGGGCCGAGGAAACGCGCGTGTTGTTGATCAGGGCGACGCGCGCATCAGAGCCCAGGCGGCGCACCAGGGTGCGCGACAGGGTGGTCTTGCCCGAGCCGATCTCGCCGGTGACCAGGGCAAAGCCGCGGCGGTTGCGCACGGTGTATTCCAGTTTCGCCAGCGCCTCTTTGTGCTGCTCGGTCTCAAAGAAGAAACGCGAGTTAGGCGTGTTCTGGAAGGGCGCGACCGCCAGGTTGTAGAACGATTCGTACATTCAGAATCCTGAATCAACCACAGATGAACACAGATGGACACAGATGGAAAACAGACAAGGAAACAGGGAGACAAGGAGACAAAGAGAAGAATAAGGCACCATCGCCGTGTCTCCTTGTCTCCCCTTCTCCTTGTCTCCTTGTCTGCATCTGTGTTTATCTGTGTTCATCTGTGGCTGGTTTTCTCTAACTCTTAAGCAGGTTGGACCTCGCCCAGTCGCCGCCGATGTTATGCACGATGCGTTCAAATCGGGGCGGGTCGGTCAGGCTCAGGTACGCCAGGGCGGAGCTAAAGAGCAGGACCACGGTGAGCACGGCGCCGGTGGCGGGGAAGACGCCCCAGGACAATACGCGGTGGCGGAACACCTGGGCGGGGGTGATGATCTGGTTGACCGAGCCGAGCACGGGCAGCTTGAGGCTGTCCACCGCCTGATCGATGCTGTGGAAGGAGCTGTCCAGCAGTTCCGCCAGGACGACCAGGCCCACGCCGGTGCCCAGGCCCAGCATGATGGCCATGGAGAGGATGCCCCAGACGGTGGGCTTGGAGGGCTTGGCGTAGTCCGGGGCGCGCTGGGTGATGGACAGGCGGATGCCGCGCTGGCCTACCGCGACCGACAGGGCGGTCTGCGTACGCCGCAGGTTGGCGTCCCAGAACTGAAGCTGCTGCACCCCATCGTCCAGCTCGCGCTGGATCTGGAGGTATTCATTGCGGACCACGAAGAAGTTGCGGTCCATGATCTCGTATTGCTCGACCTGCTGAGTGAGGATGTCGCGCTGATGTTCCAGCGGCTCGATCTCGCCCTTGAGCGTCTCGATTTCCTGCATGGCCACGAGGCGCTGGATGTTGGGCGAATGGACCGTCTTCTGCACGACGGTGTCGTGCATTTCCTCGATCTTGGTCTTCAATGCCGCCTGCATCGCCAGATTCTTGGCCACTGCGGGGTGGGCGTCCTTGCGCCCCAGCTTCTTGTGCTGGGTGTACTCGTCCTGGAGCATGGCCATCTCTTCCCTGAGCCGGGTCAGGTCCGGGTTCTCGCCCTCTTCCTGCGTCGAAACGAACTCCGGCTGATCCTTGACGAACTGCTGGAGCTTGCCGAGCTTGCCCTTGGCCACGTCAATGTACTGGTTGATTGTGTAAAGCTTGGAGCGCAGCTCGACGAGTCGGGTGCGTGCCGACTGCGGGTCGTTGGGGTCCAGGCCGGGGTTGTCCAGCTCGAAACGCAGTTTCTTGCTCTCAAGCTCGCGGACCTTGCCGTTGTAGCGGGTCACTTCCCGCTCGAAGAAGGTCTTGGAGTTGATGAGCATCTCGTCCAGGGCCTGGCTGGTCTTGCGGATGTAGTTCTCCATCGCCTGGTTGACGACCTTGGACGCCAGCTCTGCGTCCTCGGCATTGAAGGTCACCACGATCAAGTCGGCGTGCTCATAAGAGTCCTGGAAATAGACGGTCAGGCGATCGCGCATCGAGCGGACCAGGTCGTACATCTGGAGCTGGCCCTCCTTGGTCAGTTGGTTGTCGCTGGTGTGAGGCAGGTCGCGGTCCATGTGCAAGTCGCTGACGAGTTGCTCCACCGCCGACCGGCCGCGCATGTCCTCGTACAACTGGCGGCGCAGGTAGTCCAGGTTCTGCATGTTGACGCTGTCGCCCTTGCCAAGCTGGAACATGGCCGGGTCGTTGATGCGCTGGAACTTGCCCTCGGCCTTGTACTCGCGGGGAATCCACAGGCTGGCGACGATCACGATGATCATCACCATGACGGCGGGAAAGAAGAACTTCTTCTTGTGCCGCAGAACGATGCCGGCCCAATCATTGAGACTTGTCGGCTTTTGCCATGCCATGAGAGTCAACTCCGGGGGGAGAAGTAACCGGAATAAACATGGTCGAACACGGATAAGGAGAAACCAGTGATGGACGTGAAAAACAGGATGAGGCCCAGGGGCCGCTGGGCGGCGCCGGCCAAACGAAAGAGGCGCTCCCCTTTCCTAGTCCTGTCCATCTTGTCCATCCTTGTTTCTTCTAGGCTTTCCTCCATCCGCGTCTATGCGTCTTCATCCCTGTTCCCTTTTTTCGAGGGGAGGCGGTTCAGGGCACCAGACCCCCGGTAAACGCCGTGGAGGCCACCTGGCGCGGCGTCTGGGTCGCTTGGAGCACCGGGCTGACCGGCTGGAGGATGTTCTGCACCACCACGCCCACCGCCGCCAGCGGGTTGATGGGGATGTACACAATGTCGCCTTCCTCGAGCACGGCGTTATATTTCAGGTCGCCGCGCTCGTACATGTCGCGCAGGTTGATAGTCATTCGTCGGATCAACTCGCCCTCCTCGTTGGGCCGCAGCACCACGCAATACTCAGGCCAGGCGGTGCGGGGAATCTTGCCGATCACCGCATCCAGGATGGTGTCCTTGCCCGTGTAGGCCTGGCGGCCGGCGGAGGTCTCGCCGGCCATGTAGTAGACCTTGGAATTGAACCCGGTCACTTCCACCTGTACGGTCACGTCCTCGTAATAACGCAGCAACTTCTCTTCGAGTTCGCTGGCCAGTTGCGTGGGCGTTTTACCGGCGACGAAAACGTCGCCCAGGAGGAAGACCGTCACATAGCCGTCCGGCCGGACCGTCAGGCTGATTTCGTCCACTTCCGGGACGCTGGGCGCGATGAGGCGGAGGGTGTCGGGCGGCTCGATGACATAGGGCTTGCCGCCGACGATCGGCCGGGGCTTCTTCATGAACGAGTCGTAGTCCTTGTAAATCGGCGGCGGACAGCCACCGATCAGCAGCACCATCGCCACCAGCGTCAGCCAACCAATCCACGATTTTCCAGCGGTAAGACCCCCAAGCATGGGCAATGACTCCTGGACCCTGGCGAATCGACCGGCACGTGGGGCTCACGGACCCGCACCACTGGTCTCACCCGTCAATGGTCGGTTATTTTGGCCACAGACTCAACCCGCCGGGACGCGCGGCGGCGTTATCGGTGCTGACCCGGTCTCCAAACAGAAGAGGTAACAGGGATGAACACGGATGAACACGGACAGAGCAAAAGAAGGAACAGGATGGACATGGTGGGGCATGATATTCGGGTCGCCGGATTATTTTCTGATAATCATGCTCATCATGTCCATCCCTGTATCTTCCCCTTCTAATCCGTGTTCATCCCTGTTCCTTCTTCCTTTGCATCCTCTGCGTGTCCTCTGTGGTGAATTCTTATCGGGCGCCGCTGTCGCGGAACTTGCCAAAGGTTGCCATCAGCAGCTTCAATTCCATGCCCAGGCTCATGTTATTGATGTACTCCAGGTCCATCTGGAGCTTGCGGCGGACGGACTGGATGTCGGTGTCATAGCCGTTCTTGATTTGCGCTAGGCCGGTGAGGCCGGGCTTGACCGCCAGGCGCTTCTCAAAGTCGGGCATGTCGCGGGAGAGCTCCTCGAACAGCTCGGGCCGCTCGGGCCGGGGACCGACCAGACTCATCTCGCCGCGAAGGATGTTGAACAACTGCGGCAGCTCGTCCACGTGGCTCCGCCGCATCCATCGGCACACCGGAATCACCCGTGGATCGTCCTGGCCGGCGCGTACCGCCTGACCGTGGGCCTCGGCGTCAACGTACATCGTCCGCAACTTGTAGATCGTAAACAGCCGGCCGTTCAACCCCACGCGCACCTGCCGGTACATCACCGGCCCGGCTGGATCCCAGGCCTTGATCAGCAAGGCGCAGAGCAGCATCACCGGCAGAAACACGACAAAGCAGATCGCCCCGCCGACCAGGTCGATCAGTTCCTTAAAGACGCGGAAATGCCGCCGCGCCAACTCAACCAGCACGCCCCCGCCACCGGCTCCCACCATCACCACCGTGATCGGTTCTGGCATAATTCTCACCCTCTTCCGTTCTAACGGCCCCTGATCCTCACGACGCCGTGCTGCCGCCCGCACGATCCGTGCGCCTGGCAGTCACGCACCTTGTCCTCAAGCGACAGCGCTGCGCCGCACGCGGCGCAGCCTTATGACTTGTCGGTCAACCATCCCCATGGCATTCGGAGGTCTTTCCCACCAAATCCCACAGTTCCCTAGACTACCGATTGCGCCAGCGTTGTCAATGATTTACGCGGGCTCAACCCAACTTACATCGCGCGGGTCCTTGATTGGCCAGCGCATCTCCCCCAATTTAACACCAAAGCCGCTTACGGCTTGGCGGCGGCGACCACTATGAACTGCGGTGGCCTTGACACCGCCTTGGCTTGCGGAAACAGATTCGCTCCGCGAAAAGCCAAGGCGGCGTGGTTGCCGCTGCATTCCACAAAAAAAGTCGCCAGATCTCACATCCCGCCGTTTTCCATCGGCGCGGCCGGCGCCGGCTCCTTGGCGGGCTCTTCCATGTCCGCCGGCAACGGGGCCACGCCCGGGCGCGTCTGACCCGTCGTCGACTCGATCTCCGGGTGCACCGTCGCCGCACTGATCTTGTTCACCACCACCGCGTCGTAGGCGTGCGTGATCGCTTCGGTGGTCACTTCGCCTTCCGCCGGCCGGTTGACGATGCCCTGCACGTACAGCCGATCACCGTCGCGCTGCACGCCGGTGATCCACGCCCAGTACCCGCCCGAACTCTGCTGGCCCACGCTCAGCACGATCAGCGAGTAGCTGTCAAGGTCAACATTCTTGGCGATCAGGTCCTGGCTGCCCAGTTTCTCCAATTCGGCGGCGGAATTGACCAAGGTCACGCCGGGCATGATCAGCCCCGCGTCATTGCCGCCCAGGTGATCGAGGATGGGCACCGGCGTGGTCGTCCCAACCTCGGGGCCGCCGCTGCCGCCGTTCTTCTGGCAACCGGCCGCCAGCATCGCCACCATCAACCCGCACAGCGCCAGTGTGATCCGACTGCTCATCGTCGACTCCTTGCATAAGTGATTGCCGGCGACAAACCCCACCGGCGAGGAAGCCTCAAGGCGCCTTCCATCTTCGCAAACCGGCGCGACGCCTGCAACTCGCCCCCTTCCCAACGGCTTGCGGTTTAGTATCGGCGGTCTACTTTAGCGAAGCGTCTCCCCGGCCGTTCCAATAGCCGTTGTCCTTGACGCCGTTGCCGTCGAAGTCGTCGATCTGCTCCATGCTCATGCCTGCGGCATGACCATCGGCAAAGACGAAGTTGGCGGCGCCGCTGTTGCGCTGGGCGGGGAAGGATCGCCAGATGTAGGTGTCGGCGTCGCCGGAGGATTCCTCCGCCGACCCGCTGGGGTAGTAGGCATCGCCCGAGGGGTGGGCGCCGCGGGTGGACTTGAGCGGCGGGTCCAGCACGTACACGGCCTCGCCGCCGATTCCGGGTGAATTGCCCAGCCCTCCCTTGCGCGAGCCGGCGGTGTCGCCGATCACCACGGTGTTGGACGGTTGCAGCACGTCGGTCTCGAAGCGTGCGTGGAAGGTGGGCGAGAAACGGGCGTTGCCCAGGTACTGGTAGTTGATGCCGTAACCGCCGTATTTCTCAGCGGTGTTGTGGGCAAAGGGCTTGTTGAAGAGGACCTTTTCCTCAGGTGTCAGCAGCGGGCTGCGGTAGATCGCTTCCATTTGCATGAAGGGGTAGATGTAGTCAGCCCAGCGCGGGCGGTTGAGATAGCCGGGCCACGGGCCGCCCGAGGACGAGGAGTGCATGGGATAGAAGTAGCTGTTTTCGTTGTGGTAGTTGGCGACGCCGATGCCGATCTGCCGCAGGTTGCTCAGCGACTGCGACCCCTTGGCGGCGCCGCGTGCCGCGCCCAGCGCCGGCAGGAGAATACCGATGAGCAGGGCGATGATGGAGATGACCACCAGCAGTTCGATGAGGGTGAACGCCCTTGCCGTGGTTGTTACTTGTAATTGCGACGCAGAATCAGTTGTGCTCATACTGTCGCAATATAATGAGACTCATTCTCATGTCAACTTCGGATCAAGTTATCCACAATAGTGCCGGGCAGCGCGTCGAAAGGCTGCGGATTGTCAACCTGATTTCGGGATAAGCCCATCGAAACGGTTTTGGAGTGCGGCGGCTGTGACGCCGCTTTGGCTCGACGCGGCGCGTCTTTGGCCGCCGGCAACGCCTGGGGGCGTGCCCAAACGGCTCCGCCGCAAGCTAAAGCGGTGTCGCGGCCACCGCAGTCCAAAGCGGCCAGCGCCCCCACAGGATGCGGCTGCCTATCCCGAACTCAGGTTGTCAGTTTTCAACCGCGGCGTGGAAACCCGGGGGCACTCAGGCGCGGGCTTCCGCCACGGGACTCGTCGCCAACTCACTCACCTCGTTGCGGCCGCTATGCAACGGCAGCTCACTTCCGCCGACAACCAGCGTCCCGGTAACGCCTTGCGGCAGCGTCACGCTACCACGCAGCCCCGCCCCGGCAACCTCGAACGTCGCCTCGATCTGCCCGCGCGGGTGCGGCATCGTTCCGCTGACGCGCGCCAGCGTCCCCAACTGCGGCTCGATACGCACCGTCGCAAACCCGAACGACCCGGGCCGAATCCCCAGCACCGAGGCAAAGCTGTGATATATCGGATGGGCGCCCCAGGCATGGCAATCCGAGCGCGAGGGCTCGGGCTTCTCGCGCGCCGTCATTAAGCCCATGGCCTTCAAGTCATACCACTCCTCGAACCGGCGCAACACCACGCCCATGCGCTTCTCCTGACGCAGCGTCTCGAAAAGGTAGTGGCTGAAGTAGATCGTCTGCCGCGCCAGATCTTTGGCATTGAGCAATCCCTCCACCATGCGTGGCCGGCGCCCCTCATCGACCAGTCCCGACAACAGCGCAAGGCACTGCGTGTGCTCGCTGAAATGCTTCTTGCTCAAGTCATCGGCAAAGAGCCCGCGGCGCTCGTCCCAGAACGCCGCGCCGGCGCGCACCGCCAGCGCCCGCGCCAACCGGTGATCGCGCTGCGCCAGTTCCGTCTCCCCCAGCCATGCCTCGACTTGGGCCACCTGCGTCAGCACCAGCACCAACTGCCAGTTGATCAGCGCCGACACACCCCAGGCGCCATCGGGCGGATAGCCGGTGGACCAGCCGGGCACCCAGTCCATGAAGTTCCACCCCTGCGGCGCTTCAATGAGGCCCTGATCGTTGATAAAGCGGCTGTAGGCGTCGATCGCGCCGCGCACGCCGGGCATTAGCATCGCCACCAGTTCCCGGTCGCCGCGCCACAGGGCAAAGTCGTACACCATGGCGCACCACCACAGCGAAAAGGGCGGAATGACCTGCGTGACCTTCGACGGGTAGCGCGACTGGGTTAGCCCACTGCCCAGACGCGACCAGTCAAACGCCTGTAGCGCCTTGCGCGGCAGACGATCGTCCGACGTCGTGCAATACGTCGTGAGCACTTCCAGCCGCGTGTCGCCGACGTACATGAGCTGCTCGTAGTACGGGCAGTCGAAATACGTTTCGTGGGCACACATCTGCAGCGTGCGGAACATGATGGGCCAGGCTTCCGCCAGCCGCTCGTCGCTGCATGCAAAGCGGCTCTGGTCCTCCAGCGGATAGCGCGTTTCGCTGTAGGAAAATCCCTCGATCGAGAGCGGCTCCTCGGCGGTGCGGACCAGCAACTGCACGTACCGCCCCGCCTGCCACCACAACGGCTCAAACACCCGCTGTGGCCCGCCATCAGGCAAAAACGTGTCGCCCACGCCCACGAAATACTTGCCCTGGATCGCGTTGCGATCGCCCTTGATCGCCTTGTCGGGCTTCTCCCACAAGCCCTCGCTCCAGTGCACGTCCACGCGAGCGCCGGCGCCGCCGGTGGTCACCAGCCGGTGATAGGCACAGTAGTACTGCTCCAGATCCAGGATCACGCGCCGCACCGTTCGCGGCGGGATCGTCAGCGGCTTGCCCGTGCGGATCATCGCTTCCCATGCGCCCGCCTCATCGGGCAAGTGACGCGCCCTGGACACGCCCGGGAGCGCCCCCACTGGAGCGGGGCCGACCTGGGCATCCAACGCCTCCACCGCCCGCACCGCCGCATGCCCGCGCGGCTCATCCAGCATCGCCGGCAACAGCGCCGGCGCCAGCCGATGTCGCTCCTCTCCGCATTCACCAAAGCCGGTGGTGTAGCGCTGGTCGATCGCTTCCAGGCCCGGCGTCACCAGCGCCCATCCGTCGCCATCGCCGCGCTCCACGCCCCAGGGATAGGCTGCCCCGTCGATCACCACGTTATCGCCGCTGCCCCACGCACTGCCCGGCTTGACAAAAGCGTATCCCCCCAGCCGCCTGGCCTCCCACGCCGCCACGCCCGTGGCCCATTGCGGCAACAGCGCCGCGTCCTGCGGACAGAGCACAAAGCCCGGACGCACTGTCATCTGCGCAAACGGCCGGCCCACGCCCAGCGACCACACCCGCGCCACCACCACGTGCGCCCCGGCCGACAACGGCAGGTCGTAAGTCTCAAACTGCCAGTGATCGGCGTCGCCACGCTCCGGACCACGCCCGATCCGTCCGCCATCGACGTACAACTCGTAACGCTCGTCCGCACTGACATGCACGCGCACCGTCGCGGCAGCCGGCAGCATCACCCGCAGGCGATAGGCCGTCACGAACGGCGTCGCCCCGGCATCCGTGCAGTGAACCCACCGGCAGGGCCACGCCCCCCAGTCCTGCACCGGCTTATCCATCCGCCGCGTATCAAACGGCCAGGCATCAAGCACCACGCGCATCATCGGACCTCCTTAGCTTTCACCACAACAGGGAATGGCGAAAGGAACAAGGAGGGACATGATGGACAAGACGGCGTTGCGGTTGGCATAATTCCATGAACCCGCAAGCGCTCACCAATCATCCTATCCATCCGGTCCATCGCTGATCCCTCTTCTTCATTTTCTGTACCAATCCGTGTTCATCCGCGGCTAATTCCTATGCTCGGACCGTCACGGCTAATCCCGCCAGGACCAGCGCAGCCACAGGGCGTTGAGGACGACGCTGATGGAGGAGAAGGCCATGGCGGCGGCGGCGGCCATGGGGTGGAGGTAGCCGGCGACCGCCAGGGGGATGAGCACGAGGTTGTAGACAAAGGCCCAGAACAGGCCGGCGTAGATGCGCCGCATGGTGGCGCGGGAGAGGCGGATGGCGCGGGGCAGGCCGTTCAAGTCGCCGCCGACGAGCGTCATGTGGCCGGCGTGCATGGCGATGTCGGAGCCGGAGGAATGTCCAGTGTCCGGGGTTGCGTGTCCCGTGTCCATGCCAGATACCGGACGCTTCGCGGACTCAGCGTCGGCGTGGCGTTCCTCCCCCCTGTCTCCTGTCTCCTGTCTTCTGTCTCCTGTCTTCCCCCCTCCCATCGCGATGCCGATGTCCGCCGCCGCCAGCGCCGGGGCGTCATTGATGCCGTCGCCCACCATGGCCACGACGTGGCCCTGCTTCTGAAGCTCGATCACCTTGGCCTGCTTGTCGGCGGGCATGACCTCGGCCAGCACGTCGTCGATGCCCAGTTTTTGCGCCACCGCCAGCGCCGCTTGGCGATGGTCGCCGGTCATGAGGATCACCTTGAGCCCCAGCTTGTGCAGGGCGGCGACGGCGCCGGCGGCTTCGGCCTTGGGCGGGTCCGCCAGGGCGATGACACCGGCGGGCTTGCCATCGATCGCCACCGCCACCGCCGTGGCGCCCTGGCTCTGCATGCGCTTCAACAATTCGTCGATCGCCTGCACGTCGCTAACGCCCGCCTCGCGCAGCGTCGCCGGTTTGCCCACCACCACCATCGCGCCACTGACCCGCCCACGCACGCCCCCGGCCGTGATGCTGGCAAAGTCCTTCACCGGTCCGATGGTCAGCCCCCGATGTTTCGCTTCGGCGACGATGGCGCGGCCCAATGGGTGCTCGCTGTTCTGCTCCACCGAGGCGGCTAAAGCAAGGAGGCGGTCGGCATCACCATGCAACGGCAACACGTCGCTCACACGGGGCCGGCCGACGGTCAGCGTGCCGGTCTTGTCGAGGATCACGTGCGTCAGGCTGCCGGCGCGTTCCAGCGCCGCCGCATCCTTGATGAGAATGCCGCGCTGGGCGCCTAAGCCCGTGCCCACCATGATGGCCGTGGGCGTCGCCAGCCCCAGGGCGCAGGGGCAGGCCACGATCAGCACCGCTACCAGCGTGTATAGCCCCATGCGCAAGTCGGCGGCGATCAGGCCCCAGCCCAATAGCGCGCCGATGGCGACGACAATAACCACCGGCACAAACACGCCCGCCACGCGGTCGGCGATGCGCTGCACGTTGGCCTTGGACGCCTGCGCCTTTTTTACCAGCTCGACGATCTGTGCCAGCACGGTGGCCTTGCCGGTGGCGGTGGCGCGGAACTCGAAGGCGCCGGCCTGGTTGAGCGTGCCGCCGATCACCTCGTCGCCCGGGCCGATCTCCACGGGCATGGATTCGCCGGTGACCATGGCCTGATCGACGGCGCTTTGTCCTTCGACCACCTGGCCATCGACGGGCACCCTCTGGCCGGGGCGGACCAGCACGATGTCGCCCGGCTTGACCCTGGCGACGGGGATCTCGACCTGCTGGCCGTCGCGGCGCACTGTGGCGCGCGGTGGCTGGAGGTGCATCAGGCCGCGGATCGCCGCCGCGGCACTGGCGCGGGCCCGCGCCTCGAGGTATTTGCCCACGCCGATGAGCACGAGAATGACCACGGCGGTCTCGAAGAAGAGCGCGTGGTACTCGCCGCGGAGCAGTTCGACGATGCTGTAGGCGTAGGCGACGGAGGTGCCCAAGGCGACCAAGGTGTCCATGTCGGCGCGGGCGTGCCGCGCGGCGCGCAGGGCGCCCTGGAAGAAGGGCCAGCCCAGCAGCACCATCACCGGCGTGGTCAGCGCGAGCTGGATCCACGCGGCCGTCGCCGAGGCGCCCCAGGCGCCCAGCCAACCTAAGTGCCCGCCCATGCCGATGACCACCACGGGCAAAGCGAGGATGCCGCCCAGGACGAGGCGCCAGGACCAGGTGGCGGACATGCTGGCGTGGTCGTGGGCGTGAGGGATTTCGGATTTAGCTTGCGCTGTTGAAGCCGTCGAATTTCGGATTTGGTGTTGGTCAAGCCCCGGCATGCCCGCTTGAGGGCTTGCCGGGGATTCCTCGGATTCAACCTCCTCATCCTCCTCCGCCGGTGCTTCGGGTTGCGCTTCGTATCCAGCTTGTTTCACCGCTTCGAGCAGTTTGGGCAGCGGCGCTCGCACCCGGTCGTGCTGCACCGAGGCTTCTTCGGTGGCGAGGTTGACCGAGGCATTGGCGACGCCGGGCACGGCGCGGAGGCTCTTTTCGACGTGGTTGACGCACCCGGCGCAGCGCATGCCGCGGACTTTGAGCGTGGTGGTGGTCATGGCCACATCATAGGTTGGCGCGAGCAGGCGCGCGATGTGGCTACCGGACGCTTCGCCCAAAGCGGCTCAGCGTCGGCGTGAACATCAAATCAGAAATCAAAAATCAGAAATCAGGATTTCTTGTCATCTGGCGATGCGTTCGTCGAGCTGGCGGATCTGGTCGGCGAAGACGGGGTCGTTGCCGCAGCGGATCTCTACGGTTTCGATCGAGTGCATGACGGTGGTGTGGTCGCGGCCGCCGAAGTGCCCGCCGATTTCCTGGAGGCTGAAGCGCGTGCGTTTGCGCGCCAGCCACATGCACACCTGCCGGGGCATGGTGATCGACTTGTGCCGCCGCTTGGACTGGAGGTCGCTGAGCTTGACGTTGTAGTAGGCCGTCACCACGTCGATGATGTTCTGGAGCGTGACCTGGCTGTTGCGAGAGCCGAAGGATGGCTCGCCCAGCGCCTTTTGCGCCATCGCCAGGTCGATGGGTTTGTTGTTGAGCATGGCGTGGCCCTGAATGGTGGTCAGGGCGCCCTCGAGCTCACGGGCGTTGGAGTCGATCTTGGTGGCGATGTAGGCAAACACGTCGTCAGGCAGGTCCAACCCGCGCAACTTGCTCTTGGCGCGGACGATCGCCACGCGCGTCTCGTAGTCGGGCTTGGTGATGTTGGCGACCAGGCCCCACTGGAACCGGCTGACCAGCCGCTGCTCGAGCTGGGGAATCTCGCTGGGCGGGGCATCCGAACTGATCACGATCTGCTTGCGCGACTGGTGCAGCTCGTTGAAGGTGTGGAAGAACTCTTCCTGGGTGCGTTCGCGGTTGGCCAGGAAGTGGATGTCGTCCACGACCAGCACGTCCACGTGGCGGTAGCGGTGGCGGAACTGGTCCATCATGCCCTTCTGTACGCAGTCGAGGAACTGGTTGGTGAAGGCGTCACAGGAGAGGTAGCAGATGCGCGCATTGGGCTTGGCGTGCATGATGGTCTGGCAGATGGCCTGGAGGAGGTGGGTCTTGCCCAGGCCGACGCCGCCGTGGATGAACAGAGGGTTGTAGGCGATGCCGGGCTGACTGGCGACGGCTTGGGCGGCGGCGTAGGCCAGCTCGTTGCCCGGGCCGGGCACGAAGGTGTCGAAGATATAGTCCGGGCTGATGACGATCTGCTCGAACTGCACGTCACCGTGGTGGTCGGGCAGGGGTTCGTGGCTGCGCGCGGACTCGCTGGCGTCTGAGTTGGCCGAGGCGCCATGGGCCGAGGCGAGGTTGCCTGCGGCGGGGGTGCCACCGAGGTGTCCGGGGGCGGGGACACCGCCGCGGCCCAGGGTTGTGGTGCCGTTGCCGCCGTGTTCCTGGGTATTGACGAAACGCACCGCCACCAGGGCGCCGGTGGCTTCCTGCGCCGCCTCGTTGAACTGCTCGAGGCATTTGCGCTGAAGGTAATTCCGCTGCACCGCGTTGCTGGTGTAGATCTGGAGCAGGCCCGAGTCGAGGCTCACGGGGCGCAGCTCCTCGAACCATTGACGGCAGATCGGCGCGTGCTTGCGCCGCAGGTAACCCATCATGTCGCGCCACAGCGCGGGATCCAGCTTAGGCATGATCAAAGGCTTTCGACGGATTAGCTTTTATCCAACGGCGCGGCCGACCCACCATCGGTCGCACAGATGTCTCTTGTCTTCCAGAACAATCCACATTGCCGAACCCCCCAAACCTACGGCGCGGGACCATGCGTGTCAATCACGCGCGGCGCATTTCCGCGGCGGCGCGTAGCAACGGCATACCAGTTGTCAAGTCCGGGTGTTGCCACAGCCACGCCGACGCTGAGTCCTCCAAGCGTCTGGCACCGGACGCTTCCAGGACTCAGCGTCGGCGTGGACGACCCCACAAGCGCCGCATGACAGGGGGTGAATTTGACCGATAATGGCCCCATGAGCTCGACGCGGCTACTCATCATCGATAACCAGCACCACGGCCTGGCGCCGCTGACGCACCTGCGCCCGAGCTTTGACCTGCGCACCGGCGCATGGACGACGCGGCAACGCATCGAGCGCGTGCTGGGGCTGGAGGCGGCGGCACTGTTTGTCTGGGGCCCACATTGGGGACTGGTGAAGGAAACGCAAGGAGTTGCGGGTGTACAACTAATCGACAGCCTGACTGATACGGTATCCGCTGGCCGGTGGTATGTCGTCGGCTCGGGTTGTGCCTCGCCTCAAGTGCTGGAGCAACTCAAGTCGCTGGCGCCGCAGCATGTAATCAGGGAACCATGCGGGGCGTGGGTGGCCGCCCATCTGGAACTACCGCGAGAAACGGAACTGGCGTGGCTGTGGGATGACGAACGATGGAACGCGAAGGCGGTGATCCTGGACCATTCGGTGCTCGTGCGCCAACCCTGGCACATCCTGGGTCAGCTCGAAGCGACACTGGCGTATGACCTGGCGCACATGACGCGTCGTGCCGATAGCGCCGCCGTGCATGCCTCGGCGGTCATCGACGAAACGCGCGGACCCGTCGTCATCGACCACGGCGCGATCGTCGGGGCGCTGTCGTTTCTCCAGGGCCCCTGTTACATCGGCGCACACACCGAGGTGGCGCCCCACGCCTACATACGCCCCCATACCGTCGTCGGCCCGTACTGCAAGGTCGCCGGCGAGATCTCCTTCTCCATCATTCAGGGCTACACCAACAAGGCGCACCAGGGCTATCTGGGCCACAGCCTGCTGGGCCAGTGGGTGAACCTGGGCGCGGGCACCACGGTGAGCAATCTGAAGAACACCTACGGCTCGGTGCGTGTGCAGCGCCGCCTCGACGAGCCGGAGGAGGATACCGGCCGGCAATTCTGCGGGCCGATCATCGGCGACTACGTGCGCACCGCCATCGGCTCGCGCCTGCTTACCGGCGCCTGCCTCAACACCGGGGCCATGATCGCCCTGTCGGGCTTCGCCCCCAAGTGCGCCAGGACGCTGGGCTTCTACACCGATGAGCACCCCGAGGGCCAGGCCTACGACCTGGCGAAGTTCGTGGAAACGGCCCGAGCAATGATGGCGCGGCGCGAGGTGGACCTGGGACCGGAACTCGAAGGCCGGCTGCGCGAGTTGGCCACGGAATAGGAAGTAACACGGATGAACACGGATGGGAAGAGGGAATAGGGATGGACATGCTAGACAGGATGAGTCAGAAGGCAGGAATCTGAAATCCGAAATGTACCTGAAATATCAAATCCGTAATCTGAAATCATGTCCATCCTGTCCATCCCTGTTCCTTCCTCTTGTCCGTGTTCATCCGTGTTCATCCCTGTTACCTCTTCTTCGTCTGCAATTCTCTATAGTGTCGCGTCATGCCTGAACCGGTGGTTTATCTCAATGGCGAGTTCGTGCCGCGCTCGGCAGCGTGTCTGGACATCGAGGACCGCGGCGCCTTGTTCGCCGACGGCGTGTACGAGGTGACCCGCTACTACGCCGGCAGACCCCTGGCGATCGATCGCCACTTAAAACGCCTGCGGCTGAGCCTGGCGGCGATCCAGCTCGACGGCGGCGTGCTGGTCGAGCAACTGGCCGACGCCGGCAACGAGCTGGTGCGCCGCAACGGTACCCCCGAGGCCGCCGTGTACTGGCAGGTGACGCGCGGCCCGGCGCCACGCATGCACGTGTTCCCCGCCCAGCCCCGGCCTACCGTGCTGGCCATCGCCTATGCCGTGGCGCCCGTCGATCCGCACCGGCCTGTGCCCGCCCTCAAAGCCATCCTGCACGAGGACCAGCGCTGGGCCAATTGCTGCATCAAGTCGCTCATGCTGCTGCCCAACGTGCTGGCCAAGAATAAAGCCGTCGCCGCCGGCGCCCATGAAGCCATCTTCCACCGCGGCGATGTCATCACCGAAGGCACCTCGACCAATACCTTCGTGGTCCGCGGCGACACGATGCACACGCACCCCGCCAACCAGTGGATCCTCGGCGGCATCACCCGCCAGATCGTTCTGGAGCTGGCACAACAGGAAGGCATCCCCGTCATCGAGGAGGCCGTGACGGTGGCGCAACTCCGCAGCGCCGACGAAGTGATCATCACCGGCAGCACCACGCAGGTGGCGGCGGTGACGGCGGTGGACGGCCAGGCAATTGGCGCAGGCCAACCGGGCCCGGTCGCCAAGCGCTTGCACGCGGCATTCCTGGGCTTGATTTCCCAATGCTGATGGAGCCCGCGTCCTGGTACGAATCGTTGACCCACCTGCCTCGATGAGATTGTCGTCCAAGCGGCGGGAGAGAGTAAGGAATGCGGATACGGGGCTGCGGACGCCGCCGCAGTCATTTGCACCACGCTCATAAGCCAGCCCCTCGCCCCAGCCCTCACCCTCAGGAGTAAATGGGGCTGAGGCTGAGGCTGAGCCTGAGCCTCGAGGCGATCCGCATTACACTTTGTCGCATGGCGACATTGCCAGGCCAACCTCATCGTCCATCGTCCGGCTCCCGACCCTCCGGGGGCGGGCCTTCCGGGGCCAGTACTTCCGGCGGGGATACTTCCGGGGGGGATACTTCCGGGGGGGGCGACCCGCGCACGGATCAGGAACTGATACGCGACTACCAGGTGGGCGACGCCCAGTCATTTGTGCAATTGCTCGAACGCTACCGCCTGGAGGTGTTTCACTTCCTGATCCGTTTCGTGGGCAATCGTGCCGCCGCCGAGGATATTTTTCAGGACACGTTCCTGCAGATTCATCTGGCGATCGATTCGTTCGACACTGACCGGCCGTTCAAGCCCTGGCTTTTCACGATCGCCGCCAACAAAGCGCGGGACTATCTGCGGCGAAACCGTCGCCCCGCGGCGCAAGCGGCGCATTCACTCGACGACGGCGGCCCGGGCGAAGGACCGGGCTTGATCGACATCATGGACGGCGAGTTGCCCCTGCCCCCAACCGTGGCGGAGGAACGCGAAACGGGCGAACTGGTGCGGCAGGTCGTCGACGGCATGCCCGACCACCTGCGCGAGATCCTCATCCTGGCGTACTTCCAGCAGCTTCCCTACAAGGAGATCGCCGCGGCGCTGGACATTCCGCTGGGCACGGTCAAGAGCCGCCTGCACGCCGCCGTGGGCACCTTCGCCCAGGCGTGGAAGCAGGCGTATGGCGGCGAGGAGGCGGAGGAGTAACAAAATCCATGTCGCCACCCCGCCGACTTACCGACCCGCTGAATCGGATGATCACGCTGCATGATTACGTGTGGTTTGGCCACATTATCAAGGGCCACCCGGAATTGGCCAGTCACCGCCATGAAGTTGAACAGGCCGTGGTGCTTCCTGAGCAGATTCGCATCAGTACGTCCGACGCCGACTGCCGGATATACTACGGACAGGCATCAGCACGTGGCCGACGAGTTGCACTGGTTGCGGATATCGTGGCGGGCGTCGTTAAGACGGCATATTTCGCCAGGCGGATCAAAGCCGGAGTGGTTGAATGGTCGCGATAGACACATTGGAAGGCGTGATCAACCAAACGCTCTGGTACCACTACGACGTGGGATCCGATGTGCTGTACCTGCGTTTGCTTTCCGAGCGTGATACAGACACCGTCGGCGAGGAGACCGAGGACGGCTTCATTCTTCTGCGAGACGAGGCCACTGATCGGCCTGTCGGCCTGACCGTGGTGAGTTGGTGGAAACGCTTTGGCGAAGGCGGGCTGCCCGACTCGATTTCTCAGATTCAGAGCCGTATCGAGCCATGGGCGAAAAAACTGGCGGCGTGAATTACGGTCGCACTCTTCACTTCTCCGGCTGATAGCGCGGGAAGAGCGCCTCGCCCTGGAGGATTGGCGTGCCGGGCTGGAGTTGGCCCCACTTCGTCCACGACCCCAGGTCGCCGCGGCCATTCGCCAGCGCCTCGCCATAGTGCGGCTGGCTCAAGCGCCGCCAGATTTCCTCGGCCTTGCTGGGAATGATCGGCCACAGCAACAGTGACGCAATCCTCATCGCCTCGGCGCAGTTGTAGAGGATCGTGCCCACCTCCGGCAGCTTGGCCGGGTCCTTGGCGCGTTTGAACGGCGCCGTCTCCTCGATGTAATTGTCGATCGAGCTGACCAACGCGCGGGCCGTCACCGTGGCGCCGGCCAGGTCAAACTGATCCATCGCCGCGGCGAATCGCTGCACCGCCGCCTCAGCATCGGTCGCATGCGCAGCGCTGGCCTCGACGTGCGGCCCGTGCGCCGGCAGCTTGCCGCCGAAGTAGCGGTTAGTCATGTTCGTCACGCGGCTAAAGCAGTTGCCGATCGTGTTGGCCAACTCGCTGTTGTACACGTCGATGAACTTGGCCTCGGCAAAATCGCTGTCGGTCGTGCCCAGCGGGCCGTTGCTGGCCAGGTACCAGCGCAGGGCGTCGAGACTGAACGTCGCGACGTAGTGGTCCAGCTTCTCCAGATCGACGAAGTTGCCCAGGCTCTTGCTCATCTTCTGGCCTTCGCTGATCCAGAAGCTGTGGGCGTAAACCTTCTGCGGCAGCTCGACCCACGCAAAGCCCGGACACTGGCGCAGCGCCAGCAGAATCGCCGGCCAGATCGCCGCGTGGAACCAGAGGATGTCCTTGGCGATCAGGTGCACCGATCGCGCGGCCCAGTAGTCGCGGCGCTCGTCGCTATCGACATAGCTCAGATAGTTGAACAGGGCGTCGATCCAGACGTAGATCGATTGCTCGGGGTCATTGGGCATGGGGATGCCCCAGCCGCCGGTGCCGCTGCGCGAGATGGGCACGTCCTTGGCGTCCGCCAGGCGGTTGAGAATTTCGTTTCGCCGCGCCTCGGGCTCGACCTTGAATTGGCCCGAGCGGATGGCCGCAGCCGCCGCCTCGCGATACTTCTCCAGGCGAAAGAAGTAGTTCTTCTCCTGCTTGCGGATCAGCGGCTTGCCGTTGATCGGGCTCTTGAACTGGTATTCCTGGGCCTTGGAATCGGTGACGTACTCTTCCTGCCCGGCGTCGTACCAGCCTTCGTATTGGCCGGCGTAAACGTCGCCGGACTCGAGCAGGGCCGCGACGTAGCGCAGCACGGGTTGCTTGTGCCGGTCTTCGCTGGTGCGCACGAAGTCGTCGTTGCTGATGCCCAGCTTGGCGAAGGTCTGCTTGAACACCGCGGCATTCTGATCGGCCCAGGCCTGGGGCGACACGCCGCGCTGTTCAGCGGCTTCGACCACCTTGGCGGCATGCTCGTCCACCCCGGTGAGGAAGAACACCTCCTGACCCATGAGCCGGTGATACCGCGCCACGATGTCGGCGACCGTCGTGGTGTACACGTGCCCGATGTGCGGGCGGTCGTTGACGTAGTAGATCGGCGTGGTGATGTAGAACTTGGGCGTGGTCATGTTGCGGTGATTGTAGCGGCCCAGCGCATCAGAGCCGCGCGGCGTAAGCCCGCGGATGGGCGATGCATCGACGTCCGATTCCGCGGGCTTACGCCGCGCGGCTCTGACCGGCGGCGATCCGTACAATGCCCGCCATGGGTTTGGGACTGGATCTTCTTTATGGCGCGGGCGGCGCGATCTCATCGCCGCTGTGGGGCTACCGATTGCTGCGCACCGGCAAGTGGCGCACGGATTGGCAGGCACGGCTGGGCAAGTGCGCCCCCATTTCGCACGATCGCCCCACGCTGCTGATTCACGCCGTGTCCGTCGGCGAGGTCAATCTCATCCGGCTGCTGGTGGACGAGCTGCATCGCCGCACGCACGGGGCATGGCGGATCGTCATCGCCACCACGACCGACACCGGGCAGGCGCGGGCGCAGCAGCTTTTCGAGCCGGTGCATACGGTGGTGCGCTATCCGCTGGACTTCACGCGCAGCGTGCGCCGCTTTCTCGACGCCGTGCGGCCCGATGTGGTGGCGCTGGTGGAGCTGGAGGTCTGGCCGAATTTCGTCGGCGAGTGTGCCCGGCGCGGCGTGCCGGTGGGCGTGATCAACGGGCGGCTATCAGCGCGGAGCTTTCGCGGCTATCGCAAGATCGCGGCGCTGCTGCGGCCGACGTTCGCCAGGCTCGCCGCCGCCGCGGTGCAGACTGATGACTATGCCCAACGGTTCATTCATCTGGGCGTGCCCGCCAATGCCGTGATGGTGCTGGACACGATGAAATGGGATACGGCCCAGTTGGCGGAACCCCAGGCGGTGCCGGGCCGCGAGGAACTGGCGGCGGCGATGGGCATCGATCGCGCCCGCCCGCTGATCGTCGCCGGCTCCACGGCACCCGGTGAAGAACGCCTGTTGATCGATACGAGTCCCAAGGACGCCCAACTCATGCTCGTGCCGCGCAAGCCTGAGCGCTTCGACGAAGTGGCGGCGCTGGATCGTGACATGATTCGCCGCACGTGCCATCCCGACGGCGCGGCCTGGCCTGTCGCCCCCCGGAGTCAGGACCGGCGGCTGTTCCTGCTGGACACCATGGGCGAGCTGCGCAAGGCGTATTCGCTGGCGGATGTCTGCCTGGTCGGCCGCAGCTTCCTGGGCCTCTACGGCTCGGACCCGATCGAATCCATCGCTCTGGGCAAGCCCACGATCATCGGCACCCATCACAGCGATTTTCAGGATACGGTCGACGCCCTGCGCCAGGGCGGCGGCATCGAGGTCAGCGACGAGCCGGGGGCCGCGGCGGCGGCGCTGCTGGCCGATACGCCGCGGGCGCAACGGCTGGCGGAGGGCGGCCGACGGGTGATCGCGGCGCGGCAAGGCGCAACGCGGCGGCATGCCGATTTGCTGGAGCAGTTGATGGCCGCGGTCGACCAGCCGCTGGCGGCTTCGCGCAGCGGTGACTGATGCACGGGTCCCCGTTAGTCAGGCGGCAGCGCGAAGCCGCAAGCGGCTCAAGGCGCGCCGTGATTCTCTTGCCTGGACGCGATACCATGTCGCCGCCATGCCTTCGACTCCCCTACGTCAAAATGTGCTCTCGCAAGCCCGCTCGATCGTCGTGAAACTCGGCACGCAGTTGCTGGCGCGACGCGACGCCCCGGACGCCCCGGATGGCCAGCGCGGCCTGGACCGGGCGTATTGTCAGGCCATGGCGGCGCAGATGGTGGCCCTGCGGGCGCGGGGGATGCAACTGACGATCGTTTCGAGCGGGGCGATCGGTGCCGGAGTGATGGAGTTGAACCTGCCGCGCCGGCCGGTGGACGTCGCCGAGCAGCAGGCCGCCGCCGCTGTGGGCCAGCGCCGCCTGATGGATGCCTGGCACGAGGCCTTTGCCGCCCACGGCGTATCGGTGGGCCAGCTTCTGCTGACCCGCGCCGACTTTGATGACCGCCAGCGCTTTCTCAATATCCGCAACTGCGTCTCGCGCCTGCATCAGTGGAACTGCATCCCGGTGCTCAACGAGAACGACACGGTCTCCACCGAGGAGCTGGGCTTTGGCGACAACGACATGCTCGCCGCGCTGATGACGCACGCCCTGCGCGCCAATGTGCTGGTGATTCTGAGCGTGGTGGACGGGCTGCTGGATGCGTCCGGGCAACGGATCGATCTGGTGACTGATATCGACGAGGCGACGGGCCACGCGCGGCATGAAAAGAGCGCTTTGGGCACCGGGGGGATGAACAGCAAGCTCGAAGCGGTGCGGCTGGTGATGGAAGCCGGCGAGTTGGCGGTGATTGCCAATGGTCGCGAGCCGGACGTGCTGACGCGCCTGTTCGATGCGACGACATGCGGCGTGGGCACGATCTTCGCCCCTTCGCCGCGCAAGCTCGACAGCCGGCGGCGCTGGATCGGCCTGACCAAGCGTCCCGCCGGGGTCATGACCGTTGACGCCGGCGCCGCCCGCGCCTTGACGCAGGGCGGCAAGAGCCTGCTGGCCAGCGGCATCGTCAAGGTCGATGGCGAATTCGACCCCGGCGATGTGGTGCTGGTGCGCGATGACCATGGCCAGGAATTAGCCCGCGGCCTAAGCAACTACAGCGCCCAGGAAGCGCGGCTGATCATGGGCAGGAAGTCCTCGCAGTTCCAGCAGATCCTGGGCCGGCCGGGTCATGCCGAGGTGCTGCACCGGGACAATCTGGTGCTGACGGGACGGTAGGCGTACAGCGGCGCCGCGTCAGGCCCTGTCGCCGCGCTTCTGGGCGAGCACGGCCAGCGGGATGCCCGATAACTCCCCTCCCCGCGCCCCGGTACAGCCGCTATGTTCCATCCAACCGGGCCAACCGGGCAGTTGGATTAAACCGCAACTTTACCCCAACCGATACCACCCACAAGGACTGCGCGGTTGGCGGTCCGACCACGGCCGGCCTGGAGCCGGCGGTGTCCGAGAGACGTGGCGGCGATCTTGGCCAGGAAGAACACGACATGTTCTGGCTTGCTCACATCCGAAGTCTGCTGACTCGACGTGCCGCCGACGCACCGCCGCCGGAAATGGTGTGTCCCGTTAATGCCTCTTCATCGCCCCATGAAACCACGCCGCAGCGATTGCAGCGCCTGGGCCAATGGTGCCTGGAAGGCCGGCTGGCGGCGGCCGAAGTGGAACTACACGAATGGCAACGACATGCCGACTGCCCCACCGCGGCGCGGACGCTCCTGTCGGCACTGCTGGCGCGGCGGGGCATGACCGATGATGCCCGCCAGATCCTGCATGCCGCCGGTGAGTTGGACGCACCGGCGGCCGTCCTGCAGGCCGCCCTCTTGATCGTCGCCGATCTGCCCGATGCGGCGCGGCGTTGCGTGAGCCATCTGGATGCGCATCACGGTGACGACGGCTGGGTGCGCCAGTGGATTGGGTATGTCGAGGCCCCCTGCGGCAACGAGCTGCCGCAGGTCTCACCCGCGGTGATCGAGCAACTGGCGGCGGACCTGCTGGCCCAGCCGCTGGCGCTGCTGAGCCTGGTGGCGGCCCTCAAGGTCGCGCCAGATGCGGAGCAGGTCCTGCTGCTTCGCCGCGCCGGCGCCCGGGCGTATCACGATCTACACGAAGGCCGCCGCGGGCTGGTGCTCTGCCAGGCCATGGCGGACCTGGCGCTGTTGGCGCAGGATGCCGACGATGCACGGCGATGGGCCCATCGCGGGCTCAAGCTCGAGCCCTACTCAGCGCCGCTGGCGCTGGTGTTGGCGGCGGTGGAGGACGATCCGGCGCAAGGCCCGCCGGCGGTCAACGTGTTGGCCGAAGTGGCACACAAGCATCCGGACTACCCCGACGTGCTGGCGGCGCTGATTCGCCGGGAAGGCGCCCAGGGCCGACGCGAAGCGGCGCGGCGGCGCCTGACCGCCTGGCTCTCGCGCGAGCCACGCAATCTCACCGCACGCCGGCTGCATCAGGAGTTGGCGGCATGACGCTCCAGCTCGCCACCGATGCGGCCCGGCTGCTGGATCGTGCCGCGGCCGACCTGGATGCCGGCCTGCCCGCCCAAGCGCTGGCGCAGGTTCAGCAGGCGCTGGCTATCGCCCCGGCGCTGGCGGAGGCCCGTCTCGTGCAGGCGCGGGCGCATCTGACCATGGATCAGGCCGCACAAGCCCTGACCGCCCTCGACGCCCTGCTTCAATACCATCCCTCGCGCGCGCAGTGTCCGCAAGTCCGTGCGATGCGGGCGCAGGCATTGCTTGGCGGCGGCCACGACGAACTGGCGCTGGTCGAAGCGCAGAAGCTCATCGAGCAGTTCCCCGATGACATTCGCTTTCATCGCCTGGCGGGTGCAGCGGCGCAGCGGCTGGGCCAGACCGCACGCGCCGTCGAGGCCTGGCAGCAGGTGCTGCGACTGGCGCCCAACGATCAAGCCAACCGGCGACGCCTGGCCCAGACACTGGCGGGCGGCAATACCCAGGCCGCCCTGGAAGTCCTGCTCCAGGGCGCGACGGTGTACGGCTACGAAGCTTCCCAGGTTGTGCTCGAGGCGGCGCGGCTGCTGCGCCGTGCGGGTCGGCTGCGCGAGGCCGATGATGCCTTTCGCATGCTCTTGCGCCGTCATGACGACGACGCGGGACTGTGGCGCGAAGCGGGCGAACTGGCGGATGAACTGGGCGACGACGCCGGCGCGACGCACCGGCTGACACGCGCCATCGCCTTAGCACCGGCGGACCGCGGCGTCCACCAGGCGTTAGCGGCACTGGCGCAGGTGCATATGCACGCCGGCCGATGGGCCCAGGCATGCCTCTGCTGCTGGCGCGCGGCGCGACGCTCGCCCGGCGCCGCGGGTCTGACCCAACAGCAGGGACGCCAGGCGTCCGCGTGGGCTGGCTTGGTCGTCAGCGCCTTGGCGCTGCGGCGATCCAAACTTGCCCGACTGGCGCATGCCCGACTGGCCGCGGTAACCAACCGTCAACAACGCCGGGCGCTGCTGGCGCCGCGGTGGGCGCACATCGCTGCCGGCCAGCAGATCGCGGCCATCCAGACCGATGAGCGGCACCTGCCCACGGCGCGGGCCACGCCGCTCCAGGCGATGCTCCACCGCGCGGTGGGAGTTTTGACCACGCATGCCTCCCGCCATGCCCGCCGCGCCGATGTCCAATATCACCTGGCGGTCTGCCACACGCTCCTGCATGAGCCGGCGCCGGCGGACGCTGCCATTCAAAACGCATTGCGCATCAACCCCCGCTACGCCGCGGCACAACGGCTGTCGTACCGCTTGACCCGGACACAACGCGCCGCCGGCGCGACGCGCAAGGCCGCCTGATTCAGACGCAGCTTCGGCTTGGAACTGCCAGCCTCATGGCCGCGGCACGCGCTGGCCGGCGCAGGCCAGCGTCAGGCTGGCGGCGTACTCGACGCCTTCGATGAGATTGAGCGCTTCCTCCAGCGTGCCGGCGGCCGTCAGCACGCCCAGGCCGCGCAAGAGAACGATCCGCTGGTGCAACAGGGCGTCACGCAGGGCCGGCTCATCGCCGGCGTCCAGTGCATGCAGGCGCTGTTCGTCGGGCTCCAGGCCCATGGCGGGCCCGAACGACGCGCACTGGAGCAACGGCATATCGGGATGCAGCAGCGCCAGCGCCATGGCTGAGGGCGGCGTGGCCAGGACCGTGGCATGCACGGGCGGGTGGTCCACGGGATGATCGGCGTCGTTGTCGCGCAGGCTCTGGTACGCCAGGCGATGCGGGCGCCACAGTTGCGGCGGGATGCCCGGCCCGCCGGCCACGTCCGCGCCGCCGATATCGACCAGGAGCAGTTCCTCGGGGCGCAGCCCGCTGCGGCGCCGGCCCAGAGGCGTGACCAGGAAGCGCCGCCGCCCGGCTTCGGTGCTGACCAGGCCGCCGTCGCCGACGATCAGGCCGCGCATCCAGAGCTGTGCCGCGCCGCGGCAGAGCGATTCACGCAAGGCCTGATCTTCCATCGATGCACTCTGAAAAAGGGCCACAGATGAACACAGATGAACACAGATGGGAAGAAGGTAAACTCGAAATTCGAAATTCGAATGACGAATATCCCAAATCCGAAATCCGAAATCCGAAATTCGTTTTATCCGTGTTCATCTGTGTCCATCTGTGGCTGGTTTTCTCGGGGGTTTAAGGCGAAGGCTGAGGTCAGCAGCGCCGCGGCTAGCAGCAAGGCCTGGATGGTCACGGCTCGTTCGCTGGTCTTGTGCAGGGTGTCGAAGCGCGTCCGCGCCTCGAACCGGGTCTCCGCGGGGAGATTCGGATCATACATGATTGTCGCCTGTCGCCCAACGCCGGGGTTGATCCAGAGCAGGTCCACCGCCAGGATCAACATGGCCAGGCCCAGCATGAGCAGTCGCGCGACATTGGCGGGCGATCTGCCGCCGCGCGGGAGCGACCGGCGAAAGAGGGTGCACTGGAGCACGGCCGTCAGCGCCGCCATCACGGCACAGATCAACTGGATGACCGCCAGCCCGACGATGATGCGTCCGACCACGCCACCGGCCATGATGCGGGAGGGCGCCACGTCGCTGAGGCGTGACAGCGGCTCGATGCCGATAGTCGGCTCATACCGGGCGAGGGTGGCGAACACGGCGCCGGCGGCGACGGCGAACATGACGATCGCACCGAGCCAAAGCCCCAGGAACATCCAGTACAAGCCGTGAATGAATCGTGACATGCTTGGAAAACTCTGATCAACCACCAAGGCACCAAGGACACCAAGAACAAATGAACACGAAGGCACGAAGACACGAAGAAGAGAAGCCGAAAACACAGGAAGGGCATAGCATGCAAAACATAGGAAGAATGCCCGGCTGACCTGTTTGCTGCCTTTTCTGATCTGCTGGTTCTCTCCCTCTTCCTCCTTCGTGTCTTCGTGTCTTCGTGTTCATTCCTCTTCTTCACTCTTCTTGGTGTCCCTGGTGTCTTGCTGGTTCAGCCCGGGTTCTCATTCCGGCCCAGGGGCACGATGGCAAAACCCAGCGCCAGGAGCAACGCCAGAATGACAAACAGAGGCGACACGCTCAGGAGCGTGGTCGGAGCCGCGATGAGCAGCGCCAGCCATGCCGAGAGGCAGGCATAGCGGATGGTCGCCAGCCGGCCTCGGTATCGCGCCGGGCCCGCGTCCGCGGGCGCGGCCGGGTCGATCAGTGTTTCGAGGATCATGATCAGGGCCATCACCAGTAGCAGCGACGCTCTTAGACCCGCCAGATACTGAGTGTGCGCCTGCTGAGCCGGCTGCATCTGCAACTGCATAATGGCCTGGCGCTGGAGTTCCCGCTGCTGGGCCTTTTCCTGCGCCGCTTCGGGACTGGCGCCGCTCATGCCCGCGAGCATGGCGGCGGTCTGAGCATCGAATTGCGCCAGTTGCGCCTTACCCGGCCCGCTACCCACAAACCAGTGGTCATACAACTGGGCATTCCAGCGCCCCAGCACCCAGGGGCTGAGCACAAAACCGATCACAATCCCCACGATCAGCACGTAAAGATCGCGATGATCGGGAAATAACCGGCTGGCGGCGACGGATTGGCTGGGTTGCTCAACGATAGGGGAACATCATAGCGAGCCGTGACGCGGCAAATCTGGAGTGCGGCGGCTGCGGCGCCGCTTTGGCTTTTTCGCCAAGCGAATGTGGCTCCGCCGCAAGCCATAGCGGTGTCAACGCCACCGCAGTCCAAAGTGGCGGCCCTTTGACCCGCCTCACCCCACATACTGCTCGGTCAACGGCGCCTCGCACCAAGTACCGACCGCCAGTGCCTGCTGACGCACACGCTCGAGCACGCGAACGATCATTTCGACCTGGCGGTCCACTTCCACCTGGCTGTCGGCGTCGAACACACAGTCGCCGTTCTCGTCAACAAAGCTCTGCTCGACGATGAGCTTGCGGATCGTCGGCTCGATCTGCACGACGGGGATCTGGTGGAACTCTTCGACCAGGCCGATCAACTCATGGAGAACCCACAAGGCTGGGCACGTGTCGGTGCGCCGCTGCGACGCATCGCCATCGCTGATACCTTCCAGCCCGCCGTACTCCTGCACCAGAGCTTCCCGCGCCACGCTGACCAGATAATCGGTTGCAACCATGTCCCACCTCGATTTTCGTGCTGCCATCACGCGACGGGCGATAAGTGCCACACGTCGCATTACTTAAACCATCACAGTGCGCGCCTGACCGTTGCGTCAGCGGCACAGCCACTGCAACAATCCCTGTTTACGCCCGGCAGAGCCGCAGCGCCATATCTCGTTTGAGGTGGGCAAACGCCTGATCATAACCTCGTCCCGTCATCCCCTCGCTTTGGGTCAACGGACAACAGGACCTTCAGGAGCCATCCTGAATCTAGTCGGTGGCAACGCCGGGGTCAAGGAAATTCCTGCGTTTTTTCTGGATTGTGGTGGCGGCGATACCACTTTGGCTTGCGGCGCAGCCGCCTTCGCTGGGCGAAAAGCCAAAGCAGCGTCGCGGCCGCCACGCTCTAAACCTGCGGGCATGGACAAAAGTGTCGCCGGCGGGTACAGTACCCCGCTTTCCCCCACCCGTTTGGCATGCGAGGAATCAGCCATGTACGCAGTGATTGAAGACAGCGGTTCGCAGATCAAGGTCAGCCAGGGCGACACCATCCGTATTGCCATGCGGGAGATGCAGCCCGACCAGGCGACGGTGACGTTCGACCGCGTGCTGTTCGTCGGTGACGAGGCGGTCGAGGGCTCGGCGCGGATCGGTGCCCCCTACCTCGCCGGGGCCAAGGTGACCGCCGACGTGCTGTCGCAGAAAAAGACCGACAAAGTGCCGGTGGTGAAGTTCAAGCGGCGCAAGCGGATTCTCAAGAAGGCGGGGCATCGCCAGGATTACCTGAGCGTGAAGATCACGGGGATCGAAGGGTGATTTCGGATTTCGGATTTCGAATTTCGGATTTGATTCGAATTTCGAGCATCGAGCTTCTGCCTTGTCCTTCTATCATCTCATTACATGAAACCACGCGAGGATCGCGGGCGATTTGGGCGTAAGCGCAAGCCGATGCCGGGCGGTGCGCCGGGTGGAGCGCCGGCCTCGCCGCGCACCGGGCCGCCCTCAGCTCCGCCGACGCGGGACCGCCCGGCCCCCGGCACGGACTGGTCCGACGTCGCCCAGTGGTACGACGAACTGGTCGGCGACGCCGGCAGCGAATATCACCAGAAGGTCGTGCTGCCCGGGGTCATCCGCCTGCTCACGCCGCGCCCCGGCGAGGCGGGGATCGACATCGCCTGCGGCCAGGGCGTGCTGTGCCGCACCCTGCATCACAAGCACGGCGCGCGCATGACCGGGGTGGACGCCTCGGCCGACCTGATCCGCATCGCCAGGGAGCGCAGCGACGAGGCCATCCACTACGACGTGGCCGACGCCCGCGACCTGTCGCGCTTCGAGCCGGCGTCGTTCCATCTGGCGGCGTGCATCCTGGCCATCCAGAACATCGAGCCCATCGGCCCGGTGTTCGAGCAGGTCGCCCGGCTGCTCAAGCCCGGGGGCCGGCTGGTCGTCGCGATGATGCACCCCAGTTTCCGCGGCCCCAAATTCGCCTCCTGGGGCTGGGATGTGGTCCAACAGACTCAGTATCGCCGGGTTGATCGCTACCTCCAACCCCGCAAGGAAGCGATCACCATGCACCCGGGCCGGCGACCGGGTCTGCACACCTGGACCTTTCATCGCCCGCTACAGACCTATGTCAAGGCGCTGGCGCAGGCGGGTCTGCTGATCGACGCGCTGGAGGAATGGCCCAGCCACAAGCAGAGCGACAGCGGGCCGCGCGCCGGCGCGGAAAACGCCGCCAGGCGGGAAATCCCGCTGTTCCTGGCCCTGCGCGCGGTACAATCGTCTCGCCCACCCGGATTGCTCACCACAGAGGACACGCAGGGAGCCCAGAAGAAGCAGGGAAACGGATGATCCGGGATGGCGAAAGAGAGGGAGCAGGGATAGGCATGTTGAACAGGATGGACGCCCAAGTCGCTTGCGGTCTGGCCTCCGTTTCCCATTCATCATGTTCTACCATGTTCATCACGGTTACCTCTAGTCCGTGTTCTCCGTGCACTTTGGGCTGACTAATCCGGGCTTACAGCAAGAGGGTTGGGATGGGCGCTCCTTCGTTGCTCATAAGGTGGGTTGGTCGGCTTCGCCTGCCGGTGGTGCTGGGCGTGCTGTTGATTGGCGTGGTGATTTCCTGGCTGCTGATGGTCCAGACTCAAACCAACCGCCACACCCAACAGACCATGGCGTTCGAGAGCGAAGCCGACGATCACGTGGCGCTTTTGGAGCGCGGGCTGCGCAGTGCCATGGGGCAAGTGCGCATCGTCGGCGACTACCTGGCGGCCGAGCCGGATGTGGACCTGGTGAGCTATCACCGCTTTGTTCTGCCCCTCCAGCAGCGTTACGAGGTGCTGCACACGATCCGCTGGTGCCCGCGCGTGGCGGGGGACGAGCGGGCGGGGTTTGAGCAGGCGGCCCAGACGATGGGTCTGCGCGGCTTTGGCATCACCGAGCCGGGCCCCAAAGACACGATTGTGCCCGCCGGGCCGCGCGACCTCTATGTCCCCGTGCTGCTGGTCGAGCCGGCCCAGCGCGCCGAGAAACTGCGCGGTCTGGATATGCTGGCCCTGCCGGACCACGAGGACGCGCTGGCGCAGGCGCGTGATTCGGGCCAGGTCGCCGGCACCCAACCCGTGGCGTTCGCCGGGGCACCCCAGGGCCAGTGGGGCGTCCTGTTCTGCTCGGCGGTCTATCGTGGAAGCCCCCAGACCCAGGCCCAGCGGCGCGAGCAACTGCTGGGCTATGCCATCGGCGCCGTGCGCGTCGAAGCCATGGTGTCCGTGGCGCTGCGCGACCTGACTCAGCCACGGCTCAATTTCGCCATCTACGACCTGGCCGCGACGGATCACCGCCTGCTGTACCACTACGTTTCAGGGGAGACCGACCCCGCCGAGGCACTCCCGCCCCTCAATCCCAATCCGGACGACCCGCGCTATCGCCGTTACACGCTCGACGCCGGCGGCCGCTCCTGGGAAGTGGTCTGCACCCCCGGCCCGCACCTGCTGGAGCAGGCCGCCGACGACCACTGGGTCGTCCTGCTCTGGGGCCTGCTGGTCACCGCCCTGGTCACCGCCATCCTCATGGGCGTGATCCACTACGGCGACCTGATGGCCACCAGCGCCCAACAGCGCGAGGCCGCCAACGAGCAGTTGCGGCGACACATCACCGAACGCGCCGCCGCGGAAAAGGCGCTGGAACGCGCCAACGCCAACCTGCTCCAGGCCAACGACGAGATGGAGCGGTTTGTCTCCGCCGTGTCGCACGACCTCAAGACCCCCATCGCCGCCGGCGACATGATGGTGGTGGTGCTCCAGAATCACCTCAAGGCCGGGCGTCACGACAAGGCCGTCGAAGCCGCCAAGGACATCAGCACGGTGTGCCGGCGCATGCGGCGGATCATCGACGACCTGATCCAGCACAGCCGGGGCGGCTTTGCCCCGCGCGATCCCAAACCCATCGAAGTGCATCGCCTGGTGGAGCAGATTTTCCACGATTATCGCACCGCCGCCCAAAACTGCCGGGCGCAGCTCGAGGTCCAACCCGACCTGCCCGCCATCATGGCGGACCGCGCCCAGATCGAGTCGGTGTTCGGCAACCTGCTGGGCAATGCGCTCAAGTACGGCTGCACGGGCGCCCAGCCCACGATCACTGTCGGCGCCGTCGAATCCAACGGCGAGCTGCGCTTCTTCGTGCAGGACAACGGCCCGGGCGTGCCGCGCGAGCATTGCGAGCGCATCTTCGACCTTTTCCAGCGCCTGCACAGCGACGACGAGGGCACGGGCATCGGCCTGGCGACCGTCCGCCGCATCGCCCAAGTCTACGGCGGGCGCACCTGGGCGGAAAACGGTCCGCAAGGCGGCGCCATCTTCTGGTTCGTCGTGCCCGCCACGTTGCGTGTGACGCTCCAGCCGGCGTGACCGGTACGTCCCCTTGGCAGGCCGTTTGCCTCGGCCGCATCAGGCGGCAACGTCAGGAATCTCTACAACTCCGCCATCACCAAGTCCATGGCGGCCTGTGCCGACCGGGCGTTCTTCAATCGCTCGATCGTTTGGGGCTGATGCAGCAGGTGTACCACCCGCGCCAGCGTGCGCAGGTGCTGCTCAGGGGACTGGGTGGCGGGCTTGAGCAGGAGAAGGATGACGTGGACCACGTGGCGGACCTTGGGAAACGTCAGGCCCTCGCGGCTGACGCCGATGAGCAGCCGGGGCCCGTCGATGTCCCGCGCCTCGGCATGCACCAGCACCACGTCGGGGGCGATCTCACAGGCGTACTCGCGGCTGGCCTGGACGACACGCCGGGTCAAGGCGCGATGATAGGCCGCGAATCGCGGCATCGCTTCGCGGATGAGTCGCGCCAAGGCAATCTCATGCGAGGCCTCGTCCAGATCCAGGACGACGCTGGGCTGGAGCGACGCGTCCGCCTCACCCTCGGGCGGCGGGGCTTGTTCGGCGGCGGTTGCTTCGTAATGGTGCTCGCTGGGATAGAGCACCAGGAAGCTGGTGGCGGGGAACTGCCGCGCCAGGCGCTGGGGCAGGCTGGGCAGGAGCGGGTTCCAGGACAGCCGGCCGGCGCGGGC
The DNA here is from genome assembly GCA_040878035.1 of Phycisphaeraceae bacterium. Classification (GTDB taxonomy): domain Bacteria; phylum Planctomycetota; class Phycisphaerae; order Phycisphaerales; family Phycisphaeraceae; genus JBBDMX01. The sequence continues at coordinate 60,833 of JBBDMX010000008.1, read as the reverse complement.
GCCGTGGAGCACCAGCAGGTCGTCGGGCTTGAGCACGCCGGCGATTTCCGCCAGCACGTGCCGCCAGCCGGTGATGCCCTGAAAGGCGGGTCGTGCCGTCAGGCCATGGTTGATCTGCGCTTTGACACGGTGCAAGCTGTTGTCGGTGGCCAGGACCAGGAGGCGTGCGCCGAGCTGGCTGGCGAGGCGGCGGATGGCCAGGTGCGCTTCGGGGAAGCCCGGCTCGCGCTCCGCCAGCGGCGGCAGGATCAGTACCAGACGGCTGTGCGTGTTGACCGGCTGCTCGATCTTGCAGACCAGCACCATTTCCAGGGACTGCGCCAGGAACTGGTCCAGCACGCTGCCGAAGATGCGTTCGCGCGTGCTGCTCTTGCCCCCCCAGCCGACGATCACCTGGGTGATGCGCAGCTCTTTGACGGCGCGGAGGATGCCATTGGCGATATTGAGGTCGACGCGCGTGGCCGAGTGCACCGGCACATCGGCGGCGGCGGCGTGGATCACCGCCTGGCTGAGCATCTTCTCGCTGGCGGCCACCCCGTCGTGCACGTCGGGACCGTCGGGCACCACCGTCAGAAGTTGAATGGGGCTCTCCGACTTGGCGGGGCGCAGGCAGAACGCCAGGTCCAATAGCTCGGTAGCGGTCTCCGGGCGCGCCAGGGGCACCAGGATGCGCTGCGGCGCCTCTCCATGCGGCACCGGCTCCTGACTCTGTTCTGCGACGCGCCGGCCGAATTTCTCGGTGACCCACGGCCCCAGAATGCACGTGGCCAGGATCATCATGATCGTGCCGTTGAGCACCGCCTCGTCGAACAGGCCGATGCGCATGCCCACGACCACCGCCGCCAAGGTGGCCGCGGCCTGGTTGACGCTCAGGCCGAACATCACCCAGCCCTCGGCCCTGGTGTAGCCCAAGAGCCCTTGCGCCAAACGCGCCGAGAGCCATTTAGCGGCGATGACCGTCAGCACCATGGCGGCGCTGACCATCCAGGCGCGCGAGCCGGCCAGGAACACGCGCAGATCCACCAGCATGCCCACGGAGATGAGGAACATGGGGATGAACAGCACGTTGCCGACGAACTGGACGCGGTTCATCAGCGGGCTTTGTTCGGGCACCAGGCGATTGAGCGCCAAGCCCGCCAGGAAGGCGCCCAGGATCGGCTCGATGCCCGCCGCCCGCGCCAGCAAGGCGCTGATGAAGACCGCCGCCAGGACGAAGATGTACTCCGTGGGTCCTTCGCCGCTGACCACGCGGAAGAAGCGCTGGGCGATGCGGGGCAGCACCCACAGCACCAGGAAGACGAAGATCGCCGCCGCCACCCCCAGGCGCACCCAAAAGGTGGTATCCAGCGCCCCCATCGTGCTGGCGGCGATCACCGCCAAAAGGAGCAGCGACGCCGTGTCGGTGATCAGCGTGCCGCCGATCGTCGTCACCACCGCCCGATTTTGAAGGATGCCAAAGCGTGCCGCCACGGGATAGGAAATCAGCGTGTGCGAGGCGAACATGCTGGCCAGAAGGGTCGTCGAAGGCCAGCTCATGGTCAGCAGGTAGCGTCCCACCAGCAGGCCCAGGCCCAGGGGCACCAGGAAGGTGCACAAGCCAAAGAGGCCGCTGTGGAGCTTGTACTTATAGAAGAGCCCCAGATTGATCTCCAGGCCCGCCATGAACACGATGTAGAGCAGGCCCACGGCCCCAAAGAGGCGCATGGTGTCGTCGCGCTGCATGATGTTCAGGGCGTTTGGCCCCAGCACCAGACCCGCCAGGATCAGACCGATCAACCCCGGCAGCCGGCCCCACGCCGCCAGACGCGGGGCAATCAGAATAATCAACATCAGCAACGCGAAAACCGACACCGGCTCGGCCAGCGGCAACGCGGGTAGCTGCCCCCGAATGGCGGCCCACTGCTGATCGATCAGTTGAAGCAAGTCCTGCATGCGCTTGGCTCGTGATCCGGAAGGCTAAAGGATAGCACCGGCGCTGGGGGAGTTGATGTCTATTTTCTGATATCTGATTTCTGATTTTGGGAAAGCCAAGCCCGGCCATGCGAGTCTTCGAGCTTGGCCGGGATTCTCTCTTGTCTTCAATTCCCAAATCAGAAATCAGAAATCAGAAATCCGAAATCCGAAATCCGAAATCCGAAATCAGAAATTCCCCATCACCGCCTCGGCCACCTCTTTCGTCCCCACATCCAGCCGGTCCATATTCTGCCCCGCCCAACGCGGGCACACCTTCACCACCGCCGCCTCCAGCGCCTCGCCGGCAGCGACCAGCTTCGCATCGCCCTTGATCCGCCCCGTCTCGCGCAGCAGCATGGCCATCGACAAAATCGCCGCGATGGGGTTGGCCTTGTTCTGCCCCGCAATGTCCGGCGCCGAGCCGTGCACCGGTTCGTACATACCTGGCCCGCCGCCCCGGTTGTCGCGGCGGCCTTCCGGGGTGAACTGCGGATTCAGATTCCCCGACGCCGCTACCCCCATGCCCCCCGCGATCGCCGCACCCAAGTCCGTGATGATGTCGCCGAACATGTTGGTCGTCACGATCACATCGTAAATCTCCGGCTTGCTCACCATGTACATGCAACAGGCATCCACGTGGTGATACTCGCGCGTCACCTGCGGATATTGCTCGCCCATTTCGTTGAACGCCCGCATCCACAAATCGTGCGCGAATGTCAGCACATTGGTCTTGCCCACCAGGGTCAGCTTCTTCCGGGGGCGAGTCATCGTCAGGTCAAAGGCATACTTGAGGCAGCGGTCCACACCCATGCGCGTGGCGATCATCTCCTGCGTGGCCACCTCGTGCGGCGTGCCCTTGCGCAGAAACCCGCCGATCCCGCAGTACAGGTCCTCGGTGTTCTCGCGCACCACCACCATGTCGATGTGCTCGGGTCCCTTACCCGCCAGCGGCGTGCGCACGCCCGGCAGCAGCTTCACCGGCCGCAGGTTGATGTACTGGTCCAACTCGAAACGCATCTTCAACAGCAACCCGCGCTCCACGACCCCCGGCGGCACGTCCGGCGTGCCCACCGCACCTAAATAAATCGCGTCATAGTTCTCCCGCAGATCGGCGATCTCCGCATCGGTGATGACCACGTTCTCCTTCAAATACCGCCCGCCCGAATAGGGCAGCTTCCTGGCGTCATAATCAAAGCCGTGCTGCCTGGCGAGCTTCTCCAGGCAACGCAAGCCCTGATCGGTCACTTCGGGACCAATGCCGTCACCACCAATAACCGCAAGCTTGAGCATGAATAAATGTCCTGTCTGAACGAGTCGAAGCGGGATTGTAACCGCAGGGCGGCCCCGCTTGAAGCGGGGCTGTGCCCGCGAGCGCCGCCCAAACTCTCTGGCTGCACTGGCCCAACCACCACCGTTCCGGTATCACATACCCAAGGAGTTCCCCCATGCTCAAAGGCCAACTGATCCATCCGCAGATTCTCGAAGCTCTGGGCCGCGCCGGCCACAGCTCGCGCATTCTTATTGCCGACGGCAATTATCCCTTTGCCACCAAGCTCGGCCCCAAGGCCACGCTGGTAAGCCTGAACCTATCGCCGGGCGTCGTCACCTGCACGCAGGCGCTTTCCGCGCTGCTGGCGGCGGTGCCCGTCGAAGCGGCAAACACCATGGGCTACGCCACCACCGGCCCCTACGCTCTCTCGGCCGACCCGCCCATCTGGCGCGAGTTCCGCCAACTGCTCGACGATTCAGGCCACCGCGGCATTGCCCTGGAGCCCATCGAACGCTTCAAGTTCTACGAAACCGCCGGCGGCGACGATGTGATCCTCACCCTCGCCACCGCCGACCAGCGCATCTACGCCAACCTGCTGCTGACCATCGGCGTGGTGATGCCTGAATGAGGCGGCCTGCAAGGCGTATCTGCTGCCGTTTGTGCCTGCCGTAGCAGAGATGCACGATGAAGCGTCTTCAATGCAAACCGCTATTTCTGATTGTCCTCTCGGGCTTCTGCGTCTCCAGCTCAAGCGTGGCCATGATCAAGGCGCTCTGGGCAAGCTCCACGTCGAGGCTTGGTACTTCCACCTGTGCCAAGTCCGGCGAGCTGAGCGGATGCCCCCACTGCAAACGCACCGGGGCCAGACAGCGATTCTGCGCCAGCAGCATGAACCGCAGCCAGCCGCCCTGTTGCCGGAAATTCAAGTGAGCCTTGGCTGCATCCAAGTCAAGAGTCTGGTCGGGCGACACGAGCCTGGCCAGCCAGTCAACCGGGGCGCCGGAAGCAGCCATTTGAAGCCCTTTTCTCGGGATGGAGCGCGTCGTGCTGATATTTTGCCCTGCACGGCATCGGCGCCAACCAAGGTCGTGGTCCGCATCGTCAACCATTCTTTGCGCAGCCGCCGTCCTCCAGGTCCAACTTGGTCTTCAACTCTTCCAAGCCGATCGTCGGGACATCCCGCTCCTCCAATTTGGCGCGGCGAAGCTCCAGAACGTCCAGCGCATCGTCCAGCACTTCGTGGAGTTGCACAAACTCCTCGTAGGGCAACACCACGAACTGGTTTTGGCCGTTCTTCTTCAGAATCTCAGGATGGAGCTTCAACATCGGTCGAGTCCTTATCGCCCATAAGCGTCGCGGCGGTGAATCACCCGGTAGATGATTACGTTGCTAGATTCTAGATCGAATAGCACCCGATAGTCGCCCACGCGCAAACGGTATTCCGGGCTGAAGTTTGTCAGCCGCTTCACGTCACCGTGCAGATCCTCTCTCATCGCCTCGATCTTGGCAATCACGCGTTGGGCCAAAGGGCGCGGCAATCGCTCCAGATCGCGAACCGCACGCGGCTTGAATCGCAAGTCGTAGTGCATTGGCCCCACCTTCGGTAGCTCCAAGGGAACGTGGTGCCTTGGGCGTCGCGACAAATCGTACCATATAATCCTCTTTCTCCGGCCCGATCCTCATGACTACCCGCTCCCTGCGCATGCCGATCACGCTTCCCGCCGACGCCGCGCGGCGGCGGGTGTGCGCGCCGTGTATCCAGGAGCGGCTGGCGCGGCGGGCGGGGGTCAAACGCGCCGAGGTGGTCGCCGCCGATGACGGGTGCGACAAGGCGTTCCTCGAACTGGATTACGACGACCAGCAGTTGTCCCTGTCACAGATCAACGGCTACCTGCGCGGGGCCGGCAGTTGCTTTGCCCCAACCATGCAGCAGGTGGTGCTGCCGGCGCGGGGCATCGGCTCGGGCCACGATGAGCGAATGATCCAGCGGGCAATGGAGCGCCTGCCGGGCGTGCGCTGCATCGTCAACGGCGCGACGCAGACCGTACGACTCGAGTTTGACCGCGCGCTGTGCACGCTCGAGCGCATCGAGCAGGAGTTGGACGTGCTGGGCGTCAAGAGCGACGGCCAGTCATCGCCCCTGGAAACGACCCATCCGCGCTCAGCGCCCGCGGCGACACTCCAACTTCCCGGGCCCAACTGGCTGCGCCTGGCGGCGGCACAGATGGACTTCGTCATGGCAGTCCTCGCCGGCGTGTTCCTGCTGGCCGGGTTCCTGGTCTACATGCTCGGCGGCCCGCAGCCCATCCGCCTGGCGCTACTCTTTGTCAGCTATATCTGCGGCGGGTTCTACCCGTCCCAGGACACCGTGCGCACGCTCCTGCGCTTGCGCCTGGACATCGACGTGCTCATGTTCGCCGCCGCCTTTGGCGCCGCGGCCCTGGGCCACTACGAGGAAGGCGCCATGCTGCTGTTCCTCTTCTCGCTGGGCGGGGCGGGAGAGAACCTGGCCATGAACCGCGCCCGCAGCGCCATCCAGGCGCTGACGCGGCTGGCGCCGCAGACCGCCATGCTGATCCTTGACAGCGGCGAGCGGCGCGAAGTGGGCGTCGAGGAGCTGCGCATCGGCGACCGCGTGTTCGTCGCCCCGGGCCAGCAGGTGCCCGCCGACGGCAACATCGTGCAGGGCGCCAGTGCCGTCAACCAGGCGCCGATCACCGGCGAATCGATCCCTGTGGAAAAGACGCAGGGCGACCCGGTGTTCGCCGGTACGCTCAACGGCAACGGAGCCCTGGAAGTGCAGGTGCTCAAGCGTGCCCAGGACAACACGCTGAGCAAGCTCATCCGCATGGTCGAGGAAGCGCAATCGACCAAGAGCCCGACGCAGGCGTTCACGGACAAGGTCGAGCAGTGGTACGTGCCGCTGGTGGTGGTGGCGACGGTGCTGGTGGCGGTGGTGCCGCCGCTGGCGGGGCTCGAGCCGCGGCGCGAGCACGCCAGCGACTGGGCCGGGTGGTTCTATCAGGCCATGGCGTTTCTGACCGCGGCCTCGCCCTGTGCCCTGGCGATCGGCACGCCGGCGGCGGTGCTCAGCGGCATCGCGCGGGCGGCACGCAGCGGGGTGCTCATTAAGGGCGGCATCCACCTGGAGAACCTGGGCCGCGTGCGCGCCATCGCCTTCGACAAAACCGGTACGCTGACCATGGGCCGGCCGCGGGTCACCGATGTGGTGCCCGTGGGGGACGAGACAGGGAGACAGGGAGACGAGGAGACAAGGGGACAAGCGACAGACGCCACCCGTTTAGCGGGTGACGCGCAGCGTCCCACAGCGTCGGAAATCAGCAATTCCATCCTCGCCCTGGCGGCGGCGGTGGAGCGTGGCAGCCGGCACCCGTTGGCGCAAGCGATCGTGCGTGCCGCCGAGGAGCGCGGCTTGACGACGCTGGCTGCCGAGCAGGTCGAGCAGACGCCGGGCATGGGCATCCGCGGCAACGTCGAGGGGCGCGACATCCACGTGGGCCGGGTCAGTCACGCAGACAACGGCGAGGTCGCCGCCCTGGAAGAGATGGGCAAAACGGTCGTCGCTGTAAGCGAAGGCCAGCGCATGCTGGCGCTGATCGCCCTGGCGGACGAACCACGCCCGGGCGTCAACCAGATGATCGCCCAGCTTCGCGCCTTGGGCATTCGCCAGACGATCATGCTCACCGGGGACAATGAGCGGACCGCCGCCGCAATCGCCAAGCACGTGGGCATCGATCAGTACGAGGCGAATCTGATGCCCGAGCAGAAGCTGGCGCGGATTCGCGAGTTGGACCGCGAGCATGGCCGGGTGGCGATGGTGGGCGACGGCGTCAACGACGCGCCGGCGCTGGCTAACGCCACGGTGGGCATCGCCATCGGCGGCGCGGGGGTTAGCCCAAGCACCACCCCCGGGGGCGGTGCGGGCGAACCCACCTCACGCGCGGGTGAAGACACCTCCGGCGCCGGCGGCAGCGACGTGGCCATGGAAACCGCCGACATCGTGATCCTGGGCAAGGACCTGCACCGCATGGCCGAGGCCATCGGCATCTCACGCTTTAGCCGGCACATCATCCTCCAGAACCTGCTCATCGCCCTGGGCGTGATCGCGGTCGTCGCGCCTGTCGCGGCCCTGGGCTTTGCCCCGATCTCCGCCGCCGTGCTGCTGCACGAAGGCTCGACCGTCCTGGTCGTGCTCAACGCCCTGCGTATTTTGCGCTACCGGCCCAAGTCTGCATGATCAAGACCGCTGTGGGAGAGTTTCCCGGCCACCATCATCAGTGAGTGCGAAAGGTGTTCAAGACAGTATGCAATTTCATTGCCGCATATACCTCGAAGAGGTATAGCTCCAGGTCATTGTGGATTTCGATGAACGCAACGCTCATCTCCCGCAGACGATTCTGTACTGAGAAAAAGGCCGTCCGAAACTGGTCATGCTTCATCGCCTCGTCGCGCCTCATCTTGTGCGGATGCTCATTGCAGGCCATGCGGTAGACCAAACTGGCGGAGTAATGGGTGTCGGAGTTGATGTGCTGTATGATCCGGTTAACAACACCCCGCGATATGCCGACATATATTGCCGTTCCCGCCCTCAGGAAAACGTAGCAGCCGGGGAAGTCTGTAGGTTTGTCCACTCGGCCAAGAGCGGTGCGCGTTGCACTTCTGAAGCCGACGAAATCCACCGTAGACATCGGCGCGCACATCGCCTCTTGAAGACGTGTGAAATGCCGCGGCAAGACTACGTTCGCGAGTTCGTCAAAACCATGAATGCAGTTATCAATTGGCATAGTGCGATGAGCTACGCTCAGTTGACTCACGATTGGCCACTATCGATGAGGATCATGAGCGCTTGGGTGTGCCGTAGAGGTAATGGTCGTGCTGAGCCGCCAGGTCGTCTGGCAAACCATCATCTTCCACGCGCGAGCGCTTGCATGCCCAGTCTGCAAGAAAAGCACCGATGGGCGACGACTGCGGTCGCTCATCGCCTCGTTCCACGGGCGACACCGTCACCTGTAGCGCCTGACCTGCCGGCAAGTCCAGAGGTTCGTCGGGCACGATCGCGCGGCCGTCGAAATGAGCCAAAATGGTCTGTTGCATGCCCATATTGTACCGCGCTTCTAGCCCAGGTCAGTCTTGGGCATCCAGCCGGGCGATGCGCAGTGACAGGTTGCGATAAGTGTCGCTTTCAGGGGCCAACGTGGCGCGGACCTTGCGGAGCATGGTGGTCATGCTCCGCGTGGGCAGGCCGACCTGTTGGAGCAGATCGCAGCCTAGTTGGTCGGCACGGGTTTCCTCATCATGCGGTGAGGGGTGGCTCTGGAGCGCCGAGGGGTCGGCCATCGGCCCGTGGCCCAGCAGGTGACCCATTTCGTGCGCCAGGGCGGCGGTCAGTTCCAGGCTGTCCAGCGCCTGGATCAGGCCGCGCGAGGCGAACACCGAGCCATCGGTCCAGGAATAAGCGACCAGGCGACTGCTGTCGAGCACTTCCAATCGGCAGGAAGACCGTGCGACGCCTGGTCCCAGTTGGAGGAATGCCTGCTGGAGGCGGGCGTGCAGGATCGGGTCGGCGTTGAGGCCGCCCTGCTGCCGCACCCAGTCCTGCCGGGCCGCAGTCAGGGTGTAGGCGGGGCGATGGGCGACGCGGCTGGCACCGCTTCCGCGCGGAAGAACGGCAAAACCGGGGGTACCGATAGTGCTAGTGGCGCATCCTCCCGCGCTCAGCAGGCCGGCGAAAACGAGTATCGCGGTAAGGCTCAAACGCATGGTGGTTCATGTGCAAAACACGTACCCGACAACGAATCGGCTATATGTTGACCATGGCTGCACAAGCGGTGGGCAGTCACCCTGCTGACAGCGTGCGCTCAAGGCTCGGGGCACGCCACTTGCGTGGGCACGCCGCTGGGACTCGCCCATCGGCAACCCTTGACCCGCTGATGATGGAGCAGCAGCCCTGTCGCGCCCGCATGCGACCTGCAAATCGGGCCATTGACGAATCCCCCGGCCAGCTACACCTGGGCATGGACCAAGCGGTGACGCTTGGGACGGCGCCAGCGGCGCAACAATACGGGTGTTTTCGCCTGCGGGTTCTTGTCGGCCGAGCAAGAAAGCTGGACTCAGATCGCACCGAGACTCAGCAGTAAGGCGGCGGCGGCGATGCCCCCGCCGGCGGCGCGGACCACCAGCGTGCGGCGGGGCGAGCGCAGCAGCACGCCAAGGCCGATGCCCGCCAGGTGCAGCGCGGCTGTGGTGATAATGAACCCGGCGCCATAGCCCGCCAGCGAGTGGCCTGCCAATTCGCTCACATGGGCGTACCCGTGGAACACGGCAAAGGCGCCGACCATGGCCACGCCCAGCCCCACCGGCAGCCGCAGCCCTGTCGCCAGGATCAGCCCAAGCACCAGCACCGATGCCACCACCCCCTGCTCGACCAGCGGCACGGGCACGGCGGCATACGCCAGCAAGCCGCCGACCACCATGAAGCTCACGAACGCCGCGGGAAGGGCGATCATCGCCCGCCGACCCAGTTGGCTGGCCCACAGGCCGACTGCCACCATGGCCAGCAGGTGATCCAGGCCCGACAGCGGATGCAGCAGGCCGGCGAACAGCGCGGTGCCGTGTTCCACTCCCGCGTGGCCCGCATGGCCCCACACCATCTGCGGCACCGCCAGCACCAGGGCCAGAGCTCCCATCACGCGCAAGATACATTTACGATCCATCGGCTGCTCCTGAGTAAGGCCCGTGCGAATCGGGACACAGAATATCAGGTTGGGCGCGACTGTGTAAAAATTGGAGCGCGGCGCGATGGGGAAAGACGCGCGCGCAAGGCGCCGCGGTTGCGCAAGCCGCGGGCGTTCTTAGCGGTAACACACGGTGGCGGCAGCCGCGGCGTCGTGACCGTCCGCCGTCCGCCGTGGGCTGCGGGGCTACTTCGCCAGCCGCTCCAGCGCGGCCTTGGCCTCGCCGGCGGCGGGGGTGGCGGGGTACTTCTTCACCACCCCCTCGTAGCCGTCACGCGCCAGGTCCAGTTTGTCGGCCGCTTCGTAGCCCTTGGCCAGCGCCAAGGCGGAACGCGCCGCGGCCTCCGCTTCGGCCTGCTTAAGCTTGGTCTGGAACTCCGCGTCGGCGTCATACTTGGCCAGTTGCTCGGCCGAGGCCTTGCCCTGCTCCGTATCCGCCGCGTGCTTGGCCAGCCAGCGGTAGCCGTGATAGGCGTCGATGTCGTTGCCCTCGGCGCGGTATTGCTGGGCCTTCTTGAACCGTGCCTCGATCGCCGCCGATGCCGCGTTGGACCGGCTGCCGCTATCCGACGGGGCCTTGGCGGCATCGTCGCCGGTCTTGGGCTGCTCCTGGTCCTGGCCCAGGAGCTTGGCGATCCGCGGCGACTCCGCCAGCGCCGCGGTGAGCTTCTCCTGCTCCTCGCCCTTAAGCGAGCGCAGCTTGCCGGCGATGGCACGCACTTGCCCGGCGATCTGCGCATCCTTGAAGAACTTTTCCTCCACCGACGCGAGCCGGGCGACAGCCTCGGTGTAGTTCTTTTCCTCAAACAGCTTGCCGGCGGCAGCGACGTTTTCGCCGGCGGCCTGACGCTGCGCCGCCTCGGCTGGGTACTTCTTCACCGCCTCGGCCAGCGGCTGATCGATGTTGCCCGGATGGCCCGACCAGAGCACCTGACCGTCGGGCGAAAGGATGAAAGTCCGGGGAATGCTGTTGACGCCCCACGCCACCGCCGCCGCACTCTTCCAACCCTTGCCGTCGCAGACCTGCGGCCAGTCAAAGCCTTCCTTCTTGGCCACCCGTTCCATGGTCGGCACGGAGTTGTCCAAACTCACGCCCATGATCCGCACGCCCTGCTGGGCGTACTGCTTGCTGAGCTTGACCATGTGTTCCGCCTCGGCCATGCACGGCCCACACCAGGTGGCCCAGAAGTCGATGACGACGATGTAGCCGCGCAGCGTCTGGGGCGAAATCGTCTTCTGGTCCATGCTCTGCCAGTTGAATTCGGGCTTGTCGCCTGCCTTGACCTGGGCGCTCGCCAACGGCGCCATCGCGCCCAGCGCGATCATCGCAGCGGCGAACATCCACCCACAACGCCCGGCAAGTGTAGAGAACGGCAATGTCATGGCATGATCTCCTTGGCCGGCGGCGGGGTCCGGCGGCGTCTATTCTACCCCGTCAAGCATCGGGGCGAGCAGGTGCGGGTGAATATGCAGGGCAATTGCATTTGACGATTTCCGGTCCCTCTCCCTTCTGAGGGAGAGGTTAGATGAGGGTGATTGGTACGGTGATGACGTGGCAAGATCGCTGTTCTGGCCATAGGCATAGCAGTCCGTGGTGAAAGCCTCGGCCGGGCGTGATTGTCATGCGGCGGCGCTGAGGGATTCAAAGCTGGTCCAAAGGGTCGCCCAGGCGCGCCCAGGTGTTTGTGGACCTCGCATGGTCTCTATCGGTGTCCTGCTCAGCCTCAGGGCGGCGGCAAGACGGCCCAAGGCGGCACCGACGCCGCTGCGCGGGGCTGCGCCGCGGTCCTGCATGCCCCGCGCTGTGCCCACGCCCAGCACGCGGCGCAGCACCAGGCTCAGGTTGAAGCCGCCGGCATGCACCAGCAGTCGCTTGAGTATGTTGGCGTGACCGCGCAGGTGGGTGCGACGCATGCCTCCGGTGTCGTAGCAGTGGGCGAAGGAGCGCTCGAGCAACTCGCCGCGCCGGCGTAACAGAACTTTGCCGCGCCGCCCGCGCACGCGCCGACGATTGGCGTACACCGCGCGCTGCTCCTGCGCCTTGCCCTCCCACTTGCGCCGGCCACGCTCGGGCTCGCTGACGTAACTGCGGGTGCCGATCTCCTGGTAGTCGGCCATCGTCTGGTTCGAGTGGTAGCCCTTGTCCGCCACCAGTTCCTCCACCGGCTCATCGTGCACCTGCTCAGCCGTGAGCGGATCATTCAACAGCGCATGGTGGTTGGCGCAGGTCTCTTCCACCGTGGGACGCCAACTGGTGGTGTCGCCACTGTCCGCCGGCTGAATGGTCACCGCCAGAATCGCGCCGGAGCCGGCTGGGCATTCGGGGATGGGGGTCATGTCCACCGCATGTTCGACCTTGTGCGCCAGGTGCGTGCGCCCGTCCTTCATCTTGGTGATGCGGGCCTCCGGATCGTGCGGGTTGTGCCAGTCGTCATTAGAGGCCTTGTTCTTGCGGGTTTTGTCCAGCCGGGCCAGCTCCTCGCGCGTGGGCGTCTCGATGCCCGAGGCCTTGGCCAGGTCGGCCAGGAACTCCTGATAGCCTTGGCCAGCCCCCGGAACATGGTCGTTGCGCACGATCGAGCGCAGGGCGGCGTTGGCCTCCAGCGTGGTGGCGTCCAGGCCCAGGGTCTTGCCCTGGACCAGCCCCTGCACCGCCAGCACCTTGAGTATCCAGGTGAACACCCGCCCGTGCGTCTCTAAGTCGATCAGCCGCCGCGTGCGCGACAGCGTCGAGTGGTCGGGTGTGGCCTTGTCCAGGGGAATGCCCAGGAACTGCCGCAGCGACAGCGAGTCGGCCACGCGCCAGGCGATGCCGCGCTCCGAGTCGATGCCCTCAAAGTACCCGATCAACAGACCGCGAAAGTAGATTCCCGGGGCCAGCGACGGCCGGCCCAGCACCTGGTGATAGAAAGGCTGGCAGACCTCCTGCACCCAGTCGTCAAAGCCATGAGCCGCCAGCAACTCGTTGACGGTCCGGTAGTACGGGTGGCTGGCCGGCAGCGCCAGATCCTGGGTGCTGACCCACAGCGCTTGCTGCTCTTGCTGATTGCGTTTGCCCATGGCCATGCACGGTCCTCCCTGACTTGGCGTTCTTCCCCGGCCAAGCCTCCTGTATAGCGCCCTTGCCTGCCGCGTGCAAGAAATCAGGGGTTATCCACCGGGAAAGGTGACTTTTACCACGGGCTGATAGGGAGCCACCCTCACCCCAACCCTCTCCCTCAGAAGGGAGAGGGGGGCAGAGGGGCCAAATGCAATTGCCCTGGGTGAATATGTGGCCTACAACGCGCCGGATCGGAGTAAGCTGGTGATATGAAAACGCACTTGACATCGGTGGGGCCAGTTAAGACGTACGGTCAAGACGTCGCGTGTCTTACCCTCTTGGCGGCGGTAACTGCACTGGCGGTGGCCGCGCCTTGCCGGGCGCAGGACCAGGCAGACACCTGGGCCTTCGACCCACCCGTCGATGCGTTTTCCGACCAGGCCCTGCTCGACCTGCGGCGACTCAATGAGAAGCAGGCGGGTGAAAGCGGGTTCATCAAGCTCTCGTCCGACGGCATGAGCTTTGTCCGCGGCGACGGCCAGCCCATCCGCTTCTGGGCCACCGGGTCCGACGGCTACAACCTGTCCCCGCAGGACATGCAACGCCATGCACGCACCCTGGCCAAGATGGGCGTCAACATGGTCCGCCTGCACGTCACTCTCGCCAATACCAAGGAAGGCGCGAAAATCACCGATGTCGACGACAAGCTCATCGACAACATCCAGCGATTCGTCGGCGTGTGCAAGGCCAACGGCATCTACGTCACGATCTCGCCTTACTACGGCCACTTCAAGCTGCCGCGCAGTTGGGGCGTCGAAGGCTACGACGGCGATACTCAGCCGTGGGGCCTGCTCTTCTTCAACCCGACGTTGGAGGAAGCGTGGAAGGGATGGATCAAGGAACTGTACACGCGGCCCAATCCGCACTCCGGGGGCGGGGGCGGGGGCGGGGGCGGCACGCCGCTCAAGGACGAGCCGGCCGTCGCGCTGATCCAGGTGCAGAACGAGGACAGCCTGCTCTTCTGGACCTCGCAGGCGATCAAGCCGGCGCAGCAGCGGTTGCTGGGGAAACGGTGGGGCGATTACCTGGCAAAGAAATACGGCTCACTGGACAATGCCGTGGCGGCGTGGGGTGGTGTGCGGTTGCGCGACGGCCAGGCGGGCGTGGTCGCGGGCCTGGGCGATGACGTGAACTCCGGGACCATGGGCATGTACATCATCTGGGAGCTGACGCAGTCGCCGTCAGGCAATAAGGCCAAGCGCATCGCCGACCAAACCGAGTTCATGGCACGGTTGGAGCGTGACTTCTACGCCGATGCCGCCACGTGGTACCGGCAGATCGGATGCAAACAGCTCACCAACGCCGGCAACTGGAAGACCGCCGACGCCGACAAACTCGATGATCTCCAGCGCTGGACCTACGCCGGCTGCGATGTGATCGCGGTCAACCGCTACACCGGCGGCCAACACAACGGCGACAACAACGGCTACCGCATCGACCCGGGCCATCGCATTGCCGATTTCTCCGTAATGAAGAATCCCCTGACGCTGCCGACCAACTTGAAGCAGGTCGTCGGCCATCCGATGGCGGTAACCGAGACGACCTGGGTGCAGCCCAACCTGTATCAGAGCGAAGGGGCGTTTCTGGTCGCGGCGTACCAATCGCTTTCGGGCGTCGATGTGAGCTACTGGTTTGCTTCGGGCGAGCCGGATTGGATGCGCGATCCCCGCCGCAAGTGGTGGCACGTGGATCGCAGCAAGGGTGAAAGCGGCTACGCCCTGCACAAGTGGACCAACCAGACGCCGACGCTGATGGGGTCGTGGCCCGCCAATGCGCTGCTTTTTCGCCTGGGCTACTTACAGCAGGGTCAGACCGTGGTGCACGAAGAGCGCGCGCTGGCGGAGCTGTTTGACCGCAAGTCGCCGGTGGTGAATGAAGCGACCGGCTTTGATCCCAATCGCGATGCGGTGGACTTGCGCGCTCGCGCGGGCGAGGCGGCTGGCGGTGCAGCAAGTCGGCTGGCATTCCTCGTCGGCCCGGTCCAGGTCGTCTACGGCGGCGATCCCGCCAAGTCACGCATCGCCGACCTGTCGCGCCACATCGACGGGACAAAGAAGACCGTGCGCAGCAACACCGGGCAGATCGCCTGGGACTGGGGCACGGGCGTCTGCACCATCAACGCGCCCAAGGCCCAGGGCGTCGCCGGCTTCCTCAAGGACGCCGGCGGCAAGTTCGACCTGGCGGACGTGACCATCGAGTCCCGTAACGACTACGCCACGGTGCAACTCGTGGCCATGGACGACAGGCCGCTGCGCCAGTCGGCACGCATCCTGGTGCAGGTCAACACCACGGCCCGCCTCACCGGGTGGGAGACGCGCCCGGTATCGATCCCGCGCCAAGGTGGTCCCGCGGTCCAGGGCCAGGAGATTGTGGCCACCGGCCACCCGCCGTATCAAGTCGCCGACACCCACGTGACGCTGCGCCTGAACAACGCCGGCATCACCAAAGCGACGCTACTGGATGCCGCCGGCTACGCCAGCGGGGACGTTGCGTTGCAGAAAGATGCCGACCGTACCGTGATCCAACTCCCGCGCCATACGATGTACCTAATCCTCCACTGACCAGGCCCACGCAAACCCCACCGGATCGCCAAGCCTGGGCAGCGGCTCTGCGCCGCCCCGGGTTGCCCGCGACCATACCTCAGCCATGTTCAAGCTCATCACGTGCCGCGTCACGATTGGCCCGCGAAAGCGGATGCCCGCACTCAGGACATTGCGTCGCCGCCGCATTGCCGCGCAAGTCGCAGCCGCATGTTGGACAACATCCAGCCAACCGCTTGCGAAGGAGCACATAGCGACGGGTGACCTTCCACAGGATCGTGCTATAGAGCACCACGAAAGCCAGCATCACCAGCACGCCAAGACCTGTCAATCCCCAGCTCTCGACGCGAAAGTCCACCGAGTTGCCGCCGGGTACGCTCAGGGTCGCAGACACGAACCTGTTGCCCAGCGCCAGGAGAAAGATGATCAGCGGAAGCAACTGCGGCCCGAAGATCAGCCACATACCCAGCACGACGATGAACCGCGGCCGATCCGCCGACACCGCGCGACGGTAAACATAACCGCTGGCGAAAATCTGCCCCATCGGGTCCATCGTCGCATGCGCCGTCACCGGCCCGCCGCAGTGCGGACAAAAGTGGTCGAACCGCTCGATCGGCTCGATGCAGTGCGGGCACAGGGCGGCCTCCGCGTCCTCGGGCGGCTGCTCTTCGTCCCGCGGATCGGTGCTTTGAGATTCCGTCACAACTTGCGTTCCCCCGCAGGATTGAGTCATCGGTCATTCGCGCGTCATCATCGTAGCCAGTCGGCCCCAGTCCTGCCGGTGCTGTTTCATCGCCAGCCACCAGTAGAAGACGCGGCAAGCCGCGGCGCTTCCTATCCCTTAATCTTCCACCTTCTGCTCTTCACTTCTCACTTTCTTATTTTCCACTTTTCACTTTTCAGAGTCACTCCAGCGCCTTGATCAGGTCATGATGATGCGCCTGGAGCCAGCGTACTTTGCGTTCCACCATTTTGAGGAAGCCCAGGCCTTCCATGCGGGCGAAGGAGCCCGTCGCAGCGATGGGGATCACGCTCTCGGCGATGAGGGCCTCGATCATGAGCCAGGGGACGGTGCGCAGCTCGGCGCGGCTGAGCATGCAGTTGGGGACGCTGTCGTAGCCGCGGAGGAAGCGTTTGAAGCGGGACTCGTCGATGTAGTCGGGCCACTGGGCCGGGTCGTCGCCGCCGCCGAGGATGGAGAACTGCAGCGCGCCGTTGGCGGCGTCGAGGATGCGTTGCTGGATGCGTGCCGAGTCGTAGTCGATGACCGCCACGACGCGTGGGCCGCGGAAGAGCATGTTGCCCGGGTGCCAGTCGCTGTGGACGATCTGCATGGGCCAGTCGGGCAGGCCGATTTCGTTAGCGCGGATGGCGGCCTCGTTGTAGGCCGCGTGCATGAACTGCACGGTTTCCTTGATCTGCGGCTCGTGCTCGCCGTAGCGCGGGTCGCGGCGCAGGAGCGTGCCGGGAATGTTCTCCATGGAGGCGGCGATGGCCCGGCCGGCGTGGTACGAACCCTGCGCCGGCTCGTACTCGGGCTGGTAGTCCGCCAGCAGCTTGTGGAACAGCGCCAGGATCTTCCCCGCATCCTGCGTGGCCTCGAGCGAGTTGTCGTAGCCGGCGCCCTTGATGTACTCGAACAACTCGTAGATGGTGCCATGAAGCTGGAGCATTGAGTTGTTGTCGCGCTTGGTGCCGATCAAGTGGGGCAGGGGGAACTGCCGGCTCGCCAGGTGAAGCTGGATGCCGTGGCAGAAGGCGACTTTGAAGGGGTCGTCCTTGCCGCGTGCCCGTCGTTTGAGCAGGTAGACGCCGCTGTCGCTGCGCAGGAGGAGCTTGGGCGCCTTGCGTGACCCGCGGGGGTATTCCTTGATGGTTTCGATGATGCCGATGTCGAAGTGTGACAGGACGATGGCCAGTTCATCGGCGACGAACACTTCGCGGCCGGCGCCGCCGACCTTGGTCGAGCCGATGGCGCTGCCGACGGCGCTGCCCGCCGAGGCGCTTCCGGCGGCACTGCCCCCGCTGCCCGCGGAAATTGCCGGCGCGCTGCCTGCTGCGCTTCCGGGATGGGCCACTGCGGTGGCCGGAAGGCCGTTGCTTTGCTGGTTCGGATTGGATGGCGTTACGGTTGACATCATGAATCGCCCGGGTGCATATGCCATGCCAGGGTGGATATATGCATCATACGTCGTCAGCCGGGCCGACTGTCACCCAGCAAATTTTGGCGCCAGGGGCATGTGAGCAATAATCCGGGCGTCCATGCGGTGGAAATGCGTCACGAATTCCGATAACCAATTTTGCTCAACCGCGGCGCGGCTTCGGCAGATCGGACGCGGCAAGCCGCGGCGCTTCGTACTTCTCACTTCTCACTTCTTACTTTTCACTTTCTAACCTTCCTCTTTCATTCAACATTCGCCGCCTGCTCTTTGATGCGGTCGATCGCGCTCTTGACCTCCACGATCTCCCGACTGATGGGCGAATCATTGCTCTTGCTGGCGATGGTGTTGGCCTCGCGGAGCATCTCCTGCGCCAGGAACTCCAGCGTCCGGCCGGCGGGATCGCGATCATTGTCGGCAATGATCTCCTTCATCTGCGCCAGGTGGCCCGTCAGCCGCGAGACCTCCTCGGTGATGTCGGCGCGGTCGGCGAAGATCGCCACCTCGCGAATCAGATCGCGCTGGTCCACATCAAGCTGAGCACGCTTGAGCAGTTCGTCGATGCGCACGCGCAGGCGCTGGTGGTATTCATCCACCACCTGCGGGGCGCGGAGGCGAATGGCGTCGAGCCGGCGGGCGATGACCTCCTGCTGAAGGGCAAAATCGCGCGCCAGGGCCTGGCCCTCGATGTCGCGCATGGCAATGAGCTTGTCGCAGGCGCGATCCGCCAGCGCGGCGACCGCCGGCCGCGCTTTGCGCAATAGCGCCTGCTCATCGGCGGGCTCGAGCACCCCGGGCAGCTCCAGCAACGCCGTTAAGTCGATGGTCACCGCCCGGTCCTGCGCCGCAAAACGCTGATGGATCGTCTCCAGGTGATCCAGGTACGCCAGCAGAGCGTCATCGTTGATGCGCTGGGGCGCCCGTGCGCCGGCGTCGTGCAGGCTCACCGTCAGGGTGATCGACCCGCGCGCCAGCCGCTTGCGCAGCAGGACCTCCAGCTCGGCCTCCAGCGCCGCCAGCACTTCGGGCAGACGGATCGAGGCCTTGAAGTAACGGTTGTTCAGACTGCGCAGCTCGACCAGGTAATGCACACCATCGACCTGTTCCGAGGCGTCACCAAAACCGGTCATGGAACGGATCACGGGGGCCTCCGTGGGGAAAGGGTTACGGCTGCGTGGCCGGCAGTTCTTCGGATGGGATCGGCGGCGGCGCGTCGCCCGGCAGCGGGGCCTGGTCCGTGGTGGCGGGCTGGATCGTCGGCGCGTCCAGGTCCTCCTGGGCCGGGCGGATCGCCCAGGTCAGGCCCATGGACAGGAGCAGGAAGGCGATGAAACAGCCGGTGGTGAACCAGGTCAGCAGGTCGCCGACCTTGGAGCCAAAGGCCTGCTGGACCGCCCCGCCCGAACCGCCAAACGCGCCCGACAGCCCCCCGCCGCGCGGCTTCTGGATCAGGATCACCAGAACCATCAGCAGACTGACGAAAACGAACACGATGGTCAACAAAGTCACGAGCATGGGAGACGTCCTGAATTCAAATCGCAAATCTCTGATCTACGAACCAAGCCCGGACATGCGAGTCCGCGAGCCTGGCCGGGATAGCCCCGGAAGCTAAGGCGCAAGCGGCTGCGCCGAACACCTCACATCGCCGCCTTGATGATGGGCAGGAAGTCCTCGGCCTTGAGGGCCGCGCCGCCGATCAGGCCGCCGTCGATATCGGGCTGGGCAAAGAGTTCCCTGGCATTGGAGGACTTGACCGATCCGCCGTATTGGATGCGCACGGCGTCGGCGATGGCCTTGCCCTGCGTGCCGCCGCCGAAGCAGCCGAAGTTGACGCAGGCACGAATCGCCGCGTGTGCCGCCTGGGCGTCAGCGGTGGTGGCGGTCTTGCCCGTGCCGATGGCCCACACCGGCTCATAGGCGATCGTCACGTGCTTCATCTGCTCGGCCTTGACCCCCGCCAGGCCGTACATCGTCTGCGCCATGTTCACCGCGTCGGTCATGCCCGCTTCACGCTGTTCGAGCTTCTCACCTACGCAAAGAATGACCTCAAACCCGGCGCCCAGCGCAGCGAGCACCTTGCGGTTGAGCAGCACATCGCTTTCACCGATCACGTGCCGGCGCTCGCTGTGCCCCACCAGCACGACCGAGCAGCCCACGTCCTTGAGCATGGCCAGGCTGACCTCGCCGGTGTAGGCGCCGTTCTTCTCAAAGTAGAAATCCTGGGCGCCCAGCTTGATGCCGCTGGTGGGAACCTGGGCCAGGATGTTGCCCACTTCCGAGAGGTAAGGGAAGGGCGGAAACACGGCGACATCGACCTTGCCCCACTCGCTTAAGCCGGTGGTGATGGCGTGCGCCAGTTGCTTGGCGCCGCCGCAGTCGAGGTTCATTTTCCAGTTGCCGCCGACGAACGGTTTGCGTGACACGGTGGGGGGTGCTCCTGTGGACCGGTGTGGAAATTGGTCGAGCCGGGCAGTATAGCGGATTGGAGCAGAGACAGGGAGATGCAGGGTTTATGCATCCCAGTCGGGCGTGCCCAGTTATCCGGGTGCTTCCGGCAAGGCGGGCCCACCTTACCCAAGACTTGCCCCCCGGAAAGCAGGCCCAGCATGCCCTACCCACGCCCGCATTAACTTCGCCAGTCTCGCGCCTGCTGCACGCGGATGAACTCCACGCACGCCTCGGCATGCGTCATCGCGATCAGATGTCCGCCATCGATGACGCAGTGCGCATCGGCGGGTAATGGAATCACGCGGTCGCGCCGGCCGTGAATCCGCAGGGGCGCGATCGCCGCGCTATCCAATCCCTCCCACGCAAAGATGGCCCGGCAGGCGGCACGAATGAACGCCGCGTCGCTGACGTTGAACATCCCGGTCAACTCGCCCGGACACTTCCCCGCCGCACGCTGCACGAACTCCAGCGGCGCCAGTCCGGCCAGCGGATGAATCGCGCCCAGGAACCGGCTGATCTCTTCCTTCCGCGTCGCGCTGCCCACCAGCACCAGCGCATTGAGCTTCCGCAACCGAGCGATTTCACAGGCCACCATGCCACCCAGCGACGAGCCGATCACCACCGCGCCATCGGCGATGCCGGCGTCATCAACGATCCGCCTCGCAATTGACGCAATCGACGTCTCCCCGCGATGCACCGGCCAATTCAGAAACACACACTCCGGCAGCGTGCGCCACGCGCCGCCGTACATGCGATTGTTGGCGCCCATGCCTGGAAGGGTGTAGAACATGATGGTTCCCATGATCGCGGCCGACTCATCTCAGGGCCGGAGGCCTGGCAAAAACGTTACCCGCGATCTCCATCCATATCCCCAACCTCTCCGTCTTCCTCCGTGCCCTCCGCGGTTAATCCTTCTCCTCCGCCTCCATCCGCGCCGTCGCCACCACCATCTCATCGATCCACAGCATCTGCGCGTGCGGCAGCAGCCCCGGGCCGAAGTACGGCAGCAGCAGGAACTGGTTGAACTTCATGTTGGGAAAATCGGTCGAGCGCAGGATTACGTCCGTATGCTCGATCACCAGCTTGCCGTCGAACCAGCCGCGCACGATGCCGTCGGCGTTGGGCTTGTCCGCCTTCATGTCCAGCGTGTTGAGCTTGAACAGCGCCTCGACGCAGTGCCATTGGTCGTCCACAAAGAGCTTGTCCTTGCTGTCGTAGAACTTGCCGTTGTAGCCGCCCTTGAGCGGCCCCTGCGTCAGGCCGTGCGGCGAATCCTGGTTGGCGATGTCCTGGGCCGCTAAGCGCAGCTTGCCGTCCCATGGCTCGATGTACAGCGTCAGGTGACTGGCCGCCGGCCCGTGATACTTGCCGTTCTCCGTGGTCATGAAATGCATCAGGTGCGGGTGATAGGGCTTGCCCGACCACTCCCAGTTTTTCGACAGGCGAATGTAACAGCGCAGGTACACCGTGTCGCTGGGGTCAAACAGATGGCGCACGCCGTCTGAACTCTCGGGCTTGGTCGCGCCATCCTGCCAGCGATACTCGATGCAGCCGGCGCCGGCCTTGGGCTGCTGGTCGTCAAGGGTGAACTTGCTGCCGTCGTACCACCCGCGCTGGAGCAGCTTGGCATCGTCGAAATGCTCGCGGAAGCGCACTGGCGATCCGTTCTTGTCAGCCTTTTGCTCCGCCGCCGACAGCAGCAGCACGAGCATGAACATCACGAGTCCGCTGAAGATGGCGGTGATCACCTGCATCGAAATACTCCCTTAAGCACCGGCCAGTCTGTTGCGAATCTCCGCGACGTGCTTTCGCGCATAGTAACAGCCTGTTTGCCAGAGGGGCAGAAGCAGGAGGATGGCCAACGGCGCGCCGACCAGGCCGAAGGCCAGCCAGGCCTTGAAGGTGTGGTGTCCCCAGGTGATGTTGGCCCAATTCGCGATGAAGTAACTGGCGCTGCCTTTGATCACGCCATAGGCCAGCAGTGCCAGCCACACCTGCCAGTGCAGCAGACTACGCCGCAAGGCCATGCCCCAGACACGCGAGCGCTCGCGGCGAGGCAACCCGGTCAGTTCCGGGATCGACAATCTTCGCCAGTAGCGTTGCATGGCGCTGCCCCAGTGGCCGCAAACGGTAGTCTACCCGCCGCGGTCTTGCCGCAGCCAGGCGGATGTCCATATCGGCGATAAAAACCCGCAGGGCGCGCACAGAATGACATTTTGAGTGATCAAAATCGCGCCAGGCGCAAAATTTTTTATTGCTTTGTGCATCATTGGTTACAACGCGGCAAACGCGATTTTCGAGCCAAAAGCGCGCACAAACGTGGTCCTGTGGGGAAGGGGTAGAAGCGCGTATCAGAGCCGCGCGGCGTAAGCCCGCGGATTCGCACGTCATTGCACCACCGGTTCCGCGGGCTTACGCCGCGCGGCTCTGAAATCCGAAATCCCAAATCCAGAATTCGCTATGCCCACCCCGCCCATCGCCATTCCGCCGCACGACCTGCTCGCGCAACTCTGCACCGGCCAGGCCCAGCCGCATAGCCTCGCCGCCACGCTCAATCTCACGCTCGACCAGCTCGACAATGCGCTGCACCACGTCAGCACCGAAGACTACATTCACCTCTACCGCGACCTGGTGGCCACGCAGTTACAGGTGCTGGCACTGCGCTATGCCCCCGTGGCCTTTGCCGCGCTAGTCAAGCTGACTGAATGCGACAAGCCCGAGGTCGCCCGCCGGGCGTGCATGACCGTGATCGAAATGGCTAACCTCCCAGCCATCACCGATGCGGTGTGCCCCAACGACAGCATGCTCTCACGCAAGAACCCGATGATCGACATGCGCTCCGATAAGCACGAGTTGGCACGGGAGCTGATGGAGATCGCGCAGATCGATCCGCGGGAGCTGCTCGAGGGAGACGAGAGCGACTGGCTGGGCGAGGACCACGAGGCAAGCCGCGCTGATGCGAACCCCGCCGGCGAACGCCCGGGACAAGGCGAAGGCCGCGGACCTGTCGACCACAAACCCAACGCCAACCCCCCGCCCCCGGAAGCCCCGCCCCCGGAAGCCCCCCCGGAAGCCTCGGACACGCCGGACAACCCGGACACGCCGGACAACCCGGACACCACGGACACCCCGGTCCCGGCCACCCCGGCCGCCCCGGCCACCTCACAAGCCCCGCCCGCGCCGATGGCGGCTCCCGCCCGGCCCGCCACGCTGATGCGCGCCTGGGCGCCGCTCGCCCTGGTGCTCCTGTGGCTCACCAGCTTCCTCAACGCCGCGGCGCCGGTGCGCGGCCCCGCCACCCTGGCCTCTGGCGTCGTTCATCGCAATGGCCTAAGCTCAATAACGTTCCCGCGGGTTCAATCCCCGCCATCCACGGCGCCTCCGGCCTCGCCCGCGCTCCTGGCCGCGCCTTGGCCCTCAACCGCTCCCTCGCCCTCAACCTCAACCTCCACGCCAACCTTGTCCGCACGACCCCATCCTCCTCCACCACAAGAAACGACCATGCAAACCCAACCTCTGAGCATCACCGGCATCGTCACCCCGCGGCTGGCCTACGGCTGCATGCGCATCGCCGGCACGTGGAACCCCAAGGAAATCGACCCGACGCGCCGCGACGCCGGCATCGCCGCCTGCGCCGCCGCCTACGACGCCGGCTATCGACTCTTCGATCACGCCGACATCTACTGTCGCGGCGGCTGCGAAAGCATCTTCGGCGCGGCGCTGCGACAAAACCCGGCGTGGAAGAAGGACATCACCATCGCCACCAAGTGCGGCATCCGCTTCGCCGGCGACCCAGACCCCGACTCGCCGCACCGCTACGACTTCTCGCACGACCACATCCTCTGGTCGGCCGAACAGTCCCTCCAACGCCTGGGCATCGAGACGATCGACATCTACCAGCTCCACCGGCCGGATGTGCTCTGCGACCCGCACGAGATCGTCCGCGCCTTTGACACGCTGCGCCGACAGGGCAAGGTGCGCTACTTCGGCGTGAGCAACTTCGCGCCGCCGATGCTCGCCATGCTGCAGCGCTGGCTCGACGTGCCCCTGGTGGTCAACCAGGTGCAGATCCATCTGGCGCGGCTCGAGCCGTTCACCGATGGCACGCTGGACCAATGCCTCGAACGCTCGATCACGCCGCTGGCGTGGAGCCCCATCGGCGGGGGCATGCTCGGCGCCGGCGGCAAGCTGCGCGACGATCATCCCCGCCGGGCCGTGCTCCAGAAGCTGCTGACGGTGATGGACGAAACGGCGGCGGCGCACAGCGTGTCGCGCACGGTCATCGCCCTGGCGTGGCTGCTCAAGCATCCCGCGGGCATCATTCCCATCGTCGGCTCGGCCAATCCCCAACACATTCGCGAGGCCGCCAAGGCGGACGACCTGACGCTTTCGCGCGAGCAGTGGTATCGGTTGTACGTCGCGGCGCGTGGGGAGCCTTTGCCGTGAGCCCGCCGATGCTGCCGCCTAACGACGCCAATCACCTGGGGCTGGTGTACCGTCACGAGGCGACGACGCTGCCTTGGCCGGCGGATAGCCACACACGGCCGATCACCGATGCCCACGTGCACTTGAACGGCATCGCGGCGGCACGGCAGTTCTTCGCGGTCGCCGACCTCTTTGGCATCGGCCGCGTCTGGTCGCAGACCCAGCTCGAACAGGTGGACGCCATGCGCGACGCCTTTGGCGACCGCATCGAGTTCGTGGCGGTGCCCAACTACCTGGAACGCGACAAGCCCGAGACGTTCACCAGCGACTGGCTGCGCCGGCTTGAGGCGTTCGGCAAGAAAGGCGTGCGCATCGTCAAGTTCTGGGCCGGGCCGCGCGGCCGCGACCTGTCCCCGGCGCTGCGCCTGGATCATCCCGTGCGCTACCAGGGCATGAAGCTGGCGCAGGCCATGGGCATGATGTTCATGGTGCACGTGGCGGACCCGGACACCTGGTTCGCCACCAAATACACCGATGTGGGCAAGTACGACACCAAGCTGGCGCATTACCAACCGCTGGAGCGTTACCTGGACGAGTTTGCCGATGTGCCGTGGATGGCGGCACACCTGGGCGGGCATCCCGAGGACCTGGATCACGTGCAGCAGTTGCTGGATCGCCACGCGAACCTGCACGTGGACACCGCGGCGACCAAGTGGATGGTGCGCGAGTTGTCGAAGCAGCCGGGGAAGTTCGCCGCCTTCTGCCGGCGCAACATCGGGCGCGTGCTCTTTGGCAGCGACATCGTGGTGCAGCCGGAGGATGCGGCGAAAGATCCCGCAAATCCGGGGCTGGTATTCGACCTCTACGCCAGCCGATATTGGGCCTTGCGCACGCTGCTGGAGACGGACTACGACGGGCCCAGCCCGATCGTCGATCCGGACCTGTGCATGGTGGACCCGACGCTGCCGGCCGAGTCATGCCCGCCCCTGCGCGGCGCCAAGCTCGATCCGGCGACGCTGGCGGCGATGTATCACGACGCGGCGGAGCGGTTGCTCGACAAGAGGGACGCTGCGCGTCACCCGCCAAACATCTGATCCTGACTCCCGGCTCCGGGCCCTTGTTCCTCCATCCTGTCCATCATGTCCATCCCGGTTTCTTCTTCTGTTGCTTGATCCGTGTTCATCCGTGTTACATCCTTCCGCTGTAAACTGTGAGCATGACCATGCCCACCCCCGGCAAATCCTGGGAGCACGCCAAGGCGTCGGATACGCCCGCCGATCCGCTGGCGGCACGATTCGTCGAGTCGCTGTCCTACGACCGCCGGCTGTACAAGCACGACATCGCCGGGTCGATCGCGCATGCGAAGATGCTCAAGAAAGTTCGCCTCATCAACGCCAAAGAGCTGGCGGCGATCGTGCGCGGACTGGAGCAGATCGAGAAAGAGATCGACGCCGCCGGGCCGGATTACGGCGCCGCTTGGCCGGGCTGGAAAGTCGAACTCGAAGACGTGCACATGTGCATCGAGGCGGCGCTGATCGAGAAGATCGGTGAACCGGGGAAGAAGTTGCATACGGGGCGGAGCCGGAATGATCAGGTGGCGCTGGACCTGCACCTTTGGATCGAAGAGGCTTGCACAGAGCTTTTATGGAAGTTCGACGACTTGTCCACGGCTTTCGTCCGGTTGGCAGAACACCACGGGCAAATCGTTATGCCTTCCTACACCCATCTTCAACGTGCTCAACCCATTGCTGTAGGCGGCGAGATTGTGTCGTGGCTGACTGCCTTCGAACGTGCTGAAATGCGACTCGTCTGCGTTTGCAGCAACAACAACGAGAATCCATTGGGATCTGGAGCAATTGCAGGGTCGAGCCTGCCGCTTGATCGCGAGTTCACCACAAAGGCACTCTGGGGAATGTCGAGGCCCAGCTCAAACAGCATCGACGCCACGGCCTCGCGCGATATCGCGATGGAGTTCGTGTTCGCGCTTTCAATGACTGCCATGACGCTTTCGCGTTGGGCCGAGCAGTGGATCCTCTACGCCTCGACCGAATTCGGCTTCATCACGCTCGACGACAAGTACACCACCGGCTCGTCCATGATGCCGCAGAAGCGCAACCCCGACATGCTCGAGCTGATCCGCGGCCGCTGCGGCGGGGTGTACGGCCATCTGATCGCCCTGCTGACCATACTCAAAGGCCTGCCCATCGGCTACAACCGCGACCTTCAGGAAGACAAACGGCATGTGTTCGCCGCCTACGATACGGTGTCGGACTGCCTGGAGATGGCTGCGCGCATCGTCGCCACGACGAAGTTCAACAAGCAAAAGATCGCCGCCACGCTCGACCGCGGCTTTCTCGACGCCACCAGCCTGGCGGAATACCTGGTGACCAAAGGCGTGCCCTTCCGCACGGCGCATCAGATCGTCGGCGGATTGGTCCATCGGTGCGAAGAGCGCGGCCTGCACAAGCTGTCACAACTGGCGGTCGATGATTTCAACGGCGCCGCCAAGGAAGCCGGGCAGAAGCCGGTCTGCGGCAAGGACGTGTACGACTGGCTCGGCGCGGAGAACGTCGTCAAGCGCTACCAGACCTACGGCAACGCCGGCGTCAGCGGGTTTGCCGAACAACTCAAGGTGTGGGAGGAACGGATCAAGAGGTAACAGGGATGAACACGGATGAATACGGATAAGGAAACAGAGGGAACAGTGATGGACATGATGGGACTGATCAACTACAAGGTTTGAACCCGGGGCGGCGCAAAGCCTCTGCCCCGGCTTGGCCTTACTTTCCAAAAATCATGTTCATCATGTCCATCCCTGTTTCTTCTTAATCCGTATTCATCCCTGTTCCTTCTTTCTATGTTTGGCGGAGTATGACTCGTGCTGATTCTGACCGTGCTCAAAGGGCCGGATAAGGGCCGGCGGTTCACGTTGCCCGTCAACGAGCCGCAGATGATCGGGCGCAGCAGCGAGTCACTGCCGCTGTCGGATCAGACGATTTCGCGTCGTCACGCCGAGCTGACGCCCGATGACGGGCGTTGGTTCATCCGCGATTTGCAGAGCGCCAACGGCACCTGGGTCAACGGGCAGCGCGTCACCGAGCGCCGCCTGCTTCAGCCCGGCGACCAGATCCGCACGGGCAACACGCTCTTTGTGCTGGGCCGCGAGGCGCCCAAGCCCAACCGCCCCTTTGGCGTGCGCGTGGCCAAGCCCGGCGAGATCGACACCCACGTGGAAGCCACCGCCGCCTCCAACGACGACTCGATGATCATGGCGGTGCCCGAGCCCTCCGAGGCCGCGGTTTTCCAGCTCAAGGTGATCTACGAGCTGACCACGCTCATCGGCACGATGACCGAGCGTCAGCCGCTGCTCGACGCCGTGATGGACGTGATCTTCGAGTACTTCCAGGCCGACCGCGGCTTCATCCTGCTTCAGAACGAGCCGACCGAGCGACCCGACCCGGTGGTGGTGCGCCATCGCCTGGCGCCCAAGGACAAGCAGGAGAGGCAGATCACCGTCAGCCGCACCATCGTGCAGCACGTGCTCAAGAACGGCGAAGGCGTGCTGTCGAGCAACGCGATGAGCGACAAGCGCTTCGCCACCGGCGACAGCGTGCAGCGCTACGGCATCCGCTCGGCGCTGTGCGTGCCCATCAAATTCAAGGCCCGCGTCTTTGGCGTGGTCTACCTCGACAGCCAGATCGCCAACTACACCTACACCGAAGACCAGTTGCGCCTGCTGACCTCCGTAGGCGTGCAGGTGGGCTTGGCGCTGAACAACGAGTGGCTTTACGGTAAGCGCGTGCAGCGCGAGCGCCTGGCGGCCGTGGGGCAGACCGTCGCTTCGCTCTCGCACTCGGTGAAGAACATCATCCAGGGCTTGCGCGGCGGGGCGGAGGTCGTCGAGCTGGGCCTGCGCAAGGAGAACATGAACATCGTCAAGGGCGGCTGGGAAATCGTCGCCCGCAATCTGGAGCGCATCAGCGGCCTGACGATGAACATGCTGGCGTTCTCCAAGATGCGCCAGCCCGAGCTGGAGATGACCAATCTCAACGAGGTGCTGAGCGAAGCGGTGGCGCTGGTGCAGAACCAGTTCGACGCCAAGAAAGTGGGGCTGATCACCGAGCTGGATCACGACATGCCGCCGGTGCCGGTGGATCCGGGCGGGCTGCACCAGGCGGTGCTGAACCTGCTCAACAACGCGCTGGAGGCGGTGCAGCCCGAGTCGGGGCTGGTGACCCTGCGCAGCGCCTACGACGAAGCCAGGCAGTTGGTGAGCATCCGCGTGACGGACAATGGCGAGGGGATCGACGCGGCGCAGAAGCGGCAACTGTTCAAGCCGTTTCACTCGACCAAGGGCCAGCGCGGCACGGGCCTGGGGCTGGCGGTGACCAAGAAGATCGTGGACGAGCACGGCGGGCAGGTGAGCGTGGAGAGCGGCGCCGACCGCGGCGCGGTGTTCACCATCACGCTGCCGACGCAGCCGAGCCAGATGCCCGCGTCCACTGAGACGATGGGGCCGATCGCCGCTGAGGATGAGGACGATCCGCGCGAGTCATCAGACCACATGGTGTGATGTTTGGTATCCGTTTGACGCCGCGCCGGCGACCCCGCTTTGCGCGGGGCTGTCCCGGCGCCGCAACCCATCGTGAGCGTCAAGCGTATCTGCCGATAGTCCGGGCAATAAGCGTCATGCGCCGTCGTTGACTCTGATGGCGCGACGCCGCACCTCGGGGATTGGAGTCCTGGCATCATGCCCGTCAACACCTCCTTAGCGCCGTTAAAGAGCAGCTCGTTCGGCTACCTCCAGGCGCAGCACCTGCTGGCGCGCGCGGGCTTTGGCGGCACGCCGGCGCAGATCCAGGCGCTAGTGGCCATGGGGCTCGAGCAGGCGGTGGACAGCCTGGTGAACTACGACAAGGTCGATGCGAGCCAACTGGCGGCGGCGCAGGCGGACCCCGACCTCCTCCGCCCCGCCACGCAGGAGGAGAAGCTGGCCTACGCCAAGGCCAAACAGGCCGACGACCAGGAGGCCTTCGCCCAATTGCGCGCCGGGCGCGTCATGCGCGAGAACCAGGACCGCCAGCAGATGCGCGGCCTGGTGCACTGGTGGTTTTCGCGCATGGTAGATACACCGCGACCCCTGGAGGAAAAGCTCACGCTGCTGTGGCACGGCCACTTCGCCTCCAATCACCGCACCGTGCGCGACAGCTTCCTCATGTACCAGCAGAACGCCCTGTTGCGCGAGCACGCGGCGGGTAACTTCGCCCAGCTCGTCTACGGCATCATCCGCGATCCGGCCATGCTGCGCTTCCTGGATAACAACTCCAATCGCAAGAGCAAGCCCAACGAAAACCTGGCGCGGGAACTGATGGAGCTCTTCACCCTGGGCGAAGGCAACTACAGCGAGGACGACATCAAGCAGGGCGCCCGCGCCCTGACGGGCTACAGCTTCGAGGACAACGATTTTGTGTTTCATCGCCGGCAGCACGACAGCCAGGCCAAGCAGATCTTCGGCCAGTCGGGCGATTTTGCCGGCGAGGATTTTGTGCGGCTGATTCTCGCCAAGCCGGCGTGCAGCGAGTTTGTCGCCTTCAAGCTCTACAAGCACTTCGTCGCCGATGTGACCGACCCCAGGCGCCTGCCGCCCGCCGCCGCCGTCGTGGTGCGCAAGCTGGCGGAGGAGCTGCGCCGCGGGGAGTACGCCCTGCGCCCCGTGCTCACCACGCTGTTTCGCAGCCAGCACTTTTACGATGCGACGATCACCGGCAACATGATCAAGAGCCCGGCGCAACTGCTCGCCGGCTCGATGCGCGTGCTGGCGACGCCCAGGCGCGACCTGGGCGTGCTCACTGGCGCCATGCAGATGATGGGCCAGGAGCTGTTCAACCCGCCCTCGGTCAAGGGCTGGGACGGCGGGGAAACCTGGATCAACAGCTCCACGCTCTTTGTCCGCCAGAACCTGTGCGTCTATCTGCTCACCGGCAAAATGTCCAGCCGCGGCAAGTGGAAGAGCGACAAGAGCGGTTACGATGCGACGGCGATGATCGACGACGCCCAGCACAAGTCGCCGCAGACCCTGGTGGACACGCTCATGTCCGCGCTGCTGGGGGCGCAGCGCTTGCCGCAGCATCGCGATACGCTGCTGGACTTTGTCAAGGAGCGCGGCGTCAAGGACGACACGGTCCTGGCGCTGCTCCTGCTCATCACCGCCATGCCCGAGTACCAGTTGTGCTGAACAAGCCGCTTGCGGCTTAGCCTCCCGAGGACCAAGCCATGACCGATCAGAACACCTTCACGCGCCGCGAATTTGTCAGCACCGGTCTGGTGCTGGTTTCGACCATCACCAGCGTGCCGGCGTTCCTGAAGAACTCCGCCGTCGTCCTGGCGGCGCCCGCCGGCGGCGCCGGCCCCGGCAATCGCCCCGGCGTGCCCGAGGAACGCATCCTGGTAGTCGTGCAACTCTCCGGCGGCAACGACGGACTCAACGCCGTGGTGCCCTTCGGCATGCCCGAGTACTACCGCGCCCGCCCCGCGCTGTCGGTCAAGGACAACACCGTGCTCAAGCTCGATGCCACGCAAGGCATCGGCCTCAACCCCGCGCTGGCGGATTTCAAGAGCATGCTCGACGACGGCCAGGCCGCCATCATCCAGGGCGTGGGCTATCCCAATCCCAACCGCTCGCACTTTGCCTCGATGGACATCTGGCACACCGCCGACCCGGTTCGCGGCAGCGCGCGCGGCGAGGGCTGGCTGGGCCGGGGACTCGATCTGGTCGCCGTGGACAAGCAAGGCCACGCCCAGGCCGAGGCCTGCGTGTGCATCGGCAACAGCGCGCCGCTGGCGACCCAGGGCGCGCGCGTCAAGCCCGTCACCTTCGAACGCGCCGACGCCTTCCGCTGGGCCGGCGGCGATCTGCACCCGGCGCTGACCAGTGCCTACGACCGGCTCAACCGCACGCCGCTGGAGCGCGAGGTGCCGCTGCACGACCAGAGTCAGGTGCCCTTCGTGTTGCGTACGGCGCTGGATGCGCAGGTGGCGTCGGACCGTATTCGCGCCGCGGTGGCCAAGGGTCCGGCCACGCCGTTCCCGCGCAGCGGACTGGCGGACCAGCTCAAGACCGTCGCCGCCATGATCCGCGCCGAATTGCCCACGCGCGTCTATTACGTCGCGCTGGGCGGCTTCGACACGCACGCCAACCAGGCGGGCCGGCAGGATGGCTTGCTTTCGCAACTGGGCGCGGCGCTCAAGGCGTTCTACGCGGAACTGGCGGCGCTGGGGCAGGAGCAGCGCGTGCTGACGATGTGCTTTAGCGAATTTGGCCGGCGCGTCGAGCAGAACGCCTCGCAGGGCACCGACCACGGCACCGCCGGGCCCATGTTTCTGGCGGGACCCATGGTCCGGCCCGGCCTGCACGGGGCACACCCCAGCCTCGAGCGCACGCAACTCGACGGCGGCGATCTCAAGTACCACACCGACTTCCGCTGCGTCTACGCCGCCATTCTCGACCAATGGCTCAAGGCCGACAGCAAGGCGGTGCTGGGCAGCGCCTTCAAGCCCGCCGAGGTGCTCAAGGGAACGAGCTGATTTCTATCTAATCTCTGCTTGGGCATGCCCCGTCTGCGGGGCTTGCCGGGGATCATCCCGGCCAAGCTCGTAGGCTCGCATGGCCGGGCTTGAGTACCGATAATCCCCGCCGCGTTTCGGCATGTGGCGGCCACACCACCCGCCGATGTTGCCCCTCCGCCTCATCGTCCTTAACACGCATCGTCATCGCGCCGATAGAAGCAAGACGATGTCGCTCTCCGACAACACAACCCGTGCCGGCGCCGCGCCGGGATCAACTCCGGGGTCAACTCCGGGGTCAACTCCGGGATCCACCGGCGATCAGGCCCCGGCCAAGGTCGCCCATGAGCTGGCGAACCTGCTGGACGCCAGCCTGCGCAACGTGGACTTGGCGCTATCGACCGTGCGTGAGTCGGCGCAGCGCGGCAACGACGGATCGTCCGATGACGACGTGGTACAGCGCCTGGAGACCGCCGACCGCGGTCTGCGGCAGATGGCGCAGCTTCTGCACCGCTGGATGAACCAGGGCCGCGACCCACGCGCGTTGCACCACGATGTCCGCACGCTGGGGCAGATGGTGGACAGCGCCGTGAAGCTGGTGACGCCGGCAGCGCGGGCGCGGGGCATCGCCATCACCGCGTGCCTGTCGGATGACGCGGCGCGGCTGGAGGCCGGGCCGGTCTATCCCGTGATCGCCAACGCGCTGCGCAACAGCGTCGAGGCCATCGACCCGCAACAGGTCGCCGGGCAAGGCGGCCTGGGGACGGGCCACATCGAAATCATCGGCGTGATCGAAGGCGACGCCGTCGAACTGAGCGTGCGCGACAACGGCACGGGCATCGACCCGTCGCTGATCGACGCGCAGGGCCGGTTCATCTTCGGCAAGACGACCAAGGCGGCGGGCCACGGCCTGGGCCTGGCGCTGTGTCAGGAAATCGCCCAGCGCCTGGGCGGCGCGCTGAACCTGAGCAACCGCGCGCCGCACGGCGCTGTGCTGACGCTTAATTACCTGCTTCCCGGCCTGCCAAGCCGGACCTGAGTCCGCGAAGGTCCGAATCTCCGCTGGGTTGCCGCGCCGGGGGCGGAGTTCGCCAAGCCCCGGATCTCGGAAGCCTGCGTGTTCACAAAGAAGCCCGGACCTTCGCAGACTCAGGTCCGGCGTACCAGGAAAAGGATGACCGACAAAACCCGCATCCTCATCGTGGACGACGACCCCATCGTCGCCGAGAGTCTGGCCGAGGCGCTGGAGCGCGACGGATACACCACCGCCACCGCCTGCAACGGTGAAGAGGCCCTGGCGCTGATCAACCAGACGCCCGCGGGCGAACCGGCCGAACGCTTTGGCGTGGTGATCACCGACGTCAACATGCCGCGCTGCGACGGCCTGGAGCTCATTCGCCGCCTGCGCAAGAACCACGACGCGATCACCCCCATCGTCATCACCGGCTTTGGCAAGATCGAGCAGGCCGTCGAGGCTGTCAAGCTCGGCGCCATCGATTACCTGACCAAGCCGGTCGTCGATGAGGAGCTGTCGATCGCGGTGAACAAGGCGGTGCGGCAGCATGTGCTGCTGGCGGAAAACCGCAACTTGAAGAGCCAGTTGCTCGAACGCTACGGCATGGACAACCTGGTCGGCGCCGACTACCGCATGCAGAAGGTCTACGACCTGGTCGAGGCCGTGGCCCAGAGCAAGAGCACCGCCCTGGTGGAAGGCGAAAGCGGCACGGGCAAGTCGATGGTGGCCCGCGCGATCCACGCGCGGAGCAATCGCGGCAGCGGGCCGTTGGTCACCTTCGCCTGCGGCGCGATTCCCGAAACGCTGCTGGAGAGCGAGCTCTTCGGCCACGTCAAGGGCGCTTTCACCGGCGCCGATAGCGACAAGCCCGGCAAAATCCTGGGCGCCAACGGCGGGTCGCTCTTCATCGACGAGATCAACAGCGCCACGCCGGCGCTTCAACTCAAGCTGCTGCGCGTGCTCCAGGAGCGGCAGTTCGAGCCGGTGGGCTCGACCAAGACGGTCAGCGTGGACGTGCGCTTCATCCTGGCGACCAATCAGTCGCTCCAGGAACTGGTCGCCGCCGGGACGTTCCGCGAGGACCTGTATTACCGTATCAACGTGGTGACCATCCGCATGCCGCCGCTGCGCGATCGTGCCGGCGACATCGGCCTGCTGGCCGAGCACTTCCTGGCCAAGTACGCCCAGGAGATGGGCAAGGACCGCAGCCTCAGCGACGATGCGCTGGCGGCCCTGCGCCTCTACGGCTGGCCGGGCAACGTGCGCGAACTGGAGAACGCCATCGAGCGCGCCATGGTGCTGTCGCGCCGCCCGGTGATCGGCGTGGAGGACCTGCCCGAAACGGTGCAGCACGCCGCCGGCGCCGCTCTGCCGGGAAGCAACGGCCACGACCACGGCGCCGCCAAGCCCGCCGTCAACGGCCACGACATCCCCGCCCTGGCGCACGGCTGGACCCCCATGCCCCTTCAGCAAGCCCTGCTCGAACCCGAGCGCCGCATCCTCCTGGCGGCCCTGCGCGCCAACGCCTGGAACCGCCAGGAAACCGCCCGCCAACTCGACATCAACCGCACCACGCTCTACAAGAAGATCAAGCAGTTCGACCTGGAAGGCCTGGAGTAAGAAGCGCGGCGAGGCATGCCCATGTTAATGGGCATGGAGCGCCCCAAGTAACGCGCTCACACATCCGCGCCCTGGGCAGTTACAGTAACAGGACATGCGCACCTTCATATAGGAGTGCCCCTCATGTCCATCGCCACAACCCAATCACGCAAGCAGCGCGTTCTCGACGCCGTCGCGCACCGCCAACCCGATCGCATCCCCATCGACTTTGGCAGCAGCTTCATCACCGGCATTCACTGTAGCGTCGTCGCCGCCCTGCGCGACCATTTCAGCCTGGAGGAGCGGCCCGTCAGAATCATCGAGCCCTACCAGATGCTCGGGGAGGTCGAGGACGATCTGCTCGACGCCATGGACCTGGACGTGCAGCCGATCTTCCCGCCCAACACCATCTTTGGCTTCCGCAACGAGAACTGGAAGCCCTGGACCACGCCGTGGAAACAGGAAGTGCTCGTCTCGGAACACTTCAAGACCGTGTCTAAATCGGATGGCCAGTACATCTTTCCCAAGGGCGACACCACAGCCCCGCCCAGCGGCCACATGCCCGCCACCAGCTACTTCTTCGACACCATCATCCGCCAGGAGCCGCTTGACGAAGCGCACCTGGACCCGCGGGACAATATCGAGGAGTTCAGCCTGCTGAGCGACAGAGACCTGGCGTACTGGAAGGCTGAGGCGGATCGCCTCCGGGGGCGGGGCCGGGGGCCGGGGCGGGGATGCGACCGCGCGGTGCTCACGCATCTCAACGGCACGTGCCTGGGCGACATCGCCCTGGTCCCCGCGCCGTTCCTGACCCACCCCAAGGGCGTGCGCGACATCGCCACCTGGTACATGACTCTCGCCACCGATCCGGGGTTCATCAAAGCCGTCTTCGAGGAGCAGACGCGCATTGCCATCGGCAACATG
This sequence comes from Phycisphaeraceae bacterium, assembly GCA_040878035.1. Classification (GTDB taxonomy): domain Bacteria; phylum Planctomycetota; class Phycisphaerae; order Phycisphaerales; family Phycisphaeraceae; genus JBBDMX01. The sequence continues at coordinate 25,082 of JBBDMX010000008.1, read as the reverse complement.
CAGCGCCTCTACGACGTGGCCGGCGACGTGATCGACATCGTGGTCGTCTGCGGCACCGACTTTGGCACCCAGGAGTCCACCTTCTGCTCCCCCCAGCGCTTCGACGAGTTGTGGGCCCCGTTCTATCGCCGCATCAATGACTGGATCCATCAGCACACACAATGGAGCACATTCAAGCACAGTTGCGGCGCTGTCGAGTCGTTCATTCCGCATTTTGTGGACTGTGGTTTTGACATCCTCAACCCCGTGCAATGCTCGGCGCGGGGCATGGCGCCGGAGCAGCTCAAGGCGCGTCACGGCCAGGCCATCACCTTCTGGGGCGGCGGGGTCAACACGCAACAGACGCTGCCCTTCGGCACGCCGGATCAGGTGCGCGCCGAAGTGCTGCACCGCTGCGAAGTTTTCGGTAAGGGCGGCGGCTTCGTCTTCAACGCCATCCACAACATCCAGGCCAGGACTCCGATCGAGAATGTAATCGCCATGCTCGACGCGGTGGGGGAGTTCAACGGCAATTGAGCATACAGAAGGAGCCGACATGGCCGGCGTATGCTGCAAATCGCGATGACGGTCCTGGCCCTTGCCGGCTTTGCGTATATCCTCTCGATAATGATCTTCTTCGACTGACTGAGCTTTGCGCCTTGTCGCTCGTCGGGATACACTGCTGGTGATGATTCGTGTCACCTCAGTCCAGCCTAAGTCCGGCTTTCGCCTCCACGTTCGCTTTAGCGATGGCGTGGAGGGCGATATCGACCTGTCGCACCTGGCGGGACGAGGAGTGTTCCAATTATGGGATCAACCCGGACGCTTCGAGCAGGTCCGCGCGACCGACCACGGCTCGCTGGCGTGGTCCGAGGATGTGGAGATTTGTGCCGACGCCGTCTACCTGGAGCTGACGGGCAAGCAAGCCCGGGACATCTTTCCGGGTCTGACCGGGGCGAGCAGCCATGCCTGAGATCAGCCGGTTCTACGGCAACGGATCATCAATCCTCGTACCCGCGTGCCAGCTCATGCCGGCAGCGCAGTTCCGTTTCCTCCGGGTCGGCGCCCAACTCGTTCACCAGTGACTGGTGCATCTGCGCCACCCTCCCCGCCTGCTGCGGCGCGGCGGCCAGGTTGGTCCATTCGCCGGCGTCGGCCGTCAGGTCGTAGAGCTCGCGCTGCGGGCCGAAGCCAGGTCCCATGGTCGTGTGGTAGACGTATTTCCACGCGCCTTGCCGCAGCATGGCAAAACCGGAGGCGATGTTGTGGCCGTAGTATTCGCTGACCGCCAGGTCTTTCCAGGCGTGGTCGGCGCGGTCCAGCAGCGGCGTGAGGGAGTCGCCGTCCCAGTCCTCGGGCGTGCGTCCGCCGGCTAGGTCGGCGACGGTCTGCACCACGTCCACCAGGGAGCACGCCCCGCCGCGGCGCTGACCGCCGCTCCAGCGCTTGGGCCAGTGCACGATCAACGGCACCCGCGCCGCATGCTCGTACATGCAGTTCTTCCACCACAAGCCGTGGTCGCCCTTGTTCTCGCCGTGGTCGGCGGTGTAGATCACGATGGTGTTGTCCGCCACGTCCGACTGCTTCAGCGCGTCGAGCACTTGGCCCACCTGGTCGTCAAACCAGTGTGTCAGGCCCCAGTAGAGGTCGCGGCCGATTTGCTCCACCTGGCGGTCGGCATGAACATTGCCAAAGCCGCGGCGCAGGTGCTGATAGTTGAGCGGCAGCGTCGCCAGCTTCGCCTGGGTCACATCCGCCCGCGGCGCCTGCCCGCGATAGGGCGCGGCAAAGGCTTCGGGCACGGTCAACGGAAAATGCGGGGCGATGTAGCCGGCAAAGAGGAAAAACGGCCCCTCCTGGCGCCGCCGGCGACGCAGGAAGTCGGCGCTGTGGCCAGTGACCACGCGGTCGTGATCCAGCACTTCGGAATGGTCGCCGACTTGAAATTGTGCCGAGCGCGCGGCCCAGGACTTTTCGTGGACGTTCTGATCGTCGGGCGCCCGGCGGCCGCCGCGGCCATCGGACTTGGGCACGCGATCGATGTGGTTCTGCGGGCCCACCACGCGGAAGCCGTAGTCCCAGCCGGCGGTGTAATGCTGCTTGCCGATGAGCACCGGATCGTAGCCGGCGGCGGCGAGCACGCGCGGCAGCGAGGGATACTCCGGCGCGGGCAGGCGGCAGCCGTTATTCCAGGCGCTGACGCGGCTGATGTATTGGCCGGCGGTGAAGCTCAGCCGGGCCGGCACGCACAGCGGCGAGTTGGTACAGCAGGCGTCGAAGGTGACGCCCTCGGCGGCCAGGCCATCCAGATGCGGCGTATGCACCAGGCGATCGCCGTAGCAGCCGGTGACTGCCGGGTCGTGTTCGTCGGACATGATCAGCAGGATGTTGGGGCGATCCATGCGTGAAGTATACATGCCCGACAGATCGGGCATGCCGCTGGGCATGCCTCAGGGCATGGCTCACGCACTCACCCCGTGGTGCGCCAGGAACGCGTCGCGGCCTTGGCGCGTGAAGTAGTGCTTGAGCACGGTGCGATCGGTCTGCGTCAGGTCCACCAGCACCAGGCCGTCAAGCGTGTGGCCAAAGCCCGGGTCCACGTTGAACGCCAGCATCTGCGCGCCCACGCGGAGGTATTGCTTGACCAGGATGGGCACGCCGGTCTGCTGGTCTTCGATGTCGGCGATGAGGCTCGAGACGTCGTCGATGTCGGTGACGACGCGGCTGTTGGCGGCCAGGTCCCAGTCGCGCGGCGGGCGCAGCAGCGGCGGATGCTTGGGCCGAACCAGCGACGCCAGGTGCGGCAGGTAGCGATGCGTTTTCAGAAACGCCAGCATCATCCACTGCGACAGATCCTTGTACCGGTCGTTGATGCTCACCGGGCCAAAGAGGTAGCGATAGCGCGGATGGGCGACGACGAACCGGCCCAGGCCTTTCCATAGCAGCATGAGCGGCGCGAAGGATTTCTGGTACTCGCCGCGCACGAAGGACCGGCCCAGTTCCAGCGCGGGGGCGATCTGCGCGATGAGCTGGGGCTTAAAGCGGAAGAGCGAGTGCGTGTACAGGCCGGCGAGCCCGAAGCGCGGCAGGAGCAGATCGGTCTGGCCGACACGGTAGGCGCCGACGAGCTCGTGCCGGTCGCGATGCCAGATGAACAGGTGCAGGTAGTGCGCATCGAAGCGGTCCAGGTCGGTGGCCCGGCCGGTGCCTTCGCCGACCTGGCGGAAGGTGGTCTCGCGCAGGCGGCCCAGTTCCTGGAGCACGGCGGGTATTTGCGGGGCGGGGGCGATATACACCGCCATCTCGCCTGCGTCGTGCATCAGCGACGAGGGCGGCAGCGCGGCGATCTCCGCGGCCAGCGCCTGCGGATCCTGCGCCGCCACGATGGTCTCCTGCCGGGGATGGCGCAGCGCCCCGCGCGAAAGCCAGTCGTGCAGCGAGCGCCTGGGCGCCGTGGCGCCCGCCAGCACGTAAGTGCGCAGACGCAAATAGGCGATCAGGTCGTCATCAAGTTCGATCTGCGCCAGGCGTGCGGCCGGGACGGGCCGGCCCATGCGCATGCTGATGGTGGTGTGCTGGCGCTTCATCAGTTCATGGGGCAGCATGAGCGTGCGCAGGCGCGGGTGGACCAGTCCGGCGAGTTGGAAGAGCGTGCCGTTGCGGCCCTCAAAGTAGACCGGCAGCACGGGTGCCTGGGCCCGGCGGATGAGGCGGGCGACGATCGGGCTCCAGGGCGGGTCGGTGATGCAGCGCCGCCGCACGTGCAGGTGCGAGACGGTGCCGGCGGGGAAGACGATCAGCACGCCGCCCTGGCGCAGGTGGGCCAGGCTCTCGCGCATGCCCGCCAGGTTGGCGCGGGCCGACTCGGGCTTGCCGAAGGGATCGACGAAGATCATCAGCTCGCGCAGCTCGGGGATGCGCGAGAGCATGAAGTTGGCCATGACGCGCACGTCGGGGCGGACGGTGAGCAACGCGCGCGGGAGGACCAGGCCCTCGAGGGCGCCAAAGGGATGGTTGGCCACGACGATGAGCGGGCCGGTGGTCGGCACGTTCGCCAGTTTGTCCGCCGGCACGTGGTAGCTCACGCCCAACAGGTCAAACACGCGGTCGATGAATTCGACGGCGTTGGCGCTGCCGGCGGCGCCGTCGTAGATTTTCCCCATGGCGGGGAATTCGAGCATTCGGCCCAGCACCGCCGCGCCCATCGCCGCCGTCAAGGAACGCATCGCCCCACCGCCCCGCACGGGTTCGAGCCGAAATGGGTTAGGACGCCCAGGTATGGCCATCAGTTGTCAACCCCGAACTTCCGCCAATCCCGAAAGCCCGAATGCAAACCCGCGTGCGCGAGCCTACGCGACGATTATGAGCAACAAGTGAGCCGATGGCGAACAAGCGATAAGCCGATGGGGGTAATCATACCCGCGCCTTGGGAAAATGCTAAAGCCGGAGTCCGCGCGAACAGAGCAAACGCATGTAGCTTGGTGTCGGCGACGGGCCGCCATTTTGGATTGCGGTGGCCTTGACACCGCTCTAGCTTGCGGCGAAGTCGTCTTGGCTCGCAACAAACCAAAGCGGCGTCGTTGCCGCCGCACTCCAAAGGGCTACATGTGCTTGCCCTGGACCCTGGTCCTGCGCCGTCGCTAGATTCCCCTGCTGCGGTTACCATGATGTCACCCGGCGTGCACTTCGCCGACCTTCAACCGCAGGGGGTGTCATGACCGATCCAGCACGTGCACATTCATCAGCATCTGTATCGACACCGCCCGACGGCCCTGCCGCCGCGACCATCGTGCCGCTGTTGAGCCTTCTGGATGAGCTGGCGGTGGTGTTGCGCGGGTTGGATCACGCGCAGTACGTTTGCCGGCCGGTGGCGCCGATGACCGGCAGCGTGGGCGGGCACGTGCGGCACAGCCTCGATCATCTGCGCGCCTGGGCCAGTGCCGGCGCAATGGGGCGGATCGATTATGAGAAGCGGCAACGCGACACCGCGGTCGAGCACGACCGGCAGGCGGCGCTGGCGGAAATCGCGCTCTTGCGCGCGGCCGTGGCGGCCATGGCGACCGCCGACCTGGCCATGCCCGTGCGCGTCACCGTCATGATGGGCAGCGATCAGCCGCCGCTGGAGCTGATGTCGAGCCTGGGCCGCGAGGCCGCCTTCGTGCTCAGTCACACGATTCATCACAACGCCATCATCGGCGCCATGGTGCGCAGCCTCGGCGGCCTGACGCCGGCCACCTTCGGCTATGCGCCTTCGACGCTGGCCTACCTGAAGCAATCGCCGTGTGCACGGTAAGCGTAATTCCATGGCGGCGCGTTCCGAGCGGTGCGGGCGGTGCGGGGAACGTCGGCGCCCTGCGCTTGGCTTTCAATCGCGACGAGTTGCGCACGCGCGGCGTGGCGCTGCCTCCGGTGATTCGCGACATCGGCGGTCGCCGCGTGATCATGCCCGTCGATCCGGATTCGGCGGGCACGTGGCTGGCGGTCAACGATGCAGGGGTGATTCTGGGGCTGCTGAATGTCAATCTTCTGGGGACTGTGGGGTTGTCCAGTGTTCAGTGCCCCGGACTCTGGGCCGCTTGCGGCTTCGCGCAGGCGCATGATGAACCGGCGCCTCCCGCAGTGCCCACGGGTGCGCAAAGCCGCGAGCGGCTACAGACCCGCGGCGGGATCATTCCTTCGCTGATCGACGCCGGTGATGCCGAGGCGGCGGCGGCCACGGCGGGGCGGATTGATCCGGCGTTGTATCCGCCCTTTCGCCTGGTGATCGTCGATCGGCGGCGTGTGCATCAGGTGGTCAGCGATGGTTCGTCGCTGCGGGTCGATGGTCCGTGGTCGGCCGATGAGCCGCGCGTGTTTGCCTCGTCGGGGCTGGGCGATCATCTGGTGGAGGGCCCGCGGCGTGAACTGTTCGAGGCAATGGTCGTGCCGCATCCGCAAGACGCCGCCGCCCAGGACGCGTATCACCGCCACCGCTGGCCCGATCGCCCGCACTTGAGCGTGAACATGGACCGGCCCGATGCCCGCACGGTGAGCCGGGCGGCGGTCGAGCTCACGCATGATCGGGTGACGATGAGCTACCATGCCGACCCCGGCGATACCGGGCCGGGGGTCGTGGTGGAGCTGCCGTTACGCAGGCGTGCATGAGCCGATTCAAATCGATCTTCAAGCGGTTCTGGTCGTGGAAGACCTACCTGGTCCTGGTGCTGCTGTCGGCACTGGTGCAGTCGCTGCCGTCGGCCGCGCCGTCGCCGGCCGCGGATGAGCGCATGATCGAGGTCGCCGCGCAACTCGACCATGGCGCGTCGCCATCAGCAGCGCCGGTGCGCCTCGTCTATTCCGACACCGGCGGCGACCACGACGTCGTCATTCTCCTCCACGGCAGTCCGGGCTCGGCCGGCAACTTCGACCGGCTTATCCCCCTACTGGCCTCACGCTACCGCGTCATCGCACTGGACCTGCCGGGCTTTGGCGACTCCTCGCACTGGGTTCCCGACTACGGCATCGCCGCCCACGCACGCTACGTGCTGGCGCTGATGGACGAGTTGCACATCCAGCGCGCCCACGTCATGGGCTTCTCCATGGGCAGCGGAGTCGCCCTGCACATGGCCGAACTGGCGCCCCAGCGCATCGACTCGCTCACTTTCTACGGCGGCATCGGCATCCAGGAAGGCGAGGGCAGCGGCAGCTATGGCTTTGAGCACTTCAAGTACGCGCTGGGCTACGGCCTGCTGGTCGTCGCGCCCGAAGCGCTGCCGCACTTTGGCCTGCTGGGGCCGCGATCGCGGCGCCACGCATTCATGCGCAATTTCTGGGACACCGACCAGCGCCCGTTGCGCAGCATGATCGAGCGGCTCGATAAGCCGCTCCTGATCCTGCATGGCCGGGATGATCCGCTGGTGCCGCTGTGGGTGGCGTTCGAGCATCATCGCCTGTCGCCGCGGAGCCGGCTGGTGGTGTACGACGCCAGCCATTTCATGCTCTTTGGCGAGGCGGGCGCGCAGCGGATCGCCGATGCGGTGCTGCCGTTCCTTGCCCATCCGTTGCACGAGGCCGACGGCTTGGTGCGCTACATCGGCTTTGTGCCGCCGGGCAAACCGTGGCTCGAATCCTTGCCGCCCAAGCACGTGGCCGGGCCGTGGACCACCATGGGTCTGCTCGCCGCGGGCACCCTGGTGTCCGAGGACTTGACCTGCATCACCACCGGAATGCTGCTGCGTGCCGGCCGGATCGATTGGTTCGTGGGCATCTTCGGCTGCTTCTGCGGCATCTATTTCGGGGACCTGTGCCTGTGGTCGATGGGTCGTATTTTCGGCCGACGGCTGCTGCGCTGGCGCTGGCTGGCGCGGCGGCTGCCCGAGGCGCGCCTCCAGCGCATGGGCCACTGGTTTGATCGCCATGCCGGCAAGGCCATCATCGCCAGCCGGTTCATGCCCGGCACGCGCCTGGCGTTCTATATCAGCTCGGGCATGCTCGGGCGCAAGCCCTGGCGCTTCGTCTTCTGGTCCTTCATCGCCGCCCTGTCGTGGACGCCGATCGTCGTGCTGCTGGTCGCCTGGCTCGGTGAGTCCTTCGTCAGGCCGTTTGAAAAGTTCCTGGGCGGCGGATGGATCGGTCTGCTGGCGGCGATCGTGGTGGGCTACCTGCTGGTGCGCGTCGTCGAGCAGTCGCTGACCGCCATCGGCAGGGCGCGCCTGCGCGCCAAGGTGTCGCGCTTGTGGCGCTGGGAGTTTTGGCCGATGGGGCTCTTCTACGTGCCGGTGCTGCCGTGGATCGCGCTGCTGGCGGTGCGCTATCGCAGCCTGGCGGTGATCTCCGCCGCCAATCCCGCGATCCCGCTGGGCGGATTTGTGGGCGAGTCGAAGCTGGATATTCTCGCGCGGCTGCCCGCCGAGCACGTGCTGTTTGCCTGCCGCATCGAGGGTGGCGAGCCGGCGGTGCGGTTCGATGCCTTGCGGCAGCATATGCTCGAGCAGGGTCTGGACTATCCGATCGTGCTCAAGCCGGATGTGGGCGAGCGCGGCGCGGGCGTACGCCTGGTGCAGTCCCCCGCCGACGCCCAGGCTTATTTCGCCGCGCACGCCGAACCGGTGCTGGCGCAGCAGTTTCACCCCGGCCCATACGAAGCGGGCATCTTCTACTACCGCATCCCCGGCGAAACGCGCGGGCGCATCTTCGCCGTCACTGACAAGCACTTCCCGCTGTTATCCGGCGACGGCCGGCACACGATCGAAGAGCTGATCTGGCGTCATCCGCGTTACCGCATGCAGGCAGGCACGTTCCTGGCGCGGCTGGGCGATCAGGCCGAGCGCGTGCCGGCCGCGGGCCAAACGCTGCGCCTGGCCATGGCGGGCAATCACTGCCAGGGCACGCTCTTCCGCGATGGCATGCACCTGGTCACGCCCGAACTGGAGGCGGCCATCGACGCCATCGCCCGGCACGATCCGGACTTTCACTTTGGCCGCTTCGACGTGCGCTACAGCGACCCGGCACGCTTTCAACAGGGCCTGGACCTGGCGATCATCGAACTCAACGGCATCACCTCCGAGGCGACGAGCCTCTACGACCCCAATCACTCGCTGCTGTCGGCCTATCGCACGCTGTACCGGCAGTGGGCGCTCCTGTTCCGCATCGGCGCCCTCAATCGCCGGCGCGGCCACCAGCCGGCGAAGCTGCGCGACCTGTGGCGCGCCTTGCGCCAGCACCGCCGCAACCCGCCGGTGACGACCCTGGCGGACTAGATCAGGCAGGGCAATTGCATATGGCTGTTTCCGGTCCCTCTCCCTTCTGAGGGAGGGGTTAGGTGAGGGTGACTGGGGTGGCGATCACGGGCGGAAATCACCGTTTCGTTGCCATGAGCAGTACCGATCACCCTCACCCCAGCCCTCTCCCTCAGAAGGGAGAGGGGGTCAGAGCGCCCATATGCGATTGCCCTGCTGGATCAGGCACGGATGACTGCCTTCCGCATGCTGTGCGTACAATGACTGGGGGACGGAAGTGGCGGGCGAGCGGCAACCCCGCAAGCACGCAGCGCCCGCCGGCGTTTATGCTATGGCCAATGTCATCAAGCCATTCTCGCTGGAGCGGGTCGTGAGCGCCGTGGAAAGGGTGCGTCAACGGCTTCTTCGCGCCGCCGCTGCGCTGAAGGCTGCGGGTGTTCCCTATGCCGTGGCGGGTGGCCATGCGGTGGCGTTGTGGGTGTCGCGCGTGGATGAAGCCGCCGTGCGCAACACGCAGGCTGTGGACATTCTGCTGCGCCGCTCGGACTTGCCCGCTGCGCAGACGGCGCTGGAGTCGGCCGGGTTCGTGTACCGCCATGTCGGGGGCATTGATGTCTTTCTGGACGGTCCAGCCGCCAAACCCCGCGATTCAGTTCACATCGTCTTTGCCAATGAGAAGGTCCGCCCGCACGAGCCCGTTGCCAATCCCGATGTCAGCGAGTCCGAGGCGACCGACCTGTTCTGTGTCATCGCCCTGGAGGCTCTGGTGCGTATCAAGCTCACCGCTTTCCGCGACAAGGATCGCACTCATCTCCGCGATCTGATCGAGGTCGGCCTTGTGGACGCCGATTGGCTGGGCAGGCTCTCGCCCGTTCTGGCCGAGCGGCTTGGGCAACTGCTGGATCATCCGCAGGGGTAAGGTTCGGCATCGTAAAATACCCGCATGGCCGGCGCACGTTGCATCATGCATATCGACATGGACGCGTTTTTCGCGGCCATCGAGCAGCTTGATCAGCCGGAGCTGCGCGGCAAGGCGGTGCTGGTGGGGCACGACGGGCCGCGCGGCGTGGTGACCACGGCGTCCTACGAGGCGCGGCCGTATGGTTGCCACTCGGCGCAGCCCATGGCCGTCGCCAAGCGGCTCTGCCCGCACGCCATCGTCGTGCCCGTGCGCGGCCGGCGCTATCACGAAGTCTCGCAGCAGCTCTTTGCCGTGCTCGACGAGTTCTCGCCCGTGGTCGAGCCGCTGAGCGTGGACGAGGCATTTCTCGACGCCGCCGGCTGCGAGCACCTGCACGACTCGGCACGGGCCATGGGCGTTGCGCTCAAGCGCCGCATTCGTGAGCAACTGCACCTGACCGCTTCGGTCGGCATCGCGCCCAATAAGTTCTTGGCCAAGCTGGCGTCCGACCTGGAGAAGCCCGATGGCCTGACGATGATCGGCCCGCGCGAGATCGACACGCTGCTGCCGGCGCTGCCGATCACCAAAATCTGGGGCGTCGGCCCGGCGACCGAAGCGCGCTTTGCGGCCATGGGCATCCGCACCATCGGCGATCTGCGCCGCTGGCCCCTGGAGCGCCTGCACAAGAGTCTGGGCGATGAGGCCGAGCATTTCCTGCGCCTGGCGCATGGACTGGACGACCGGCCGGTCACGCCCGACCGCGAGGCAAAGAGCATCGGGCACGAGCAGACGTTCGAGATCGACCTGGCGGATGCCCAGCAAGTGCGCGGCGTGCTGCTGGGGCAGTGCGAGCAGGTCGCCCGCCGACTGCGGCAGCATCGCCTGCTCTCGGGCAACGTCACGGTCAAGATCCGCTACGGCGACTTCCAGACCATCACGCGCTCGACAACGCTCGAAGCCTTGACCGATGCAACCGATGTGCTGTGGCAGGCGGCGCGGACCCTATTCGACACATGGGCCCGGCAGGGCTTTTCACCGGTGCGCTTGATCGGCGTGACGGCGGGGCACCTGTCATCCGGCGGGCAGCAGATGCCGCTCTTTGCCGATGCGGCCCAGGAGCGCCACAAGCGCATCGATCAAACCGCCGACGCGATCGTGCAGCGCTTTGGTAAAGGGGCGATTCGCCGGGCCGGGACCATGCGTGATGAGCAGCCGCCGGCGGCGCGGCATCCGTTTGATCAGTGAGCCGCAAGCGGCGCAGAATCATGAACTCAAAACGGGTCGCTTACGCGCCCTTCTTGCGCCACACGCCGTCGGTGTGCTTGAGCCACTCGTAGTCCTGGGCGTTGGCGAAATTGCGCTGGGCGTTGCGCTGCGCGACCTTCTCCGGCGTGGTGTTGTGCTCCTTGGCGATGATCTCGTACAACGCCCGGCGATCCTGGTTTTCCGCTTTGACCAGGGCATTGAGCTTCTCGTCGCGAGCGTAATCCAGTTCGACTAGCTCGATGTAGCCCAGGTAGGTCTCGCCGATCTTGCCGTCCTTCTTGAGCTGCACCAGCGCCGGGTAGCGCTCCTTCATGCTGGCGCGCAGCGCCTCCTTGGCGTCATCCTGGGCCATGGCCCCCGGCGCCAGCCACAGGCCCGCCAGCAGGGCGACGATCAGCGTCACGGTCAGTCGTGCGTGCATGCGGTAACCTCCCTTAGCGTTGATATTGTTCAGGCACCGAGTTTGTGCCGGTGTCCTGCGTGGCCGGCGCCACGGGCGGGGCCGCCTCCACCGGCTTCTCAAAGTCGAAGAACTGATCCAGCTCGCGGTCGATGCGCAAGTTCACATTGATGGTCGCCTCGATCGGCTTGATCTCGATCGGCTCGACCTTGATGGTGTGGTGCGTGCAGCCTGCCAGCGCCAGGGCGGCCGCGAAGAGGACGAAGATTCGTTTCATGGTGTGACTCCGCATGGACATTCTAGTGCACATGCCATGGGTCATGGGGCGGGTACAGACTTATCATCATCGTCGCCGGTGGAAATGTCGAATTGATGCTGGCCCATCGTTCGCTTAAGCCCCATCGCCGCGTTGAAAAACGGCTCAAATCCGTTGATGTTGACGGTGAGCCGCTTGATCGGCACGGGGTTGACCGGCTGGCGGCCCTGGCCGGAGATGGTCACCGACAGCACGATCTGGCCCTTTTCATCCGGCCCAAAGTCGAAACGCAGCAGGTCGTAGCCGAAGTTGGTCAGGGCGTCCACGAGCTTCTGCTTGACCTCGACGCCGATGTCCTGCTCGGCCGGGCCGATGAGCCGGCTGATGACCTGCTTGTCGCCGTACTCGACCCATCCCCCGCCGGGCTTGCCGTAGAGATACCCCTGGCCAAATTCGATCTGCGTGTCGCGATGCGGATACAGCGTCACGTTGATCCTGCCAAAGAGCCTGCCTTGGGCACGCACCTTTACGGTCATCAGCGCCAGCCAATCCGCCAGGCTCATGTCCTCGAGGAACACTTCCAGGCGAATGGCTTCGGCGGTCGGGTCGAACCAGAAGGCATGCACCCAGAATCGTCCGCCGTCGCCCACGGTCCAGCGCGTGCGCTCGATGAGCATGGCGTGCGCCGAGGCCGTGCTGAACTGGATCAGCCCGTCCTTGAGATTGAGCTTGCCATAGCGCAGCGACTTGGCGGTGAGCCACTGGTAGGGCTCGCTGCGCAGCGGGGATAGCTGGTTAAAGTGGATCTGCGCGGCCACGCCTTTGATGGCGATATCCAGGCTGGTCGAGGCGATGTCGGCGTCGCGGGCGCCAAAGGTCAGCCAGGGTGAGAGCCGGCCGTTCTCGACGGTGCCCACGAAGTTGAAGGCGAACTCCCCGGTGACATCCATGCCTTTGGCCCAAGTAAACGTCTTGGCCAGCTCCTGCGGATCTTTGAGGAAATAGTCGGCGATCGTGGCGGTGAACTTGCCTGAAGCCGCTTGCGGTTTAGCCTCCGTGGCTGACAGCAGTTGCAGGTCCGCCATGCCGTAGGCGCGCGGCGCCTGGCCGTGGGGCGTGGACCAGTCCGCCAGCAGTCGGCCGTCCACGAGACGGGCGGCGCCGCTGATCCCCGCGAGGTTGAGCCCCGGCGCGGTGACGCTTTGAACCTTGAGCGAGCCTTCGTTCTTATCGCCGTCCTTCATCCCCGCACCCAGGCGGATGGGCACCTGGAGGTCGATGCCCGAAAGCTTGATCGCAGGTTGCTCCATCGCCGCCTGGCCGCCGCGGAGCGTGAGCATGGCCGAGAGGCCCGCCGCCTGGTCGGTTGACTCGAGCCGGCCTTCGAGTTGGATCACCTGGGCTGCGGTGGTCCAGGCGCCGACCTTGGCACGAGGTTGCTCCAGCGCCAGGCGCGGTTTGATCGTCCAGCCTGCGGCGCTACGCAGCACCTGTGCTGTGAGGGTCACCGCGCCGGCGGCGATGTCCAGGTCATCGCCCACGGCATGCAGCGCGGGCGCCGCGGCCGTCACCTGCGCCATGAGCGTCGAGCCGTGCCAGGTCATCAAGTCGCCTGGCGGCGTGCCGCCGGTCAACGCCCATTGTTGCGCACCGACGCGCACGGTCGTGCCCGCCGCCTGGAGTTGGGCGCTATCGAAACTCAGGTGCCCAGCCTGGGTGAGCGTGATCGAACCGCGCCGGCGATCGCCGCGAATCGCGATCGGCATGTCCAATGTCAGGCCGCCAACCGTGGCGCCGGGCAGTTGGAGGTCGCTGGGCGCCAGCGTCAAGTGGAACTGCGGCACGTCCACGGCCCAGCCAGGCGCTTCGTTGCCGTCCGCCGCCGGCCAGGTGATGCCGCCCTGGCCCTGGAGCGACAGAGCACCGAGCTTCGCGTCGTAGCCCCACAAGGCGGCGTGCATGGCGGGCAGTTGGGCATCGATGTCAGCCTTGACGGTGGTTCCCTTGCTGGTGCGCTCAAAAGCGATCGACACCGCCGCCTGCCGCGGTGTCTGCTTATCGCCGGCCGTCCAGTTGGAGGCGAGGCTGACCGTGCCCTGTGCCGACATCGTGCCGGTGATAGGCACGGATTGGCCCAGGCTGGTCAGGCGAAAGTCAATGCGGCGCTGGTCGCTGGCGCTCTTGACTGGTGGAGGACCGACGGTGCCCGCCAACGTGAGCGGTACGCCGGCGGCGACGGCCGTGAAGTCCACGATGATCGCGCCATCGGGCCGCCACTGGATGGCCCCGTCGATCGGAAGGACCAGGCGTTGCCCAGCCCAATCCAACTCGATTCGCGAGGCCCGCAGCACCACTTCAGCAAACGGAGAGCCGCCCGCGGAGCCACCGCCGCTTTGCCCCCCGGAATCCGTCTTGATCTGCCCGATCGGCCCCAGATCGAGCTTGCCGTCGCGGTAGCGGATCGTCCACTCGACGCCGGTCAGCTCCAGCCGGCGAATCCGCCCGGCCCACGCCTGGCCCGGCGAGTACGACGCCGCCAGCGCCGCGATACGCAGTTGCCCGGCCTTGTCGACCTTCAGGTCGCTGGCGTAAAGATGCCACGGCGAGACCGAGTGCACCGCAATCGACGACTCGGTCAAGCCCAGGTCGTCCAGCGACGACCGCACCAGTCCCGCGGCCAAGCGCGGCAGGACGATGTAAACACCCAGCATCACCACCAGCGCCAGCACCAGGGCCAGCAGCATGGTGCGTCGCAGCCATGTCCACGCGCGCTTCATGGTGATCAACTGTAGCAACCCCGCCACGGATCGTGTGCGGTGGCGCCTTTTTGGATTGTGGCGGCAACGACCCGTTTGGGCTTGCGGTGGAGCCGTCATCGCTCCGCGAAAAGCTAAAGCGGCGTCAAGGCCGCCGCACTCCAAAATGGCCAAAGTGCTCCTGCATCACACGCACGAGTTGCGCTTTGACCTGCTCCATCGTCGGGCAGTGCTCGCCCAGGAGCTGGTGCAGGCTGGTCACGCCGCGGTCCGCCAGGCCGCAGGGCACGATGGTGGCAAAGTGCGACAGGTCGGGGCGGACGTTAAGCGCCAGGCCGTGCAGGGTGACGTTGCGGCGCACGCGTACGCCCATGGCGCAGAGCTTTAGAATTTCGGATTTCGGATTGCGGATTTCGGATTTGGTTGATCCAAGCCCGGCCATGCGAGTCTGCGAGCTTGGCCGGGATGGCTCAGCAAATCCGAAATCCGCAATCCGAAATCCGACATTCCCTTCCACCCACACGCCCGTATGCCCCGCCACGCGCACGCCCGTCACGCCCCATGCCGCCACCGTTTGGATGACCACTTCCTCCAGCCAGCGCATGTACCGGCCGACGTTGAAGCCCAGGTCGGAGAGGCGCAGGATCGGGTAGGCGACCAGTTGGCCCGGGCCGTGATAGGTGATGTCGCCGCCGCGGTCGGTCTCCTGCACGTCGATGCCCAGCGTCGCCAGGTGGTCGCGCGAGGCCAACAGGTGCGCGCCCACGCCGCGGCGCTGGCCCAGGGTGATGACCGGGTCGTGCTCGACCAGGAGCAGCGTGGGCCGGGCCGCGCCGGCGAGCACCTCTGCGTGCCGCTGTCGCTGCGTTTCCAGCGCCGCCGCGTACGCCATGCGGCCCAGGTCGAGCACCTGCATCGAGACCGCTGCATGATCGATGGCTGTCTGCATGATCGCCTGGTCACTGTGACAAAGACCCGTGCTGATTATGATATTGCGAAATAGGCAACGCGGAGAGGTCGCGCAGCCAAGTCGCTGCGGCTACAACTCGCCTCTTGCCACCTGGAACTCGCAATTGGGAACTCGCCCTTGCCGCACATTCACCCCAGCAGCGTCATTGACGATCCCAGTCTCCTTGCCGACGACGTGCGGATTGGTCCGGGCTGCATCATTCAGGGCCGCGTCGGCATTGGCGCCGGCACCCGGCTCCTCGGCCACGTCTTCCTGGTCGGTCCCCTGACCCTGGGCCAGCGCAACACGCTCTACCCCAACGTGGCCCTGGGCTTTGAACCGCAGGACCGCAAGTTCGATTTCGGCAAGGCCGGCACGGGCACCGTCATCGGCGACGACAATGTCTTGCGCGAAGGCGTCACGATCCACCGCGCCACCGGCCAGCGGGCCACGACGCTGGGCAACCGCAACATGCTCATGGTCAATTCGCACCTGGGGCATGATTGCCTGGTGGACGACGACTGCACGCTGGCCAACGGCGCGCTATTGGGTGGGCACGTGGAGGTGCAGAACAACGTCACCATGGGCGGCAACGCGGCGGTGCATCAGTTCTGCCGCATAGGCCGGCTGTCAATGCTCAGCGGTGTGATCGCCATCGTGCAGGACCTGCCCCCCTTCTGCGTCGCCTACAACACGCGCAGCGTTGGCTCGCTCAACATCATCGGCCTCCGCCGCGCCGGCTATCGCGACCACGTCAAGCCGCTCCAAAAGGCGTTTGAGATCTTCTTCCGGCAGAACCACGTGCGCACCTATGCGGTGGACCTGATCCGCAAGCAGTTGGGCGACGATCCGCTGTGCCTCGAGTTTGCCGACTTCGTGGCCACGCCCAGCCCGCGCGGCGTGACGGGGTATCGCAGCACGGACGTGCCCGAGGTGTTTTGAGCCGCTTGCGGCTTCGCGCCGGCGCACGCAAATCCTGAGCGCCGGATATCACACCGCTGCGCGAAGCCGCAAGCGGCTAGACCTTCAACGTCGGCTTGTACTTCAGCGCCTGGCGATATCGCCGGCGAATCGGCGTCACCACCTGGGCGATGAACGCCTCGACCTGCTGTGGCGCCCGGCCGACGTAGCGCGACGGGTCTAGCACTGTTGATAGATCAACGCCGGTGAACGCCGGTTCGGCCGCCAGGCGGTCCAGCAGATCATTGGGGGCCCCGTCGGCCTTGACGCGCTGGGCCGCGGCCTGGCTGTGCCGACGAATCGTCTCGTGCACTTCCTGCCGGTCGCCCCCGCTCCGCACCGCCGCCATCATCAGGTTCTCCGTCGCCATGAAGGGCAGTTCCGCCGCCAGATTGGCGGCGATGGTCTTCTCGTACACGACCAGACCGTCGGCGACGTTGATCACCAGGTCCAGCACGCCGTCGAGCGCCAGGAACGACTCGGGCAGCGTGAGCCGGCGCGTCGAGGAGTCGTCGAGCGTGCGTTCCATCCATTGCTCGGCGGCGGTGGTGAAGGCGATGGGCGACAGGCCGATGACGAAGCGCGCCAGGCCGCAGATGCGCTCGCAGCGCATCGGGTTGCGCTTGTACGCCATGGCGGAGCTGCCGATCTGCTCGGCCTCGAAGGGCTCCTCGATTTCCTTGCGATGCGCCAGGAGGCGAATATCGGTGGCCATTTTCATGCACCCGGCGGCGGCGGCGGCGAGCGAAGAGAGCACCATGCCATCGAGCACGCGCGGATAGGTCTGCCCCGTCACCGCATAGAGGCGCTTGGTCGGCCAGCCCATTTTCCTGGCGATGAGTTTGTCGAGCTTGTCGCACTTGGCGTGGGCTTGTTTGAGCTTGGCCGGAGATGGATCAGTGCTACCTGAGAAGAGCTCGAGAAACGACGCTTGCGTGCCGGTGGTCCCCTTGGCGCCGCGAAAACGCAGCGTCGAGAGCCGATACTCGATCTCTTCCAGCGCCAGCGCCAGGTCCTGGGCCCAGAGCGTGGCGCGCTTGCCGACGGTGGTGGGCTGCGCCGCCTGGAAATGCGTGAACCCTAGCGTAGGCAGGCGGCGGTGCTTTTTGGCGAATGTGCCCAGCAGGTCGATCGCCCGCGCCAGTTTGTCGGCGATCAGGCCCAGAGCGTCGCGCATCTGGAGCAACTCGGTATTGCAGTTGACGTACTGGCTGGTGGCGCCCAGGTGGATGATGGGCCGGGCGGCCGGCGCCTGCTCGCCCAGGGCGTGCACATGCGCCATCACGTCATGGCGCAGGCGCTTTTCGTGGACGGCGGCCACGTCGTAGTTGATGTCGTCCAGGTGCGCCCGCAATTCGGCCAGTTGCTTGTCCGTGATGGGCAGGCCCAGTTCCTGTTGGGCCTCCGCCAGCGCCAGCCAGAGGCGGCGCCAGGTGGAGAACTTGCGCTGCGGCGACCAGATGGCCTGCATCCGCGGCGAGGCGTTGCGGGAAGCCAGGGGAGATTCGTAGGTGTCGCGGGGGGGCATGGCGTGTAATGTCCAATGTCCAGGGTCGAATGTCCAATGTCAGAGCCGCAAGGCGTAAGCCTGCGGTTGATCCATGTCAGAGCCGCAAGGCGTAAGCCTGCGGTCGATCCATGTCAGAGCCGCAAGGCGTAAGCCTGCGGTCGATCCATGTCAGAGCCGCACGGCGTAAGCCTGCGGTCGATCTGCCGCGGGCTTACGCCGCGCGGCTCTGAGTCCCCCGCGCGGCGAACAAACCCGTAAAATGACCAGTAGCATTGATCGGCGACCCCCGGATCCCCAACCCCGGACCCCGGACCCCGGACCCGACCCCAAGCCCCCAACCATGCTGGTATTCAGCGAGCAACAACTGATCGAGCGGGCACGGCGCGGCGAGCAGGCGGCGCTGGGCGATCTCTTGGAGCGGTATCGCTGCCGACTGTACAACGTCTGCCTGCGCATGGTGGGCAACCGGGACGATGCCGCCGAGGTCACCCAGGATGCCATGCTCAAGGTCATCGAGCATTTCCACGATTACAACGGCCAGGCGGCGGTTTCGACGTGGATGATCCGCATCTGCATGAACCTGTCGATTTCGCACCTGCGTAAGCGGAAGCTGCGGCTGACGACCAGCCTCGACGGCGATGGCCGCCCCGGAAGGGGTTCCGGAGGCTCCGGGGGCTCCGGGGGCGGGGGCGATGACCAGATGAGCCCCTTGCTCAACGTGCTGGCGGACGGCGGCAGTCTGGGCGGTCCCCGCGATGGGGAACTTGCACCGCCGCAGAGCGTCGAACAGAGGGAGATGGTGGCCCACCTGCACGAAGCGATGGGCCGGCTGGATGAGGAATTCCGGGCTGTGTTGGTCTTGCGTGACTTGCAGGAAATGGATTATCAGGACATTGCCGCGGCGTTATCGATCCCCATGGGCACGGTCAAGAGCCGGCTTTTCAGGGCACGACTGGCGCTGCGGCAGGAAATGCAGCAACGCTACCCGATGACGGAAGTGAGAGCCACAGATGAACGCAGATAACTTATGAAGCGCCGCGGCTCTGCCGCGTAATCCGAAACTGAACATGGACCGTTACGACGAAAACCTGATTCTCGGCTATGTCGAGGGCGACCTGCCCGACGACCAGCGCACCCAATTCGAGGCGAGCCTGGCGGCGGACCCGGTCCTGCGCGAGCTGGTGACGGCGCTGGCGGCGGATCGCGCGGCCCTGCGCCGCACGCCCCAAGTCGAGCCGCCCGACGACCTCATGGAGCCGGTGCACCAGCAACTCGAACGCTCCATGCTGCTGGACGTGCCGACGGAACCGGCGGGCATCATCACCCCGGCACGCAGCCGGCGCCTGGGGCGAATGCTCCTGGTGGCGGGCGTGGCGGCCATGCTGGGCATCGTCGCGGGCATCCTGGTGCCGATTTTCCAGATGACCTTTTCGACCCAGCCGCTGGCGCCCACGGCGCCGGGCGGCGGCGGCGGGGGTGGGGACGCAACCGGGGGCATGGTGCACGAGTCGAGGAAGGATGGACCGGCCCTGGCGGATCGCCAGCCCGGTGACGGAATTGACGCCGAGTCGAGCATGGCTTTCAAAAACGGCGGCGATGCGGCGATGCCGGGCAAGAGCGGCGGCGCGAGGGTGAGCAAAGACGGCTCGGTGCATCCGGGTAAGGTCCCCGGCGGCGCCCTGGCACTGGCAGAATCGGCCCGCGGCGGCCGGCTGGAACTGGGCCAGGCCGATCAGTTCGCACGTCTCACGCCCCAGGCCCTGGCCACGACCGGCGCGGTCGGCGGGACGAGTCTTGATTCGGCAGCGTCGGCGGCGCCCCAGGTTGCAACGCCGGCGCCCAGTGGCCCCACCGACATGGACGCGAGTTGGCAGAAGCGCCGGAATGAAACGGAGCGGAATCTGAAGCAAGGCGGCACGCTGGCGCTGGCGGCGGGTACCGGGCCGCGCCTGCGCGTCACGGTGGTCGCCGCCGATCCCGGCGCGTGCGCCGATGATGTCGTAAATTGGGCGATCAGCAACCGCTATCAAGCCCAGGCGGGTGTGGCCAACAAGGGTCTGGCAGACGATCGGCAGGTGGGTCGCCAGCGCGAGGTTCAGACGCCGGCGCCTAACGAATCGAACCGTGCCAAGTCCGCCGATGCGGTGCCCGCGCCTGCGGCGCCTTCGACGACCCCGGCCCCGGCCATGAGCCAGTTGCTCGCCCAGCAGGATGCCAAGGCCGATTTGAACGTGCGCCAGGTGACGATTTCCTTGCCCGCCAACCAGGTGCCGCAGCTCATGACGCACCTCAACGCTCGATCCCATCAGTCGGCGCAACTGGTGGACGAAAGCGTGCCCGCATCCCTGGCGCAGGCGACGCCGCACGCCCTCGACAAGATCCAGGAATTGACGAAGAACGAAATGCGCCAGGCAGCCGAGAAGATGGCGCGCGACCAGGCGCCGGGTCAGGAAGGCGCCTACCGGCAGAAGCTGAGCAAGGAAATGGAAGAGGCGGACAAGCTCGATGCCCCCGCCAAGTCGGCCGCGTCACCGCCGCTGCCCGCCGCCGTGCCACCCGCCGCCGCCGCCCCGCCGCCGACCGGCGAACAACACCAAGCCGAACTCCCAGGGCAGAGCAAGGACGCAGCGACGCCGGCGAATCAACCCCCAGGAGCACCGGCGAGCATCGCCAGGCAGCAGCTTGAATTGACCGACTGGAGCCGCATTCTCAACTCGCAACTCCTGATCGCGCCCACCGCCCCGGTGCTGGATTCGGATCAACCCGTCGAAGTGCCGATCGATATTTACCAGTCGTCGGCGCGGTGATGCCGCTTGCGGCTTCGCGCCGGCGCACGATCAACCAGGATCATCCTCATCTTTCACCCTTGCGCGAAGCCGCAAGCGGCAAAGACGGTTCCCGAAATGTCTCCCATCGGATCCCACCATCCTCGCCGATCGTCACATTCACCATGCCGTGCCGATGCGTCACCAGGCGCGTGATGCCCGCCTCCTCGAACTTCGCGGCCCACTTGTCCTGCCGCAGCCGTACCGGCCCGGTGGATTGGAGCACCAGCGTGGGATCCGCCGCCGCCAGCCAGCGACGCGAGACTTCGACCATGCTCCCGTGATGGGGCAGATCGACGACATCGGCGCGCAGGTCCGCGCCTTCCGCCAGTAGCGTGCTAACCGCCTCCTGCTGAATGTCGCCGTGCAGCATCACCCGCCGCCCGCCCACGTGCACCGACAGCACCAGCGACGAGTCGTTATGCCGCTCGAATCGCCGTTCCGCCGGCGGCCAGAGAATCGCCAGCTTCGCGTCGCCCACTTGCTCTTGCCAACCTTGACAGATGGGCAGCACCGGCACGCCGCGCCGCTGCATGCCGTTGACCAGAAACGCCGCGGGCCCGTCCGGACTACGCTCCGCGTTGGCGAGAAACTGCGGCGTCACCAGCACCCGGCCCACGCCCAACCGGTCCGCCACATCGAGGCTGCCGTTGATGTGATCCAGGTCCACGTGCGAGAGCATCAGCGTATCGATGCCGGTACGCCGACGCCCAGCCGCTCCGGGGGAAGCGTCAGGTAGCACCCCCAGCAGCGCCAGCGACGGCGCCACGCTTTGCGCCCCGACATTCATGTAACCGCCCGAGCCGCAGTCGAACATGAGCGTGTGCCCGCGACGATCCGCATCGCCCCCCGGCAGGCGAAGGAGATAGCACGACCCATCGCCCACGGCGAACATGGTCAGCCGCGCCGCCACTGCCGGCGCATCGTCGCTCCCACCCACCGCCGCGCCCGAAGGATGCTGCCCCACCGTCAGCCACAGCGCGCACAGGCCCATCGCCGCGCCCAGCGCCAGCCTTCGCCGGGCGAACCTGCCGGTGAACAGCCCCAGCACCACCGCCAGCGACGCCAGGGTCCACCACGGCGAGGGTTGGATGGGCAGATCGACTGCCGCCAGCGGGGCATCAGAGCCATGCGTCGCCAGGCCGATCATCGCGTCGGCGGCCCACGCCAGCGGGTGCGCCAACAACATGCTCCCGCTGGGCAGCGCCAGGCCGATGGCGATCTTGGCAAAGCCCAGTGCCAGCGTGAGGGTGACGACGGGAAGGGCGAAGATGGACAGCACCGCCGCCAGAGGCGTGAACAGGCCGAAGTGATAAGCCACCAGGGGCGCGGCGATGCCGAAGCCCACGAGGTTGGCCGCCATGACGTTGGCGCCCCAGCGTTTGGCCTTGTAGAGCCAGTAATCGCGCTGGGGCAGGATCGCCGGCTCGGCCACGATCCAGCGGCTTACCGCGCCAGTGAACAAGAGCAGCCCGGCGGTGATGCCGAAGGAAAGCTGGAACCCCGGCGTGAACAGATCGCCCGGGTTCCATGCCAGCAGGATCAGGCACGCCAGCGCCAGCAGATTGGTCGTGCCGATGCGCCGGCCCGACACATAGGCCACGCAGAACAGCCCCGCCATCAGCCCGGCACGCATGATCGGCACGGTCATGGGCAGCGCCGCCGCATACATGATCAGCACCGCCAGCACGACCAGGGCGGCGCGGCGCGGGTGCGGCACCACCAGCCGCGCCAGCAGCCACACCAGTCCCAGCAGGATCGCCAAGTGGGCGCCGCTGATCGAAAGGATGTGCGCCAGACCGGTGCGGCGAAAGGCATCCTGTAACTCGTCCAGATCCTCGCCCCACCGTCCCAGCAGCACGGTGTTGAGCAGCGCCAGCCGTTGCGGATTGCGATCCATGCCCAGGGTCAGCGACGCCGCGGCCGCATCCGACAGGTCGCGCCGCCACTGTGCCGCCCGTGCCACGACGTTCGGTTCGGCCAGCACCTGATAGTTGCCCGGATCATCCAGCGACAGTCGCCCGTCGATGCCGCGCTTCTGGAGCAGCGCGCGGTAGTCACGGTCGCCGGGATTGAACGGGCCGTCGATGGCGGACAGCCAGCCGATCACGCCCAGGGTCTGGCCATCACATAAGGATGTATCGGCGCGGCGAATCTTGACCAGCAGCCGCCCCGACGCCGGCACTTCCGCGCTGTCGGCCAGAATCGAGCGGCAACGCAGCACGAACTGGGTCTGCGGCGGCTGCCACTGGCTGAACTGGGCAAACGCGCCATGCTGCGCCGGCGTCAAGCGCGGCGGCCCATCCACCACGCCCGTCAGAATCGCCAGTTGGCTCTCATCGGTCAGGTAACGCGCGATCGTGTCGGCGGGCAGGTCATGCTCCCAAGTGGCGGTCCAGCTCGCCGACAGCGGCACCGCCATCACCAGCAGCCACAGCCAGGCCGCACGCCATCGCCGCCGCAGGAGCATGATCGCCATGCCTATCGCCGCCGCGGCTGCCAGGACCAACCACACCCGCGCCGCGCCGGTTTCATGCCCGACCACCACGCCGGCGATCCAGCAGGCCGCCAGGGTGACGAAAACCCCGCCCGTCGCCTCAGAGTGGCGTTGGTCGCCAAAAGACACCCCAGCCCGCACCGATGTGCGCCCCATGCGCGGCATGATACCCGTGCCCGCCGCGTGGCGGAAGCCCGCGACCTTTTTGGAGTGCAGCGGCTCCGACGCCGCTTTGGCTTCTTGCGCCGGCGAAGACCGCTCGGCCGCAAGTCAAACCGGCGTCAAGGCCGCCGCACTCCAAAGCGCCGCCGGTGGCCGCCACGCGGCCGGCAACGCAGACGTACAATCCCCGCATGAAACGCATCCCCCTTCTCATCGCCATCGCCCTGCTGGCGCTGGTCGCCGCGCCGCTACACGCCGCTGACGATCAGACCTTCGACGACTGGTACGTGATTCTCATGGACGACCAACCCATGGGCTGGATGCACGCCGTGCGCCAGCGCAAGGGCGATCACTTGGTCAGTACCAACCAGGTGCACCTGTCGATCAAGCGTGGGCAGGCAGCCATGACCATGGAGATGAGCGACGAGTTTGTCGAGACACTCGATGCCAAAGCGGTGTCGATGGGCTCGACGCAGGCGCTGGGGGCGATCACCATTACGATGCGCGCCACCTTCAAGACCGACGGCGTCGAGGTGACGACGGAACAGGGCGGGCAGACGACGACGCGCGCCGACCCGCTGCCGCAGGGTCAGTGGTACACGCCCGCGGCCTTTGAGCGCTATGCCGATGAACAGATTGCCAAGGGCGAGACGGCGTTTGGCGGGCGCGTGATCACGCCGTTGCTGGGCCTGGCGCCGGTGCGCATCGACGCGAAGAAACTGGGCCAGGAGAACATCGAGGTGCTGGGCAAGACGGTGCCCGCCCAGCTTTGGGAGACGACGACCACGCCTCCGGGGGCGGGCGCCACCGAGCGCATCTATGTCGATGAGAAGTACCGCCTGCTCAAGTCCACCATGGACGTGATGGGCATGAAGCTGACGGTGCTGGCGGCGGACAAGGAGTTGGCGCAGAAGCAGGTCAACCCGCCGGACCTGCTGGCCAAGACGCTGATCAAGCCGGACAAGCCCATCAAGGATGCCCGCAAGCTGCGCTCGGCGGTGTATGAGTTGACGTTCGATCAGGCTGGGGCCCAAGCCAGGGCTGAGTCCGCCAAGCCCCGGATTCCTTCGGACAACCAAACGGCACAAGCCGCCCTCCTCCCCCGCGGCGGCTACCAGCGCGTCGTCTGGGCCGACGATCACACCGCCCGCGTCGTCGTCGATCTGGATAGCCCGGTGAATCCCGGGACCGACCTGCCCACCGATGCCTCGCGCAAGTCCAGCACTTTGCTCAACAGCGACGACCCGGAGGTGCGCAAGCTCGCCGACCAGGCGGTGGCCGAATTGCCCAAGGACGCGACCCCCGCGCAGCAAGCCGAAGCCATGCGCCGCTTCGTGCACGGCTACGTCACCGCCAAGGACCTGTCGGTGGGCTTTGCCAGCGCCGGCCAGGTGGCACGCACCCGGCAGGGCGATTGCACCGAGCACGCCGTGCTGCTGGCCGCCATGCTGCGTGCCGGCGGCATCGCCAGCCGAACCGTCAGCGGCGTGATCTACATCGACCGCTTCATGGGGCAGGACCATGTGTTTGGCTACCACCTCTGGACCCAGGCCTGGCTGGGCGATGATGACGCGAAAAAGGGCGGTCGATGGGTCGATCTCGACGCCACACTCGCCGATCAACCCTTTGACGCCGCCCACATCGCTCTGTCCACCGGCGACCTGGCCGGCGATGCCATTAATGACATCATGCGCCTGGCGCCGATTACCGGCACGCTGCGCATCGGCGTGATCGAACCGTAAGACACAGGAAGTAACAGGAATGAACACGGATAGGAAGGAGCCAAAGAAGGAACAGGATGGACATGATAGACAGGATGAGTCAGAAATCAGAAATCATGTCCATCATGTCAGGGCAATTGCATATGGCCGCTCTGACCCCCTCTCCCTTCTGAGGGAGAGGGC
>JBBDMX010000007.1:0-40220 GCA_040878035.1 Phycisphaeraceae bacterium | reverse complement strand
ACCCTCTTATTAGCAAGCTGATATGACTTCAGGAAGTGCCATTCGTGTCAGGATTAATTGTGCCCGCAAGAGATCGTTCAACCTGGGGGCCATCAAAAGGGACGGGAGTTAGTTTTCCAAGACGGCCCGGCATTGTTGGACGTGTACCTGCACCCCCGGAACGCCCGGGAGTTGATGTTGACCGGCAGGGTACTGCGATAGGTGCAAAGTTCAAGGTGCAGGGTGGAGAGTGGAGAGTGGCGAAGCGCCCGGTGCAAGGCGCAAGGCGCAAGGCGCAAGGCGCAAAGTGCTAGCTGGAAGGGGCGCGACGCAGGCTCAGTCGGGCAGTTGGGCAAACACGTCGGCACCGCCCAGCACGCGGCCGAGGTCGCTGCCGGGTGGGGTGTCGAGTTGTAGTTGGACGACGGTGAGTACGTCGCTGGGCGGTTGGTCGGGTAGGCCGTGGAGGAAGAGTTGGCGGCCGCGCTGGGTGAATGCGATGGGCTGGCCGGTAGTCAGGAGTGTCGCGGCCAGGACGCGGTTGGTCAGGCCGCCGATGGTTGTCTGCGGACCGTGGTAGTTGGCCAGGTGGCAGAAGAGCGAACGGCCCGACACGGTTGTGGGGCCAAAGAGGTACCAGGGCATGCGGTGCGGCGTCGTATCGAAGATCGCCGGGCCGTGGCGCTGTAGCCACTGGCGGACCTGGCGCAGGATCTGCCGGCTCTGGGGCGGAATGCGTCCGGCCGGATCGGGGCCGACGTTGAGCAGCAGGTTGCCGCCGCCGGCCGCGACGCTGGCGAGCGTCTGCGCCACCTCGCCGGCGGATTTGTAGCGTTGATCGGAGGGGCAGTAGCCCCAGTGCTGGTTGAGCGTCATGCACGCTTCCCATGGCCGGCCGGCGCGGCTGGCCTTGATGTGCTGCTCGGGCGTGGCGAAGTCCTCGGTCGTCATGGCGCGGTTGTTGATCAGGATGTGCGGCTGGCGGGCGCGCACCTTGGCGTTGAGCTCGACGCTGCGCCACTGGAGGGCGCTGTAGCACTGCGGCAGGTCGTACCACAGCACGTCGATGCGGCCATAGCGGGTCATCAGCTCATCCACCAGGGCGTGCGTGTATTGCACGAAGCGATGCTCAGCGGCGGTATCCCCGGCCCAGCCCGCGGCCCAGTCGGGGTTGTGCCAGTCACCCAGAGAGTAGTACAGGCCCACTTTGAGGCCCACCTGTCGGGCCGCATCGACATACTCCGCCAGCAGGTCGCGCCGGCCGGCACTGTTGACGGCATTGAAGGCACAGACGGAGGAGTCCCACAGGCAGAAGCCCTCGTGATGCTTGGCGGTGAGCACCATGTAGCGCATGCCGGCGTCGCGCGCCAGGGCCGCCCAGGCGTGCGGGTCGTAGTCGGCCGCATCGAAGCGGTCCGCCAGCAGGCGGTACTCCTGGACGGGAATGGCCTCGCGGCTCATGACCCATTCGCCGCGGCCCAGGAGCGCGTAGAGTCCCCAGTGAATGAACATGCCGAAGCGGGCCTGGGTGAACCACGCCAGGCGGTCGTCGGGGAACGCCAGGGAAGCGGCGGCTGTCGTGGTCATGGTGCGTGCCAGATATCGGCGGGCCATTCCAGTTCGATGCCTTGCTTGAGGAGCAATGCCTGGAATGACTCGGTGAGTTTTGGCTGCCGGCTCACGTCCTGGGGTGTGGCCTGTTGTTGGAGGCAGAAGGCCGCCAGCAGTCCCGCCGACTCGCCGATGTTCCATTCCACCGGGTGCAGGCGGTAGCAGCCGTTGGCGATGTGGGTGACGCCCAGGTTCTTGGCGGCGGGCAGCAGGTTCCGCATGCGCACGGGGACGAGCGAGCCCAGGGGAATCTGGAAGGGCAGCGAGGGGATGTCGATGTAGTTGCAGCCGGTCGTGGACGGGTGCAGGTCGATGCCGTAGCTGCCGATGCCGACGCTGTCGGCGAAGGGCTCGGCGTGGTCGAGGCCCGCGGCGCGGCGCGCCTGCATGCTCACGTGGTGCTCCGTCACCGTGAACAGGGCGCGGATGCGGCGCGACTCGCGGGTGTAGGGCGCTTGCGCCAGGCCGTCGTCGCTGCCGACCATGTCGGGGCGCAGGTACAGGCCGGGGTAGCCGGCGCCGCCGTCGGGGCGCGGGGCGTCGTTTTGAAGCCAGTGGAACAGGCAGAAGGAAAGCTCGCGTGCGGAGGCGAGGTGCTGGGCGACTTGGGCATCGGGCTTGTCGATGATGTTGCCCAGCCAGTAGTCGTTCTGGGGCCAGTTGACCAGCGTGGCTTCGTGCGCCGGGGCGTCGGGCTGGAGATGTTGACGGGCCAGGATGCGGCGGTAGAACCAGAGGGAGCGCGATTCGCGGGGCGTATCCTTGAGGAACAGCACGCGCGTCAAGGGCTCGAAGGTTTTGGGATGCGATTGCGTCCAGTCCAGCAGCGGGCCGGTCCAGGGTGGAATGAGCTGGGGCACATACTGGCGCCAGAAGTCGTATTGCGCCGGCTTGTCGCGGCGATGATCGGCGCCGGGCGTCGGGTCGTAGGCCATGGGGAAGCACCAGGTGATGGCCTGGACGTTGTCCGGCTGGGCCGGGCCGGCGACGGCGTGCGGCTCGGCAAAATCATCCTGCGATTCGGCGCCGCTGACGTATTCGACCCTCGCCAGCGAGAGCAGGTCGCCCAGCTCTGTTGCATCCAGGACGTAGCGGGCGGTGATGGTTTCGCGCCGGCCGGTCGGTGTGTGCTCGACGGTGACGCTGCGGATGCGGTCGCCCTCGACATCGACCGCGACCGGCCGGCGCTGCAAGCGCAGGTCCAGCAGCCCCGAGGCCTGGGCCCAGTGCAGCATGTTCTCGATCACCAGCCAGGCAATGCGCGGCTCGTGACAGAGGCGCGAGACATGGCCTTGACCCGGGTTGAGGTGCGGATCCAGCCGGGCCTGCTCGGTCAGGGGATAGTGCTGGCGATAGAAATCGCGCACGCCGTCGCGGAACTGGCGATACCGCCTGGTGCAGCCGCAGCGTTCGATCCAGGGCGATTCGTCGGGGGGCACGGCCTGGGAAGTCAGTTGTCCGCCGATCCAGCGGGTTGGCTCGGTCATGACGACGCGATAGCCCAGGGAAGTGGCCGCCATGGCCGCGGCGCATCCGCCGGTGCCGCCGCCCACGATGAGAATGTCCGCGTGCCCGTCGCCCTGGCCGTGAGAACTTGCATGGCTCAACACATCACCTCTGGGGAAAGTGTGAAGTAAAAGTAGAAAGTAGAAAGTAGAAAGTAAGAAGTAGAACGCTACGTCAGGGTGAGGCTGCCGGGCTCCATATGTCTACTTTTCGCTTTGCACTTTTCACTTTCACGCGGGCCCATGAGCGTCATCACGCCCCAGCGGCGCGGCACGGTCCACATGCCGTAGATCGGTACGGGCCAGTGCAGGGTGTCCAGGTGGCCCGTGCCGTTGTTGTTGAACATGATGTAGTAGACGCCCATGCGATGGCCCTGCTCGACGCACACCGGCGCCAGTTCGCTCCAGGGCAGTTCCAGTTCGTAAAGCAGGCCGCGGTCGATCGGCGTGATCGTGAGGAAGCGGTCGCCCAGGGAAACGTCGCCCGGCGGCGGGGTGAAGGAGTCGGTCGCTTCGTTGTCGGGACTGCGCGTGCGGTATAGCTCCGGCCCCTGGGAGGTCAGGGCGAGATTGAAGGAGTAGAAGTCGCCCAGCGACCCCTGGCGGCGCAGCATCGTATCGAGCGACAGTTGCAGGCAGTCGGCGTTGTAGGCGTAGTGGCCGCGAAAGGGCTGGAAGTGAACCTCGTCGCGCACCGTGGCACGCATGCGGAAGGCCTGGTCATCCCAGGCGAACTGGAGCTTGGCGCCGAACACCTCCGGCCCGGGCCAGGGACGCCCCAGGCCATAGGCCGAGCGCGGCACGAACTCCCTGCGCCCCACGTCGATCACCGGCACCTTCGACCAGTCGCCCCGGGGGTCGAATCGCCAGACGCCGATGTAGGTCAGGTGGCCTTCATAGCGACGGCTGATGCCGTTGCCGTTGGTGGCGACCAGCGTGTAAGCGATGGGCAGGTCCGTCACGCTCGTGCGGTCCAGCACGATCGATGTCCGTTGGCTGATGGGCCGATTGATCTTCAGGCCCAAAGCTGCGATGTCGAGTTGCACGTCGCCGGCAAAGGGCAGCTTGGGCACGATCCCGACGCCCACCTCGTCGTCTTTCATCCAGGGCAGAATGTCGAGTTGGATCGGATGCGTCACTTCCACGCCCATGAGCCGCTCGACGCCGTTGTCCGCCTGCCAGCCCACGGGCATGTAGCAGAGGTCACGATCGAGCAGCGCCGGCACGCGGGGAATCTCCACGGTGGGATCGCTGGCGCGGACGATCTGACTGCTCTCAAAGTTGATGGGCAGGCGCAGCGTCCCGCCTTGCGACAGGCGCAGGCGCCCGGGCTGCCCGGCGACCAGCGACTGCTCCGCTTCCATCGTCAGAGCGTTGCGCTGGCGATCCATCTCGGCGATCGCCTGGCGATAGCCGTGTGTTTCGAGGAATGCCACCAGATCGCGCGGGCCGACCAAAGCGCCCGAAGGCATTTCCTCGATCACGCTGCGTCCCGCCAGAATCGCCTCTTTGATGGCGGCCAGCGTGTTTTCACCGGCAAACACGAGCGTGCGGTTGCTACAGGGGGCTTCGTAGTGGCCGTCGGGCGGGCGCTGCGGTGTATACAACGCGCTGGGCAGGTTGGGCATGGTCTTGACCAGGTGCACATCCCAGCCGCCGACGATAGGCGTGCGGTGTCCGGCCTGCTCTCGGCGGCGATACCACGCGACCAGTTCCGCGCCGCGGCTGCCGGCCTTCTGAAAGCCCTCCACCGTCAACTCAATGCCATCCGCGTAGCCCTCGTCGATCAGCTCATCAAGGATGCCGGTCTTGAAGAGCTGTTCCCACGTGGTGGGATAGGCCGGGTGCGCCATGAAGATCATGGCGCTCGAGTCCTTGAGGCTGCGCAGGACGCGCTTGTAGTCGGGGTCATCGGAGCGCGGCGCGGCGCCGCGGTGCCCGACGGTGACCACGTGTCCCCAGCCGTAGCCCTTCTCGTGGCCGTCGTAGAGGCGCAGGCGATCGCTGAAGGCGGCGGCGGCGCGTTGCCACCTTTCGCAGGCGGGCAGGCCGTCCATCAGCACGCAGAAGTCGTAGTGGTAGTAATTCAGCGACGCCAGCAGCAGGGCGGGATTGCCGTCGTCGGCCCGCACCCAGTGGTCGTGAAAGCCGCCGATCAAAATCGTCTGACCCTCGAGCGTGATCATCGGGAAATTCCCAGCAGATGGTGGGCGATGTCGGCAAAGCTGCGCACGTGAATCAGGCCGTCGCCGGTCGCCTCCGAAGCATCGGCGCCACGATTGATGATGAAGGAGCAGGCGATGCCGGCGGATTGCGGCACGACGTAGTCGTCGGCGAGGCTATCGCCGACGACGGCGGTTTCGTGGCCGTCCATGCCGATGTGCGCCAGGGCCTTTTGCCAGTAGAGGCGCTGGGCCTTCATGGCGTGCAATTCGGTGGCGCCGAGCAACTGGCTAAAGAGCGGGCAGCCGTGCACCTGGGCGAGGCCCGCCAGGCGCAGCTTGTGCAGGATGCCCGAGCTGGGGTTGTTGCTGGCGACAAAGAGCAGGAGTCCGGCGGCGGCCAGGCGCTCCAGGGCGCTGCGAATCTCCGGGCCGGTCGGCTCGATGTACTGGCGCTCCATTTCGTAGGCGTAATCCCAGAATCGCCGCGGTGGCAGGCCCAGCTCGACGATGAAGTCCGACCAGTGCCACCAGGGGGTGGTTTGCTTGATGTGCTCGATGCGGCGGCGCGTCTCGGCGGCGTCCAGGCCCGCCAGCTCCACGCCGGCGCGCTCCAGCACGCGCATCAGGCTGCCGGTGTCGTGCGTGGCGCGATATTCGGGGCGCACGCGGACCACCGTGTCGTCGATGTCGATCAGCAAGGCGCGGATGTGGCCCAGGTCCATGGGCCGGGGGCAGGGGTCGCCGTCGCCGCCGGCCGCGCGGGCCACCGACTGGGCGCGAACGCGCACCGCGGTCTTGCCCGAAGCAGGCATCAGCCGCGCCAGATCACCACGTTGCTTGGAAGCCACGCTCAACAGGTTACTCCTTTTGCACCGGCATGCCGACGAACGCCGGGGCGGCAAAGCCGCCATCGTTGCCCAGCGTGCCGCCCACGTCGCAGCGGTAGCCGTACGACACCGCTGCTGCCTCTTGCGCCGGCTCGGCCAGATCGAGTACGACCTGGCCTTTGTCGGCGTCCACGGCGACTTTCTGCACCGGCACGAAGCCGCCTTCACGGAATCCGCGGCGCGACTGGTCGGTGACGTACCATTGCTCGGTCGCATCGCCGCCGGTGAGGCCCTGGGCATGAGCGAAGGTCACGATGATCTGCCGATGGTCGCGGGCGGCGAAGCGGACCCTCTCGACGGTTGGGCCTGGCGTTGCGATGCGGCCGGTCTTTTCCTGCGCGATCATGGCCGCGCCGATTTGCTGCGCCAATGCGACGTAGCCTTCGGTGACCAGATGGATCTTGTCCGAGTCGTTGACGGCATAGGGAAGCGTGGAGAGCAGGATGCTCCGCGGGTCGCGCAGCACGAACTGCCGTTGCGCTTCGCGGATGCCGGCAAAGTGATCGTCGCGATGCCAGCCGTACCGGCCGATCTGCACCACGCCGATCATCAGTTGCGGGTTGTGCGTGCAAGCGCGGACGGCCTTGGCCAGCGCGTCGAGCTTGGCGCCGTAGGCCTTGGTCCGCTCCTGGTTGAAGGCGTCGGATTCGCCCTGGTACCAGAAGAAGGCGGCGGCGCCGCGGCCGCGGGCTTCGATCAGCGGGTGCAGGTAAGGCATGTCGCCGGTTTGCGCGTCGATGAAGTAATCGATCGGCCGGCTGCCCACGGCGTGGCCCATAAGGCCCACGGGCACGCCCGTCTCTCGGTGGAACTTCTGCGCCGCCAGCACCCACGGGCCGACGGTGCTTTCGAAGAATCCATCCGCCGCCGGCTTCCACATGTGCAGGCCGTACTTGGGCGAAAGGCCGTGCACGCCGGGCATGGGCTTGGCGCCCTGCGACTGGTCGTAGCCCACGCCCACCGCGTTGCTCTGGCCGCTGATCACCCACAGGTCGCCGACGTAGATGTGGTCGAACGTCTGCTTCTGGTCGGCGACGGAGACTTGGACTTGGTACGGCCCGCCCACGGGTACATCGCCAATCGTCACCACTTGAGTGCCGGCGGCGGAGACCTGCTCGCACGTCGATATGGCCTTGCCGTCGCGAAGCACTGATGTAGTGATCGATTGACCAGCCGCGGGGCAGACGACGGTGAACGTCAGGTCGCCATGGGTTTTCGAGCGACGTTGGTAGATCTGTTCGTCGCTGATGCCGCACACGGCGATGTCATCGGCGCTGCCCTTGATCTGTACCTCAAAGGGTTGGCTCGCCAGCACCGGCTCGGCGTCGGGGCTCAGACGCTGCACATGGAGCACGAAGCGATACGTGCCGGGTTTGAGTGGCAGGGCCGGCGGTAACGACTGTTGCTTACCTTCTGCCTCACTTCCGGTGGCGGGGGGGAATCCCGGCCAAGTGAGGGGACTCGCATGGCCGGGCTTGCCGGCGGCCCGGTAGCCGCCGTCGAGCCGGAATTGCACGCTCCTGGTCACGTTGGCATACAGCGGGGAGATGTAGGCGAATTGGCGGCACTCGGTTTGGTTGTTCGCATCGGTGGTGGCCGGCGTGTTGGCGCTGGCCCAATCGCGCTGGTCGCTGCTGAGCCAAGCGCGGTACGACACCTTGTCGTCCTTGGTGAATTCGGAATTCCACCGGGCGCGCACGATGACGAAATCGTCCCGGCCATACGCCAAGGGCCGCGGGTCGTTGCGCCAGGTCATGTTCCTGGCGTCGAGAAACGACACCTTGAGTTCCAGCGGCGGCGCTTGGGCCCGCACGGTCGCGAGGCAACCCAAGAGCACGAGCACGCCCGGCACGACGCGCCGGGCGCATCGATTCGACCTGTCAGTGAGCGTCCGCAAGATTGGCTGCTTCGCGGCGGTCATACCCCTCACGCTAGTACACCTTTCTGATCTCATCGCGGAGATTCTGGCCCAGCGACTGTGCTGAAAGCTCCGTGTCGTTGTTTGCACGATTCAGGAAACTGGCATGCCCATCGATGAACAAGACATTGCGGCCTTCCACTGCGGTGGCATGAGCGTTGTAAGGCACCGCGTCACAGTTGCTGATGCTGCTTCCCTCCATCTGCGATTGCCACAGGTCATACTCGAGCACGGCAGAACTGGCTTGCTTGAACATGGTCAGACGGGCGTTACGGCCGAAGGCCGCGCCGCTGCCCCAGAAACCGTTGCTGCCCAGACCGGGAATGTCCCAGCCGAAATTCTGCATGTAGGAATGGCTGGCGGTTAGTCCATTGGCCGTCGGAGCCTTCTTGTCGTTGACGGGGCAGATGAACGCCGACATGAATGACTTGGGAAAGATGCCGGCGGAGTTCCAATACACCGCATAGGCGGAGTTGGTGGTGATACCGGGCGTGGTCACGTCGTCGGGGAAATTCATGTATTTCGCAATGAAGTTCTGATAGCTCAGATAAAAAGGCTGGCTGCCCATGCGACAGCGAGGCAGCCAATCATGCTCGTCGCCGGCGTACATCTGGTAGGCGATGCCGTGCTGGCGCAGGTTTGAGGCACAGTGCGACTGCCGCGCCGCGGCCCGGGCGTTCCCGAGTGCTGGCAGCAGAATGCTGATGAGCAGAGCGATGATGGAGATCACCACCAAGAGTTCAATCAAGGTAAAGCCGGCACGCCGGGACGGTGCGAGGCAGGTGCGGTTCTGCCTCGTGTCAGCCGCGGGGCGGCAGCCGGCGGCGCCTGGCCATCGATGGGCGGTTGTCTTGGGGGTTTGCGCGTGATGATCAGGCATGGGACCTCGGTCCTCAATCTTCGGTGCATCAGTCATTCACGGGTGGTCGTCGGCGCTCTTGACGCCCTCCGATTGCCAGCCTTTGCCCGCCGCCGGGCTGTCGGGCGCCAGGCGAAAGTCGCCGCCGCCGGCGTCGATCCATTTCGGATCGCCGACCTGGCCATGTTCCTCGCAGCCCGTTTGCGTGCGCAGCGCCGTCAGGTCCGTGCGCACGCCCTGGTCATAGCCCGTCTGGGTCACCGAGACGCGCAGAGCGTCGGGCTTGCGGGCGTCGGCGGGCAGGACGTAGAAGTTGCCATCGACGATGTTGTCGGCCGTGTCCTTGCCGGTAAACAGAATCAGGTCGATGTTGCCTTTGGGGTTGCCCAGGAGGTTGTTGCGCACGCGATTGTGTGCCAGCTTGCGTCCGCCGAACTCGCGGCGGGGCATGCCGTGCAGCACGATGTTCCAGCGGTTGCCGTAGCAGGTGTTGTTTTCGACGATGGCGGATTCCGACGCCGCGATGTAGATGCCCTGGTGCTTGCTGCCGATGACGCGGTTGTTACGGATCAGGGCGCCGAGCTTGTCGCCCTGCGCCGGCGCGGCGATTTCATAGAAGATGCCAGTGGTGTTGTTCTGCACCAGGTTGTCTTGGATGACGTTGTCGCCCAGGCCGCCGTCGAACCAGATGCCGGCGCCGTGGTTGTCGGTGATGGTGCATCGGCGAATGGTGGCGCTGCGCACGTTAGGTACCAGTTTCATGCCGCCGGCGTGCCATTGGTCGTAGAAGCGGCGGTAGTTGTTGCCGCTGACCGTCAGGTCCTCCAAGAGCAGGTGCTGGGGCGGGCGATCGTTGTGCCAGGCCCAGCCGTGCGCTTCGTCCGAGCCGTTGGCGTTGACACCCACGGCCCCGTTGTCGGAGATGCGGCAGCGGCGCACGATGTGGCGGTCGCCCCACAGCCCCAGCCCGCCAAAATCACCCCAGCGAAATTCGCAGTCTTCGATCGTCCAGTTCGCCGGCCCAGTGGTGACGATGCCGCCGTTGCGGCTGCTTTTGGCGGTCATGTTGCTGTGCATGAAAACCAGCCCACGCAGCACCACGTGCGACTGCTGCCCGCCCTGGAGCACGAAGTCCTGGAAGCCGGCTTCCATCTCGTGTTGGTTCGGATCGGACTGATCGGGCAGCATGCAGTAGAGCGTTTTGCTGGCCGTGTCGTAGAAAAATGAACCGGGCTTGAGGTCGTCGCGGCCGTTGCCGACGGGGGGCAACATCGCTTTCTGGGTGAACCCGCCGATGTCATGGATTTCCTGCCAGACGTTGTGCACGCCGATCTGCTGAAGCGGCTGGCCGTCCATGAAGAGTTGCTGGCTGTTGACCGGCCACTTTTCGATCTTCCAGGCGCCTTGTTGCGCGGCGCCTTGGGCTGCATCCGGCTGCCAGTCGGTCGCCAGCTTCGAGGCTTTGATCAGCACCGAGCCGGGCTTCTGGGCTTGGATGACCAGGGGGTTGTCCGCGCCGCCGCCGCGCGTCATCACGAGGTTGCCCTCGCGATAGGTGCCGGGAGCCAGTTCGATCACCATGCCCGGTCCCGCCCCTTTCAGGGCCTTGCCCAGCGTGGCCAGTGGGTGCGCCTTGCTGCCGTCGGCGGCGTCATCGCCGGTGGGCGACACGAAGATGCGTTTGTCGTTGGCGCCTGTTGTTGCGTCGAGCTTCTGGGCAGCCGCGGGTTCGACGGCTGCGATCGCCGCCTGCGCCAATACCGCCGCGATGGGCGAGCGGGGCAGCGCATAGAGCCGTTTGGAGTGCGGCGGCTGTGACGCCGCTTTGGCTTGCGGCGAAGCGGCATTCGCTCCGCGAAAAGCTAAAGCGGTGTCGTTGCCACCGCAGTCCAAAAAAGCCGCTGCCCCCGCATTTTCCTTCTCCTGTCCATCCTTGTCGTCCGCTTTCTTGATCGTCAATGTCATGCTTTTCTCGCCGCGGCCCACCACCGGGCCGCCTGGCTTGGCGTGGTAGTAAACCCTTAAGGTAAATTCGTACGACCCCGGCGCCAGGGCTTCACAAGCGCCCAGCGGGGCGTCGATGAATTGGTTCTCCTCCTGCGACCACTTGTTCATGTACCCCACGGTCTGGGCCGAGCGCGACCCCAGGTCTATCGCATAGGTGAAGGAGGTGACATGGATGGCGACGTACGGCGGAACGACCCGCTGGATGTAGGGGCTCTTACCGGCCCACGCCTGCTTGCCGCCGTTGGCGCTGGCAAAGTCCATCTTGGCGTTCAAGTAGCTCAGGTAAGGCTGCTTGGCGCCTTCAGGGCGCTGGAAACCCTCCCAACTGGCGCGGACCCACACCTTGCCGCCCGGCGCGATCACCGGCGCGTCAGTGGTGAACTGCCTGCCATCGAGCGAATACTCGATCTTGAGCGGGATGGCCGCCACGGTCGATTCATCAGCCGCCGTCGCCGATCCGCCGATCACCATGGCCGACAGGACAGTCAGAAGCATTGCCTTGAACATATCAGTGCCTCGTCAATCGCAGGGTTGCAGGAGTCGCCTTGATTCAGGCCTGGCCATGCCGTCGGCGGCCCAGGATGGCCAGCCCGCCCAGCGCCACCAGCGCCAGCGACGCCGGCTCGGGAATGAGCGTGCCGCTGATGACGACGCTGTCGATCCAGTAGGTTTCGTTGTCCACCGAGTTCTTGCCCTCAATGCGGATCTTGAACAGGTTGTTGTTGTTCGCTCCCACCGGCAGAGCCAGCGCGGCAGTCGCTGTGGGCGTGGGGTTGCCACTGTTGTTGCCGGCCGGTGAGCTGCTCTCACCAGTGGTGTCGTGCACCCCGTTCCACACGCCAATATCCTGGAGAAGAATCGGCGCCGCACTGGCGGAACCGGCCACGATGCCGCTGCCCGTCAGGCTGTACTGAATCATGAGAAGGTCGGTCGAATTCGTGACGGCGTCCTCGTAGCTCGCCGCCGAGTTTTGATGCGCCGTCAGGGTAATCGTGATGTTGGTGTATCCCGTGGTGTCTACCACCCTGTCCAAGGTGTACGCTGCCGGGCTGTTCACAGCACCGACATGCGTGAAGACCGCCGAGGTGCCATCGGAGGTAAGCGTGGAACTGGTCGTTCCCCGAATGCTCTCAGTCCATGCCACCGTCGAGCCGACTCGCCCGCTGCTGCCTGCGGTTCCCGGATCGATGGTGAAATCATC
Source organism: Phycisphaeraceae bacterium (assembly GCA_040878035.1). Classification (GTDB taxonomy): domain Bacteria; phylum Planctomycetota; class Phycisphaerae; order Phycisphaerales; family Phycisphaeraceae; genus JBBDMX01. The sequence continues at coordinate 28,088 of JBBDMX010000007.1, read as the reverse complement.
GGAGTAGATCACATCGGCCTTGGCACTGGCTGCCGCCCAGCCCAGCACCAGCGCCAGGCCTAGCACCCCGGCCTTGATCACGCTGTACGTTGACTTGCGATGCATGCTGCCCATAGTTCTGCTCCTCTCGCCATGAAGGCGTGAACCAAAAATGACGACTCCTGTGCGCCGGAGCCTTGGCGGACCATGAAATCCGGGGGTGAACCTCACAGCGGCCTGGTCGAGCGCTGTGGGGCCGGCGGGGCGATCGTCGCCCGCGCCGCATAGGACCCCTGGATGACGATGCTGGGAACCTCCGTGGCGCCCTCCTCAAACATCTGAAGCATCATCCGCGCCGCCTTGCGGCCGGCGTCGAAACGGTCGTACTCCATGCCGCCCACCGCCAGGCTGCCGTACATGCTCCGTGGCTCATAGTCCAGGGTGGCCAGCGACAGGTCCCGCCCCAAGTCCCAGCCCAGCATGTGAGTCGCCAAGGGAATGACCGACGGGGAGGAGCCCTGAATGACGACGGCCGTGGCCTGATGCTGCGCCAGTTGCTCGGCACAGGCGCGGACGTCGTAGCCGATGATGGGGCGGTCCTTTAGATCATGCGCGTGCATTTCATCGCGGTAGGCCTCAAAACGCTGGGCGTAGCTGTAGTGCACCGGCTGGCCCGCGCAATACTTGGCCCAGCCGGTTTCGCCCACCAGGTACGCGATATTGCGGTGGCCCATCTCCAGTAACTGGCGGACGAGGGTTCGGCTGACGGTGTCCTCGTCACGGTAAATGCAGTTGTGGTCCTCGAATACGCCCGAGTCCCACCACAAGAGCGGAATGCCCAGATTCTCGGCAAACCGGCTGGCGCGGTCCGACAGGCCGTAGTGCACCAGCAAGGCGTCGAAGAACCGGCCGCGCAAAGCCCAGGGCAACGGCTGGCGTGCGGCGCCTTCCAGCTCCGCCAGCTCGACCATGCCCACGTGGTAGCCGTCCTCGGTCAGACCATGGTTCAGTCCGATCATGAAGGCGTAGGCGGGGTGATTGTCCAGCATGCCCTCGGCGGAGAAATTGGCGGCGGCAAAGCCCACCGCGTGGGTGCGATTGGAGCGCATGGCCTGGGCGTTGCGGGACGGACGGTACTGGAATCGTCGAGAGAACTCATTCACCCGCTGCCGCGTGGCGGGGGTGTAGAGATTGGCACGTCCGCGGTTGAGGATGTCAGAGACAGTCCCCACCGAGACGCCTGCCGCTTTAGCGATGTCTTTAAGGCCAGCCATAGAATCAGGCATTAGACAATTTGAACGTTACGAACAGGTTATCTGATCGTTCAAATGATGTCAATAGTTTTGTTTTTGATTTACCGCTAAGCAGGCAAATATCCTGGGCCACCATGGAGCGACGGCGCCTTGTGCGGCTTCGGCAGGCCGTGCTTCCGGGGCGTCCTGACTGATTCACTCCGCTTACCCTGCGCAGCGAAGCCGTGGCATCTCTGAAAATCAGCCAGAGCCCTTGCCGGCGTGGTCAGGATGGTCTTTCTTGGCGTGATTCCACAAAAGCGCTTGCAACGGGCGAGACGATCGGTATGATATCGAGATACTTTTGTCTTGAAAGGAACCCCATGCCCGCCAAAGTTGACTTGGAAAAGTGCGAAGGATGCAAGGAATGCGTGGAAACCTGTGCCACCGGCTGCATCGAGATGGTCGATGACAAGGCCGTGGTCAAGGAAGAGGAATGCTGCGAATGCGCCGCCTGCATCGACTCGTGCCAGAGTTCGGCACTGTCGATGGAATGACTCTGGCCTCGCTCCCCGGAGAAGGGCTGGCGTGAGGGAATCTACGGGTTCCTACCTCCTCCATCACGATTTTGTCGCCGTGCGGTCCTAAACCACGGCCATTCTCGTGCCGCGCTCTTTCCCCCGTCCCCCTCACCAAGCCTTGCAGACTCGGCCACCCGCTTCCCAGGGGAGAGGGACTGCCTTCACGCCCCGCGGCGCGGGTTGCGGCCGGTAGGCGGCGCCTGACGTGCGGCTTGAGGCGGATGGGGCACTTCGGGCGACGAGGATCCTCCCGTTGCTTCGCCTGCCGCCGCATGGTCTTGACTTCCCTCGAGCCGGTGACCCGTCGCCCGTGGTCCACCGGAGGCACCGGCGGAACCCGGGGCGCTGCCGTGCGATTCGCTCGTGCTCGCCTGGCCGTTGCTCACCCGCCCAAAGATCATTCGCCCCGCCGAGGTCTGGAGCGTGCTGGTCACCGTCATGTCGACTTCCTGGCCGATGAAGCTGCGCCCGTTCTCCACCACCACCATCGTGCCGTCCTCCAGGTAGCCCACGCCTTGGGTGGCGCCCTCGCCGGCCTTGAGCAGCCGCACCGTCATCGATTCGCCCGGCAGCACCACCGGCTTCAGCGCGCCCGCCAGGTCGTTTAAGTTCAGCACCTCCACGTGGCGCAGCGTCGCGATCTTGGCCAGGTTGAAGTCGTTGGTCATCACCCGTGCCTGCAAGGTCAGCGCCAGAGACAGCAGCTTCTGATCCACATTGGCGCCCTCGGCGTCATTATCTTGGATGGCGACCGCCGCATGGGGGTCCTCCTGAAGCTTGTTGAGGATGTCCAACCCCCGTCGGCCGCGGGCTCGCTTAAGCTTGTCGGGCGAGTCGGCCACGGTCTGAAGCTCGTTAAGCACGAACTTGGGGACGATCAGCGCCCCTTGAAGAAAATGCGTCTTGACGATGTCCAGGATGCGCCCGTCGATGATCACGCTGGTGTCCAGCAGGATCGGGCGGGCGCCGCGGATCTCTTTGGTGAACTCGACGTAGGGAATGACAAAGCGAAAGTCGTCCTTGGTCTGGAGCACCAGGGAGATGCTGACGTAGCAGGTGATCAGGCCGATGACGACCTTGATGCCCTCCAGGATGTTGTGATAGGCCTCGAGGCGTTCCAGTTCGGCAAGCTGGCTGCTGGAGAGGGCGGCCTGTTCGGCGGCGCTGCGGGGGACTTGAAAGCTCAACTCCGGGGTCGTCAGCAGGCCCGCCAGGTCCACCACGAAGGACAAGGCCCAGGCCGCCAGCATGCCGGCGATCAGGCCGAGGAACACGCCCGAGACCGAGGAGAGTTTCTTGCGCCGCGTGCCGGCGTCGATGGCCACGACGCCCAGGCCCAGGCCCAGGGCCACGCTCATCATCAGCACGAACTGGGCGAAGCTGACGTTGGTGACGCGCTGATTGGAAATCAGATACAGCGCGGCCACCGCCGCCACCAGGAGAATGAATACGCCGCGGAGGACGTAGAGAATCATGAATGCTCCCAACCTTCAGATAGGCCAAGTCTCGTTGATGCCTACACAATAGCGGAGCGGGAAGTATTTTGCCATGGTGACCCAAGATCATGCAAGCGCGCACGTATATGACATCCCGCGCGGGGGCGTGGTTCACGGCTCCGAGGCCCAACGGGCCGTCATTCCTTAGCCCAGCCCAAAGGGCTGGGGAACGGGCCGTGGTTGTGAATGAAGCCCCAAGGGGGCGCGATAGTTCGATGTATGGGCATCGTCGGCGTAGGTTGTCCGTCGGCGCGACGCGGGGCGCCGATCACGCGGCCCTTCAGGCCGCGGGCAAACATGCGCGGCGCATTTCCCAGCCCGTTGGGCTGGGCTGAGGGATGCCGGCCCTTCAGGCCTGAAGAAGGTGAGCAACGGAGCTCTTCTGCTATGATTCAAGGCTCCAAATATGCGAATCCCTTGACGCCCCAGACGGCACTCCCATGAAAACGGATCGGCTCAATCACCTCACGCACGAGTTTGACGTGTGCGTCGTCGGCGGAGGCATGGCGGGCATGTGTGCCGCCATCGCCGCCGCCCGTCACGGCGCCAGGACCGCTCTGGTCCACGACCGCCCCGTCTTCGGCGGCAACGCCTCCTCCGAGGTGCGCATGTGGATATGCGGCGCCCATGGCCCGCACAACAAGGAGACCGGCCTGCTCGAGGAGATCCAGCTCGAAAACCAGTACCGCAACGCCGCCGGAAACTACTCGATCTGGGACAGCGTGCTCTACGAGAAGGTCTTCTTTGAGCCCAATCTCACGCCGTTCTTGAACTGCTCCTGCACCGATGCTCAGGTCCAAGGCGGCCGCATCACTTCGCTCCGCGCTTGGCAGCTCACCAGTCAGACCTGGCACACGATTCACGCCAAGCTTTTTGTCGACTGCTCGGGCGACAGCATTCTGGCGGCGGTGACGGGCGCCGAGTTCCGTACGGGGCGCGAGGCCCGGCACGAGTTTGATGAGGACATCGAGCCGGTGGTCGGCGACGCACGAACCATGGGCAACACGCTCCTGATCCAGCTTCGCCGCACCGACGAGCCCCAGCCTTTTGTCGCGCCTCGCTGGGCGTACAAGTTCACCAGTCCGGATGATCTGCCGCACCGCATGCGCGGGGTCCATGGCAGCAACTTCTGGTGGATCGAGGTGGGGGGCCTCAACGACACGATCGCCGACGCTGAGTCCATTCGCGACGACCTGTACAAGGTGGCTTGGGGCGTGTGGGACTATATTAAGAACCGCTCGCCGCAGCGGGACGAGGCTGAGAACTGGGCGCTGGAGTTTCTAGGCGCGCTGCCAGGCAAGCGGGAGAACCGCCGCTACGTCGGCGACCACATGCTGACGCAGCACGATGTCCGCGGTGGTGGGCCATTCGATGATGTGGTGGCCTTCGGCGGCTGGTCCATGGACGACCACCATCCCGCAGGCATCTATTACCCCCGCAAGCCGACCATTTTCCACCCCGCGCCGTCGCCGTATGGCATTCCCTATCGCTCGCTCTACTCGCGCAACATCGCCAACCTGCTCTTTGCCGGGCGCAACATTTCAGTGACGCACGCGGCCTTGTCGTCCACGCGGGTGATGGCGACGTGTGCGATTCTGGGTCAGGCGGCCGGCACCGCCGCGGCTTTGTGCATCACCCACGACTGCCTGCCGCGCTCCCTGTCGACAGGTGATCGTCTCCGCCAGCTTCAGCAGACGCTGATGAACGATGATTGCTTCCTGCCGGGCTTTACGCGGCAAGTCAACGAGTTGGCTCAGGCGGCCAAGCTCAGCGGCGGCGGGAGCGAGGTGGCGCTGTTGCGTGACGGACACGACCGCGATCGGCCGGACCAGCCGCACGCGTGGGCCGGCGCTCCGGGCCAGGCTTTGGAGTACCGCTGGAATCATCCGGTGCTGCTGCCTTCGGTTCGTCTGGTCTTTGACAGCAATCTGAACCACGCCAAGAAGATGCCGTGCACCTATCCGCAGAAGGCCAATGGTTGTGCCGTGCCGGGCACGCTGGTCAAGCGATTCCATCTGGATGTGCAGGATGCTTCGGGCCAGTGGCGGACGGTGCACCGCGAGGCGGAGAACTATCAACGGCTGGTGCGTGTGCCGTTGGAGGTGCAGGCGCAGGCGCTGCGGCTGATCCCCGAGGAGACCTGGGGCGAGGAAGCGGCCCGGCTGTACAGCTTTGAGCCGGCGGCGGCGATCGAGGCAAATCGTCCGGTGGTGGCGCCGGGGCCGCGCTTTGCCGACGTGCGTGCGGGGATGGATCCGGCCGATCTGGCGCCACCGGATAGTGGATTGGAGAAGGCCGGTGGCAAGATCGCGGGAAGTGCGTGATATGAGGGGGGTTTGGTAGTTCGAGGTCTTTGAAAAACCTTCCTGCAAGCCCCGGCATGCCCCGCTTTGGGGGCTTGCCGGGGATTGCCGCCGGGTTTTTCGAAGGTCCCGTTCGTCAGTCCCCCAGCCCCGCTTAAGCGCGGCCGCCCCGACCCTCGCGAATCCGATTTGTGCTATCATGCGCGACTCGGCTTTTGCCTTCATCCCCGCTGTTTTCGGAGTTGCACTCGTGAAATCGACCGACCTTCGGCCCGGCATGGCCGTCACCATCGACGGCAACCTCTATGTCATCACCCAGTACAACCACGTGACGCCGGGCAACCTGCGCGCCTTTGTGCAGGTCAAGATCAAGAGCGTCAAGTCCGGCCAAACCGTGGAGAAGCGTCTGCGCAGCGGCGAGGAAGTCGAAGTCGCCCATCTGGACCGCCGGGAGTTGGAGTACCTCTATTCCGACAACAACGGCTGTGTGTTCATGGACACCGAGAACTACGAGCAGTTCACTCTGGGCACCGACGTGATGGGCACCGCCATGAAGTACCTCAAGGCCAACACCAGGATCGTCGGGCTGGTGAATGAGGGCAACGTCGTCACCATCGAGCTGCCCAAGACGGTCGACCTGAAGGTGACTGACACGGTGCCGGGCATCAAGGGCGCCACCGCCACCAACGTGCAGAAGGACGCGACGATGGAGACGGGGCTGGTCACCCGGGTGCCGGACTTCATCAAGGTCGGCGAACTCGTGCGGATCAACACCGAGAACGGCACCTATCAATCGCGCGTGTGACGGGCCGCCAAGTGTGATGCACACGATGTCCGACGTTTAGCGGAAGCAGCGCAGCTGCGAGGGCAGAGCACCGCAGGTGCGACAATCTGACCGATCAAATCCCGCACTCCCTCTCGCGCATCACATCCTGAAAAACCTCCGCCACCGCCCGCGCGTTAGCCTCATGCGTAAACGGCTGCGCCGTCTGGGCCGCCGCCGCGCCCAGCTTGGCGCGCAGCCCCGCATCGCCCAGCGCCATCAGGTGGTCAGCCAGCGTGCGCCAGTCGTCGGGCTCCTGCATCACCATGCCAGTGACGCCGTGCTGGATCACCTCGGCGGCGCCGTTGTGAATCGAGGTGATGGCGGGCAGCCCGCAGGCCATGGCCTCCAGGGTGACCACCGCGAACGGGTCGTAGCGCGTGGGCAGGGCGAACACGTCCGCGGCGGCATAGTAGCGCTGCACCTGTGAACTGTGGCCCAGGAACATCAGGCAGGGCTTGATCCCCAGCTTCTGGGCGATGCTTTCATATTGCCAGGGCTTGCCCTTGCCCACGATGAGGATGCGCACCGCCTGGCCGCGCTCGCAGAGCACCTTGGCGGCGCGGATGATCGTCTCGACCCCCTTGAGTCGCCAGTTGTTGCCTACGAATAACACCGCCAGTTCGTCGTCGCCCAGGCCCAGCGCCTGCCGCTGCGGCCCACGATGCAACGCGCGCATACCGGGGTTGAACACGTGATGATCCACGCCGTGCCGCGCAACAACAATGCGCTCCCCCGGCACGTTGTAGAAGCGCGTGAGGTGGCCCTTGCCCAGTTCCGAGTTGGCGATCACGCGGCGCGGCATGTGCCGGCCATATAGCCGCCGCTCGACCAGCGCGTTGGTCAACTGCACGGGATGCACGACATAGCGATACCAGCGGCCCAGCCAACTGGGATAGCGCACACGCATGTGATGCGTCCACACCCCGCCGCCTAGGAACAGCACGTCCACCGGATAGCAGGGCGTCATGCCATAGACGATGTCGTAGTGTCGGTGGGTCAGCTCGCGGCGCACGCTGCGGATGAAGCCCAGCGTCTTGCGCGACTTGGACCATTGCGGCAGCGGGATCTCCAGGGGCACGGCGCCGGCGGGGGGATCGTCGATGACGTGGCCCAGCAGATCCACGTGATGGCCCAGGCGGCACAAGCTCTCCGCCAGATCCAACGCGTACTTCTCGCCCCCGCCGTGGCGCCGCGAGAATACTTTGTTGACCAGCGCGATCTTCATGAGCAGTAAGAAGAAACAGGGATGAACAGGGATGAACACGGATGGGAAGAGGAAATAGTGATGGACAGGATGGACAGGATGAAGATACCTGCGAGCGGCGGCACGCTAATCTTGTCCCTCATACCCATTCCTGTTTCCTCTCCGTGTCTTGAACTGAATCCGTGTTCATCCGTGTTCATCCCTGTTATCTCTTTGGCTTGGCGGTATCGCCAGGCCCCAATCCGCCGGCCTTCCTGCCCGGTGCCAGCGAGCGATCTTACGGTAAATACCCAGGCGTTGCCGGTGACGCGGCGAGGTGGGCGCTGCCAGAGCATTGACAGCGATGCTCCCCGCCAACTTCGCCAGCAGGCCCACGCGCAGGACAACGTTGCTGGGCCCGCTGCGATGGCGCGAAAAAAAGCGGTAGCGCGAACGCCAGTACTCGATGCGGGCCTCGGCCCTGGCTTTGCCCGCACTGCGCCCCTGGAGGTGATACACACGCGCACGCGGGTCGCACACCACGCGCCAGCCCCCCGCGTGGGCACGTACGCACCAGTCTGTCTCCTCCAGGAAAAAGAAGTAGCCCTCGTCCAGCAGACCGATCTCTTTCGCCATCGCCGCCCGTACCATCATGCAGGCGCCGATGACCGAATCGACGTCCACCGGCCCGTCGGCGTGGGGCAGTCTGGTCGCATAGCGATGCGGCGCGACCAGTCGGAGCAGACCCTTGTTGCCCAGCTCAGTCAGCAGCGAGGGCGTCGGCGCGATCGAGTTCTGCGCGCTGCCGTCTTCATTGAGCAATTGCGCCCCGGCGATGCCGATGCGGACGTCTTCATCGAGCGTCTGCACCAGCCGGGCGAGCGAACCCGGCGGGGCGACGGTATCGGAATTGAGCAGCAGCCAATATCGGCCGGCAGCCTGTGCCATCGCCTGGTTGTTGGCCCGGGCAAAGCCGTGGTTGCCCTGGTTGGCGATCACGTATGCCTGCGGAAACCGCTCCCGCACCATGGCCGCACTGGCGTCGGTCGAGCCGTTGTCCACGACCCAGACCTCGGTCTGATATGGCCGCACCGCTTCCGGCAGCGACGCCAGGCACGCCGCCAGCAGCTCCCGCGTGTTCCAGTTCACGATGACGATGGAAAGGTCCACGAGCCAAGAGCATAGCAGGCCGGCAGTCAGGTTTGTCCGCTGGAACGCGCCCGATGATCTGCTACAATGCCCGATCAGCAGCGATTCTGGACCGTTGGCGCAGTTGGCTAGCGCGCTTCCTTGACATGGAAGAGGTCAGAGGTTCAAGTCCTCTACGGTCCATTGGACAATAAACCTTGCAGGAAGCGTGAGTAACGCTTACCCGTCGCAAACGGATGCCTGCCTGAAACGCCCGAAACCGCGCCGGTAACTACCGGCGCACGGGCAGACAGGAGCATCCGCCATGCGTCACCCTCTCCCGTCCCTTCGCCACCACAAGCCCACCGGCAAAGCCGTGGTCACCCTGAAGGACATCGCCACCGGCAGATGCCGGGACGTTTACCTTGGGCAGTTCGGCACCCCCGAAAGCAGCATCGAGTACGACCGCGTTATCCGCGAGTATTTGGCCGGCGGCCGCGTGGTGGAACGTCCGGCACGGCAGGCCGTCGCCGATGCCGCGTCGCCGGCACCCGGCAAGGCCACCGTTACCGATGTCGTTCGTGCCTACTACAAGGCCATCAAGGCGCGGTATGACGGAGGGATGAGCGGCCACGTCTATGACGTGCGGTCCGGCCTGCGGATGGCGCGGTCCCTGTTCGGTGCAATCCCCGCCGCCGACTTCGGCCCCCGCGCCTTGCCCAGGTCCGTGACACAATGGCGACGAAGTGGAAGCGTGGCACCGTCAACGCGCGGCAGAGCTACATCGTCGCCGCGTTTAAGTTCGGCGTGGCCCAAGAGCTTGTCCCCGTCACCGCCTGGCAGGCGCTGACCTCCGTACCGCGTCTGCGCCGTGGCGAAGCTGGCGCAATTGAAGGCAAGAAGATCGGCCCCGTACCTCTGGCCCACGTCGAGGCGGTTAAGCCGTACCTGTCGCCGCAGATTGTGGCGCTCATCGACTTGCAGTTACTCACCGGCGCCAGAGGCGGCGAGTTGTGCATCATGCGGCCATGCGACTTGACCACCACCGGCAAGGTTTGGGAGTTCAGGCCCCAGCATCACAAAGGACAGCACCTTGACCATGAGCGAGTCATTTACCTTGGCCCCCGCGCCCAGGCTGTCGTGATGCCGTTCCTGGCCGACCGCGCCTTGGACGCCTGCCTGTTCGATCCGCGTGAAGGAAACGCCCAGCGCAAGGCGGCACACGCCAGCAAGGGCAAGCCCCGGCGGCCTGACCAGAAGCCCAACCCCACCAAGTCAGCGCGGAAGATCAGCGACCACTACACCGCCGGCAGTTACCGCAAGGCCATCGAACGCGCCTGCATCACCGCCGGCGTCCCCGACTGGCACCCGCACCAGCTTCGTCATACCGCGGCGACGGAGCTTCGCCGGCAGTTCGGACTTGAGGCGGCATCGCTGATGCTCGGCCACGCCAGTGGCGCTATCACCGACGCGGTTTATGCCGAACGCGACGCCGGCAAAGCCCACGCCATCGCGTTGAGAGTCGGCTGAGTTTAGAATCCAACGCATGCCGGGCTGCGGTTGATCCCCGCAGTGCCCTGGCGGTCGGTGACGTGCCTTACCCCCGCCACCGGCCCCAGGGCCAACCGGCGAGAGGTAAAAGCTATGTCCAACATTCCGCCAAAGGGCCGGAAGCGTCAGCCGACGACAGGCCCGGCATCTGGCCCAGACAAATCCGACGGCAAACCCACGGAGGCGCAATCCCCCCCACTGGACAAGACCAATTACCCTGTTGACATGGCGCGGTGCCGCGCAAGGCTTGAGAACTGCAAGCGCCGATTTGAGCGTTTCGCCGATGAACAAGAGGCGGTCACGGCGGAGTTTTTCCAGGCTGCGTCGCATGGTATGCCTGATTCCTGGCTGAGGGGCAGCTTGCTGCTCTTTCGTTGAAAGGCCCTTGCCTTCATCGAAAACAAAGATCTCCTGGGCGGCGGCGCTCTTCCGCTTCTTCGGCTTCGGGATCGGCGTGATGAACTCGGCACGGCGACGGAGGTCGAGGATTTTCTGAGTGGGTTGCCCGTGCTCATCCAACTCCCAGTGGCGCTCAGGGCGCGCATAAGGGGAGTTCAGGACCGGGTGGTCAAAGAAGGGATTCGATGTTGTCGGTGCTACGCTCACAAATCCTCCGTCACGGTGATCATGCCGCCCGTGCAACCGTTGGTCTGTGCATTTTTCATGTCAGCGGCGCTCACTTCTTCGCGGCCCGGGGCACTTCACCGAGCCAGTTGTCGATGTTGTCCTTACGGAATCGCCAATGACGACCGACCTTTATGCCGGGCACCTTGCCTTCGGCGCACAGCTTATAGAGCGTCATTTCGACACTTTCAGATAACATCGCCGCTCACGGGCTGCTTGGCCATCTGAATTCCCCGCGGTTGAAGAAGGGACGAAGCCGCCCCGCCGGCCCCGCGGCACATCCGTATTTCACCGCCGGTTGGTGCCAGTGTCAATACGCCAATCGCGCCAATCGCGAGTACTCCGCGGAGTCGGAATGTCAACATGGCATATCCCGCCGTCACCTATGCCATCCGCGGCAGGCGCGCCCACTTTCGTTGACCAATCGATTAGGGATAAAATCAAGCATGTTCGAGTCGGGCCGGCGTTCCTTTACCTATCGATAGTATCTGAGTCCACGAGCGATTGGGGGCACGACTATGGGTTTGGCCTGGCATACGGGTACGAAGGAGTTCGCCGGCACGTTGCGAACTGATTCTGGCTACTGGGAGACCGACCGCATGGCGATTTCCTGGTTCCATTGATGTAGGGGTGCCCCGCGTAATTCGGCGGGATGGCCCGAGGAAGGAACTGTTGCATGTGCTGACACAGCCGTATCTGCACCGAATTGGGCGATCGCACCGACGCCTGGTCACGCCAGGCTCCCCTTATTCCCCCGGCATGGTTCGACGCGGAACTTGATCTGTTCGTGCACGCAGTGCGGGCGGCGGTCGTCGGAGACTGCGATGCGGCCTGCGCGACCTTGGCGCGCATCCGAAGCGATGACCTCCGAACCTGGAACGTCGAGCACGACCAGAACTCCGGGCTGTTTCGGTTCCGTGGCCTGGGCAAACGCCCCGTTGAAGCTGCCCGCACGCCGTGCGACGAAACACGGTTGTCGGATCAGATGGAGGCCGCTGCGGACCTTCTTGATGAAACGACGCCGTCAGTCGGGCCACGAGTTGTTCTGGCAGGAGTAGGTTAGCTTGATGGAAATCGTCTCGCGCGATGAGTTGGCCCGCGCCACCTGCGGCACGCGCGGCCCGCGCGCCAACTCATCCAAGCTGCAGGCGTAGTACCAGGACCAGGGAACATTCGCAAAATATGTGCGATGGGTTTACTGAACCATGGTTCGCCCAGAAGTGTAAGCTTTTTGTTGCACACGGTGGGCTCAGTCAATAACAGCGGCACCTGTGCCCGACCTTGGCCTCGCAGGCGCTCAAGCAGGCATCACACAAGTATGAGGCGGCGCTACGTTCTGGATGATCGTCGCCGCAGTGTATTTTCTCTTTACGGGCCTGCCGCACGAACGTTACATGGCGATTTGACCCGGATGCGCAAACGAACGCGGCATGCTTGAGCGCCGGGCAGCAGCTGCTACTGGGTCGCCGCTGGGGTTCGCTCTGGCATGGCACGGAGGCCGTCCTCATCGTGCCCGCAGGGGAACCGACAACTGGCAGCGGCCGATGGTGAATTCGACGCTGTCCTTGGTCTTCGCCGCGGTGATGGGTGCGGAGCTTCGTGTCAACACAATCGGTTGCACGGTATGGACTCGAAGGTGGGCATCGCGCCACCTAAGGCAGTTGAACACCTGCCCGTCGTTGTTCCAAGGCAGAATCTGCTTCTCGGCGAGGTTTGATCCGAACCAGACGCGGAGGGTGGCGTCTTCGCCATGGATCGCAAAACCCTCATTGGTAATCTCGGCGGGTAGGTTAGTCTGAAAGTGGCCGAACATGTCGTTGCGCTGACCGGCGCCCTGAATATCGTCGATCAGGATCAGGTGCTCGTCATCGACCACAGCTACATGACGATGGTAGTGCTCAAGCACGAACGGAAACGCTTCACTGATATCGACGACAAGTTTGAAACCGCGATCGAATGACTGGAGGTTGGTGATGCGAGCCGTAGCGCCATCAACCTGGTCGCTTCGCCGCACGGTCGGGCAGTTGTGCATCGACGTGGCTGTGGCGCCATAGCCTGGATCGATCAGGAATCGCGTGTCATCGAGACCGAAGATGATTTGCCCGAGGTCGCGATGGTTGTGATTTCCGCCGTTGTTACCCGCACGAAGCGCGAGCCAGGAGGTGTTCCCCCGCCAGGTCAGCCAGTCCAGGCCGCGAAAATGGTGGACCCCACCCGCTATGGTGCGTGGCTTTGCAGGCTGATGAGCGCGACGAAACCAGAAACTGTCAATGGATGAGAACAGGGCGCTGAGTTGACCCAGGGCACCGGCGTCGATCTTGTCGGACTGATCGGCGGTCCAGTCCGGACGGTTGAGATGATCGGCGTACCAGAAAACGTATGACGCGGCCCATCCCCGTCCACGACCGGCCTTTGAGGTGCGATGACGCACGTTCATATCGGAGAGGTTGTACGGCAGCCCGTCACCCCCATGCATCGTCAGGGCAAAATCGATCGAATCATGCAGGTTACGGTTGACCAGAACGCCCAGGTCGTCGCCGGTGATGCGATGGAGGGCAAACGCGAAGTCGGTCAGATGGACCGTCGCAGTCGCGAGATACATGATGCCTTCGGTCCATCCGCCGCCCTCGGGGTAGGCGTCGATCATGAACTTCAACCCCTTCCTCGCAGTGGCGAGGGTTCGGCTGCTGAGGTTGGGCGCGTGATGCCGGATAGCCAGTGCGGCGATGCCCGCGTTGCCGTGCAGTGCCGAGTTCCAGTTGAAGTCGCACTCGACCCACCACTCCTTGGCGCGGATTCCCGCGAAGTACCGTTCCAGTCCATTGTGAATCAGTGCATCGACGCACGTTCTGCGCTGCTGCACGCTCAGGTCATCGAATAGCGCATCCAAGCCGAACGAAGTGGTGTACATCATCTCCCCCGTGCCCAGATCGGCATGATTCAAGCCGACCTGACGGTGCCGGGCCGAGGGAGACCATGGCGCGGTACAGCCATGCATCAGCGTTCGAATCGCCAGGTCGCGGTACCTTTGTTCGCCAGTCAGATGCCACGTTACGGCGCCCTGTTGAACGAGGCCTTTCCACAAGCGGTGATCGTCCGACAGGCCTTCCGAAGCGTCGATGAACGCATCGAGCTTCGCGCGCGACCGCTCAAGAAGCCGAGCAAAGAATGGATCGCTGAGCTTCTTGCGCAGCTCTGCCCAGCAGCCCGGATTGACGAACAGTCCCGGGGCCGGCGCGTTAGCGCTGAAGCGGGTCGATTCCGCTTTGTCCGACCTATCGAGCGCTATTTCTGTTTCTGTCGATCGAGCCATTGCTTGACTGCCTGCATCTTCGGATTGTCCGCGGGATTATCATCGTAATACTGCATCAGCCCCCATGATCCCCACTTTGTCCAGCCCGCAATTGAATTGAACACGGCCATGACGTCGCCGCCTTCCTTGGCCCACGCATCGAAGTACGCCAGGTACAGCTTGCCCATCCGTTCGTGCCGATTGGCGGCCTGCAGAACCGACATGAGCTTCTGATCTTTTTCCGCGCCGCCCACTCCGACAAGATGCTGCCCCGCTTCATACGCGATCAGCTTGAGCTTGTGCTTGTCCGCGACCCGTTTGTTTTCCTGGATGTTTCCGATCGCGTCAGGCAGCGTCTCTTTCTCAATGTGATCCAGCACGGCTTCGGCGCCGGCGTCGCGCCACCGGGCTGCGTCTCGTGAGGGTATCGCGAAGCCGAAGTACGGCGCAATCGCCAGGGCATCGGCGTGGCGGTAAGCATCGCGAAACGACGTGATCTGCTCGGCGACGAATGAATTGGCGGCTTGCGACGGCAGCACTCGGATCAGGCGGTCAGTTCCCTTAAAGACATCTTCAAATATCCCGAATATCTCCACCGACCGGACTGACGTGTAAGCCCAGCCGTTGCGCTGGGGGTTGTCGGACAACTTCAAAGCCTGTCCTTGCTGGGCTGCGTACTTCTGTTGCGCAAACTGCCTGTTCCAGACCTCGTTCGAGTATTCGACATATGCCTTGAGCTTCGGATTCAGACGGTCTCGCACCAGCTCGGCAAAGTGGCGGACATAGTCATCATCCGCCATGTGCGGTATGCAGAACCAGGGATCGACGTTCAACTGATTGCAGAGCTCGATCATGACTTCCAGCGGTACGCCATCATTCGACCAAGTTGCATCTTCGACTTCAGGCCGTTGCTTCCAAGTGCTTATCTTGGAGTTGTTGGTATGCATCCAGTCCATGAACCGGATCACCGCTGCATGGCGCCAGCGCCCGAGAAAAGCAGGATGAAAGGGCTCCTTTTGATAGGTCGCTTCAAAACCCGGCATGATCACGCGGATGTTTCGGATGTAGTCGTTGGGGTCTGTCTGGCGCACCTGGAGGAAGAAACCGCCCCCGCCCTTGGGGACGTCAATCACCAGGCGGCCGGGCTTTTGCTGGACGATCCTGGCCTTGTTCATCTGAATCGTTCCCTTGCCCTCGTACAGGACGACATACTCACCCGAGGGGTAGTGGCCGCCGCGAATGGTGCAAAGTGGCGACTCGGCGTAGCAACCGGACTCCAGACGATGAACCCAACCATGTTCATCCAGTTCAAGCGGCGGCCCTTTTCCCCAATCCTGCCCTTCACGCTGGCTGATCCATGTACGCGATTGACGAAAGACGTCAACGAACGGCAACTCGCTGTTCCAGTCCGAGGGTCCGTTGAGGTTGATTCCAAGCCGGGGTTGAGCCGCAGCGGTGCAGGCAAGCATCAGCAGAATCGTTGTCGTCCAAATCGCTCGCATAGGTTTTCCCTTTCAAGAATGGTCGCTGGCACGGACCAACGCGATGTTTGCTGTAGTAGTGGTCGTTTCCATCGGCTGCGTATGATTGCGATGAAGAGGGGTATTGACGCGGATCGCCTCCTGATCGTCGCGTTGCCAGTCCACCTGCGTGCAGCCATCGGAGGACGCGACAGATCCTCGGGCATGTCCGACTGACGACACCTGGGGGCGGATCTGCAGCGGCGTGGGCTGACCCGGGCTCGCTTCACGCACGCCCAGCACGTGGCGAGCCAGATACTCCACCGGCGCTGCGGCCCAGGCATGGCACAAACTGCCCTTGTCCATGGCGCCTCGGTGGATGCATTCCCACAAGGTCCAGGCGTGACGATCCATCATGAACCCCATATGGCTTCGGATGATGTTCTCCGCCACATCGAACCGGCCGATCCGCACCATGGCGTCGAGCGCGAACTTCAGGAAGTAAAGCTCAGCGAAGTCATCGGCGACAATGCCGCGCGCCGCTTTCTCAACGTTTCCCGCGAGGCGATCAATGACATGCTGAATCATTCGTTCTTCGTCCGAAGGCGCAGCCAAGCCAAACGCCAGCGCGAGGATGTTCGCATGGATCATCTCGTGGGTGATCGCGTTTCCATGCTGTGACCCCGGGGCAAATCGGCCGACGTCGGCAAGCCAGAGCCGTTCCCGAAAGGCCTGACAGACGCTAGTCGCCTCGCGGCTCCATCGTGCGGACGCCTGCGTCTGGCCGCACGCGGCGGCAAGTTCGGCGGTGCATTGCAGCGCGCGGAATCGCAATGCGTTGAGAACCGCATTCTCGTCGTACAGTCGAGCGCGGCGGTCCGCACCCCAGTCAATGAACAGATTGTGTGATTCGCGGGCATCCCAGAGGAGCGAATGCGTCGATACGGTCCAGGCCGGGCTGTTGATCAACGCTTCGACCGTGGAAAGACATTCTTTCACCAGCGCCAGATCACCCGTGCGGGCCCAGTAGTCGCGGAGCCAGAGCGGGTAGATCAGGACAAAGTCGCAATGAGGGCGGCGATGCCACGAGGGCACTACAGGTGGAAGCAACCCATCCTCGTGCTGCGCCTGCGCGAACAGCCGTAGGGCGCGTTGCACTGGCCGATGGTCCCGCGACACGCACAGATGCGCCAGCGAATGAACGTAGCTATCGCCAAGATAGGTTCCGCGTTCCCGCCAAGGAGTATCGCAGAAGGAATCCTCCATGCCGGCCTGCAGCGTCTCGATGCCGTGTTCCCAAGTCCAGTTGAACACCGGATCGTCGCATTCGAATCGACTGTCGATCGGACTGAGGCAACGCGCGTCCCGCAGGAAGACAGCCGTTAGCTCCGACGGCAATTGGCTCGCTGACCGGACGGTGACCTGGAGATATCGTCCTCCACGCGGGTGAAAGGTGTGAAGGGTCTGGCGGCCGTCACGGGATACGAATCGATCCGCTGATTCAATCTGCGAATTGTTCGAAAAGAGCTTCAGGCATCCATCGGCGCGAAGGCGCTCGTCGTATCCCAGATCAACCATGGTCCCAGCGACAGCCTCGATCTCGATTCCGATGTGACCCAGGTATTCGCCGCCGAAGTCGAAAATCATCGACCACGTGGCGCCGCCCGGGATGATGAGGGGCAATGAGGGCGCCATTACGCGAAGATTCTGATTCGGTTCGTCCCAACTCAACATACGTGCAGGGCAAGGCGGCACGGCATCGGGCGCGATCGTCTTCCACCGCGGATCATCCAGCGCCAGGTCGTTCACGGTCGCGGGAGGGCGTTGCGCCCATTGGTCTGACCGCGCCCGGCGAGAAGGCGGGAGATAGCGCAACATGTCAGGATCATTGCGATCAGGGCGCGATCGCACGACAAGCCCGGCGGTATTGGGTATGCCAATCAACAGACTCGCAGCGCCCTGTGATTGAACAGGTTCGCCGCAGAGAAGATTCCAGCCTTCACGAAGGTTGACTCGACCGTTCAGACGGTTACCCCGGACGGGATCATCCTCCGCAGCAATCTCCGCGCCATTGAGGAAGTGAGGCCCCCAATGCAAGCCAAGCCCGATGGTCTGCGCGCAGGGACTGTGAATGAACGCTGCATAGCGGTAGGAGTGCTCTTTCCAGGGACGATGGTGCTCCTTGACGTTGTCGTGGAGGATGCTGACGAGTCCAATGCGATGTTCGTCCTGGACGATAGGGCCTGCGTGAAGGAGAGCTGGGCGCCGAAGATAGTTCGTGGGCATGGCGACTGATCGTGGCAAGAGCGACGGCGCACTCGTGCCGATCACGGTGGGATTCTGCCAATCAGCGTTGCCGGCGAGTGCTGCTTCAAGGGGCGACTGATCGACTACCTCGATCGGACCGATGGCGAAGCTGAAGCCAGGCACATCACCGCGCCATGCCGTGGCACGATACGCGCGCCAGTTGCCTGGAGTGCTCAGGTCGCGGGTGGCGCCATTGCTGCAGTTGACCGAGCCCCATGCGATGAACCGTCCGCGATCGCCGGGCATGCTCTGAAAATTGTTGGCGTCAATGAAGCAAGCTTCGACGACGATGCGATTGCCCCCGCGAGCCAGGTGTGGGGTCAGGTCATACGTGTCGAATTCCTCGTGGCCGGGCACGTAACGCGCCGGGCCATGACCGAGGATCCTGTCGTTGACTCGCAGCCGATATCGCGTGGAGGCGAACAGGCAGAGTCGAGAATCAACCGGGTCGTCAGCAAGCTGCACCTCGAAATGGAAGATGAGCCAGTCGACGCGCGGGCTGGCGTTCTCAGCCGTCGGCAACCACACGTATTTGGCGTCAGAACGGAGCATATCTACTATCCAAGGCTATCCATTTTATTGTCGGGAACAATCAGTTGCATTATTCACCCTCAATCGTGACAGCGATTCGAACAGCGGCGAGGGCGCTTTTTTGTTACATCCCACGCCGTAAGGCACCACACCCCAAGCGGTGGTTTGGTCATTGCGCCGGGGCTGCGCATCAAGCAATTGGGTGAGGTAGTGCTCACAAAATGAATAAAATAAAGCATTTGTGTGTCTTGTATTTGCCTTGGTCCATGATGGCCCAAGCGGTCTGACATTCTCAATGCTTGCCTTGCCCAATCGTCGAATGTTCCATCGTCGGATCGCTGCTTGACAGGCGATACCGGTGTATGATACTGTTTTCATAACAGGTGAGCAAGGGCCTGCTCTAAGGTGCGTCAGAAGCACCAAGTCGATCATCGATCTTGCCGGTGGCTGAGGCGAGCAACTTGATAGGTCTGCGACGCAGGCCGTCCATGACGAATTTGACTACCCGTGACAGTTCTCGCCCAAAAGGATCAAGATGCAGACGGTTCGCATCAACTGTGGAAGCGCCGAGGACTGGACGGACCAACACGGTCACGTGTGGTATGCCGACCCTGTGTCGATCGGCACTGACATGGCTGGAGGCGCCCCCTCGCTGTCGCCCGGCCAATGGCATCGCATCGGCGGACAGGCCGGCGTTCGTGAACCTGACCTGCCGCTCTATCCGCCCTCATTTTCAGGGCTTCTGCGTCGCGAATGCTATGGCCTGGCCGCGTACCATGTAGCCCTACCTGCCGGATGCTATCAAGTGCGGCTGGTCGTCGGTGAAACGCACGAGACGCTGAGCAGTCACCAACGCCAATTTTCGCTCGCGGTCAACGACCGCGAATTATCCACGCCTGTTCATCCATTCGCTATCGCTCAGGGGCACGCGCGGGCGGGCATTTTGTCCATGGACGGCGTGCGCGTCCACGCCGATGGCCTGCATCTGACCTTTGGCGCTCACGCGAACGTGTGTGGCGTTGAGGTTTCTCCCAGCGATTGCCGGCAGTGGCGTGTCGAGACGCATGCATTGGCCCCTTATCAGGTTCCGACGTTGCCCGACACTGCGGACTCGCCTTTCAAGAGCATGTTGTTCACGGGGCACAGCGGCACGTTCTTTTGGGCGATTCCGGAAACGGTGCAGCGAATGGTAGCGCTGGGCGGCGCGACAGCACGGCTCGAAATCGATGCCGTGTACCGTGGCGGCAAGGGCGTGCAGGCCTTCTTTGAATGCCCTGAAATCCGCGACAGGATTGCGCCGCGGCCCTGGGATTGGGTTGTGCTTCAGGACAGCTCGTGGGGACCCATCGAAACCCCTGAGGTGTTCGAAGAGTTCATGCCCCAGTTGATTGAAACGGTCAGGAGTAGCGGGGCACAACCGATCCTGTTCGCCTATAGCGGCCCGTTGCGTCATTCGCCGGCGCAGCGTCGTCAACTGCAGGAGAAGTATGACCAGATAGGCCGACGCATGGATGTGCCCGTGATCCCCTGCGCCGAGGCGTTGGCACAGGCCATCGCGGAGCATCCGACTCAGAACTTTCACAATCCCGATAAACATCACACGGGGATGATGGCCGGTTACCTCTTCGCATGCGTCTGGTACCGCGCGCTGACGGGAATGAGCGCCTCGGCCCTGCCAGAACACACGACCTTGGCTGGACATGTCACTGTTCCTGCTGACATGGCATCGGCCCTCTGTGAACTGGCCGATCGAATCTGTTGTTTACGAAACCTTGGGACGGGCCCCGCAAACGCCATCCTCAGCGCGACATGCGCGCTTGATCACGAGATTATCGCATGACCCCTAAGACCATCCAACTTGCCGGCGTTCCCTGTCCGCTTTATCCCATCGCGTTGGGTACCGCGGAGTATGGCTCGCAGATATCCCAGGACGATGCCTTTCGTCTGCTGGATGCCTATGTTGACGGTGGGGGAAACGTGCTCGACACAGCGCACGTCTATGGCGCGTGGGACCGGAATGGCGTCAATGGCGGCTACGGGAACAGTGAAGCCGTCCTGGGCCGCTGGCTTGAGTCCCGAGGGTGTCGCGATCAGATGGTCATCGGCACCAAGGGGGGGCATCCCGATTTCGCAACCTGCGAGACCGGCCTGACCCGACTTACGGTGCAGCGGCAACTGCGGGAATGTCTGGATCGCCTCAAGACCGAGGCTGTCGATATCTACTGGTTTCATCGGGACAATCGTGAAATCCCTGCGATTGAGATTCTCGACTGGTTGCGCGAGCCGTTGCGGGCCGGACAGATCCGTTCCATCGGCTGCTCACATTGGCGACCGGATCGTCTGCAGGAAGCGCAGGACGCTGCGGCGAAGCTTGGGATGCCGCCGATCCAGACATCGCAGATCCGGTGGTGTTTGGCGCTTCCAAACCACACCACCGCGAATGGTAAGTTCGGCGAGCAGCTATTAATGGATGACGACACATGGCGCTATCACGTGAAAACCGGATTGGCTGTCATCGCGTACAACGCGCAGGCCGGCGGACTGTTCGCCCAAGAGTGCGCCGCGATTGCGCTGAGTGACCCTACCTTCCCCAAGCCCGATCTTGCTCGAAGCTTCGGCAATCCCACCACCGAAAGTCGGCGCCAGGCGGCGCGCACCACGGCCGCAGCGCTCGGGTGCTCGATCAACCAAGTCGCCCTCGCCTGGCTGCTTCATCAGCCCTTCCCCACCGTGGCGCTGGTAGGCCCCAAAACCGTTGACCAGGTGCATGATTCGCTTCGGGCCGCACATGTCAGTCTGGATGAAAATCAGTTCGCGGCATTGTCTGCGCGCGTCGAGCGCGAGGTTACGGTCGGAGCCTCTTCTTGACGACGCTTTATGAAAAGCTTGTCCAGCGGCATACCGTCACGCGCCTGAGCGCCGACGAAGTATTGCTGTACGTGTCGTTCCATATCATGAACGAGTACACCAGTCCGCAGGCGTTCTCCGGGCTGCATAGCGCGGGGCGTGCCGTGTGGCGTCCGCAATCGCACCTGGGCGTCGTGGATCACGTTAATTCGACCCGCCGACCAGGCCACGGCGAAAACGACAACGCGGCCCAGCTTCTCATTGAGAATTTCATCGCCAACTGCAATCGCCACGGAATCCGGTGTTTTGATCACACTGACCCGCGACAGGGCATTGAGCACGTGGTCGTGCCTGAGCAGGGCCTGGCGCGCCCCGGTCAGGTCATCGCCTGCGGAGACAGCCACACGACGACCTACGGCGCGTTCGGCGCGCTGGGCTTTGGCATCGGCACGTCGGAAGTCGAGCACGTGCTGGCCACCCAAACGCTTGTGTACCGCATACTCAAGCCGATGCGAGTGACTCTCGACGGCTGTCTCCCACCCGGCGTCACGGCCAAAGACCTGATCATGCACGTAATCCGGACGCTGGGCGTCAGTTCCGCGGTGGGATATGCGGTGGAGTTCGCCGGTGGGGCGATCACGTCACTCGACATGGCAGGCCGCATGACCGTATGCAACATGGCCACGGAAATGGGCGCACGCGCCGCGCTGATCGCACCGGATCAGACTGTGCTGGGCCATCTGAAAAATCGCCCATTGGGCCCAACCCACGAGCAGCTTGAGCAACTCCACCAGGCGCTGCCCGTATGGCGGAGCGACGACGATGCGGCATTCGCCAAGGAGCATCACTTCGACGCTTCGGACATCGCGCCCCTTGTGACGTGGGGCACCACGCCGGAGCAGGCGATTCCGATCGACGGGACTGTGCCCATCCTCGATGAGCTCCCGGCGGCGCGGCGCAATGACGCGGCGCGGGCATTGGCGTATATGGGCCTCGTCGAGGGGCAGCCGCTCCACGGCGTGCCGATTGACATGGCGTTCATTGGGTCATGCACGAACAGCCGCATCGAAGACCTGCGAGCCGCGGCCGACGTCGTCGCATCGCGTCATGTCGCGCCGGGCATTCACGCCATTGTCGTGCCCGGATCGCGCCAGGTGTTGCTTGAGGCGGAAAGGGAAGGCCTGGCCGATGTGTTCCGCGCGGCGGGGTTTGACTGGCGAGGCGAGTCGGGCTGTTCGATGTGCCTGGCCATGAACGACGACGTGGCCGGCAGCGGCGTGCGCATCGCGTCGTCCACGAACCGCAACTTTGAAGGCCGGCAAGGTCGGGGTGCTCGGACTCATCTGATGAGTCCAGCCATGGTTGCCGCCGCGGCAGTCACCGGCCACATCACCGATGTTCGTGATTTGGCCGCAGTTGCTCATGTGTCCTAGGAGTATCGCCCATGCCCCAGCCATTGCGTGTCGTGACGGGGACTGCCGCGGCGATGCCCAGCCACAATGTTGACACCGACGTCATCATGCCCAAGCGCTTTCTTCGAATTATCACTCGCGAGGGTCTGTCCGATGGCGTGTTCGCCGATCTTCGTTTCACGGAGGACGGCGAACCAAACGTGGAGTTTGTTCTGAATCGCGAACCATGGGTTGGCGCGAGAATCCTGGTGGTAGGCGACAACTTCGGCTGTGGATCGTCGCGCGAGCACGCGGTTTGGGGGCTTTACCAGTTGGGTATCCGTGTGCTGATCGGCACCAGCTTTGGAGGAATCTTCTTTGACAACAGTCGCCGCAATGGGCTCGCGGCGATCACCTTGGATGCCGACGCGCGTGATCGGCTCCTGGCTGCGGTCAGCGAACCGGCATCGGCCGAGTTGACCGTCGATTTGGATCTCCAACGCATCGTCCAAGGCGGGACAGTGATTCCATTTCAAATGCCTGACGATATCCGAGCCGACCTCCTCGAGGGTCGGGATGCCATCGCCACCACCCTGCGACATGCCGATGCGATCCACCACTTTGAAGCCGCGTACAACGGCGGATATTCATTATGTGAAAACAATTAATTCCATGGACTGATGGCTTGTACTTCCGCCCGCGGCCCCGAGGGTTTTTGAGGGGACATGTGAATTGGACACGGACAGAATGAGCTGTGCTTCCGCAGCACACACCATGCATTTTAATCGCCCCACAAGGAGCTGAGCATGCATCTACAGGACTGGTTGAGCGGCGTATCGCTTCTTGCGGTCATGCTTGTAACGTTCGCGTGCGTACAGGGCGAAGTCGTCATCCGCGAGGTCGCGGACTCGGCGATGAAAGCTGACCGCGTCGTACCCTGGTGCAGCGCAGACGACGATTCATGGCACGCCGGCAAGCCTCTGTTTCGTTTGGCTGATGGTCAGACGGGACTGACCGCCGAGGGCCGCGCGGCGGTCAGCAATGATTCGATCCTGCTGCAGGTGATCGTGCATGATCGCAAGCACGTGAACAAGCAAAGCGGGGCGGGCATTTGGAATGGGGATGCGATCCAAGTGGGCTTGGACGCGCGTGGTGACGGCGCGGGGAGGATGCCGCGGCAGACGCGGGCACTCTTTGGTCCGGACGACATGGCGTTGACCGTGGCGTTGACGGACTCGGGTCCGGCCGGGTTCACTCACTACGCAGGAAATGAGGCCATGCATGGCAAACCGATGCCTCGTGACTGCGTGGCCGTGACACGGGACGAGAAGGCGGGGACGACCCGCTACGACGTGCGGATTCCCTGGGCGATGCTCAATACGGTGCCCGGAATGTTTCCGACGCTGGGCATGGCCGTTCAGGTGAATGACACGAACGGCGAGGCGCCTGATCAGACCCGCCTGTATTTCGGTCGGGGGGCCGACGCCATGCCCCGCCCCGGTCAATTCGAGCGAATCGGTATCGGTGAGCCCAAGGGAGAGCGGGTCGGCGCGTTGGCCACCTCTGATGTGATATGGAACGGCGGCGATCGAGCGACCATAGCCGTGGTGGTTGCATCGTCGAAACCGCACGTGATTCAAGCGACCTTGGGTGACGCCGAGCAGACCTTCCGAGTCGCCGGCGACGGCCGTACGCACCGGTTTCTTGTCGAAGGCCGTCCGGATCCAGGCGTGGATGCAGGCGCACTCAAGTTGGCCGCCGTCGTGTCGCCCGATGGCCAAGGCCCGGTGGCACAGGCGTCGGTGCCTGTGATCGTGCCCGACGCTGTTTATCGCGAGACCATGGCGCTGGTCTCCGCCGCGGCCGAACGGGCCGATCACGACTTGCTCAAGCGACATCTAAACTCGATCAAGGCGATCATCCAGACCGAGTGGGCGCGGCAGGAACAGTACGGCCCTAGCGATCCGACGGCTGCGCAGGTCTCGCTGGTCAAACTCATGCGAATCCGCGATGGGTTCCTCAACGATGACGTCGCACAATGGTCCAGTTACTACGAAGGACGTCGTGAACTGGTGTTCGCGTTCCTTTCACGGCGAGATGGGACGCTGCAGCATTACGTTCTGGGTCTTCCTAAGAATTGGGATCCGGCAAAGGCATACCCGCTGTTCCTCGAACTACACGGTTCGGGCAGTACGAATCCACTGTTCTACGTGGCACGACAGGTCGGCGGCGCCTGGGACAAGAGCAACCTGATGCGGGACGAGGACGGCGACGGCGTGCGCATCACTTACGCGGGCATTCAGCGCAATGGATATCACCTGCGTCCGTTTGGACGGGGCAACACGGGCTATCGCGACATTGGCGAGGTCGACGTCTGGGAGGCGATGGCCGATTTTGATGCGGTATTCAAGACCGACCCTGATCGGCGATACCTGTACGGATTCTCAATGGGAGGAGGCGGTACTTGGCGGTTGGCCACGCACACGCCGGATCAATGGGCTGCGATCGCGATGTTCTCCTCGGGCGGCGGCTCCAACACCGGCAACGAGGGTCTGGGCCGCAACGTTGCAAAGCTCCCGATCTGGTTGTGGTGTGGCGAAGAGGATCGGCTGCTGCGTAATACCCTTCGATTGCGCGATCAAATCACGAAGTATGGAAATAATCTGGTGTTCTCCCTGACGCCTGGCGTGGGACATCGATACATCGACGAAAAACAGATGGAAGCCATCAACTGGATGCAGCAGCACACGCGCAAACGACCCGATGAGTTTGAGTTTGTCGTCGACACGGACGAACATCGCGGCATCTGGGGGATCACGGTTCAACGCGACTTGACGGTTTCCGGGCTGCCCGACTTCAAAGCTCGCATTGCGGGCAACACAGTCGACCTCGTGACCCATGGCACTCCATCGGTCACGGTCAACGCGGGCGATGGCGGATTGGGATTGTCGGGCGACGTCAAGATCGTACTTAACGGCGCCCAAGTCTATGCCGGCCCCGCCAAAACGATCGTGCTGCCCGTCGATGCCATGAATCGTTCGGCCAGCGGTGACGCACGATGACCCTGCGGCAAGATAACTACAGCGGCGTCGATGAACGCCGGGCGAATGCATGTGTCCGGGATGCTCACGGAGCGCTAGTGATGAAACCCATTGTCCAGATATCGTTGGATGTAGTGAACATTCCCGAGGCGCTCGAGACGGCCGAAATGGCCTTACGTGCCGGTGTGGACTGGCTTGAGGCCGGCACACCGCTGATCATCGCCGAAGGCATGCATGGCGTCCGGGCCTTGCGCGAGCGTTTCCCCAATACACCAATCGTCGCGGATCTCAAAACCATGGATGGCGGATACCTCGAAGCCCAGATGATGGCCGAGGCGGGCGCAACTATGGTGGTTGTGATGGCGCGGGCTCATGTCGAGACTATCAAGTGTGTGGTCAAGGCCGGCCGCGATCTGGGCATCAAGGTGATGGGGGACAATCTAGGTTGTCCCGACATGGTCGCCGGCGCCAAGCTGATCGAGGAACTGGGCTGCGACTATGTAATTCACCATATCGGCTATGACGAGCGTCGAGGCATCGCGGCGGCTGGGCATCCCATGCCCAGCCCTCTGGATCAGTTGAGCGCCGTGGTCGAGGCCGTGAGTGTTCCAGTTCAAGCCGTTGGCGGACTCACAATCGAACAGGCGATTCGGGCGCCCGAGTACGGCGCTCCCCTGGTCGTGCTTGGCGCGCCGCTGACGATCGACGCCGACGCGTTCCGCACCGCCAGCGGCGATGTGGAAGCATCGTTGCGGCTGATCTGCAAGCGAATCCACGCATACGATGATGCGTCTGCCACGGTGGACCTTCAGCGTGCAGGGAATCTGTGACGTGGCAAAGCTTGCGACGTTTCCCAAGGCGTGGCTCGACGCGCTGGTTGTCGACGGCTCCATGAGTCTATCGCAGTGGATCACGCTATCGCATCAATTCGACTTGGATGGACTGGAGTTCTACGCGGGGTTCCTCGACCTACGCGACGCCCGGCGCTGGCGTGACTATCGTCGCGAGGTCGAGGACCAGGGTCGATGCATCTCCATGCTTTGCTGTTCGCCTGACTTCATACAGCGTGACGCGAGGCGGTGGCAGGAGCAAGTGGACCTTCAGAAGCGATGGGTGGACATGACCGCGGAGCTGGGCGGACAATACTGCCGTGTCCTGTCCGGGCAGCGCCAGCCGGAAGTGTCGCGAAGCGATGGGATGCGGCTGGCTTCGGAAGGGATTCGGGCCTGTCTTCCGCACGCCGAATCCCGCGGCGTCACGCTCATCATCGAGAATCACTACAAGGACAATTACTGGCAATATCCCGAGTTTGCGCAGCACATGGATGTATTCGTGGAACTCGTCGCCGCAATACCCGCGGCGCCTTGGTTCGGCGTGAACTTCGATCCGTCCAATTGCATCATCTGCGGGGACGATCCCATTGCCCTGCTCGACGCCGTTAAGCATCGCTTGGCTACCATGCATGCGTCCGACCGCTATTTTGAGGGAGGAACCCAGGCGGACCTCGCACGTCGTGACTTGGACCCTGTGACGGGGTACGCGCCCTATCTCCGACATGGTGTCATCGGCCAAGGGCTCAACGACTACGACCGAATCTTCTCGATCCTCAGGTCGGTCGGGTTCGATGGGTGGATCTCAATCGAGGACGGAACCGACCCGACCACGAGCGTTGCCGACATTCACAAGTCCATCGTCTTCTTACGTCAGAAGATGCGGGAGCATGGCTTATGAACGCTACGCCTTCACCTTCGAGCGCCCTGTTTGCGGGTCAGCGTGCCCTGATCACGGGCGGGACGCAGGGCATCGGCAAGGCGGTGGCGATGCGGCTGGCGCGTCAGGGCGCGCATGTCTATCTGAACTTTTCGCGCAATCTCGCCGCGGCAGAAGAGGCGATCGCGGCGTTCCGCGCCGCTGGGCATTCCGCGCAGCTCGCGCAGGCCGACCTTTCTGACCCCGCGGCCATCGATGCCATGCTGCAATCGATCGCCGCGGATGGCCCGCTCGACATCCTCGTCTGCAACGCGGCATACCAGGAGAAAGTGCCGTTCTTGGACACCAGCTTGGCACTGATGCAACAGACCTTTGCTGTCAATGTGTTCGGCAACGTTCATATCGTCCAATCGGTTGGTAAACGGATGGTCGAGCTTGGCGCCAAGGGCCGCATCGTCGTCTGCACGTCGCCTCATGGAACCTACGTCTATAACGAATCGTTCGCCTACGACATCTCCAAGGCTGCGCTGAACCACATGGTTCGCGGCGCCGCACTAGCCCTGATTGCGCACGGCATCCGCGTCAATGCCGTCGACATCGGCTGGA
>JBBDMX010000006.1:0-1530 GCA_040878035.1 Phycisphaeraceae bacterium | reverse complement strand
CTACCATCCCGACACGCCCGAAATCCGCAGCAACTGGGTCGAGTATTACCACATTATCACCAAGATGGACGCCCAGGTCGGCGAGTGGCTGGCCAAGCTGGAAGCCGCCGGCCTCGCCGACGACACCATCGTCTTCTACTACGGCGACAACGGCGGCATCCTGCCGCGCAGCAAACGCTCTCTCTACGATACCGGCCTGCACGTGCCGCTGCTGGTGCGCTACGGCAAAAACTTCGCGCATCTGGCGCCGGCCCAGCCGGGCGCAGCGGTCGATCGGCTGGTGAGCTTCGTGGACCTGGCGCCGACAGTGCTGAGCCTGGCGGGCATGGAAATCCCGACGCACATGCAGGGCCGGGCCTTTGCCGGACCACGCGTCACCGCGCCTGACGAATTCGTCTATGGCTACGCCAATCGCATGGACGACCGCTACGACATGCTGCGCTCGGTGTGCGACGGGCGCTTCAAGTACATTCGTAATTACCTGCCGCACCTGATTTATGGCCAGCATCTGGCGTACCTGTGGCAGATGCCCGCCACCCGTTCGTGGGAACAGGCTTTCAAGGACGGCAAGTGCGATGCAACGCAGAGCGCCTTCTGGCACGCCAAGCCGGCCGAGGAACTCTACGACACGCAGGCCGACCCGTGGGAAGTGCACAATCTTGCCGAGGATGCGCAATACGCCCAGCAACTGGCGCGGCTGCGTCAAGCCAACCGCGACCATCTGCTGGCGGTGCGCGACACGACCTTCCTGCCCGAGCCCATGATGCTCCAACGCGCCGGCAAGGACCCGATTCGCAGCATGGCGCAGGACGACCAGCGTTACCCGATCGCGCGCGTGCTGGCCGCGGCGGAGTTGGCAGCCGGGCGCGACGCGGCCGCGGTGCCCAAGCTGATCCAACTGCTGGGCGACCCCGACGCGGCTGTACGCTACTGGGCTGCCACCGGTTGCGCGATTCGCGGTCGAGCCGCCGCCACCGCCGGCGACACATTGACCGCATTGTTGAAGGACGCGTCGGCAGACGTCGCCTTGGCCGCCGCCGACGCCCTGTGCCGCCTGGGCCACGCCGACTTGGGCACGCCGCTGCTCACCCGCTACCAGGCCCAACTCGACACCACCGTCGGCAACCCCGAGGCCCACACCCGCTGCCTGCTTGCACGCAACCTCATCACCGCGCAAAGCGAGAGCCCCACCTGATAAGAACCCGCCTGGCAACCATGGCCTTCTCTGCCTACGCACTTTCCGGATGAGCCAAATCTCACTAACGGCAGCGAGCGGAGCGTGGGGCTTAGCACCCGCTTGGTCGCGGTAGACGGCCATGGCGATCAGCCAATCGCCGCTCGCCCTGCCACCCCGCGGGTCAGTCTCTGATGTGCATCGCCGGCCGAATGTGCCTGGACGGCCCGAAAAGGGCGCCACGCCCTGCTATCCCCAACTCACGTTACCACGCAGGGCAAATGCATATGGCTTTTCCGGTCCCTCTCCCTCAGAAGCAATGCTGTCCGTAACAAATCGCCCATGAATTGTTAACA
>JBBDMX010000005.1:0-42044 GCA_040878035.1 Phycisphaeraceae bacterium | reverse complement strand
TGCCAAGTCAAGATAGCCCGGTCCGCAACTAGAGTAAAGTGCATAACCAGATCGCAAGAATATAAAAATGTCACGGGCTGACAGGTAATCTGGGAAAGGTCGAATGGGCCACGAAGACACGAAGGACACGAAGGACACGAAGCAGAGTTCGTAAAAAAACCGCAGCCCTTTTTCCTTGTGATTCCGGGTCGGTACATGGTTCATCCCCATTCCACCGTCTGACCGGCAGAGCAGGCATGTTCAACTTATATTATACCACAGCCACCGAGGAAGGCAAGACCCAATTGACGCCCTCAGCCGCAAATGAACGCGGATGAATACGGATGGGAACCTTGGGCCGGGCCAGGAGGTTCGTCCGCTGATCGCCACAGATTAGTGCAGAGAAACGAAAAGGCGGGGTCTGACCCCGCTCTTTCTCATATGCCGCGGCGTACGTCGCATGTGTCGTTTCAGTGATCAGAGGCCAGAGGTCAGGCAGATGCAAAACGCCCGGTGAAGGAGCTCTTGCTGATCTCTGATCCCTGACTTCTGACCTCTTGTCACACACGTTCTAACGACGTCGAAAAGAGGTCACCACGGTCACCACCGATTGGCTATCAGTTATTGACCCTTTATCTGCTCTCATCCCGTCGCGCCCACCGTTCGTGGGGAAGCCCAGTCCCCCTATCCGCCTCCTGTCCCCTTATCCGCCTCCCTTATCGGTCCCTGAGACATTATGAACAGATCGTCGCCACACGCGCCAGCAGTGGCGCGACGAACTTGGTGAATGTCAGTTCCGGGTGTGGCTGGGTGTAATGGCCTGTCGTGGCCGACGCGGCATCGGACAACAGGAAACAGGCGCCATCATATAAGCGATCGCGCAGGAGCTTTTCGATCAGGATCGCGTAACGGTCACGGTACGATGCACCGTTGAATTCCGGGAATACCGGGAAATGCGGGCTTACGGTCTTCACGGGAGATCTCGAGCGATCGCAGTCTTCCAGCAGCATGAGGTAGCCGAGGAATGGCCGCGAGGATGGTTTGAATGCGCCCTCGCGATAGGCGGCCCAGATGTCGGTGGCGCTGCCGAGGGCTTCTTCGGTGCGGTTGTTGAAATTGTTGCCGAAGGAAGGGCCGATCTGCGACTTGAACTCGACCGCGGCAAGCAGTTCGTTGTTGTGGACAATGACGAGGTCCCATTTCTTCTCGGCGCGAAACCAGCCAGGTAATTCCACACGCTTGTCCACGGCGATGCAGGATTCGGGGACGCTGGCATCGATCAGGAGCGTGCGCACCAGGCGGATGAAGCCGTCCATCTGCTTGCCGCCGGTGACGGCGCTTCTGCTACCCCGGTCGCGGTCATCGCTATTCTGCTGCGTCGATTGATGCTGGCGCGTACGCCAGAAATGTCGAACAGCCTCCCGGAGACCGGGGTCAAGGTCCTGCATGTTCGTGGACCCTTGTTTTGACGGTCGACGTGAGATAAAGATCGGCTCCGTGCGCAGCGACACGATCCTTGGCAATTGCGAAATATTTTGCATCGAGTTCGATGCCGACGCTATTGCGGCCCCATCGCGCACAGGCGAGGCTGGTCGTGCCGGTTCCCATGAACGGATCGAGAACGGTGTCGCCGACGAACGAGAACATACGCACCAGTCGCTCGGCGAATTCAAGCGGATACGGCGCGGGGTGTTTCGGGTTCGAGGTGCCGCGGAGATCGGACCAGATTTGGCGGAACCATGTCTGGTAGTTCTCGGCACTGATGATGCTGAGCAGGCGCTCCTGTTTTGTAGGACTGCGGTATCCGCCGGGCTTTCGCTGCATCAGCACGAACTCGATGTCGTTCTTGATGACGGCATTGGGCTCATAGGGTTTGCCGAGGAACCCGCCACCGCCGGAGACTTCGTACTTGGCGTTGGCGATCTTGTGCCAGATGATCGAGGCGAGGTTGTCGAACCCGATGGCCTTGCAATGTTCCTGGACCGTCGCGTGAAGCGGAACGACGGTGTGCCGGCCGTTATTCTTTTTGCGCGAGAGACAGACATCGCCGACGTTAATGATCAAACGACCCCCGGGAACCAGGGCGCGGTAACAATTCCGCCAGACCTCGTCGAGCGCCGCCATGAACTGGTCATAATCGGCGACATGGCCCATCTGATCTTCATGTTCGTTGTAGCGTTTGAGCGTCCAATAGGGTGGCGACGTGACGACGAGATGGATCGAGTTCTCTTTGAGTGCCGATGCCGTGCGGGTGTCGCCGTGAATTAACTCGTGTGAAGTTTCGCGACTTCGGACGACTGATTCGATACGCCGGTTGGCGCGGGCATCACGGGCCAAGCTCGGAATGATGTCATCGAGGTTCTTGGTGCCGATCAACTCATCGATCAATCCCTGCTCGTCGTCGGAAACTGCTGCCAGTTGCGCTACCGATGTCATGCGATGAGTTTAGCAGGTGGAGCGCGGTCGAACCAGCGAGGCGACAGTTCATCTCGGCCAATCGATTCAGATGCTGGTGCCGACGTGGCTTGCGTCGGGCCGGTCTCGCGCCAACTGTCGGAGCACAGGTCTTCGGGTTGGGCTGGGCCGGTGATCAACTCGGGAGAGAGGGATGAGACATCCTACGGATTGCGGACCGTGACGAATTTCTTGATCGGCGAGACGTAAACCGCGGACGGTTTGCCTTGTTCGGCCATCTTGCGGACGTTGCGCAGCGTGCCTTTGCTCTTGCCATCCCGGCTGAAGAGACCGCAGTCAGCATCTTGCAGCATGGCGTCGTCTTTGGCCGTGTAGAACTCGAAGCCGCGCCCCTGGCCATGGTATTCGACGGCATGCAGCGGCCAATCGCCGACGTTATTGCGGCACACGCACCGGTGACCCGATGCAATGAGCCACGCCCAAGAAGCTCTTCCGTTCCGACATCCGGGGCCGCCGCCGGCTCAATGGGACTTCGCCTCTGCCGAAGCAGGAAGAAGCACCGCCAGCGGTCTTATTCCGCCGCCGTGCGCTCGCCGAGTTGGCGGTTAAGCAGGAGCAGCGCGCTCTTGTTGTCGGCGGCCAGTTCCAAGAGGTCCTCGATCTCGCGGGCGGTTTTCTCCTCTTCGACCTGCTCGTCGATGAACCACTTGAGCATGCTTTGTGTGGCGAAGTCTTTGAGGTCCAGGGCCAGTTGATACAGGTCGTAGATGGCCTTGGTGTTGATCTGCTCGAGTTCGAAGGCGCGGAGAAAGACGTCCTTGGGCGACTTGAATTTGCCCTTGGGCGCCTCGATGGGCTGGAGGGCGACCGTGCCGCCGCGGTCGTTGAGGTAGTCGAAGAACCTCTGGGCGTGCTTGAGTTCCTCCTGGCGCTGCAGCTTCATCCAGCTTGCAAAGCCGGTGAGGCTTTCGTGCTCGCACCAGGCCGCCATGGCCAGGTAGTGATAGGCGGCGGTGATTTCGTGGTTGATCTGCTTGTTGAGGGCGGCTTCGATCTTGGCATCCAGCATGGGCAAACTCCTGCAAAGGGGAATGTGACGTGGAGACGGGACCGCATGGAACGGCTCTATTCTAGCCGATGATACGTCAGTTGCCGTGGCGCGGCGATCCGCTCACTTGGAGGCCGGTCGGCGCCAGTCTATGCTGCTGGCGACTGGAGAGTTTGCGTGAGTGTGCGACCGCGCTATATCCGGTTGGTGTTCCCCCTGGCGGTGACGCTGCTGTTGGCGCTATTGGCGCGCTATGGCGAGGCGTGGCTGGGCGTGCTGGGCATTCCGCCGCGCCCGGCGGCGGGGCAGACGCTGTTTCTGGGCTTGCTCGCTGCGTTGTGCCTGGCGTCCGCGTGGCTGGGCTCGGTGCTCATCGACGTGTTCCTCTGGGAGTCGGTGGTGCAGCGCCGCACCGGAGCCGCACCACCGCGACTGCTGGTGGCCATGGTGCGCGTCACCCTGTACGCCCTGGTCCTGGTGGTCATCATCCGCGTGATCTACAACCAGGCGATCGACGCCCTGCTGCTGAGCTCGGGGGTCATCGGCATCGTGCTGGGTCTGGCGCTTCAGCGCATGATCAGTGATTTTTTCTCGGGCATCGCCCTGAGCTTTGAAAAGCCCTTCAGCCTGGGGCACTGGATCAGCATCGACGGCGTGGCGGGCAAAGTGGTGGGCATGAACTGGCGGGCCACGCATCTGGTGACGCTTGACGACGTCACCGTCGTGCTGCCCAACAGCTTCATCGGTGAACGGCGATTTCTCAACTACGATCTGCCCCTGCACTACTTCCGCACGGAACTACCGGTGACCCTGGAATTCGCGGTGCCGGTGGTGGACGGCAAGCGGGTGCTGCTGGCGGCATTGCGCGCGGCGCCGGGCATTCGCGTCGATCCCCCGCCGGACGTGGTCGTCAAGGAATTCGGCCACGACGGCGTGGTCTACCGCTGCCGGTTCTATCTCACCAGCTACATGGAGATCAATGTCGTGGGCGACGCGGTGGCGACGAG
Source organism: Phycisphaeraceae bacterium (assembly GCA_040878035.1). Classification (GTDB taxonomy): domain Bacteria; phylum Planctomycetota; class Phycisphaerae; order Phycisphaerales; family Phycisphaeraceae; genus JBBDMX01. The sequence goes on along the minus strand of JBBDMX010000005.1, from coordinate 37,595 downwards.
CATCAGCCAGCACCTGTGGCATGCAGGCATGCGGGTGGCGCTGCCCCAGCGGGACCTTTACATGGCGCCGATGCCGCCGCGCCAGATCGATCGCGTCACCGACCGTCACACATTGCTGGCGCGTACGGAGCTGTTTGCCGGCTTGGATGACGAGGACACGCGACAACTGGCGGCGGGGCTGGTCGAGCGACGCATCGCCATGAACGCCCAGGTGGTGCGCCAGGGCGAGCCGGGGTCGTCGCTGTTTGTCCTGGTGGACGGGCTGCTGCAAGTGAGCGTGAACAACAACGGCAGCAAGCAGGTGGTGGGGCAAATCGCGCCGGGGCAGTTCTTTGGCGAAATGTCGCTCCTCAGCGGCGAGCCACGCTCCGCCACGGTCACGGCCATCTCCGAGTCCACGGTATATGAGTTGACGCACGAACATGTCGCGCCCGTGCTCCAGCGCCGCGGGCACATCGCCGAGGCACTGTCGCACGTGCTGGCGGATCGCCGGCTGCGCAACGAAGCGCGCCTGCGGCAATTGGACGACCCGATACTGCCCAGTCAACAACGTACCCTGACGGCGGAAATCCTGCACAAAATGCGCGCGTTTTTCGGACTGGGCGGCGGAGCGTGATCCGGGCCCCTTTCCCTTTGGGTCCTGGGCTCTGCACGACCCACTGTGGCTTGTCCGGTAGCGCCAAAAGAATACAAGGTGGCAGCCATCCATGAGCAAGCCCATGTCATGCTTGTTCCTGCGTTCCCCCTCCCCGGCCTGCCCGCTCCGCCACTCCCCTGCTGCGCCGCCCCTGCCTTCCTGGGCGCCCGCCCAAGTCATCCCTGAGGCAACGGTTCACGCAGCTTGGCGCCGCGAGTGCGGACACTGCCATGGCGGACCGTCAGGCGGGTGCGATCGAAGTAGTCCAGCAAGGGGATGACGTACTTGCGGCTGATGCCCAGGGCGTCGCGATACTCGGCAGTGGTGAAGCGCCCCTCGGAAGTGCCCCCGGAAGTGCCCCCGGAAACGCCCCCGGAAGTGCCACCGGAGGTGCCGCCGGAAGCGCTGCGGACAAAGAGCGCGCGGACGACGGCCTCGGCGGCGTCCACCGCCTGGCGATGCATGATGATCTGGTCGGTCAAGCGGACCAGCTCGCGCCGATCGATGAGCAGTTGAATCAGCCGTTCGATCCGTTTGACCGGCTCGTGCAGGGCCAGCGCCAGTTCGGCCGGGCGCGGCGAGGCCATCTGCTCGGGGCGATAGGCGTGAGCGATGGCGTCAAGCAGGCGCCCGTCGGCGGCATCGATCAGCGGCCGATGGGTCGCCAACGCCAGCAGGTCGCCTTGCCAGGAGGCGACGCGGCGGTCGATGAGGATCTGGCTGGCGGCCGCGGTGACCGCCGGGTCGCACGCCAGCGCCGCCGTCAGCCCCCCCAGGCCCACGCCCTGTTGATCGGAGTGATCCGCGTGATACTGGCTCAGGTACGTCACCATGCGATCGGCGATCTCTTCCAGGGTCGCACGCGCCACCAGACGGCGGCTGTCCACGTCGATGACCAAGCCGTCGCTCCGCAATGGCGCGATGATCGCCTCGACTTCGCTTTGCAGCAGATGGGCCGCTGCCGCCAGCTCGGCGCTCGTGCGTGGCGTGTCGGCCTCGATGAGCAGCGCCAGGCACCAGGCCGGCGGGCTGTCGATGGCCGCGGCACGGGCCGCCAGGGCGGCGAGAATCTCCGGCCGCTTGCGCCGCAGGCGCGGGTGATGGGTCGCCAGGATGCGCCCGCCGCCGATGGTGGTCAGGCCGCCCTGGTCGTCCACGTGCAGGCGAATGACAAAGCGATCGCCGGGCGTCACAGGCAGGGGCCGATCAAAGTAAAGCTGCACAAGGGTCTGGGCGCCGGGGAGCAGGGGTCCGCCCTGAAGCAGGGCCACTTTCGCCAGGCCATGGGCCGTGCCCACGTGCAGATGCACCTGCGTGCCGTCCTTGAGCGGGCGTTTGAGGCGGCTCAGCAAGCGCATCTGGGCGGCGGCATATTGCACCGCTTCGAGCGTGTCGGAGCTGGTGAGCAGCACGCCGCGCGGCACATCGGCCAGGTCCACATCAGCGAGATTCACGGCCACGCATTCCCCCGCGCCTGCGCTGTCGGCGTTCTCACCATACACCTGCAACCGTCGGACCCGCCCCCGGACTTGCCCGCGCCGGCCGCCGGGCACGACCCGCAGGCCGTCGCCAAGTTGCACCCGCCCGCCGCTGGGAATGCCCGAAGCCACCACGCCAAAACCGTGGGCCGTGAAGCTGCGCTCGACCCACTGACGCAGCGGCCCGCGGTCGGCGCCCGGCCGCGGCACGCAGGCCGACACCTGTTGCTCCAAGGCCGCAAAGAACTCGTCAAAGCCCGCGCCCGTCAGGTTGGACATCGGACAGATCGGCGCATCCGCCAGGAACGTGCCCTTGAGAAAGTCGCGCAGCTCCGCGGTGGCCAGCTCGCGCATCTCGGCGTCCACCAGGTCGATCTTGGTCAGTGCGATCAGCCCCTGGCGGGCGCCCATGAGGGTGAGCACGTCCAGGTGCTCGCGGGTCTGGGGCATGACGCCATCGTCGGCGGCGACGACCAGGATCATGACGTCCACGCCGTGCGCCCCGGCGACCATGTTGCGGATGAAGGACACGTGGCCGGGCACGTCCACGATGCCCACGATACGGTCATCCGCCATGCGGCAGGGCGCAAAGCCCAGCTCGATGGTCATGCCGCGGGCCTTCTCCTCCGCCAGGCGATCGGTGTCGCAGCCGGTCAGCAACTTCACCAGCGAGGTCTTGCCATGATCGACGTGGCCCGCGGTGCCGAGCATGATGTTCTTGCGTGCGGGGGGCATGATTGGAGTACGATGCTCTCTTTGGAGTGCGGCGGCTGCGACGCCGCTTTGGCTCGACGCGGAGCATCTATGGCTCCGTGATACGTGCGGTGTTCTTGAGCGGCTCCGCCGCAAGCTAAAGCGGCGTCGAGGCCGCCGCACTCCAAAGGGCTAGTCCCCGGTATTCAAGCTTCGCCCGATCGCCGCGGCTACTGTTGGTACCTGCTCATCAGTCATGGTGCGGACGTCCATGACCACCGCGTTGTCGGCGACGCGTGCGAACACGCATGCCTCGTCGAGGCGCAGGGCGCGGGCCAGATGATCGGTCTTCACGGAACCGTGGCGCAGGTTCACCACCTTGGTCGGCAGGGCTTCCATCGGCAGCGATCCTGAGCCCAGGTAGCCCACGTCGTCGGCGACTGACACGTCCGCGGTCGGCGCCGCCTCAGCGACGGCCGCAGCCAAGACGGCGGCGCGAGCGCTCAACTCGGCCATCGGCGCCGCCAGCATGCGATACATCGGATGCTCACGCTTGAGCCGCTCCATATCGCGGAACAGCGGCAGCGTCCGCTCCAGCGCCATCAGGCACATTTTGTCGGCACGCACCGCCCGCGCCAGCGGATGCTTGCGGATCTTCTCGATCAGCTCGCGCTGGCCCACGATCACGCCGCCCTGTCCTGCGCCAATGAGCTTGTCCGTGCTGGCCAGCACCACGTCAGCGCCGGCGGCGATCGACTCGCCCATCGTCGGCTCGTGCGGCAGGCCGAACTGCTCCAGCCCCACCAGCGCCCCGGCGCCCAGGTCGTCCACCACCGCCAGTCCCCGCGCATGGGCCAGTGCCCCAAGCTCGGTCACCGGCACGCTGCTGGCAAAGCCGACGATGCGGTAGTTGCTCGGGTGGGCGCGGAACAGCAGCGCCGTCTGCGGCGTGATAGCCCGCTCATAGTCGCGCAGGTGCGTGCGGTTGGTGGCCCCGACCTCCACCATGCGGGCGCCGCTCTGCGCCATCACGTCGGGCAGGCGGAACTCCCCGCCGATCTCGATCAGCTCACCGCGCGAGACGATCACTTCATGCCCGGCGCCCAGCGCCGCCAGCACCAGCATCGTCGCCGCCGCGTTGTTATTCACCACCGTCGCCGCCTCGGCGCCGGTCAGTTCGCACAGCAGCGGCTCGACCACCAGGTCACGGTTGACGCGCTGGCCGCTGTCGCGGTCCACCGCCAGGGTGACGTAGCCCTTAAGCTCCTCGACCATGCTGTCAACGACGCACGCCGGCAGGACGGCCCGGCCCAGCCCCGTATGCAGAATGATGCCCGTGGCGTTGATCGCGCCGCGCAAACGCGGCCGCGTCCGCTGCGCCAACTGGGCCTCGGCCCGATCCAGCACCGCCTGGTCATCGACATGGTGCGCCCCGCAGCGCCCGCCATCGTCGCCGAGGATCTGCTGGCGCAACTGCGCCACCGCCGTGCGCAGACAGTCGGCCACCAGCGGTTGCGGCTGCCGCGCCAGCCACGCGCTGGCCCGCTGGCTCCTGAGCAAGTCGTTGACCGACGGCAGACGCCGCAGCAGTTCGCGTTGGATAGGTGAACTCATGGCAGACCCGGGTGCGACCGACACCATGGTACCGATCAGATGGTCGCCCGACCATGTACATCCGTCCGGAGGCCGGGCTTTTGCCGGATGAGTGCCGGTGGCGCCTTTGGACTGCGGCGGCCTTGACTCCGCTTTGGCCTGGTGCCCGACAAAGCAGTTGTGCCGCAAGCTAAAGTGGTGTCGCAACCACGGCGGTCCAATGGCCGCAAGCCGCCTCGTCTCACCTCTGGTCCGGCGCCACCGGCGGCGCGGTGCCGGCATGCGTCACTTTGCCGGTGCTGTCCGCCAGGATGTACCACGGCAGGGCGGGCACGCCCCAGGTCAGGCGCACCTGGTCCACATTCTCACTGATGCGCGCCAAGGGCCACTTGATATCGAGGCGAGCCAGCAAGGCGTCGTCCGCAGCCCCGAGTTGGACGACCATGATCTGGGCGTCATCGGCACCCGCTCGCTGCGTGTGCAGCGCCTGGATCGCGTGGCGGCAAGGCCGTTGCCGGGCGTCGATGAAGACGATGAGCGGCCCATGCGTGGCTGAGGCCTTGGCCGTCAGCCCCAGGCCGGCCAGGTCGGGCAGCATCTGTCCGGTCAGCGGTTGCGGCTGTGGTTCTTCGGCCGGCTCGGAAGAAGACCCTTGGGCGGAGACCACGATTTTCATGGGCACGCCGCCGACCTTGGCGTAGTTCTGGCCCCACAGTTGCGGCGGCCCGCCGGCCTGCGCGGTCACTTCCACATAGCCGGCACACAGGCCGCGCAGCGTGAACTTGCCCTGGGCATCGCTTTGCGCCTGCTGCTGAGGCTGCGTGTCGCCGTAAACGTACACCACGGCCCTGGCCACCGGCTTGCCCGCCGTATCCACCACCGTGCCGGTAAGCTCCTGATCGGCTTTGGGCAGCTTGACCTGCGGCGCGGTGATCGGCTCGCCGGCGGTCGCGGCCTCGATCCGCCAGCGATGCTGGCCGTAGCCCGGCGCCGTGGCGGTGAGCGTGTAATCGACCTGCGCGGGCAGTGCAGTCAGGCGAAATTGGCCGTCGGCGTCGATATGAGCCTGGAGATTCGCAAGGTCCGAGCCCCAATTGCCGCGATGGATCAATACTGTCACCGACGCTCCGACCAGCGGCTGGCCTTGCTCGTCGGTGACACGGCCGGTGACCGTGCACGCCGGCTCGAGCTTAAGCGCCAGCGGCTTGCTCGGGTCGTCGACGTCGATCGCCACCGCCTGGTTGCCTTTCCGATCGATGGCGACCGCCAGCGAGGTGACCTCCTGGCCCCAGTCCGGGGGCGTCCAGCGGGTCTTGAAGCGGCCTGCTTCATCCGTGGTCACGGGCTGATGATCGCCAAAACCGGGCAGCACCAACACCTGCATCCCCGCCACCGGCTTGCCGTCGCGGTCGGTCACCACGCCCTGGAGCATGGTCGCCGCCGCCAGCGCCCACTGCACCTGCTGCTTCTGGCCCGCGCTGACCTGTGCCGTGTCGCGCCGCCGGACCGTGGCATAGTCGGGGTGAGCCGCGAAGTACATGTAATTGCCAGGCAGCAATTGGAAGCGGGCGACGCCGTCCTTGTCGGTTTGTTCCTGCCAGCTTCGCCCACCGCCCAAGGGATGGACCAAAACCTGGGCGCCGGCCACGGGCTTTTGCTCGGCCTGACTGATCGCGGTCACTTCCAGCGTGCCGGCGCGGCGGAGTTGGATCGCCACGTCGTCGAGCGTCTGGCCGGTCGCAAGCGTGACGCTCGCCTCCTCGCTCATCCACGGGTTGTCGGCGTTCTGGGGCAGGATGGCGACCAGGCGCACGGCGCCGGCGGGCAGGCCGCCGAGGCTGAAACGGCCCTGGGCATCGGTGGTCGCCTGCCAGTCGTTCAAGAAGCTCAGCCCCCCACCGACAGCCGCGATGGTCGGTCCTTTAAGTGACTGGCTGGCATCCTCGCAGCGGACGATACCCCGCACCGTCGCTTCCGGCGGCAGGGGAATGCTCAGATTGGTCGTGCCGGCGGCGATAGTCGGCCCGTCTGCCGGCCAGTTCGTGCCCGCTCGGCCCGGCGCCGAGACGATCAGCGCCGCCATGCCGCCGCGGGGCACCGCGGTGAGCGTGAATCGGCCCTGCTCGTCGCTCTTGACCAAGAGTTCGGGAATGGCCTCGTGGCCGAGCACGTGACTGGTCTGGCCGTCGGCTTGCCAACTGACCAGCGCCCGCAGCGAGGCGCCGGCGATGGGCTTGCCCGCCTCATCCACGACGGTGCCCCCGATCCTCTCCGGCGTGCCCAGGCGCAGCGTGAGTGACTCGGGAACCTCGTGCCGCGCGCCGTTCCACGAGCCGATGGCGTGCCCTTGGTGCCGCGCCGCGACCAGCAGGCGGTCGGTGTTCAGCGCGGGCGAGGCTTCGATCTGGAAGCGGCCCTGGGCATCAGTGGTGACCTGGGCGATCTTGTCGATCTGCCAGCTCGCACCGACCTGGATGCGGGCACCGAGGACGACGATCGTGGCCTGGGGCACTGGTTGGCCCTGCTCATCGACGACCTGACCTTGCAAGGCCGGCGCGGCTTTTTCGACCGCAGCGTTTGCGGCGGTGTTGCTTGGGCTAACGCCCGCGACGATCAGCGCGGCGGCGAACATGATCGTGCAGAACCGCGTCGGGGTCATGGTGTATCCCTCCGCGCCTCGGTGGGCTGATCGGGTTTTTCGACGGATGGAACCTGACCGATCTGAATCGGCTCGTGCTCGACTTTGACTGGGTACTCCAGCAGCAGGGTCGCGGTATAGGAAGCGTTGGTGTTGTTGGGCTCTCGCCATGAGAGCGAGCAGGTGGCATCCAAATCGAGCAACTGACAGGCGATGTCCTTGCCGTCGATTTTCACCGTGCCTTGATAAGAGCAGCCGGCGACGGCGCGGACGGTCAACTGCTCGCCGCCGTTGCGGAAGGTCATGATGTTCAGCGGAAGTACGAAGGACCAAGTGCGAAGTTCAGGGGGGGGCGCTTGGGGCACTTCGAACCTCGGACTTCGCACTTCGAACTTGATGGCCCTACCCCCTTTCATCAGCTTGCGCCAGGGTCACAGGTTGCCGCAGGCTCGCTGGATCGCTCCAACTAAAGACTTCAACATCCTTTTGTGGATGTCTGGGGTTAGAATGGCGCGCGTGCGAACGCTTGTCACGATCAACCTCACGCATGTCCAGAGCGTCTACAGCGGCGCCGAGGGGCAGTTGTGGGAACTGCTGATGGGCGAGCAGATCCACATCGGCGGCCTGGGTGCGTCGCTGGATCTGGCGCAGCGCGGCGGGATCGCGGCGGGCAGTCGGGGGGTGGACCTATGCTGCTGCACCGGGGCGGGCATGCGCTTGCTGGTGCGCTATTGCAACGTTGCCCGGATGCGGGGCGTGGACGTCACGGCGGCCATGGTGGATCTGGGCCGCCAATACTGCCGCGACGGGGGGCTGGCCGAGCGCATCGATTTGCACCTGGCCCAGGCGACCGATACCGGGCTGGCGTCGGGGGCCTTTGACTTTGTCTGGGGCGAAGACGCCTGGTGTTACGTGGCGGACAAGCACGCGCTAGTCCGCGAGGCGGCACGGCTCATCGGCGCCGGCGGCACGATCGCCTTGGCCGACTGGTGCCAGGGTCCGGCCGGACTGGACGACCTACAGGCACGCCGTTTCATGACCTTCATGAAGTTCCCCTCGCTGGCGACGCTTGACGACTACGCGCAACTGCTTGCCGGCTGCGACTGCGACGTCCAGGAGGCCACCGACACCGGGCGTTTCCCGGCCTATGCCGACCTCTACCTCGACATGCTCAACAAGCAGTTGACCTACGACGCACTTAAGCGGATCGGCTTTGACCAGTCGCTGCTAGGGACGAAGGGCGACGAGTTGGGATTCGTGCGTCAGTTGGCGCAGCAAGGCCGAATCGTGCAGGGCCGGTTCATCGCTCGCAAACGCGGATGAGGGACGCACATGGACGGATGCCGTTGTACGATCGCTCCAGCACCGCAGGAACGTTGCTGTGCACCCGCGGCGCGTTTTGACCACATGATCGACCACTGCCTGGCGTACGCCCGCGCCGCCAAGGGGGCGGGTCGTCCCATCATCGGCATCATGTGCGAGTTCACGCCGCGGGAGTTGATCCTGGCGGCCGGGGCCGTGCCTGTGTGCCTCTGCGGCGGATCGCAGAAGACCGCCGAAGTGGCCCAAGCGGTGCTGCCCGCCGGTCTGTGCCCCCTGATCAAGAGCACCTTCGGCTATCACCTCCAGGGGAGCAACCCCTTCCTGGAAATGGCCGACCTGATCGTCGCCGAGACCACCTGTGACGGGAAGAAGAAGATTTTCGAACTGCTGGGCCAGACCCGCCCGATCTATGTGCTCGAATTGCCGCAGAAGCCCGACGACCCCGATGCGCTGGAGCACTGGCAAAGTGAACTGCGCAAACTGCGCAGTGAATTGGAGCGGCGGCTCAACGTCACCATCACCGACCAGAAGCTGCGCGCCGCGATCGCCCTGATGAACCGCGAACGCAGCCTGCGGCGGCAACTGGCGGCCCTCATGCAGCGCGATCACCCCCCACTCACCGGCCGGCAACTCCTGGACTATAAGAGCAGCATCAGCACGATCCCCGAGGATCTCCAGGCATATGAACAGATACTCCATGACCTGGAGAGAAAGCCCACGCGCTGCGGCGGGTGGAATCCCACTCCCGGGGGGAGCGGGCTTTCGCCTGTGCGCGTGCTTCTGACCGGCGTGCCCATCGTCCATGGCGCCCAACGCGTGATCGACCTGATCGAGGGCCACGGCGGACTGGTCGTAGCCATGGAGAACTGCACGGGCCTCAAGCCCATTGTCGAGGACGTGCGCACCGATCTGGATCCGATCGACGCGCTGGCGGAGAAATACTTCCACCTGCCCTGCTCGGTGATGACGCCCAACACGCGCCGTTTCGACCTGCTGCGGGACATGGCGCGCGACTACCGCCCGCAGTGCGTGATCGAGCTGATCTGGCAGGGCTGCCTGACTTACGAGGTGGAATCGGCGCTGGTCAAGCGCCTGGCCGAAGAGCAACTGGGCCTGCCTTATTTGCGGATCGTCACCGATTACGCCCCTGCCGACAGCGCGCGGATCACCATGCGCATCGAGGCGCTCTTCGAGACGGTGGGCGTGCGCCCGCCGTGAGGCGCCGCGGCTTGCCGCGTTCCGGAACGCGGCAAGCCGCGGCGCTTCGTACCAAACAGCGCTTCGTGTCAGACTTTGGCGCTATCCCCGTGCAAACGATCCTCTACAACTCGGTCTACATCCCGCCGGAGTGGATCGTTGCGCATGGGTTTGCGCCCTGTCGCTTGACCCCGCAGGCGCCGGCGCAGACAACGCGGTCGTATGACGGGTGCTGCTCATGGGCCCGAGCATTCGTCGAACAGGCCTCGACCAGCAAAAGCGTCGCGGCGGTGGTGGTCGCCACCATCTGTGACCAGATGCGCCGCGCCAGCGAATGGCTGAGCGGTGACGCCCCCGCCCCCGGGGGCGCCCCCGAGTGCGCCGCCGCAAGCGCCGCGGGTAGCTGCCCCCCGGTGATGCTGCTGCACGTGCCGGCGACGTGGCAGACGGCCGCCGCACAACGTTACTACCGCGATGAGCTGTGCCGCCTGGGCGACTTACTGGCGCGGCTCGGCGGCGTCGCGCCCAACCCTGGCCGCCTGGCCCAGGTGATGCTCGACTACGAACAACGTCGTGAGGCACTGCGCAACGGGCTCAATGACATGAGCGGCCGGCAGGGCGCTGCGGCGATGGCTGATTTCCACGGGGATAGAAACGATCACAACGAGCCTCCGATCACCGCGGCCGCTGCAAAGGCAGCATGCGAATCGGCGCCGACCGATGTGCCCCTGGCGCTGCTTGGTGACGAGCTGCGCCGCATTGCCCAGGCCTTGGAACACCTCTCGGGCCAGCGGCTCGACGAGCCGCGCCTGCGGCAAGCCATCGCCCGCGCCAACGCCGTGCGCCGCACCCTGGCGGAGCTGCGCCGCCTGGCGTACACCGCCGACCCCTGCCCGCTGCCGGCCCTGGAGATGCTCATCGCCGAGATGCTGGCGATTCACTTCTGCTCCGATCAGGCCGAGGCACTGGCGGTGCTCCATGATCTCCTGGCCGAGGTGCGCCGCCGGGTGCGGGCCGGTGTGGGCGTGTTGGCAAAGGGCGCGGTCAGGGTGTTCTGGGTCAACCCGGTCGCTGATCTACAGGTGATGAATCTGCTGGAGCAGGCCGGGGGCCGCATCGGCGGCGCCGACTACATGTTCTGCCATGCCTTGGAGGAGATCCCCCAGGATATCGAGCCCTTCGAAGCGCTGGCACGCATGGCCCTGGGTGATCCGATGGTGGGCCCTGCCACCGACCGTGGCCGGCACATCTGCCGCCAAATCCAGACCTTCGCCAGCGAAGCAGTGGTCATCAGCAGGATCCTCGGCGCCAGCCATTGTCCCTTCGAGGGCGATCTCATTGGCCGCATGATCCGCGAGGAACTGGGCCTGCCCGTGTTGGAGATCGAAGTACCCCCGGTGAGCGACGGGGTGCGGCCGGCGCTGACCATGCGCCTAGAAGCGCTGGTCGAAACTGCGCGCGCGCGGAGGTCATCATGATCTGTGCAGGCATCGACGCCGGCTCCCGCGCGATCAAGATCGTGCTGATGGATGTCGTCCAAGGCCGCGCACTCGCGGCCGACATGGTTGACCAGGCCACCGACCAGGCGGCGCACGCCCGCCAACTCTTTGACCGGCTCCTGGACGACTCGGGCCTGGCCATCGACGATGTGGGTTTCATCGTCGCCACCGGCTACGCCCGCCACCTTCTTGCCTTCGCCCACAAGACCGTCACCGAGATCACCTGCCACGCGCGCGGGGTCCGTCAGCACGTGCCGGAGGTGCGCAGCGTGATCGAGATCGGTGGGCAGGACTCCAAAGTCATCCGCCTCGACGAGCAGGGTCGCGTCGAGGACTTCACCATGAACGACCGCTGCGCCGCCGGCACGGGCTGCTTCCTGGAGTTGGTGGCCCGCCGACTGGACGTGGACCTCCAGCGCCTAGGCGCCATGGCCGCGCGCAGCGCCGCGCCGGCGACGATCTCCAGCATGTGCGCGGTGTTCGCCGAGACGGAGATCATCGGACTGCTGGCGTCGGGGCAGGCGGCCGACGACATCGCCGCCGGCGTGCAGAGGGCCGTCGCCCGCCGCGTTGCCGCCATGGCCGGCCGAGCCCTGCGCCAGCCGATCGTCTTCACCGGGGGCGTCGCCCGCGCCCACGGCATGGCGGACGCACTCCGCCACGCTCTGGATGCTCCCGTCCATATCTGCGCCCAACCCCAGATGACTGGCGCCCTGGGCGCCGCCCTCCTGGCCGCAGAGCACTTGCGGGCCAACGCATGACTAGCCGTCGCGCAGCAAAGGCATGCAACCGGCCGACCTGTGAGGACAAATAAGCCTTTACATCCGCGCGTGGCCGGGATATGATCGCAGGGTAGTGATCCTGAGTTAGCGGGGGTCGCCCCCGGGGAGGCTCATATGTCGCGCCGATGTATTTATGGCTTGATCGTGACGGCGGTGTTGTCGGCCATGTTCTGGTCGCCCAACTACTGCGGCGGTGCCTGAGGCCGCCGCGCCACGCCGGGCGCTGCCCGGCAACCGACCCAAGGGAGGCCGGACACATCCGCACTGTTCCGCTACTACCTCGCCCAGGCTGAAGCCTACTTCCGCAACAACGACGTTATCGTGGCGTACCGCAATCTGGACTACGCCTGCCGCTATGCGAGCGACCAGTCCCGCCGCGACAAGGCACTGGGCCTGGTCAATAGGTTCAACGCATCGGCGCAGCAGATGCTGGCCCAGGCCCACACGGCTTACAAGGCCGGCGATTACACCGAGGCGCTGCGAATCTATCGCGTGCTGGTGTGCATGCCCAAGTTGCCTGTCGCGGCTGATGCACGCCGCAAACTGGTCGAGGCGGAAGCGGATCCGGCGGTCCAGTCGGCGCTGCGCGAAGTCAAGGCGGCCATGCTCTATGACCGGATCGAACTGCTCCTGGGTGGGTGGACCAGCGAGCCCCCTGAGGGCGAAGGTGCGGCGACCAGCGAAGCAGCGCCCGCCTCAGGGAGCGATGCCGCCGGGACGACAAGCCCTGCCACCGAGACCAACGCTGCCCAAACGACGGTACCCGCACCGGCAACTGAGCCCGGCGGAATCTACGTGATCGACCCGGCCAGCACGGATGCCAACAAAGCGCCGGCCGAAGGGACCCGCGCGGACTGTGAAGACGATCTGGTGCTGGCGCGCCAACTCGGTCAGAAAGACCGCCTGCGCCTGGTGGACCTGCTCCAGGCAGTCTGCAAGCCCTACCCCGAAACGCCCACAGGCCAGAAGGCGGCCCAGTTCACCCAGCGCCTGATGGATGATGCGGAGTTTGCCCAGTACTACAAATCCCGCAAGGTGGACGACGCCGCCCGCGACCACTTCTCAATGGGCATGCTGTACCTCAAGGGCGGCAATCACGCCTTGGCCCGCGAGATGTTCGACAAGACGATCAAGGAAGGCCCGGACACCACCTGGGCCGAGCAGGCAAAGGCGCAGTTGGCCACGATGCCCAAGGATTGAAGAGCGGCGCAAGGGCCAAAGGCAACGGCGCAGTCGGGCGCGGCATAGTGGGGTCGGGCAGGTACGCCTGTCGTGAACCCGCGTTAGGATCGCCTCAGACGATCGCAACGCTGCGGCCTTCGCGAATGCTTTGGGCCTCGGCTTCGATGATGCGCACGGCCTGGGCGCCGTCGCTCATGGTCACCGTCGTGGGCTTGTGTCCCTGGGCGATGCAGCGCACAAAGTAATCGATCTCATGTGTGTAGCCCATGGCCGGCGAGACCGGAACGGTCTGCGCTTCCTTGCCCGGCTCCTGGACGATCGGTGCTGGTCCACGGCCGATGTCGAAGGTGGCGGTGGCGTTGGCGAAGTTGACGCAATACTGCATCTGGAAGCCAAAGCCCTTGGCCATGGCCCAGCCGCCTTCGGCCGCGACCAGGGGGATATCGTCATAGGCATAGTGCGTGAGCACGTGGTCGATCTGGTTGGTGATCGACGAATAGCCGACGCTGGTGACGGCTTTGGGCTTGCCGAAGCAGAACTGGATGAAGTCGGTGTCGTGGATATGCAGATCGAGGAGCGCGCCGCCGCAGGCGTCGCCGTCTTCGTAGAAGGGGCCGCCGGGGTGCTGGGCGACGCGGCGGAAGGTGGCGGCGTGGACCGGGCCGTAGCGGCCATCGGCGACGGCTTCTTTGAGCCACACCCACGCGGGCCAGAAGCGCATACACATGGCGGGCATGGCGAGGGTCGAGGCCCTGGCGGCGGCGGCGGCCAGTTCCTTCGCCTGCGCCGCGGTGCGTGCCAGGGGTTTTTCCGTCAGCAGGTGTTTGCCTGCCGCCAGCACCGCCTTGCCGAACTCCAGGTGCAACGGCGTGGGCAGGCAGACATCCACGAGGTCCACGTTCTTGTCGGCGATGAGCTTCTTACCTTCGTCGTAGCGCGCAACCTTCGACAGGTCGAAGCCGCCTTGCGCCTGGCCCTTGATGTTGCCGCCGGCCTTCTCCTTGCCCGCCAGACGCTTGGGGTCGATGTCCGCCACGGCGACGATTTCCACATCGTCACGCTGGGCGTAGACGTCCAGGTGCGTGTTGCCCATCATGCCCAATCCGATGACGCCGACTTTGATCATGATTGTGTTCCTTCAAGAAGCTCGGTAGATCATAAGAGGTAACAGGGATGAACACGGATGAACACGAATAAGAAGAAGACGGAACAGTGATGGACATGATGTGCATGATAAGAGAGGCAAATTCACTCACCAGCAGGACTGGTCAAGTCCGACCTCGTGGTATTGATCATGTTTATCATGTCCATCACTGTTCGTTCTTCTCCGTGTTCATCCGTGTTACTTCCCTCACATCGCCAGGATTTTGTCCATCGCCGCGCTGGTTTTGGCGAGCAGGCCGTCGCGCCAGGGGATCATCTCGGCGATGACGGTACGGTCGTAGCCGACCTTGCGCAGGGCCGCCATCGACTCGGCCCAGGGCACATCGCCTTCGAGCAGGTCGCAGAAGCCGGCGAGCGAGCCGACCGATTGCTTGAAGTCCTTGATGTGCACGCGACGAATGCGCTTGCCCAGCAGCTCGATCCAGTGCGGGGGATGCTGGTGGTAGCCCAGCACGTTGCCCACGTCGAAATACACGCCCAGGCGGCTGCTCTTGAAGGAATCGACGAAGTCGATGAACTCCAAGGGCGAGTAGAACAGCCCGTTCCACACGTTTTCGACGCACAGGTCCACACCGACCTTCTCCGCCACGTCCAGCAGTTGCGTGACTGCTTCGCGGGCGCGTTGGACGGCCTTGTCATAGCGGACGAGGTCCGGAGCGATGGGGCTCTTGACCACGCCGGGGACAAAGAGCATGGCCTGGCAACCCAGCCAGGCGGCGCGCTGGAGGGCGCCGGCGTGCAGCTCGATCGAGCGCTTGCGGATGGCCGGATTTTCGCTGGTGGGATTGACGCCCCAGCTCATGCCGCTGGCGGCGGTCTCCACCACCAGGCCGCTGTGGGCAATCTGGTTGCGAATCGCCTGGCACTGGGCTTGCGTCGAGTTGGCGTGCAAGGCACCTTCGGCGCCGATACTCAACTCCAGAGCCTTGAAGCCCGCCCCCTTGGCGGTGGCCAGCGCTTCGTCGATCGGGCAGGTGTTGGACAGGCCGTTGGGCATCGACCAGTAGCTGATTCCCTTAATCATCATTGGATTCCTTTTCTAGCTATTGCGCGCAGTAAAGAAGAGGTAACAGGGGGACATGATGGACAGGATGGACAGGACTGGATATCGAGTGTCGCACAAGCAGACCCGCGGCGCAAAGCCTCTGCCCCGGCTTGGCGACAAACTCTCTTCTCCATCACGTCTATCATGTCCATCCCTGTTCCTTCTCTGTATTTCTCCATCCGTGTTCATCTGTGTTCATCCGTGTTCATCCCTGTTACTTCATATTGAGTCACAGCCAGCCCTCGCAGTAGAGCGACGCCATGGCCAGCCACGCGGCGTTGTGGCCGTGTTCCTGCGCCTGCATCACCCATCGCTCGATGGACACGCGCGAGCGCAACTCCGGCATCAACTGAGCCTCGATCGCCTGCTGCACCGTTTCCAGGAAGCGAGTCGCGTGCACCAGCGGGCCGGCCAGCACCAGGCGGTTGACGCGTGTGAAGGTCACGGCGTTGGCCAGGGTCAGGGCAAGATACTCGGCCACCGCCAGAACCGCCGCATCGTCGCCGTCCATGGCGGTGGCTCGCGCCAGCAGATCCTGCGGGGCACCGGGCGTGCGGGTGCCGAGAAACGGCGTGCTGACGATGCGCTCGATGCAGCCGCGCTGCCCGCAGTAGCACAAAGGGGTTTGGACCAGCAGGCGGGTGTGGCCCAGTTCGTTGGCGGCGGTGACGCAGCCGCGGTTGGGTCGGCCGTTGACCAACAGGGCAGCGCCCAGTTGTCCGTCGTCGAGGTAGACCAGGAGCACATCTTCGTGGGTATCGGCGCGTCCTTCCAGGAGCCAGCGCACCGCCAGGGCGTGCATGTCGTTTTCCATGACGACGGGCCAGGCCGACGCAGCATTCACCAGTCGCGCCAGCGAGACGGGCTTGTGATTAGGCCAGGCCACGCTGGTGAGGACGCGCCCCTGCTGAGCGTCGATAAAGCCGGGGGCACTGACCCCGATGGCCAGGGCGTCGTCGCCGGCATGCGCCCGAAGCAGGCGGCAGGCGGTGGAAACCAGGTGCGCCGGGTCGTCCACGGGCTGGCGCTGCAAAGGGGCTGCGGGCTGACCGGTGAGTCGCAGGCTGCCCAGCTCGATCGCATCATCGCGGATCGCCAGACCCAGCACACGGCGGCGATCCGGATCAATATCCAGAGGCTGGCGCGGCCGACCCTGGCCGCGCGATTGCACCGGCGCCTCGCGCAAGAGCCCCGCTGCTATCAGTGCCGACGCATCGTCGCACACGGTGTTGGGCCGGATGCCCGTGCGCCGGTGCAACTCCACCCGGCTCAATGGACCGCTGCGCCAGATTGTGCCCAGCAACTGCCGCTGCCGGGGATTGATGGGCAAAGCCCCGCCCGGCGCCGACGCCTCGGACGCCGGCAGCGCGGTCTCCTCCGATGGTGCGCCTCGGATCGTGCTCATGACTGCGGCTGCCAGCGGACAAAGGCCTCGATCGCTTCGTACTCGGCCAAGCCGAGCTGGTCGTAAAGCTGCGCGGTGCGCCGGTTGCGGTCCTCGGCGCGCTGCCAGAACTCGCGCTCATCGGTGCCGGGGAACAGCGCCTTATCCTTCTGTGATTGATGCTTGAACACCGCATAGCGCTTGCGCATGAGTTCATCGGGCGAAAGCGGCACCGCCATCTCGATGCGCTGCGGCTCCCATTCCTGCCAGGCGCCGCGGTAGAGCCAGACTTCGCAGTCGGCAAACCAGGATTCCCCACGCACCAACTCGATCGCCTTGTAGATGGCCGCCAGGCAGACGCGGTGCGTGCCGTGCGGATCGGACAGGTCGCCCGCCGCGTAGATCTGGTGCGGCTTGATGCTCCGCATCAGCTCGGCGACGATGCGCACGTCTTCGTCGGACAGCGGCTTCTTGCGCACCTTGCCGGTTTCGTAGAAGGGCATGTCCAGGAAGTGCAACCGCTCGGAGGGCACGCCGCAGTCGCGCCCCGCGGCGCGGGCCTCGCCCCGGCGGATCAGCGACTTGATCTTCTGCACCTCCGGGGAATCGACCTGCCCCGGCGTTTTGTGACGCAGAAACTCTTCAAGGTGCGTCTCGAGCTTCTCGGCCGTCTGGCGGTCGATGCCGAACAGGCTGTTGAACTCCACGGCGAAGTCGGCAAAGCGCAGCGCATCGTGATCGAACACGGCGATGCTGCCCGAGGTCTGGTAGGCGACGTGCACTTCGTGCTCGTGGTCCGCCAGGCGGATGAGCGTGCCGCCCATGGAGATCACGTCGTCATCGGGATGGGGCGAGAAGATCAGCACGCGCTTGGGATAGATCGAGTCGCTGGTGCGCCGGCGTTCCCCCTCGCGCAGGAGCGGCGCGGGCTTGCCGCCGGGCCAGCCGGTGATCGTGTCCTGCATGGCGCGGAAGACCTGGATGTTGATGTCGTATGCCGGGCCGTGCTGCGCCAGCAGTTCCTGGAGGCCGGCCTCGTTGTAGTCCTCGTCGGTGAGCTTGAGGATGGGCTTTTTGCGCTGCTGCGCCAGCCAGATGACCGCCTGACGAGTCTGCTGCGGCGACCAGTCCACCGCGCCCAGCAGCCAGGGCGACTTGTAGCGCGTCAACTGCGCTGCCGCGGCGTGGTCGAGCATGATGCGTGCATCGGGATGCTGCTGAAGAAAGCTGGCGGCGATGACCGGCGTGATCGGCCCCTCGATCGCCTGGGCGATCACAGGCGCCTTGGCCTCGCCGAAGGCCATGAGCACGATCTGCCGCGACTCGAGAATCGTGCCCACACCCATGGTGATGGCGCGGCGGGGCACGTGGTTGAGCCCGAAAAAGTCGCTGGCGGCGTCCAGGCGCGTCACCTTGTCCAGGTAAATCATGCGCGTGCGGCTCTCCTGCCCCGAGCCCGGCTCGTTGAAGCCGATGTGACCCGTACGCCCGATGCCCAGCACCTGAAGGTCGATGCCCCCGGCATCGCGGATCGCCTGCTCGTACAGCCGGCAGTGCTCGCCCACCTGGTCGGCGGGCAACGTGCCGTCGGGAATGTGCACGTGGGCCGGGTCGATGTCGATGTGGTCGAAGAGCCACTCGTGCATGAAGCGGTGATAGCTCTGGAGCTCATCGCGCTGCATGGGGTGATATTCGTCGAGGTTGAAGGTGGTGACGTTGGCGAAGGACAGCCCCTCGTCGCGGTGCAGGCGGATCAGCTCGTTGTACACGCCGGTGGGCGTCGAGCCGGTCGCCAGGCCCAGCACGCAGCGCCGGCCTTCGCTCTTGCGCTGCTTGATCAGGTCAGCGATAAGCCGGGCGACGGCGGCGCTAACCTCGGCGGGGTCGTCGTAGACACAGGTGGGGATACGCTCAACGGGGATATCGTGTGACATAGGCCATTAAAATAACACCAGCGATATAAACGTCAAATCGGCGATTCCGCCCCCTCTCCCTCGGGGAGAGGGCGGCGAGGCTTGGCGAGCCGGGTGAGCGGACCTGCAGATGAGCAGGGCGCCAAGGCAGGCCGCGATCGGACTCTGATCTTGGCAGTAGCGCCTGTCAACATCCGCCGACGCCCCGCTCTCCGCCCTCCCTCTCTGTCTCCCAGCGCCCGGGGCGTGCAACGCCGCGCGCGCCTGCGGGTGGCCCGCCTCATGCCGCGATCTTCAGATCTGTCGGCAAAACCGCCCCGCCCGGGACATGGGTGTAGATCGGCGTGTTCACCGGTCCGACTTCCCCGCGGCGATTCACCCAGGCGGCACAAAGCCACACCCGCGCGCCGCTGGCCACACTGTCCGGGAAGACGACCCTATAGCTCGCCTTCGTCGCCGCGCCCTGGAACTGCCAGTGCGTCGGGTCCAACGGAGCCTTCTCGCCGACGTACGAGTACACAAACGCGCCCACCGCGCCGGCCGGCTTGCCGCGACTCGTCGAGGACTCGCTGTCGTAAATGCCCACCCTGACCGTGCGCGCCACAGCCGACATCACGCCCATCCTCGGCGACGCCGTCGGCGCCGCAATCCGCGAGTGTCGCGCGCGGCGCACATACACCCCCAGCAGGATCCTGTCCGCATCACGCACCGATGTGCTGGCCTGCACGAACGCATACAGCCCGCGGGCATACGCCACCAGCGCCGCCTTGGTCGCGTCCTTGGTCGCCGTCTGCGATTGCGACCGCGTTCCCTCGGCCCGCGCCGCCATCATCGCGCTGTACGAGTCGGCAAAAGGATCGTGCAGAGCCGCGTAAGCCGTCGCCTGCGCCTCGGTGAGCGCGAACGTCTCGGGTGTCGCATTGATCCGGGTGTTGAAGTTGGCCGAGAACTGCACCAGCAACTCATCTTTCAGCGGGATCGACATAACGATCTCCTTTCCCCCCGGAAGTTTCCCCGGCGACGCTCACCTGACAACCGAAGCTTTCGAACAAACTGAATTGAACCACCAAGACACCAAGAACACCAAGGAATTCATGCGAAAAGATTACTGCCCTTCTTGGTGTCCTTGGTGTCTTGGTGGTTAATCCAAGGTCTCAACCCACGATGCAGATGTCATCGGCGGCTTCAAGGCGCGGCTTGATCAGGAAAAAGAGATTTCGCGTCATCTCAAAGCGCAAACGGACGACCCCAAAGCGCTTTGACCTAACCCAAAAGCGCTTCGAGGCGACCCGAAAGTACTTCGACGTGACCCAAAAGCGTTTTGACCTCACCCAAAAGCGCTTCGAGGCGACCCGAAAGTACTTCGACGTGACCTAAAAGCGTTTTGACCTCACCCAAAAGCGCTTCGAGACGAGCCGAAAGCACTTCGACGTGACCCAAAAGCGCTTCGACATGACCTCAAAACGCTTGTGGCTCATGTCCTGGCGCTTCGACTTGATCCGAAAGCGCTGTCAGCCAGCCCGTTCGCACGTGTTATCGAACCCGCCGCGCGTGCCTCTGACCCACCCGCACAGTTTGCCCACACCCGATTCGAGCGATGTCCCTTAACCGCGCCCCGCTCGACCCATGTCCGGTACGCCTCCTGGGTGCGAAAGCTATAGTGCCTCACCCGCAGCTTCTCGCCAACCTGATCCAGCAGTTTCATGGCGCAGCCCCCAAAGTTGGTTTTGCTCCCGCCATTATGCGCTGAGGTTTGGTGTTTGCAAAGTACCTGATACGTGAAATTCACGGAAGAAACTGCTTGACGGCCGAGCCGACGCAGCAGATACTGCTTGGAACGTTATCCAACTTCAAAGTTGTCGAATTACTGTTAGGCGTCAAACGATGGCCGACAAGGCGAACAACAACTGGCTTGCGGACATCATTTCGGCAATGCGGGCGCTCGGAGGCGGCGCGCTACTCCGCGATATCTACAGATGGGTGCAGCGCCACCGCTCAGACCTTCCAACCGAGCATGAGTCTGTTGTTCGGGCAACCATTTACGCACACTCCACTGACGCAAGAGCGTATGTTCAGGGGAATCCCGATGTGTTCAAGAACGTATCGCGCGGTGAATGGGGTCTTCGATTTCCCGATGACGACATTCCAACTCACAGGATGTCGGAAACCGATTGGTTCGTGCACTTGCTTGACAAAATGACGCCCGAGGAGGTGAAATCGTACTCTGGTCGTGGCGAAGCGCTGATCGAGGATATTCGTCGTCGCGTTCGAGAAGCACAAACACGCTATCGCACAGATGCCTAACCCATACATGGCCTCTGATGTCAAGAGGCGCACGTGAATAAACCAGAGCGAAGCTCTGGTTGGCCTTGTCTCTGTTGGCGGAGACGACGGTTCGACGACGTGTCCTGCCAGGGACGGCCTGCAAAACCCAGTGGTTGCAGCGGAGCTGCAGCAAACACCTATCGTGGGTCGCACGGCTGACGTTGCCGTCGACCGTGGGTGGTGCCCGGCGATGCTGGCCGTGCCGGTCCAGGAGCCAGATGGACATCGTCCTGGCGTGAAGATCGATCCCACAGGTAAACTGGTGGCGTGGCTCGTAGAATCTCATCATGGTCTCCTTGCGGTAAAGGGTGCTGATGCGTCCAGACAACACACCAGCGTAACCCCCGCCGCGGGGGGCCATGATGAGTATCAACCGGCTGCTGTTGACCGGCGACGCCCGCGAGTAGAATGGTGTGTTCGGTTTGGAGCCTGCATTCCGCGGGCGGCCGGCAACTGAGCCTTTTTCGTTAGGTCTTCCAAGGACACATAATGAAAACCATTTACTGGGACGACAGCGGCGCGGCGGTGGACGTTGTGAGATGTATCACTGACGGTCTTGCGTTCACCGTTGTGGTGACTGGGCCTCTGGCCGCAGCGTTCGTATCTACGCTAGGCGCAGAGCGAGTCGGATTCACTCCACAAACCGGGCGCGTGCTAATCGCCGTTGTCGTGGTCCTCGCCGTCGCTGGGTTGGTCTTATTCGCGCTCGCAAAAGGATACAAGATAAGCGGAAAAGCTCGCACACCTGACGGGACGCAATATGAGATCACTTTCGAGCCGAAGACCTAACCCGTATATGGCCTCTGATGTCAAGAGGCGCACGTGAATAAACCAGAGCGAAGCTCTGGTTGGCCTTGTCTCTGTTGGCGGAGGCGACGGTTCGACGACGTGTCCTGCCGAGGACGGCTTGCAAAACCAAGTGGTTGCAGGCCAGGCTTCCGGGGGCGGGAGCTGCACCAAACACATATCGTGGGTCGCACCGCCGGCGCTGCCGCCGGCGTGTGTGGCCCGACGCCGGTGTACAGCCTGCGCAAGCCCATTCTCCCCAGCCTCTCCGTCGGAGGGAGGGGAGGCGTGGAATAGTGTCTATGCCAGCGCCAGCGCGCACATCATGCGGATCGCGATGGGTATGGCGTCGTCGTTGAAGTCGAAACCCGGGGTGTGCAGCGCCGGATAAGCCGCCTGATCCGGCGGGCGCAGGCCCAGAAAGAAGAAGCACGCCGGCACCGACTGGCCGTAGTAGGCGAAATCCTCGGCGACGGTGAGCGGACGATCCAGCGTCTGCGCCGCGGCATCGCCCAGCACCTGCCGGCCCGTCGTCAGCACCGCCGCCGCCAGGTTCGCATCATTGTGCGTCGGCGGATAGCCCTCCGTAAGCTCCATCGTCACCGCGCAGCGCATCGCCTGGCCGACAGCCTTGGCCACCTCACCCACCCGCCGATTCAGCAGTTGCCGCGTGTCGTCGTCCAGGGCGCGAATCGTGCCGGCGAACTCGGCCGTGTCGGGGATCACATTCTCCGTCGAACCGGCGTGAAATTTGGCGACGCTCACCACCGCGGGGACCGACGGCGGAATCTCCCGGCTGACAATGCTCTGGAGTGCCGTGATGATCTGTGCCGCGGCCAGGATCGGATCGCGCACCAGGTGCGGCATGGCGGCATGACCGCCCTTACCCTGCACCTTGATGTGAAACAGATCCGTTGACGCCATCATCGGCCCCGGGCGCGTGGCGATTGTCCCCAGTGGGAGGCCGGGCCAACCGTGCAGGCCGAAGATGCGCCCCACCGCGCAGCCGCCGAGGCGTTCGTCCAACACGCCCGCTTCGATCATGCGTTGCGCCCCCCCGCCGACTTCCTCCGCCGGTTGGAAGATCAGCTTCACCGGGCGGGGCAGCCTGCTGCGCAGCTTATTGAGCACGCGCGCGGCGCCCAGCAGAATCGTCGTGTGACCGTCGTGCCCGCAAGCGTGCATGCGGCCGCGGTAGTCCTCGCCGCACGAAGCATACGGCAGCCCCGTCTCCTCGGTGATCGGCAGTGCATCCATATCGGCACGCAGCGCCACCGCCGGCTGCCGCGCCGCCGCCTCATCTTCGGGCACGATCCAGCCCACCACGCCCGTGCCGGCCACCTGCGGCACCAGCGGGATGCCCATCGCCCGCAACTCGCGCTGCACCACGCCGCTGGCGTAAGTCTCCTTAAACGCCAGTTGCGGATGCGCGTGCAGGTCGTGCCGGATCGCCACCAGCGCCGGCAGTTCCGGCTCGATCAGGCTTTGCAGGTCGTGGTGTATGTCGTTGGTCATCGTCATGCTGTCACGCAATACTCACACGCCAGTCAGAAGGCGCGGGTGGAACTCGCGCAAGGCTTCAAGCAGTTGCCCGATGTGCTCCGGGTCGTTGGTCTCAGCGGTGCACAAGACCTGCACGGCCCACACATCCGGGCCGGAGAACGCGCGATCGTGCGCCACATCCTTGATGCTGGCCCCGGTGGCGGCGACGCGCGTGGCAAACTCCGCCAGGCCGCCGGGGCGATCGCTGATCACCGCGGTGAACCGGCACAGGCGGCCATCGGCGACCATGCCCTTGTCGATCACGCGCGTGAGCACCACGGGGTCGATGTTGCCGCCACAGAGCAGCAGCACCACGGTCTTGCCCGCCAGTTCGGTCAACTGTCCGCTGAGCAGGGCCGCCAGCGGCGCGGCGCCGGCGCCTTCCACCACGCTCTTTTCCAGCTCCAGCAAGCGCAGGATCGCCCGGGCCAGATCAACTTCGGTCACGCTCACGACGCGGTTGATGTGGCGCCTGGCCAGCTCAAAGGCATTGGCGCCGACGAGATTGACCGCCAGGCCATCGGCCAGCGTGGGTTGGCAGGCGATGCTCACGGGCGTGCCCGCTTCGAGGGCTGCCTGGTAGCAGCCGGCGTGCGTGGGCTCGACGCCTATCACCTTCACCTGCGGCTTGACGGTCTTGATCGCCAGGCTCACCCCCGCGATCAATCCTGCGCCCCCGATGGGCACGACCACCGCATCGGCGTCGGGAACCTGCTCCATGACCTCCAGGCCCAGCGTGCCCTGGCCGGCGATGATGGCCGGATCATCGTAGCCATGCACGTAGGTGAGCTGCTCCGACGCGACCAGCTCATCGGCCCGCGCCCGCGCCTCGGCGAAGCTGTTGCCTTCCAGAATCACCCGCGCCCCCAGTTGCCGGCACGTCGCCCGCTTGGTCAGCGGCGCAAAGCGCGGCATCACCACGGTGACGGGGATACCCAGCAGCTTGCCGTGGTAACTTAATCCCAGCGCATGATTGCCGGCCGAGGCGGCGATCACGCCGCGGCGACGCTGTTCAGCGCTTAGCAGCAACAGCGCATTACGGGCGCCGCGCTCCTTGAAGCTGCCGGTGCGCTGAAGGTATTCGAGCTTGCAGAAGATGCGGCAGCCGGTGAGTTCCGACAGCGCCACCGATTCGGGGCACGGCGTCACGGCCACCGCACCGGCGATGCGCCGCCTCGCCGCTTCGATGTCCTGGAACGTGGGGAGCATGAGAATGATCCAAGGCAATTAGCCACAGATGAACACTGATGAACACTGATGAGCAAGAACCGAAAGGGCAGAAAAAGCAGAAAGGCAGAAAATCGAAGTTGCACCTCGCGCGGCGATCCCCTTTTCTGCATTTTCTGTTTTTCTGTCTTTCAGTATTTCTCTATCTGGGTTCATCTGTGTCCATCTGTGGCTAATGTCTTTCAATCAGAACTTCCCGTCGCGGGTCTCAAAATGCGTCGGCTTGCCCAGGCTCGCGCCGCCGGAAGTGACCCAGGCCGCCACCCACGCAAGCAACTGCCCGAGGGCCACGCGGGGATAACCGAACAGGCGATGGCCCAACTGCCCGTTGTTGAGCAGGGCATCGGGCGCTTCGCTGCCGGTGAATTGCACCGGCTTGTCCATCAGCCGGCCCAGTTGCTCGCATACCTTGCGGACGCTGAGCAACTCCGGCCCGGCGACATTGAGCATGAACGGCGGACTGGCGGCGTGGGCAAAGGCGGCCAGACTCATCGCGTTGGCGTCGCCCTGCCAGATCACGTTGCAGTGCCCCATCGCCAGGTCGATCGGCAGCCCGGAGGCGATCTTCCGCGCCAGGTCCACCAGCACACCGTAACGCAACTCCGTCGCGTAATTCAGGCGGATGGTCGCCATCGGCATCTTCGCCGATCGGCCAAAATGCTCGAAGATGCGCTCACGCCCCAGGCAACTCGTCGCGTAGTCGCCCTGCGGGTTGGGCACGTCCGTCTCGATCGATCCCCCGCCCGTCACCGGCGTCAGTCCGTACACGTTGCCCGTCGAGAACGCCACGATTCGGCTCGATGCATAGCGCACACAGACGCGCCCAGGCAGGTAGCAGTTCATGGCCCAGGTCAAGGCCTCTTGCCCCGTCGAGCCGAATTTCATCCCCGCCATGTACACGAGGTTGGGCGCCTCGGGCAGGCTTGCGAGTTTCCTTTCGTCCAGCAGATCCGCCTTGATAGTCTTGATGCCCCAGGCTTCGAGCTTGGCCTGCTCGGCGGGATTGCTGAATCGCGCCACGCCGATGACCTGCCGCTTGACCCCCGCCGCCTCCGAGGCCCGCACCGCCATGCGCGCCAGCGTCGGCCCCATCTTGCCCGCCACTCCCAATACCAGAATATCCCCGTCCAGCTTCGCCAGCGCGTCCACCACGCTCGGCGTCGGCAGACTCAGAAGATCGTCGAGTTGCTCGATGCTGGTGATCGTTTCGGGTAGCGAACAATCCATTTCTTGCACCGGCAATTGAGGCATGTGGAGCCTTACCTGGGGGCTAGTCGAAGCAGGGAGCGAACATCATACAAATATCAGAACTCCGCATTGCCCGGTGTACGCGGGAATGGAATCACGTCGCGGATATTGGCCATGCCCGTGGCGTATTGGATCGTGCGTTCAAAGCCCAGCCCGAAGCCCGCGTGCGGCACGCTGCCATAGCGGCGCAGATCGCGGTACCACCAGTACGCCTGCTTATCCAGTTTCATCTCATCGAGCCGCTGGTCCAGCACGCTCAGGCGTTCCTCGCGCTGCGAACCGCCGATGATCTCGCCGATGCCGGGCGCCAGCACGTCCATCGCCGCTACGGTGCGCCCGTCGTCATTGAGCCGCATGTAGAAGGCCTTGATGTCCTTGGGGTAGTTCATTACCACCACGGGCCGGCCCACCAGTTCTTCCGTGAGGTATCGCTCGTGTTCACTCTGGAGGTCGATACCCCATCTGACGGGGAACTCAAACTTGCGTCCGTCGGCGATGGCCTTTTCCAGCGCGGTGATGGCGTCGCTGTAGTCCATGCGCTCGAAGCTGGCGGCGACGAACTTCTCCAGCCGATCGATGCAGGTCGCGTCGATGCGCTGCTGGAAGAAACGCATGTCGTCAGGCCGCTCACTGAGCAGTGTGGTGAAGATTGCCTTGAGAAACGCCTCGGCCAGATCGGCGTCGGCGGCCAGGTCGGCAAACGCCAGCTCCGGCTCGATCATCCAGAACTCCGCCAGGTGTCGCGCCGTGTTGCTGTTCTCGGCGCGAAACGTCGGCCCAAACGTGTAAACCCGCGACAACGCCAGGCAATAGGTCTCCACGTTGAGTTGCCCCGACACCGTCAGGTTCGCCTGTTTGCCGAAGAAATCCTGGGCGTGATCGACCTTGCCATCCGCCGTGCGCGGCAGATTCATCGCATCCAGCGTCGAGACGCGGAACATTTCGCCGGCGCCCTCGCAGTCATTGGCAGTGATGATCGGCGTGTGCACCCAGAAATAGCCGCGCTCATGAAAGAAGCGATGAATCGCCTGGCTCAACGTGTGCCGCACCCGCGCGATCGCGCCAAAAGTATTGGTGCGCGGCCGCAGGTGCGCCACCTGCCGCAAATACTCAAACGAATGCTGCTTGGGCTGGATCGGATAGGTGTCCGGATCGTCCACCCAACCGACGACCTTGATCGCCTCGGCCTGTATCTCGTAAGCCTGCCCCTTGCCCTGCGACTTGACCAGCTTGCCCGTGGCAATGATCGAGCAACCGGCGGTGAGGCGAGCAACTTCCTGGGCGTAATTCGACAGACTTCCGGGGGCCACCACCTGTAACGGGTCAAAGCACGAGCCATCGCTGACCTGCACAAACGACAACCCCCCGCCCGACTTGCTGTCGCGCCGCGTGCGCACCCAGCCTTTGATCGTGACCGTCGAGTCCAACGGAACGGACCCTGCCAGCACCTGCGCCACCGTGACATCAGTCATGGATCGCCTTCCTCGGTTCATTGAGTCGCAAACCGGGCGTGATTGTACCCCGGTTCGCCAAAGCCCGGCCCTCATGGCCTCGCCCGGAAGGAGGAAGGACCAATCCCCCTACAATGGCGACATGGGCATTCTCACGCATGGCGCGGAAATGACGTTGGCGGCGACGATTGGGCCCTTGGTGCGCGCGGGAGTTGGGCCTCGGCAAAGCGCGGGGACCGTGCGGGGGGCATTGGAAGCGCTGGTCGGGCTTACGGAGGCGGGGATTCGCGGCGTGCAGTTGGACGTGAGTTTGCCGGGGCTGCGACCGCGGGAGTTGTCGCCGCGCCAGCGGAAGGATTTGCTGGCGCTGCTGGGGCGCAAGAGCTTGCGGCTGGCGGGGATCGAGTTGTTCATTCCCCGGCGGCATTACACGGATGCAGCCCAGGTGGATCGTGCCATGGCGGCCACGTTGGCGGCGGTGGAACTGGCGGCTGATCTGGGCCGCGTACCCTTGTCCCTGGCGCTGCCGGTGGCGGACATGGGGGATGATGCCCGGTCGGCGATTGTGGCGGCGGCGGATGGCAAGGGCGTGACTCTGGCGGTGCATGCGGAGGATCAGGTCGATGCGCTGCTTGAATGGCTGGAGGCGGTGGGGCATCCGTCAATTGGTGCGGGGGTGGATGCCGCGGCGGTGCTGGCGCTAAACGGCAAGCCGCAGGATATGGCGCATCGACTGGCGGGGCGGTTGAAGGTGGGGCGGCTTAGCGATCAGTCGTCGGGGGTATCCGGGGGCGGGTGCGGGGGACCGGGGGGATTGCGCTGTGCGATCGGCCACGGTGAGTTGGATGTGATGGCATATCGCGTGGCACTGGATCTGGCGACGGCGCGGGTCGGGCCGGTGGTCCTGGATTTGCGTGGACTGGAGAACCCGCTGGCGGCGGCCGAAGTAGGGAGTAGAGCGTGGGCGGACGCCGGTTCGGGAATGGGTGCTGGCTGATCCCCGGCGAGCTCCGTGCCCCGGAAACGGGGCATGCCGGGGCTTGGCTTGGACGATGAACGACGAATGATCAAGCTCCAATGACGAAACGATTCATTCGAGTCCTGTCCGTCGGTCTTCTCCTATCGCTGCTGGTCCACCTGGCGTATGCGGAGGAGAAGGCCAGTGCGCTGCGATGGGAGAAGCTCGACGATCTGCCGCGCGGCGTGTTTCTGGCGGCGGCGAGTATCACCGGCCGGCAGGCGGTGTTGACCGGCGGAGTCGAGCAGTCGGGACAGACGAGCGTGGCGGTGCAGGTGCTGGACCTGGATAAGAAGACGTGGCTGCCCCCGTCCCCCAAACCGCTGATGCTGGGCACGAGCCGGAGCGGCCATGCGCAGGTGACGCTGGCGGATGGGCGGATCTTCGTGGCCGGGGGGATGACGGGGCGCCTGCCCGCGGCACTGCAACCCCTGGGGTCGTGTGAGATCATTGATGTTCGCACGGGATCGGTGGAAGCTGGACCCAAGTTGCCTAATCCCGCCGGCGGGCCGGTGGCACTGCTGTTACCCGACGGCAAGGTGATCGTGATCGACGGCGGGGCCGCGTCAGTACTCGATCCCGCGACGCTGAAATGGAAGCAGCACATTCAGTTGCGCGAGTCGCGCCAAGACCATGCCGCGGCCGTGCTCAAGGACGGCCGCGTGCTGGTGGCCGGCGGAGTGAACCGGCGGACGCTGGAGTTGATCGACCCGGCCACGGGCGTCAGCCGGCAGTTGCGGGATCAACTGCCCTTCGGCAACGACGACCTGCGGATGTTGACCCTGCCCGACGGCCGGCTATGGGTGCTGGGCGGACAAAACAGCCGAGGGGGTGACACGACCGATGCCACCTGGCTCATCGACCTGAGCAAGCCATCGGGCCAGCGCGTCAGCGACGGCCCGGCCCTGGGGATCAAGGCGGGCATCGCCGATGCTTTCACCGGTGTCATCGGTCCCTGGGCGATCATTGGCGGCGGCGAGTCGCAACAAGGCGGCCACGACACCGAGTTATCCTTGGCGCGGCTGCTGGACTTGCGCACGCTGGGCGTCTGGTCGTTGCCGGTGATATCCGAGCCGCACGATGATGCCGCGGCGGTGGTGAGCGATCGCTGCTTGATCGTGCTGGGCGGGTATCGCGTCGGTGCGATCGCCCTGGGCAATGCGCGCGTGCAGGGCCTGCCGGATGTGCCGGTGGCATCGGCAACGGTGGAAATGCTGGAGTTGCCGGCGGCGGCGTTGACCGGTCCGCCGCCGTCCTTACCTGCGAGGAAGCCTAGAATGGACCAGCAATGACCGAGCACGTTCTGGTATGCAGCGAAGGTCACTCCCCCTTGCCACGGCCAACACATTTGCCGGGTCGTTCCCGATCACGTCTTTGACGGCGATTGGCGGCGGTTTTATCCTTTTACCATCCACGGAGAACACCATGGAGATCACGGTCACCGGACGACACCTGGAAATCACGGATCCGATCAGGGAATACGCGACGGCAAAACTGGGCAAGCTGCCCAAGTTTTACAATCGCGTGCAAACGATCGAATTGGTGGCGGACATGGCCGAGCATCGACGTTACGATGTGGAGGCCAAGGTCACCGCCGACCGGACCGAGCCGTTTGTCAGCAAGGTTCATGGAGGCGACTTATACGCCTGCATCGACGAATGCTACAGCAAGCTCGAACGTCAGTTGACCGATCACAAAGAGAAGGTCCGCCATCGCAAAGGCAAGACGCCGATGGCGGGTTGAGGCATCGAGTTAGCCACAGATGCACATAGATGAGGCAAAGCAGAAAACCAGAAAAACAGAAAATGCAGAAAAGGGGAATTGTGACCGGCAGTGCTGTTCTGATTTCCTGTTTTTCCGCCTTTCCTGACTTTCCCACTTTTTTTTTTCCGTGTCCATCCGTGTTCATCTGTGGCCCAATGTTTTGACGAATGAGGAACCCGTATGAAGCTCCAGGATTTCGTGGTCCCGCAAGCGATTCTTTCCCAACTGGCCAACAACGACAGGGACGGCGTCATCCGCGAGCTGGTCGAGGCATTGGTCGAGGCCGGCGCTGCGCCGCAGTCGATCAAGGATGAGTTGATCAAGAGCCTGATCGATCGCGAGAAGAAGGGCTCGACGGGCTTTGGCAAGGGCGTGGCGGTACCCCACGTCAAGCACCAGAAGATCAAGCGCATGGCGGCGGGCATCGGCGTGTCGCAGAAGGGCGTGGACTTTAACGCCCTGGACAAGGCCCCGGTGTTCAGCATCGTGCTGCTCCTGTCGCCCCAGGACAAGCCTAACGAGCATCTCCAGGCCATGGAGATCGTCTTTTCGAACCTCCAGAAGGACCAGTTCCGTCGCTTCCTGCGCCAGGCAGGCACGCGCAAGCAGGTGCAGGACCTGCTCGAAGAGGCGGACGCGCAGCAGTTGCCTAGCTGACGCGGCGGCCCAAGAATACGCGGTACCCCACACCCGGCAGGCGACACGGCCGGATCGTCCTTCCCAAGTAGACCTTGACGAGCATGACGCTCTCACGAGCAGCGAATGGATTCCATTACCCAGAATACCGAAGTCATTGTCACCATCCAGAACAAGCTGGGGCTGCACGCCCGGCCGGCGATGTCGTTCGTGGACGTCGCCAGCAGCTTTGCGAGTGAAGTCAAGGTCCGTAAGGGCACACAGGTCGTCGATGGCAAAAGCATCATGCAGATGATGATGCTGGCGGCGACGCAAGGCACGGAACTGTGCATCCAGGCCCAGGGGCCCGATGCGCCCGCTGCCGTTGAAGCCCTGGCGGAACTGGTCGACCGCAAGTTCGACGAAGAATGAGCGGGCGGAAAGTGAAAAGGAGAAGGTAAAAAGTGGCAAGTGAGAAGGCGCTTGCACGCCGGGGCTGAGTCTATTAAGCCCCGGATTTCCGGAGATCCGGGCCTTCGCAGACTCAGGTCGGGCGTGGAAGCCCAAATCACAAATTGGCCCTGCGATGGTCGGTCGCCGCCTGCGCCAGTCCGCGGCGGCGGCGCCCGGTCAGCACATGCCACAGCCACACGCACGGCGCCGACAGGGCGTAGAGGACGAACACGCCGGCGACCGCCTGTTGGGGGAATGTCGAGACCAGCAGCAGGCACACGACCAGCGCCACGATGGAGCGGAACGGCCGGCGGCCACGCATGTAACGATTGGTCACGTGGATGTAGCGCAGGCGGCTGACCATCGCCATGGCCGCCAGCAGCATGACGGCGACCATGCCCATGGCGGTGAGGAAGAGGCTCCACGACATGGGCGCGTCGGGGCCCAGGGGCATGCCCTGGGCCGCCAGGCGGCGCACGTGCGACACCAGATAGTGCTCGTGCAGGAGCACCATGCTGGCCACGGTGCCCGCGGCGCCGGGCGAGGGCAGCCCTTTGAACGAGAGATGGTCGGTGATCTCGGCGCTCTTGGTCTCGACGTTGAACCGCGCCAGGCGCAAAGCAGTGCAGGCGACGTAGATCATGGCGACCACCAGCACGAAGCGGCCGAAATAGTTGTCGGCACTTGTGGTGGCGAAAAAGGGCGTGAGCGAGGAAGGGACCAGGACCAGTTGCACCGCCAGGAACGCCGGCGCCACACCGAAGGTGACCATGTCGGACATGGAGTCGAGTTGCCCGCCCAGGTCCGAGGTGCTGCGAGTCAGGCGTGCCGCCATGCCGTCCAGACCGTCGAAGATCATGCCCAGAAAGATGAATAGCGCGGCAAAGGTCAGCGGCGTCCAGTTGAACGGGAGCGGAGCATCGGCGGGCCGGCTGGCGAGAAAGATGGCCATGAAGCCCGACAGGCCGTTGCCCAGGGTCAGGAGCGTGGGCAACACCGCCGCGGTCCGCCTGGCCGCACCGCCCCGCCGCAACAGCGAACGCTGCGCCGGCCGCCGCTGCTCCGAATCAGGATGCCATGCCCGGTATGCCATGTTCGCTAGTGTAACGAAGGTTGGGCGCCTCTCCCTCCCCCGACGGCGGTTTGGGAGACCAAAGCCGCCAACGACACTTCCTAGCGCCGCTTGCACCCTCCGCCGCCGCGGTACAATGCCGTCCACCACCTTGTTCCGGAGACCCATCATGTTCCACCATTCCCGTTCTACATGCTTGATGCTCGTGCTGCTGATCGTCCTCGCGATACATCTGAGGCTGTCTGCGCCCGCCCTTGCCGAACCACCGCAGTCGGTGCCAACGGCCGCTGAGCCAGCCACGCTGGCCGTGATCCAGGGATTGTCGTCCTCGCTGGCGACATCTATTGAATACCGGTTGCTCTATGCCGTGGTGCCCGACGCGCTGAAGAATGCCGAAGTCCGGAAGTTTGATTCGACTTTGCTTGAGACGCTGCGGCGCTCACCTGAAAAGATGCTCACGGTACGCACGATCGAGCCCTCGGCTGTGCTTGACAAGCTCCGGGGCTCGCCCGAGAAGATGCTTGAGTCGCACCTGCTCGATCCTCTGGAGGGCGCCGTGGTCGCCATACAACTCACGGGAATCAGTGACCCGGCCCAACGTCGCACACTCATGCACGCCATTGTCAACACATATCTGAGCAAGATACGCCTGGATATCGAACTGCGGGTGACCGACTCACGTCGCGCGTGGCTGGAGGAACAGAAGCGTGCCGAAGACGATGCTCAGCAGTACGCCAAGCAGCTCGATCAATACCTCTCGGACAACGCCCTGGATATGTCCACGCCGCTCAAAGCTCCCATGTCCGAGGCCCTGAGTGATGCCAGGCTACAGGTGGCCAGGGCCAAAGCTCGCCTGGTGACAATGAAGAGCCTCTTTGACAAAGCAGGGCAAATCAAGGCCGACACTGCGCCGCCTTGGGAGGCCGCCGCCATGCTGGGCGGCCCGTTGCCGGCGCCAAAGAATGACGGGGAGGTTGTCCAACTCCGCCAGCGTCTTAGTTACGTGGTCCACCACGCTGAAGTCGAACTGCAAATCACGGAGGCCACGGTCGGCGAGTTGGTCAAGGAAGCCAGCAGAGAGCAAGCACGAACCGTCGAATGGCGACAAAA
Organism: Phycisphaeraceae bacterium; assembly: GCA_040878035.1. GTDB lineage: Bacteria > Planctomycetota > Phycisphaerae > Phycisphaerales > Phycisphaeraceae > JBBDMX01. Next base: position 4,456 of record JBBDMX010000005.1, on the reverse strand, counting down.
ACTAAGGATCGCACAGCGCCTGGAAGCAGACATGAAGACCGCGTGGGAGAGGCGACTACATGCCCAGACCAGACTTGATGAGATTCGCCTGGCCGTGCAACAACCCTGGCCCGTTGAGCTTGTCTGCGTCATCGACGTGCCGCCGGTCCAGCATTAGCTCAATCCATCTTCATCCGCGTTCATCGGCGTTCATCCACGGCTGCTCTTCTGGCGGCAATGGCGCCGGGGCAGTCGCGGGCGGCGGGACCGGCGGCGGCGGCCCAATCGCGCGCAGTGCCAGCAGGATCTCGCTGGCGGCGTGCAGGCGCGGCTCGTAGCGCTGGTCCGCATAGTGGCGGGCGTGGATCAACAGCGGCGGGGTCATGGCGGCGATGGCGCGGCGGTCGTTCAGCTTGACCGCCAGGCGCAGGAGCGGCGCATAAGTTTCGTAGCCCGGCGGCTTGATGCCCTGCGGCTCGCCGGTGCGGCCCCAGTAGTAGGCCTTGAGGCCATGACGCCGGCGCAAGGCAAAGTCCAGCACCCGGCGGCCCACATCCGGTGCTCCCCCCGTCGAGCACTCGGCGATGGTCGCGGGATTGGACAGTTGAATCTGGTCGTTGGGCGAGAAGATGCCGCCGTTGCCGGGCATCAGCGTCATGACCTCGGGCTGGATCATGTCATAGAGCAGGCCGCAGGGCGTACCAGCGTTGTGGACCAGGTTGTAGCTCATCTGTGCCACCTCGCGCAAGGTCGCGTCGTCAGTCGCCCGCGCCACCTCGGCGACGAAGTCGGGGTCGTAATCAATGAGGAACGAGTTAGTGACGTAATGCCGGCCGGGGCGCCCCGGCTTGGTCGGATCACCGAGGTTGAAATAATTGCGGATCATCCACACGCCCTGATCGCTCCACTGGTGGCCGGCGTAGGCGTGAACGATGAGGATCGCCAGGTCGCGGTCGTCGGGCTGGTCGAACGCCCGGGCGCCCAGCCACAGACCGCGGGCGATGCGCAGGGCTTCGGTGGTGCCCGAGGCGTCGGGCGCCACGCCGGGCTTGTGCCGCCAGACGACCATGCCGCGCGTGAACGGGTCTTGGGGATCGTTAAGGATGACGTTGTCGATGGCCCAACGACGGAGGCGATCGTACATCGCCCGATCGTTGGCCTGGGCCGCGTAGATGAGCAGTTGGCCCATATCCACGCTGTAGGTGAAGCCGTCGTACCGGGCGGTGTCGGCGCTGTCGAGCCAGGCCATGGTGAAGTCGCGGATGCGGCGTTCGAGGACGGGAGCTTCACGGGCGTCGGCGACGCCCAGGGGCAGGGGTAGTGTCACGGTGATCAGCGCGGCGACTACGGTCAATGCCGAGAGCGTCGCCACGGCAAGTAGCGGCCAGCGGAGCCAACTTTGTGTTGCGGGTCGGGTCATGGAAGGACAGCAGTACCGGCATTGATGAAGGCGAGAGGGGTGTCAGGAAACGAGGTCGCAGGTCATCTCTGGATCCCCTCAAGCCGGCGCTCCGAGGTCTCCCTCAGAAGGGAGAGAGGGAGGCATCACGCCGCTTCGGTCGGCGCTGCCACCGCGTGGCGCTTCTCCAGGAACTGCTTGGCCGGTAGCGGGAAGAGCAGCATCAGCAGCAGGTCGCGGTGCGATTCGAGCAGGTTGCCGTGCGCGGCATACACCTGGGTCAGATCGACGGGCTTGGCGTGCTCGGCCGGACGCAGGCTCGTGGGCTGCTCGCCCCGGCCGATCTTGTCGATCACCGCCTGATCCGGCGGGCCCGGGAGCCGGCCATACTTGCCCAGCATCAGGTCGCGGAACGGCTCGGTGGGCATGGAGTACGGCTCGCCGCTCATCACATTGAACGCCGCCTGCGTGCCCACGATCTGGCTCGTCGGTGTGACCAGCGGCACGTAGCCCGCGGCCCGGCGAACACGCACCACCTCATCCAGAATTTTGGGCATCAGCTCCAGCTTGTCCTGCTCCTTGAGCTGGTTATGCAGGTTGGAGATCATCCCGCCGGGCACCTGGGCATCAAGCTGGCTGCGGTCGATTTCCGGGTAACCCTGAGGCACCATGATCTGGTCCTCGATGATGGCGATGGCCTGGTCGAGGCTGGCACGGTCGCGCTTCTGGATCAGCGCCAGCGCCTGGCGCACCTTGCCGCGCGTCTGGGCGTCGGGCTCGATCGGCCAGGGCCGGCCCATGAACTGCGGCTCCTTGTCCACCTTGACCAGTTCACCGCGAATCTTGCGCAGCTCCTGGTCGATGCGCGGCGTGAGCTTCATGTCCACGTTGGTCTTGATGCCCAACTCCTGGGCGAAGTAATTGATGAGTTCGACCGGCGGCTGGGAGGTCGAGCCCGCCATCGGGCCGTAGGCCGTGTCCAAATGATCCACGCCGGTGAGCATGCCCACGATGTAGCTGGTGATCGCCAGTCCGTTGGTGCAATGGGAGTGAAGGGTGAGTTCGACGCCGGGGAAACTGGTCTTGAGGGCGTCGATCAGTTCAAAGGCCGTGGCCGGGTGCAACAGGCCGGCCATGTCCTTGATCGCCAGCGAGTCGGCGCCCAGTTCCATGGCGTGGCGGGCGAAGCTGACAAAGTGATTGACATCGTGCACCGGGCTGGTGGTGTACGACATGGCGGCCTCGGCGTGGCCGTTGTAGGTCTTGGTCGCCATGATCGCGATCATCAGATTGCGATAGTCGTTGAGGGCGTCAAAGATGCGCATGCGCGTCGAGCCGGTGCGCACCGCTTCCTTAAGGAACTCGACCACCACGTTATCGGGGTACGGCGTGTAGCCGAAAAGATTCTGCCCGCGGCAAAGAGAGCGGATCACCACGCCGCCCTGGCGCGGATCGCCGCAAACCTGGCGGAACCTTTCCAGGCGAATGAAGGGGTTGTCGTTGGTGAAGCGCATCGCCGAGTCGAGCGTGGCGCCGCCCCAGAGTTCGAGAATCGAGTAGCCCGAGTCACGCAGCAGGGGCAGCACGCGCAGGCACTGCTCGGTGCTCATGCGCGTGGCCAGCAGCGACTGGTGGCCGTCGCGAAGCGAGCAATCGATGAAGTTGACGTGGGATTTCGAAGTGTCAGGCATCGGGCGCACCTTTGAGTTGGAATGAACACATCATGGTAGCGGATGTTGCGGGTTAGCCCAAGCAGCAACGGTGCGGGCACGCGGGCGCGGGAGCGATCGGGCGTCCGGCCACACCGTTGGTTTGGGCCAACATCACGGTTGCGGCGCCAGCCGCTGCACCTCCCCGCCGCAGAGCGTGCGGCGTTGACCGTTGCAGCGCAGGACCAGGGCGCCGTCGGCGGCAATGCCGGTGATGACGCCCGTTTCAAGCTTGCCTTGGCGTTCATAGGACACCGCCGTGCCGCGCCATGCCAGGCAACGGTCGATCGCGGCAATGTCGGCGTCGGTCAGGCCGTGGGCCTCAAAGTCGGACAGTCGCGCAACCAGTCGCCGCGTGACGCGGTCGATCAATGCCGCCACGTCGATGTCGTGACCCAGCGCTGCGCGCAATGATGCCGCGGGGATGCGCAGCGGCTGGTCCAGTGCTGCCGGATCGATGTTGGCGTTGATACCGATACCGATGATCAAGGCCGAGCAAGCATCCGGGAGGACGGGCGGCCAAGACGCCGGGGCTACCAAGGGCGGCTGCTGAGCTTCAAGCGTGGCGGGCAGATGCCGCTCGCAGAGAATACCGGCGACCTTGCGCTCACCCAGCAACACATCGTTGGGCCACTTGATCTCAAGAGGCAGCGAATCAGGCAGGCTTTCGATTACCGCCAGTCCCGTCAGCAGCGGTACGGGCTCGTAGCTGGCGGGGTCGCCGCGCATCGGCCAGGCGATACTGAACCACGCCCCGCCCGGCGGCGACGACCAGGCCCGGCCATGGCGGCCACGCCCGCCGGTCTGCGCATCGGCACTGACGAGAATCGGCTGACCGGGCCGCACGATCGACTGCCGACGAGCCTCGTCGTTGGTCGAGTCAACCGTGGCCAGATGAATGGTGTGCCAAGTCATGAGCGATCGCTTGGGTTGTTCGAGTACAGTCTGCTGTCCAAGGGTCCAAGGTCCAAGGTCGGCAATTCCGGATATCCGGACACGTCCGGGGTGTCAGCCCCCCCCTCCCCTCCCCCCCGTGTCATCTTTTGATTTCTCTTTGTCGTCACAACACTTAGCGAATGTCAGCCCCCATGTCAGTGGCGTGTCAGCCTGACATTCCGGATCAACCGATCCGACTTATGTACTCCATTGATTAAACATGTCTCAGTCATCAGCAGCAAGTTCATGGAACAGTCCGACCAGGCAATTGCGGGTCATGGCTGTCATTGCCGTGGCAGTCTGGGATGAACTGATATTATAGGTATGTTATTCATATATTCAACAGTATAATCTCGTCGTGGACGAAAGTAAAGCCCCCAGGGCAATTGCATATGGCCGCTCTGACCCCCTCTCCCTTCTGAGGGAGAGGGCT
>JBBDMX010000004.1:0-1579 GCA_040878035.1 Phycisphaeraceae bacterium | reverse complement strand
CCCTCTCTGTCATGATGGTGGTTGCCGGTAGTCGTGTGTGATTATCGTGAGCAGGGTGAGAGATGAGAGAGATGAATGTCTGGTTCTAATGTTGGTGTGATGTCGCGTCCTGATCCCGAGGTCCGCCCGGCCGGGAAGGTGTATCCGGCAGCGTTCAAAGCGCAGGTGCTGGCCGAGTTGGACGCCGCCGGATCGAAGTCCGAGCGGGGTGAGATCATGCGCCGCCACGGTGTCTACTCGCAGTTGGTGTCGCATTGGCGGGCCCAGCGCGATCGTGCCGGCCTCGAAGGATTGACCGACCGCAAACGGGGCCCGAAATCGGACCCGGTGCGTGCCGAGAACCGCCGGTTGACGGCCCGGGTGGCCGAGCTCGAGGCCCGGTTGGTGACAGCGGAGGAGTTGATCGAAGCGCAGGGAAAAGTGTCGGCGCTCTTGCAGCAGCACTCCCGCAAGAGCGCCGAGCCGAAACGATCGTGATCCTCGACCAGGCCGTCGAGGAATGGACGCCACGGGTCGGGCGCACGACCGCGTGTCACGCGTTCGGGGTGAATGAACGCACGAACCGTCACCGCCGCCAAGACGCCGAGGGTCGGGCCCGGCCACGTCTGCCACGTGAGCGGCGTGAGCGGCGCCCGCACCCGGCCCGGCTGACCGACCTCGAAAAAGATGCGATCGTGGCGGTGTTATGCGAGGAACGGTTCTGTGATCTCGCCCCGGCCCAGGTGTACACGACGTTGCTCGATGAGGGCACCTATCTGTGTTCGGAACGCCAGATGTATCGGGTACTCGCCGAGCGTGACCTGGTCCGTGAACGCCGCCGCGGTCACGTCCACCAGAACTACACCACACCACGACTCGTCGCCACCGCACCGAACCAGGTGTGGACATGGGACATCACCGCACTGCGCGGCCCGACCAAAGGTGTCCGCTACTTCCTGTACACGATCATCGACATCTTCTCCCGCAAGACCGTCGGATGGGCGTTGCACGAATCCGAATCCGAGAAGCACTCACGCCGACTGATCCGCGAAACCTGCCGCAAGTACGGGATCGACCCTCAGACGTTGACGATCCACGCCGATCGTGGCGGCCCGATGATCGCCGGGACCGTCGCCGAACTGTTGAACGAGCTCGGCGTCGCGAAATCGCATTCACGGCCGAGAGTGTCCAACGACAACCCGTACATCGAAGCGCACTTCAAGACCCTGAAGTATCGGCCCGACTACCCGGCCCGGTTCGACTCGATCCACCACGCCCGCACCTGGTGCCGCACATTCTTCACCTGGTACAACGAAGTCCACTACCACTCCGGCATCGGCTACCTCCGCCCCGCAGACCTCCACGACGGTGTGCACCAGGCCATCATCGAACGCCGCCAGCACACCCTCGCCGCCGCCGCACGCCGGCACCCCGAACGATTCACCAAACCACCCCGACCCGCCGGCGCCCCCGAACAAGCCTGGATCAACAAACCAAAAATCCAAACAACCTAGAAAATCTCCGGCAACTACCTATTGACAGGTTCCGCACCAGCTGTCGCACTCGTTCGCCCCGCGCTGGACCGAGGAGCTCCCGGTTC
>JBBDMX010000003.1:0-43439 GCA_040878035.1 Phycisphaeraceae bacterium | reverse complement strand
CCATTTCAATCACCCTCACCTAACCTCTCCCTCAGAAGGGAGAGGGACCGGAAAACCATATGCAATTGCCCGGCGGCGCGTGATTCCTGATTTGGGATTACATCGCCCCGGCTGTATGTTGGACATGCCGTAGGGCCACCTGCGCTCCAGACCAGCAATCTGGAAGTCACCTTCAAGGGAGTTTGCACGATGGAATACCGTCTGCTTGGCCGCACGGGTGTTCGCGTCAGTCCGCTGTGCTTAGGCTGCATGATGTTCGGCGGGAACACGCCGCCGGAGCCTTCCATGGCGGCGATCGACAAGGCCATCGACGCGGGCATCAACTTCCTGGACACCGCCAACGTCTACCACACGGGCAAGAGCGAAGAGGTCGTCGGCGAGGCCCTCAAACGCAACGGACATCGCGACTACATTGTGCTGGCGACCAAGTGTCACGGCAACATGCACAAGGAGGGTGTCGCCGGCGTGAGCAAACTGCACGCGGAGTTAAACCCCAATCGCTGGGGCAACTCGCGCCGCCAGATCATCGAGCAGTGCCACGCCTCGCTGCGCCGGCTCCAGACCAACTGGATCGACCTGTACCAGATTCACCGGCCCCAGCCCGACTGCGCCATCGACGAAACGCTGCGTGCCATGGACGACCTGGTGCGTGCGGGCAAGGTGCGTTACATCGGCACCTCGACGTTCGCCGCCTGGCAGGTGGTCGAGTCGCTGTGGGCCGCCAAGGAGCACGGGCTCAACCGTTTCGTGACTGAGCAGCCGCCGTACCACCTGCTGGATCGCCGCATCGAGCGCGAGCTGATTCCGATGGCGCGGACGTTCGGGATGGGGCTGATTCCCTGGTCGCCGCTGGCGGGCGGGTTTCTGACGGGCAAATACACGCGGGAGGGCAAGTGGCCCGAGGGCACGCGCTGGAAGGCGCCGGACAAGGGGCCGGTGGGTCGGCGGGTCAACGAGCGGGCTTTCGATGTCGTCGAGAAGCTCGTGGCGCTGGCGAAGGACAAGGGCTGCACGCCGTCACAACTGGCGCTGGCGTGGGTCATGCATCAGCCGGGCATCACCAGCCCGATCATCGGCCCACGCAATGTCGAGCAGTTGGAGGACAACCTGGGGGCGCTGAACGTGACGGTCACGGATGATGATCGCAAGGCGCTGGACGAGGTGGCGCCGCCCGGGGAGATGGTCGTGTCGTACTACAACGCCGAGTTCGGGCCGCACGCGCATCGGGTGTGAGGGCGGAGGTTAAAAGTGAAACGTGGAAATCAAGAGGTGAAGAATACGAGCGGAGACGGGACATCCGCCTGGTCATGCTGACTTTGTACTTTTCACTTTCTACTTCTCACTTCCCCTCACATCTCCCCATCCCCTTCGCTCTTGGCGCTGAGCAGTTCCTGGACGCGTTGATCGATGAGCTTGTCGCGTTCGCTCAGGCGTTTCTCCAGATCCTGACGCAGGCGGGCAGCCTGGGCTTCGACCTTCTTGAGTTCATGCTCGCGCATCTGCTGGCGGACCTGAAACTGCTGATCGATGATGCTGTGCAGTTTGGCCTGGGTGGCCTGGATTTCCGCCGCCTCGCCGTCGCGCTGGGCCTTCTGCACCCTGCGGGTGGCCTCGAAGGATTCCCGGGTCAGGCGCACGTCCACCATGGTGAGCTTGAACAGCTCGGGGTCGTCTTTTTTCAATTCCGCCAGGCGGTACAGTCGGGGCCATTGCTCGGCGATCATTCTTTCGACGTGGTCGGGATGCTTTTCGCGGGCCGCGCGGATGCGGGCCGCCAGCCGAGGCTGGAGCTGCTCGATAATCTCAAAGCCCGTGGCCAACTGTTCCTTGGTAAGTTTGAGGCGACTGTCGCCCTCGGGCTTGCGTGGGCTCTTATCGCGACTGTCTTCCCTCTTCTTCTGGTCATCGGCCTTCCTGGCATCGGGCTGGTCGCCTTCTTTGGCCTGGGCCTTGTCGTTAGGCTTGGCTTCCTCACGGGCCGCAGGTGCGTGCCCCTCGGTCGCATAGGCGAAGGATACCGGCCAGCCCAGCATCATCAGGGTGACGATCAAGCCCATGAACATCGCCGCGCCCCACGAGCGGGGACGAGCGGAGGCAGAGAAGCAGTGGGTTCTCATCGAACGGTCCTTTCTGTCCCCGGACCCCGGACTCCGAACGGCGGTCAGAAAATGCGGGTGCTGCTGTCGAAGAATGGTATCCGCGTGCCACTTTGGTCGAATTGCCGCAGGGCTTCGTCCAGCGATTGCATGGCCTCGTTGACCTCGCTCCCGACCCGGCCCACGTCCATTCCCGCGCGAACGTGGATGGGACGGACCGGCCCGTCAATGGTCGGGGTCGCAGTAGCGCGCACCATCGCGTCGTGAAGGTCACGATCCAGGGAGTGCAGTTCCACCGTGGTCTGGGCGCTCTGGAAGATAGCGCCGGCGGTCAGGAGGACGCCCGCCGAGGCCGCCACGAGCAGGCTCGCCGCCAAGGCGCGTGTCCAGCGGTAGGAGTCCAGGCGGATGATCAGATTCCGGGGGCTGTGTCGGCGACGTTCGATGGCCGTGGTGGTCATCGCCAGGATGCGATCGGCCAAACCCGCCGGAATACCGCCGGGGGCCACCTCCGGCGCCAGGGCTTGGTCGAGCAGGGCGTCAAAGACCGGGTCAGTCTCGTGAGTCAGGCGAAGTTGGGGCGGGGTGTCCTTCATGGGTTCCACATTACTTCATCGGCAGGGCGCCGGGATTACTGGCGCGCGCCGAGTTCGGGGGACAAAGAGTACAACGCGGGTCGTGGCGACTTTCTTGCTCGATTGGGTGCTTGAATCTGAGCAGTAGCTGCGATCTGATACCAGACGCTTCGCCGACTCAGCGTCGGCGTCCATCCGTGACTTTCTGTTTTTCACTTTCCACTCTATCCTCTTAACTTTCGGTGCATTACTCCTGTGGATTCATCATCTTGCGTAACTTTGCCAAGGCTCGGTGGCCGCGCGCCAGGACCGTGCCCAGGGGCTGGTTGAGCGTGGTGGCGATCTCGGCAAAGCCCATCCCAGCAGTGTGACGAAGGTGCAGAATCTCCTGGTCAGCGGCGCTGAGTTGGGCGATCGCGTCCTGTAACTGCTGAATCTGCTCCGCCAGGCTGGCATTCTCCACCGGATCACCCCCCGCGGTTTCCGACCCGCCGCTGGGCCCGCGGACCCCCGTCACTTTGCTCTCCATGGCGGCCCAGACGCCGCCCTCATCCGACCGGCCGGCGCTCATGTCCACGCTCTGGGCCTGTCGCTTGCGCCGCCGCATCTCGTCGCGCAGCTTGTTCATGGCGATGCGGAAGAGCCAGGGCTCGAACTTGCCTTCCTCGCGGTACTTGCCGATGTGGCCCACGACCTTGACAAAGGTAGCTTGGGTAATCTCCTCCGCCAAGTCGCGGTCGCCGCACTGCCGCACCAGGAGGCCATACACGCGCCGCGAATAAATCTCCACCAGTTCGCGCCAGGCGCCGGCATCGCCCTGTGCCGCCCGCGTCAGTATGCCGTCGAGATCCTGACCCATTGGGGCAGTGTCCAATGTCCCGAGACTGATGTCCAATGTCGGGAGGGGGCGGCCGCACTCCATAATTGGACATTGGACATCGGAAACTGGACACTGCCCACATGGGCGTGAACCTCCAGATCGCGGCGAACATGATCGACGTCTTGCGGCGGGCGACGGCCGCCAATCTGGGCTCGACCCTGCGGCAGGGCGCCACAGTGCATCTGCCTGCTCCAGGCCGCGTGGTCATGAGCGGCGACCTGCACGACCATCGCCTCAATTTTCAGCGCCTCTGTATCCTGGCGGCACTGTCCAAGGGGCTAAATCGCCACCTGATTCTCCACGAACTTTGCCACGGGCCGCACTTGGTCAACGGCATGGACCTGTCGATCCGCATGGTCGGGCTGGCGGCACAACTTAAGCTCGAATATCCCCAGCAGGTTCATTTTCTTCAGGCCAATCACGACCTGGCGCAGGCACGAGGCGAGGACATTCTCAAGGCCGGCCGCAGCGTAGTGGCGGCGTTCAACGACGGCGTCGCGTACATGTATGGCGACGACGCCCCGGCGGTGTGCGCCGCCCTGGCGGCGTTCATCAAGAGCTTGCCCCTGGCGGTACGACTGCCTAACGGCATTCTCTGCACGCACAGTCTGCCCTCGCCCGTGCAGTTGCCCGCCTTCGATCCGGCGGTGCTCGAGCGCGTGCCGGACGAGGCCGACCTGTCGCCCGGCGGATCAGGCCACATGCTCATCTGGGGCCGCAATCACACGCAGGCGCTGGCGGACCAACTGGCGCAGACCTGGGGCGTGCGCGTCTTTGTCATGGGTCATCAGCCGGCGGATATGGGCCATGAAACTCAAGGCCAAACGATGCTCATCCTGTCCTCGGACGGCAACCACGGCGTGGGCTTGCCGATCGATCTGTCACGCTCCTACACGCGCGACGAACTGGTGGACGAGTTGCACCCGCTGGCGGGTGTGCCGATGCGGATGGATTGAGGGAAGAGTGGAGAGTGGAGAGTGGAGAGTGGAGAGTGGAGACCGAAGCCGAGTCTTCACCCTCCACTCTCCATTCGCCACTTTTCACTTCACAAACAAATACTCGGCGATATTCTCGCACAAGCGGTCGCCGACGCGACGATAGCCTTCGTAATACAGCGACGCCTGCTTGAGGATTTCCTCGGCGTTGCCGCCGGCCTGGGTGACAAAGGGAATGTGGGCCATCGCCTCGATGTCCTTGCGCGACCACTCGAAGTGATACTGGTAGGCGTAGGTGGTCAAGCCGACCTTGTACGACTGGATCCTGCACTGCTTGGAGCCGGAGAGGGGCACGCCGTCGGGCGGGAGTTTGGTGACCTCCTGACCGTGCATGTGGACCTGGGTGGTGTTCCAGGCGATGCCGCTGTGCAGGGTGTCGATGGTGCCGGGGAAGGCCTGACGGACGGGCGCCCAGCCGACTTCAGGTGCGGCCATGGCCGTGACCTCTCCGCCAAGCGCCGCGGCGATGAGCTGGGCGCCTAAGCAGATGCCGATGATCGGCACCTTCGTGTCGTGGGCACGTTTGAGACAAGCCAGCTCGTCCTTCATCCACGGATGCTGGTCGGCCTCATCGACGTTCATCGGCCCGCCCATGCTGATTATGCCGTCGATGTCGTCCAGGTCGGGTGGAACCGGTTCGCCGGCGTAGAGGCGCACCTGGCGCAGCTTGTGGCCGTGTTCCTGGAGCACGCGGCCCAGGACGCAGGGCCCTTCATTGGCGATATGAACAAAGACCAGCAGACTCATCGCAGTGCCCCATGGGTGCAAAACGGAAAGTCTAACAAGCCGGACCTGAGTCCGCGAAGGTCCGGACGTCTCGGTACAGCGGCGCCGCCCGATTTCGTCTCAAACGTACGCTCTGGCCGATAATATCCATCATGCCCACACCGTTGACGCTCATTTTGCACGGCGGAGGAACTCGCAGCCTGATCGTGACCGCGGCGGCGATGGCGCGACGCGACCGCGCCGTGCTGCTGCACGTGCGCGAGCCGATCCCGGCGGCGACGCCCCGCCTGGCGGCGGCGCGGAAACAAGCCGAGCATTTCAAGCTCAAGCTGCTCGTCGCCGAGGCCCCGGCGGTCAAGGACACCCCGGCCGCCGACCTGCCCGCCCTGCGGCATGCACGCCTGTTGCTCTGCGGGCTGGCGCACGCCCTGGAGTTGGGTGCCGCGCGGCTGACCTGGCCGGCACAAGTCAATGGCGACTTCGAGGCCGTCGCCCAAACCACCGAACGCACCCTGCTCATCCAGCAGGTGGCGCAACTCGAGTCGCCCCGTCTGCCCGAGATCGCCACCCCCATGCTGGAGCTGACCGACAAGCAGCTCATCGAGTTGGGGGCGCATCTGTCCGTGCCCTGGCGCATGGCTTGGTCATGCCAGGCGACGGGCGGGCCGTGTCACGCCTGCCCCGGCTGCAAGCGCCGCCACGCGGCATTTGAAGCGGCAGGGATTGATGACCCCAGTGAGATCGCGGGCAGCGTGAGGTGAAGTACAAAGTGTGAAGTGCGAAGTGCAAAGTGCGAAGTGCGAAGTCATGAGACCCGCCTGGAGTTCCTTACTTTTCACTTTCTACTTTCTACTTTTCGCTTCTTGCTTTCATTTCGCCACGCCGATGACGCCGCAGCCGATGCGTCCGCCGGCGTTGCCGACCGGTTGGCCAAAGTCGTCGGGCTTCTCGTGCACGATCACCGACCGGCCGAGAATCGGGTTGTTGCCGGTGAGCGTGATGTGCCCCAGGGTCAGTTCCAGATGGGCCCGGCCGCGAGCGTCGGCCTCGATGTTGCCCATGTCGCCCGCGTGGACACCGCCTTCAAACGGCCGGCCGTGCTGCTGCGTGTGCGCCGGGTCATAGTGGCTGCCGGCGCTGCTGGCGTCGGATGCCGAGCAGTCGCCGTACTCGTGAATGTGGAAACCGTGGCGGGTATTGGGCTCCAGACCATCCAGGTCCGCCACAATCTTGACACCGCCGGCGGTCTCGGTGAACCGCACCACGCCGGTGACCTTGTTCCCCTCCGTCGGATGAACCGTCGCGATCGCCTGCTTGATCGGCGCCAGGGCGGCGTGCCGCTCGTACGCTTCGCTCTGACTCTGTTGACAGCCCAGGAGGAAAGCGATCGTCAACGCGGCAGCGGCGGTGGTGAGCCTTTTCATGATCGAACTCCGTGTGAAAGGTGCGGGGCTGAGCTCCAGTAACCATTGCCTGATTCTTGCCACATGAAGTCAAAAGTAAAGCGCGGAATGCTGACAATCGAACGAAGCCCGCGGCTCACAATCCGCGGCTTTCCTTCGTAAGCAGCAAAAGAGAATCAACGCGAGACGGGGGCTCAGCCTTCTTCCTGCACCGTGATGAGGTTGCCGTGCACTTCCACGACGCGGACGTGTCGGCCGACGTGGATCCATTCGCCGACGGACATAACGTCGACCAGTTGGCCGTCGATGCTGGCTCGGCCGGTAGGGCGCAGCTCGGTGATGGCGGTGCCGCGGGCGCCGACGGCGACTTTCCCGCCACCGATGGCGTCTTCGCCGCTGACCGCCTGGTGCGGCGCGTCGAGCAGGACGGGGTTGCCTGCCGAGTCGGTGCCCGCTACTTGCGCGGCCGGGACGGTCGAGCGGGCGCGCAGCACCATGCGGCCCAAGAGGGGCAGGCGCCCGAAATGGCGGGTGAGGAACGCCAAGGCGATGATGCCCGTCACGCCGCCGAGGATCATCCAGACGATGGACCATTGGAGCTGGTCGAGCATTTCCGGCGCGGGCAGGCCCATGCCGCCGCTGGAGGAAGGCACGACCGCCAGCACCAGGCCGATGAACATGCAGACGAGGCCGGAGATGCCCAGGACGCCAAAGCCCGGAGTGACAAAGATTTCGACCATGAGCAGGACAAAGCCCAGGAGGAAGAGCAGGAGGTGCCACAGTTCCGCCATGCCGATGAGGAATGGTGCGCCGATGAGCACGATCAGAGCGGCGATGCCGATGGACCCGGCGACACCCAGGCCCGGCGACTGCATTTCCAGGGCGGCGCAGATGAGCACGACCATGAGCAGGATGCCGCGAATCCACGATTGCGTAAGCCAGTAGGCAATGCCTTCGATCGCCGCCTGGTCGTATCGGCCCACGTCTTGTGCCCCCAGCAGGGACTTGAGGTCGGCCTCGTTTCTCACGATGCCTTGCGACAGCCCCACGTCCATGGCGCGATCCTGGCTGAGGGTCAGCAACGTCGAACCGTCGTGAAATGGCTCGGGCAGCAAAGCGCCACTGTGATCGCGCGTCACCGAGGTCCATTTGCCCAGATCGGCATCGGTCGCCACCTGACGGGTGACCAGCGCGACTCGGCGCAGGTTCTCATCTGCCTCCGCGGGGCTGCCGGGCACTGGCGCCGGCATGGTCAAGTTGACATTGGCTTCGGGCAACTCGCGCCCGTTCACCATCAACTCATAGTCAATCTGGTTCACGACCTTGCGTTCTCCCGTGGCGGGATTTTCAATGAGGTAGAGCCTCACATCCAAGACGCACATGGCATGAAACAGGGCGTAGTCGTAGTGGTTGTACCGCGCTGAATCACGGAAATCTTCCAGGAGCGGGGACAGCGGCTTGGCACGCTCGGTCGGCAGCAGGCTGACACCCGACATCGCGATCGGTGCCGCATCACCCAGATACGACGAAGGCGACATGATGATGTAGTGGCACGCCGCGGCGATGACCGTGCCGCCCGAATAGGCCTGGTCGTGCACCCAGGCGATGGTAGTGGCATTGGGAATCTGCTTGATGTAGGTGCTGAGCTTGATCGAGGCGTCCAGCATTCCACCGGGCGTGTCCAATTCGACGACGATGATGGTCGCGCCGTCCGCTAAGGCCTTTTCAGTGCGGCGTTTGAAGCTCTCCAGTGTGAAGTCGTAGATCATGCCCTGGATTTTGACGATGGCGATCTTGCCGCCGGTCGGCAGGCTGGTGAGGCTGGCGGGAAGCGCGGTGGTGGAGGCGGGTCGGCGCGGAGCGGCGGCCGCGGGTTGCGTGGCCGGAGCCGCTTCCACCACGTCGGTGAACGCTGGTTCCTGCGCGACTAACCCCCCAGCCATCAGCACCAGCGCCACAAGAATGAGTAGTCCCCGTCGGATCATGGTGCTGGATTATAAGCCATCGACGAGATTCCAGCGCACTATGCGTGGGACCGCTGGTTCAGACGCCCCGTGAGGGACAACATCGGCTGCGACGCCAGCACCATGAACCGGGGCTCCACGGCCATGCTCGTGGTGTGCATCGAGTTGACGCTACTTCTCGGTCAGGTGGACAACGCCGTCGAAGGCGATGGGCGGTTGCTGCTGATACTGCCGGGCCAGGTCGCGGTAGATGGCGGTGAGCCTGGCGGCGCCCCCGGAGCCCTGCCCGAAGCGCTGGTCCAGGGCGTCGGCGGCGATGATGGTCGCGGCGAAGTCGCCGGCGACGTAGGCGTCGAACATGGCCCGCGTGGCGTCCGCCAACTCGCGCTGCTGGGGCGTGGCGCTTTGCTTCAGCGCCAGCGGCTCGTGCACCAGCACGTGCTCGGTCTTGCCGTAGACCTGTAGGCGGGCGATGGGGCGCAGCAGCACGGCGTCGCCGATGAGTTCGGCGGTGCGCTGACTGATGAGCACGCGGGTGCCGATGAGCTTGTTGGCCGACTCTAAGCGTGACGCCAGGTTCACCTGGTCGCCCAGCACGGTGTAGTCGCTGGCGTCGCCCGAGCCGGCGTCGCCGACGATCACCGTCCCGGTGTTGACCCCCGCGCGGGTGATCAGCGGCGGTAAGCCGCGCCGCGACAGCCCCTCGTTGAACGGCACCATTACCGCCTGCATTTGCATCACGGCCAACATCGCCGACAGCGCGTGATCCGGGTTCTCGCGCGGCGCGCCGAAGAAGAACATGATGCCGTCGCCCAGGAACTTGTTGACGTAGCCGTGGTTCTTGCGGATGACCGGCACCATCTTGCCCATGTAGTCGTTGAGCAGCGGCACGATGTCGGCGCCGAGCTTTTCGCTGGCGGCGGTGAAGCCCTGAAGGTCGGTGAAGACGATGGTCAGCTCGCGCGTCTCGCCGTCGAGGTGGGCGCGGTCGGGATTCTCGATGACGTAGTTGACCAGGGCTGGATCGACATAATTGCGGAAGCGGTCGGTGATGCGGGCGCGTTCGCGTCGCTCGGCGACGAAGTGGGTGAGGGTGCAGCCGGGCCAGACCAGGAGGGCGGCGCTCATGGGCCCGGCGACGCCGACGATAAGGTTGCCCCAGTCAAAGAGGACGACACCGTTGATCACCCAGTAGACGATGCCGACCGCCGCCAGCACGAACAGGGCGCGTGAAGGCGGCAGCAGGGTGGTGGAGACGGTCATGCCCAGGCCGATGGCGATGGTGATCGCCAGGGTAATCCAGGGGGGCGCGACGCGCCACATTTCGCCGGTCATGATCGCGTTGTACACCAGTCCGTGGGCAATGACGCCGGGGCAGCGCGGATGCATGGGCGTGGGGACGAAGTCCAGGGCGCTGGTGGCGGTGGCGCCGACGAGCACGGCCTTGCCGGCCAGCTCGACGCGCAGGTGGGTGCGGCGGTCGATCAGTTGCTTCTGGAGCGCGGGAATCTCCTGGTGGAGCCGAGGCAGCATTCGCACGGCGTTAATCAGGCCGCGCGTCCGCTGGAGCACCGCCGGGTCACCGATAGTGGACAGTTCCTGGCGCACCTGCTCATTGCTGAGCTTGCCGTAGGCATCGAGGTATCCCCACTCGGTGGCCGTGGCCAGCGCGGCGGCGATGCGCCCCAGGCGCTGCTGGGCCTCGTCATCAGGCAAGGGCGTCAAGCCTTTGAGCATGCCGGTATCGTGCGCGGCATAGAAATCCCGCAGCGCCTGGTCGGCGAGCTGATGATTGCGTCTTAAGGCGCGCTGCGTTTCGATCGCCATCCACACGGCGTTGACCGAGAGCATCGCCACCTCACGTTGATGCTCGGGCACGTCGTAGATGGTGGGCCACTCGCCCTCGCCGGCCTTGCCTACCCAGGGGATGTTGAACAGCGTGCCGGCGCGGCGGCGCGCCTGGCCCACCGTCTGCGTGTGGATGGGCAGCACCAGGTCGCCCCGGGCATCGGGAATGACCAGCCGGTCCGCGTGGATGCGGACCTGATTGGGACTCACCTCGAGCATGCGGCACGCCAGGGCGAAGCCCAACTGCGGGTAGAGCCGATCGCCCTCGCGCATGAACATGGGCATACGGCGCACCACACCATCACCCGAAGGCACATCGTTGACCGTGCCGACGGCGGCGGCAGCGTCGATCAGCAGGGCGATGGGCGGAAGCTTTTCGCTGGCGGAAAGAATGGGCGGCCCGGCGGGGTCGGCGGCCACGGTGTCGGCCCGGCCAAGACGCTCCAGCTTGACCAGCGCCATGGCGATGGGGTACTCCTTCTCCAACAGGCCGCGCTGGTGCGTGTGCAGGGCCGGGTCCATATGGGGCAGCAGGATGACTTGAAGCTCTTCGAGCGTCGCGGGGGCCTTGGCCAGTTCCTGACGAATGCGGCTGGCCATGGCGCGGGTTTGCGCCGCCACGAAGAATGCATCCACGCGCCCCATCGCCTGGCGGTCGGCGCCCTGCGCTTCGAGCTTCTGCCGCAGCATCTCCCTGTCCATCTCCAGATCCTGCCGCAGCAGCCCGACCATGCTGACGAACGGAGGCTCGGGCAAAGGCTGGGTATCGGGCTTGAGCGAGACGGCCAGGATCACGTTGCCGTGGCGGCTGATCGCCTCCGCCAGCGCCGCATCGTGATCCAGGCCGGTGTACGTCCCGTCCGCTTGCGGCACAAATTCCGGCTTCTGCGCTTCGGGGAACGTGATGTCCAGGGCGACGGGCCCGCTGCCGGCCAGGCGCAGTTCGTCGATGACCTGCGCCAGGATGGTGCGCGGCCAGGGCCAGCGGTCGATCGTGGCCACGGCGTTGTCGTCGATCAGGAGATGGACCAGGCGGTTATTGCTGGGCTTGACGAAGAACTGGCAGTCGCGTGCCCGGCGGTCGTAACACCAGTTTTCCAGGCCGTCGAGCAGCCCGGCCTGGAGCATCGTCGCCGCCAGCAACGTCAGCAGAAAGCCGATCAAGCCGGTGCGA
Source organism: Phycisphaeraceae bacterium (assembly GCA_040878035.1). Lineage (GTDB taxonomy): Bacteria > Planctomycetota > Phycisphaerae > Phycisphaerales > Phycisphaeraceae > JBBDMX01. The sequence goes on along the minus strand of JBBDMX010000003.1, from coordinate 31,778 downwards.
AACAGAAACTTGCGACGTGCGGCGAGCATGAAGTTCTAGACTCTACCACGGCAGCGCTTCTCGCCCACCCCGCTTTAGTCGTTTACTCCCAGAACCGGCTCCCGATTGATAAACACAGCGCGAACACTGCCAATTTGCTCCATGTGTGCCTGGCGAACAATCGGTGCGCGATTGGGAATCTCCACGCGCACGGCTGCCGTATTGCCCGCGCCGCTGGCGTTGACCAGGAACAGGGCGCCCCAGGGAAACTCGGGGTCCTGGAAGGGATTCTCTAACCCAAGGGGGTTATCCAGCATGTTGACGCTGTACACCACGGCGTTGGCTGCTGAACCCAGCGTCACCGGGGCGTTGGCAAAGATCTGGTGCCAGGTATCCTGGGTCGCGACCCACGCACGGTCGCCGTCAATCAGGCCGTCGCTGTAGACGTAGACTTGGGCGGTCGCTATGTCGGAACTGATGACGTCGACGACCCAGTTCTCATCGAAGACCAGGTCGGAGAAATCAATGTCCACGATCACCCCGCCGTCTCCGCCGGGCGTCCCCGGGTTGACGGACATGCGGGTCTGCTGGTCGATGACGTTGGCGCCGCCCTGAAGCGCGCTTTGCGAGCTGAACACGCTGCCGAAGGCCTGGCCCGTGCGCGTCAGGTTGGCCATGGCGTTCTGGACGTCCTGCGGCGTGCCGGGCACCGTGGGCATCACCGGGTTGGCCTGCTCGGAACTGCCGTCCTGCGGCGTGCCGTTGTTGCTGTTGACCTGCGTCTGGGTGCCCTTACCGCCGAAGGCGACCTGCTGGCCGCCCTGCGTGCGCGTCACCAGGTTATTGAACGCCTTGAACTGGTCGGGGAAGGTGCCTCCGTTGCTGGAGCTGGTCATGCCGGTGGTGCCGCGCACCGCCAAGGTCGAAGCCGGACTGCGGATGGTGGTGTCGTGCTCCACGCCCGCCGCTTCCACGCGGTAGTCGGTTCGGCCGTACTCCATGCCCAGGTCGAGCTTGACCTTATTCTCCGCCAGGCGGATGGCCTCGAGCACTTTCACCGTGCCCAGGCGGTCCAGCGTGATGATCTGGTCCGGCGGCACGCGGAACTGCACCATGGAGCGCGGCCCGGTGCGAAACTCGGCGCCGGGGCCCAGCACCATGCCGGCCTTGGCGGATTCCCACGCGGCGTTCTCTTCGCCACGCACCTGCACCATGCCCTGCACGCCTGCGATAGTGACACGCAGGTCCTGGCGAAGGCCCTGCTTGTCGCCACCCGTGTCAGCACCCGCCGATTGCGTCGTCGGCTGAGCCCATAGCGTGGGGCAAATCAACGCCGCCATCAATACACCAGCCGCCATGATCGCGCCACCAAGGGTACGAATCGCTTGGAGGCGCTCCGCACTGCCGCGCATGGCTGTCTCCTTGATGGTTACTGCCCAACCTCCTGGGCCTGCTCGATGATAAACAGGGCGCGCAGCTCGCCGACGCTGTTGGTGTGCGCCTGGTAGGTTCTGGACTCCTGCCCCGGAATCTCGATGCGTACCGCGGCGGTGTTGCCCGCGCCGCTCTCATTGATCAGGTACAAGCCATCCCAGAGGAAGCTTTCACTCGCATAGGTGTTCTGGAGCATGTTGAGCGTGTAAGCTCTCGGATTCTCCGCCGACCCCAGCGTCACCACCGGATCCACGTACAGCGTCTGCCAGGTGCTGGCGGTGGCGGCCCAGACGCGGTCGCCATCGATCGGGCCGTCGCTGTACAGATAGACCTGGGCTGTCAACTCACTGGTGTAGATCTGATCGATGACCCAGTCCTGGTCGAAGCCAATGTCGCCAAAGTCCACATCCGTCTGGTCGTCGTCGCTGGGATTGACGGACATGCGGGTCTGCTGGTCGATGACGTTAGCGCCGCCCTGAAGCGCGCTTTGCGAGCTGAACACGCTGCCGAAGGCCTGGCCCGTGCGCGTCAGGTTGGCCATGGCGTTCTGGACGTCCTGCGGCGTGCCGGGCACCGTGGGCATCACCGGGTTGGCCTGCTCGGAACTGCCGTCCTGCGGCGTGCCGTTGTTGCTGTTGACCTGCGTCTGGGTGCCCTTACCGCCGAAGGCGACCTGCTGGCCGCCCTGCGTGCGCGTCACCAGGTTATTGAACGCCTTGAACTGGTCGGGGAAGGTGCCTCCGTTGCTGGAGCTGGTCATGCCGGTGGTGCCGCGCACCGCCAAGGTCGAAGCCGGACTGCGGATGGTGGTGTCGTGCTCCACGCCCGCCGCTTCCACGCGGTAGTCGGTTCGGCCGTACTCCATGCCCAGGTCGAGCTTGACCTTATTCTCCGCCAGGCGGATGGCCTCGAGCACTTTCACCGTGCCCAGGCGGTCCAGCGTGATGATCTGGTCCGGCGGCACGCGGAACTGCACCATGGAGCGCGGCCCGGTGCGAAACTCGGCGCCGGGGCCCAGCACCATGCCGGCCTTGGCGGATTCCCACGCGGCGTTCTCTTCGCCACGCACCTGCACCATGCCCTGCACGCCTGCGATAGTGACACGCAGGTCCTGGCGAGGCGCTTCTTCAGCGGCGACGGGGGCACCGGGGGCGACAGGCGTACCACCGGGCGCGACAGCAGGCGGGGCTTCCGGTGCTTCGGGGGCTTCCGGGGCTGCCGGGTTAGCTATCGGGGGCGTTTGAACCGCTGCGTCCGCGCCAGGCTCGGCCTCAAGCTGCGCCCACAACGGCGGGCAGATCATCGCCGCCGACAACACTCCCGCCGTCAGGATCGTGCGGCCCACGGTACGCTTGGCCTCGATGCGTTTTACACTGCTGCGCATGACAATTCTCCTTCTGGCTCACATCTCTGCTTCGTCGGCGTTCTGGGGCTGCGCCGGCACTTCAGGCTCGGTGGGCGCCGCAGGCTCCTGCATCGGCGCATCGATCGGCTCGGTGCCCGGGGGCGCCTCGGCGGGCACGTCCGCCGCCTGCGCCGGAACCTGCGCCGGCGCCACCACCGGCGCCGCTTTTGACTCCCGGTAGCGCTGGTAATCCTCGATCCGCGCGATGATCATCACGTAATCCATCCCCGAAAAGGTCTGATGCGGGGCGCTGGGCGGCATCAAGTTCTTGTCCACCAGTTCGCGCAACGTGTAGCGCGGCGAGTGATCGGCGCCGGGGATCAGGCGCATGGTCAAGCCGCCCTTGATGCCCAGGTACTTGACCAGCGCCACCGCCATGGTGCCGCGTTTGACCGCCAAGTTGGCCGGTTCGTCGAATCCGCCGGGCAGCATGTCGCGCTGGCGCAGGACCTCGACGCGGCCCTCATAGCTGTCCGCCGGGTCCTGGCCGTCCATGAACAGCAACAGGCCGTGGAAGGCGTCGTCGTTGCTGGTCACCGGCCGGGTGGTCAGCTCATGCCAGAAGTCCATGGCCGACGCCTCGGTGTTCTCGCCATGCACCTTGACCAGCGGCTCGGCCACCTGGGCGGACTTGCAGCCGGGTAACAGTGATGCAGAGAGTACGAACAAAAGGAAGAGGCAACAGGGATGAACACGGATGAACACGGATGGGAAGAAGGAACAGGCATGGGCAGGATTCCCAATTTCGGATTTCGGATTTTGGATTTCGGATTTCGGAGTCATCATCATGTCTATCCTGTCCATCCCTGTTCCTTTGCTCTTGTTCTTATTCCTATCCGTGTTCATCCGTGTTCATCCCTGTTACCTGCCGTGACTAGAAGCTCCAGGTCAGGCCGGTGAACAGGAAGTGTCGGGGGACCTTTCGGCCGGCGATCGCGTCGCCGGGGAGGAAGATGCCATAGCGGATGTCCAGGGTCAGGTCACTGAAGATCCGCCAGGTGGTGAACAGGTCAATTTCCGTGCCCAGGTAGCTGGAGGTGAAAGTGGATTCATCGATGGGGGCGCTGTCATCGAGCTTGCCAAACACCAGCACGTCGGCGCCGATCTGCCAGCGGGAGAGCACGTCGTTGTCGGGCAAGGGGAAGGTTGACCCGCCGACGCGCAGGACCGCCAAGTTGGAGAACGCCGGGTTGAACGCCAGGCCGGTGTTGAGCAGCCCAAAGGCGTTAAAGCCGCGGTCGGTGGTGCCGGTCTGGTTGCCGGCGAACGTCGTGTTGCTGCGCAGGCGGTCGTCATCACCCGAGGCCAGGAGCACTTCGCCGGTCAGGCGGCTGCGATTGGTGTCGCCGGGCAGATAGTCCAGGCGGGCGCTGGCGGCCCAGGCCTGGATCGGATCAGCCGTCTGAGGCACGGCGACGAAGGTGACATTGTTGAAGCTGCTCGACAGTGTCTCGCCGCCTTCGTACACCGCCTCGACGCCGTATTGGAAGCGATCACCCAGCGCGCCATGGGCGCCGACGCCGATGTAATGGCTATCGTAACTGAAGCGTGTCGTAGTCGGACCGAAGATCAGCACCTCGTCGCTGTTAAAGTCTCGCTGCACCAAGCCATAGACAAACAAGCGATGCCGGGGGGTCATGCGATAGGAGAGCATGCCGCCGAAGAACCCGCGGTTGGTTTCGTCGTTGAACCCGGGGCGCGAAGGGTCGAAATCGACCACCAGGTCGTCGGGGGTGACGCCGGCGACGATGGACAACTCGAAGCGTCCAGCCGAGCCGGTGACTTGGATGCCGTCAATGAGTTCACTGAGCACCACGCCGTTACCCCAACGCGCCAGTTGGCGGCCGCCCTGGAAGATGATGCGCCAGTCCACCAGCTTGCCCTCATAGGCCCGCATGTACTCCTGACTGTCAAAGCGATAAATGGCGCGGCGAATCTCCGGCCCGTCCCAGTCCTCATCGTCGCCGTTGAACGACTCCCCGTCGTCAAAGGCGCGATAGCGGGCGCTCACCAGGGCGTAAAAGTCGTGCACCTGATCGATGCTCACCCGTCCCCAAACGTCCAGATAACCCTGATAGATGTTGTGATCAGCGGTGGTCTGATCGGTCAGGTAGAGGTAGTTGAAGGTGAGGTTGGCGCCGAAGTCGATGTAGGTGCGCTGCTGGACAGGCACCTCGGGACGAATGCTCAGCCGCGTCTCGCGGTTGATCTCGTCCAGCCGCCGCTCGAAACGTTCGAGGGCCTGGCCCCAAGCGGTGCCCGCCGTCGCCGCCAGCACCAAGGCCACTAGAATCCACACGGTTCGGTTTTGCTGATGCCCCACTGTTTGACCCCACTGTGCGTTGATGTGCCCAGAAGCCACTTGACCATTCCATCACGGTCCACGGTCGCCTGCAACCCCTGATCACCCACTGGTTGATAAGAGACGCGAATACTTTACCCGGCCCAGTTTGGAACTGCAATAGCCTGCGGCTCTTATCACCATTTTCATCGTGCGACCCCCGAAAGCCCGGCCGCTCCCGCGGCCGGCGAAGACCCCTAAGACAAGAGGGAATACCGAAAAACGAGGAATAAGGAGCGAGAAACGAGGAACGAGCAACCTCCCACACACAAGGGCAAAACCGATCCCTTCTTGTCTCACGCAGTCGCACCGCGCTGCCCCATGGTTGCGGCCATCGCCTGCAAGTGCGCCGGCGTGGTGCCGCAGCAGCCGCCGATGACGCGAACGCCGGCCTTCAGGAAACACGGGATGGCCGCCGCCATGTCGTGTGGCTTGGCGGGGTGCCTGAGCTGGCCGTCCACCATCGACGGTGAGCCGGCGTTGGGTTGCACGATCACCGGCGTGTCACCGGCGGCCTGCACCAGTTCCGCCGACAAGGCCGCGTAATCCTCCAGCGACAGCGACGTGCCGCAGTTGGCGCCCACGATGTCGGCGCCGGCGGCGATGGCTTGCCGCACGGCATCGCCGGCGGCGACGCCCATGACCGTGCGGAAGGTCAGCACGCCATCCCCCACGCGGTTGAACGCGAAGGTGGCGATCACCGGCCAGTCGTTCACGGCCTTCGCGGCGCGGATGGCGGCCGCCGACTCCGCCGGGTCCACCATCGTTTCCACAATCACGCCATCGGCGCCGCCTTCGTACAGGGCCGCGGCCTGCTGGCGGAAGATGGCTTCCAATTCCACGAGTGTCATCTCGCCCAGAGGCTCGAGAAAGTCGCCGAACGGCCCGATGTCGCCCAATACCCAGCGTTCGCCGCCGGCGTCATCGGCGGCCTTTCGCGCCAGCTTCGCCCCCGCGCGGTTGAGTTCAGCGGTGCGCTCGCCCAGACCGTGCCGGGTCAGCGCCGCCGAGCAGGCGCCGAAGGTGTTGGTCGTGATCATGGCGCAACCAGCGGTCAGATAGGCCGTGTGGATCGCCGCGATGACCTGGGGCTGCTGGACGTTCCAAAGCTCGGCACACGCGCCGCCGGTCAGGCCGCGGGCGATCAGTTGCGTACCCATCGCGCCGTCGCACAGAAGCGGACGTTGCCGCAGCGTTTCCAGGAGATTTGAGCGGGTCATGGTGTTCCTATGGTAGCGGATCGAATGACGAAGTCCTGAATAAGGACTCAGATTAACCTCCCAGACACCAAGAAGAGTGAAGAAGGGAGGATTAAACACGAAGGCACGAAGGCACGAAGGCACGAAGGCATGCAGACACGAAGAAGGAGGAATGAGGAACGAGGAACGAAGGGCAAGGGCGCCGAAATGTACAATCGTTCTTCGTTCTTCTTTCCTCGTTCTTCGATTCTTCCTTCGTGTCTTCGTGCCTTCGTGTTCACCTATCCATCGCTTTCCTCTTCTTGGTGTCCTTGGTGTCTTGGTGGTTCAAATCGATCTGTTCCGAGCGCCCATTGGTTACTTGCCACTTGCGGCTCGACGTCGCCCGCCGCCCTGGCCGTAGCCGCGACCTTGACCACCCCGACCCAGGCCTTGCCCGCCTTCGTCGCCATCGGGGTGCCACGGATCATCAGCGGTGCGTGGCCGCACGCGAATCGCCGAGACGCCTTCGACGGGGCACTGCGTTTCGCAGATGCCGCAGCCGATGCACACCCCCGGCCGGATGTGCGGGCGCTGCACTTCGACCATTTCGCCATCCGGTCCGGCCACGCGAACGGTCTTGAAGCGGATCGCCTTGTCCGCCACCGGGCAATGCTCCTCGCAGCAAATGCACGTCTCGGCGCTGATCCAGGGGATGCAGCGTTCCTCGTCGATCACGGCGATGCCGATGGGCGTGCGCTGCTTGGTCGCCAGGTCAAGCAGGGGAATGGCGTCGGTGGGGCAGACCTGGCCGCAGAGCGTGCAGTTGTACTCGCAGTAGCCCAGTCGCATGTTCATGTGGGGTGCGAACATGCCCGCCAAGCCGGCGTGGAGGAGGTTGGCGTGAATGCCGCCGGTGGGACAAACCTTCATGCACAGGCCGCAGCGCACGCATTGGTCGAGGAAAGAGTCGCCTGCGTCGGCGCCTGGCGGGCGCAGTTGTTGGGGCGTCGCTTCAGCCGCGCCCAAGGCGCGCGCCGACCGATCCAGCGCCGGCAGCGCCACGCCCAGGGCACAGCCCGCCAGCAACGTTCGCCGCGAAAGATCGACGCCGGCGGGTTGGAGTGATGCCGGCTTCTTCCGCCGCTTGAACGGGTTGGCGAAGATGAACGAGGCGATGCCGAACTGACAGTCGGTCACGCAGTCCATGCACAGGGTGCAGGCCTCGGGCTGTAGTTTGCCTTTTTGGTCAAAGGCGCCCATGCGGCAGGTTGAGGCGCACTCCCCGCAGCCGCCGCAGGAGCGAATCGGTTTGCGTCCCACCGGCGCCAGTCGTGCGATCAGGCCCAGGCCGGCGCCCAGAGGGCAGAGGTTGCGGCACCAGAAGCGGCGCTCGACGCGCTCCAGGAGGAAGATCGCCGCCAGGATGCCCGCCGACACGCCGGCGCCAGTGAGCATGGTGTCCCGCGTCGGCAGCAGGTGCGCCCGCAGGAAGGCGTATACGGGCTCGCTGATGGCGGTGATCCAGTCGGGTGCGTGCAGGTACAGCCAGCCCGATCCTTGCGAGGACAGGTCCGCCAGTGCCGGGTCAATCGCGACTGCCAGGCCGCGCGTCAGCAGGGCAAAGGGATCGAGGTAGCCGACCAGGGGCAGGCCGAAGGCGGCGGCCAGCAGGACGGCCAGCAGCAGGACGTAGCGCAGCGGACGGTACCAGTGTTCACGAAAGACGAGCGGCGAAGACAGGTCGCGGACTCGGGGCGATAACGCCGCGGCTGTGGCATTGGCACTTTGGACTGCGGCGGCTGTGACGCCGCTTTGGCTTGGTGCGGAGCACTTTGGACCATCGCGACGGCTCCGCCGCAAGCTAAAGCGGTGTCGAGGCCACCGCAGTCCAAAACGTACGATCGGCCCCAGGCCGTCCAGCAGTGTCCCCAGTGGGCAGAACCAGCCGCAGAACGCTCGGCCAAACACCAGCGTGACGCCGATCACGATCAGCGACAGGAGCAGCCCGGCGATGAACGACCGTGCCGCGAGCATGGCGCTGGCGGCGATCAGCGGATCGAGACGAAAGAACAGATTCGACAGGGCGGAGACGGGCTTGTCGTTCAGTTCGGTCTGGCGGAAGAGCCAGAAGAATAGCGCCAGCGCCGCCAGTTGGGTCAGGCGCCGCCAGAGACGCCAGGTGATGTGGGGTTTAGCCAGTCGCATGGTTCTTACTCCCTCTCCCCGGGGGAGAGGGCTGGGGTGAGGGGACCTTCAGAGGAGTGAGGCGACGATTCAGGCAATGGCCTTTGCTGGTCATCGCAAAAACGCAGGCCCCGCTCATCCGCAGATCCCCTCACCCTGACCCTCTCCCCGGGGGAGAGGGGACCAATCCCTCAAACCTTCACGATCCTGACCTTATCCAAGTCCATCTCGCCCAGACCGGCCTTGTGGCCGGCGACGGTCGAGGTGATCGCCTCGGGCTTGAGGCCGAACAAGGTTGTGGCATAGGCATCGGCGGCGATCATGTCGCGGCTGGCGATGAGCGTGTCGAGCACTTTCACATCGTCGAGGTTGCCGCCCTGCGGGCCGTGACGCAGCAGAATGCGCGTGGCGTCGATGATGGTGAGTTTGGGAGCAATCACCGAATTCAAGTCGGCGAGTTTGTTGCCGATGTCCTGGTGAATCTGTCCGCGTTTGCCGCCGATCACGCCCATCACGTTCTTCATGCCCAGCGTCAGCTTGGATAAGCCGTGATGCTTGGCGATGGGCACATTGATGTAGCAGTCGGCTTCGAGGGCGTCCTTGTAGAAGTCCCACGTGGTCAGGACGGCGCCGTTCTTGATGGCCACGGGAACGAACTTGCGGTCGTCGATGTGCAGGCATTGGGCGCGATCGTCGTTGAGCGATGCGACGGCCGCCTCGATGCCGCTGTGCTGGTAGCACATCTTGGCATTGTTACAGGTGCGGTCGAACACCAGCACCTGTGTGGCGCCAGCGTCCAGGGCCAGCTTGACCACGGCCTTGAGCACGTCGGGATGGGTATTGGCGGCCTGCTCCGGTGTGCGGTCCCAGCCGATGTTGGGCTTGACCACCACCTTGTCACCCTTCTTGACGAAGGCTGTGATCGTGCCCAGCGGGGCGAGCACCGTGGCAACCAGGGCGGCATAGTCCTTGCCGGTGGCGACGGCGACGACCGGCTGCGGCGACGCAGCGGCGCCTTGGGCGTGGGCGGGTCGCGCCAGCGTCTCGAACACCGGGGTGGCCACCGCCAGCCCGGCCGAACATGCGGCGACTTGACGTAGAAACGCTCGACGGGTGGAGTCCATGGTGGGTCTTCCTTGGGTTCGAGGCAACTATTCGGTCATTATAGTCCTTTTATGTCCGGTGATCCATTTCCTCGTGTCGGCAATGAAAGCCCAGCCGCTCCGGCGGCTGGGATGGGGCGCGTGACCTTACACGGCACGCATTTCCCAGCGCCGCAGTAGGATGCATCCCAGCCCAGCCGCTCGGGCATGTGGGCTTTCGAGGAGCACGTCCGAGCGGTAAACTGATGGCGCTCCGGTGTGGCGTGTCTTGGGTGAGTTCAACGCAGGCTTTGGCAGGATTGGGTGACTCATGATTCGGGTCAGTTGTCCGGGTTGCCAGGTCAAGTACAAGGTGCCCGACGAGGCGGCGGGCAAGCACGTCAAGTGCCGGCAGTGCGGCGCGCGCATTTCCATTCCCGCGGGGATGGCATCGGCGCAGGGCGCGCAGGTTCGGCCCATGGCGCCCAGCGCGGCCGCGCCCGGGGGGCCTGGTGCGACGATCGACCTGAGCCTGCTGATGAGCCTGGAGGACACGACGCAGGCCGGTCCGCCCGAGGCGGCACAGGACCCGTGGGAGGCGATGCTCAACGCGCCTGTCTCCGGGGGCGCCGGCGGCGCCGGGCCGCGTGCCCCGCGCCCGGTTTCGCCCAAGTCCGCCGCCCCGGCGCCCACCGGCGCCGCCCAGCCACGCCACCCGGTCGCACCGGTCACCTCGGGGCCGCGCCAGGTACGCGCCTACAACGCCATCCTCGACCAGTACCTCCCCATCGCCCTGATTCTGGTCGGCTACGGCTCGATCCTGCTGAGCATTTATCAGGCCGAAGCACGGCCCAATATGCCGACCAACATAAAGATGGGGATCCTGGGCATGGTGGCGTTGTTCGTGGCAGCCTACGTGCTGGTCATCGTCCCGGTCACGAGTCTGGGGCCGCGCTATACCGCCAAGCTCCTGCGCTTCGAGTTGCCCGACAGCATCCTCTTCCGCACTCACGCGATCTTCGCGCTGCCCTTCGCCTTGGTCGCCGTCATCAACATGTTCACCTTCAACCAACTGCTCTCGTCGATGATCGCCCTGCTGCTGCTGATGCCGCTGGCGTTTCTGTTGATCTGGGGGCTGTTCCACATGAAGTTTGTGGAGGCGATGGTGGGCTTCGTGTTCACGGGGCTGGCCTTTGGCGGATCGCTGGCGCTGCTGGTGGGATTGTTCGTAGGCGGCGCCTGGTTCTACGCCGCCAATACGCGGCCGTCCAGACCCAGTTCGATGGCCGGCGGCAGCGCCTGGGTCGACCCGCGCGCGCCCATCGCCAGGGACGACGGCGGCCCCCCCGCCACCTCCCCCTATAGCAGGCGGCCGCGGGCCAACGCCCAACCTTACACCCCGCCCCCGCCGCGCATTTTGCTCGAGGACCTGCGCTCGGTGGACACCGCGATTCGCGGTTCGGCGCTGAGCAAGGTGATTCGCGATCCGTTGCCTCCCGAGGTGGATCGCCAGCAAGTGATCGCGACCGTCACGTTGATGCTCGACGACCCCAACAACTACATCCAGGCGCAAGCGATCAAGGCCCTGGTGCAACTGGAGCGTGAGCAAGCGGTGCCGGCGATCGTGCTGCGGCTCGAGAGCGACGACTATGGAGTGCGCGCCGCGGCGATTGAGGCGTTGGGACTGCTCAAGGACCCGCGTGCCATTGAGCCGCTGACGCGCCTGCTGGATAAGCACGGCGACCAGGCGGCGCCGGCGCTGATCGCCTATGGCGGCGACGCCGAGCCGGCGGTGCTGGCGGTGCTCGAAACGCTCAATGACCAGGGCCGCCGCTCCGCTTTGCAGGTGCTGGCCAAGGTCGGCAGCAACAAGAGCTTGGGCGCAGCCCGCAAATTCGCCCGCGATCAGGACCGGCAGGTCGCCTCCGCGGCACGCGAACTGTGGCGCAAACTGGCGCCCAAGGAGTTCGACGCCATCACCGAGGCCTTGTTGACCGTCAGCTCAGGCAACTCGTCGGAGCAGAAGAAGGCGTTTGAACAGCTCGCGTCTATGGAGGTGGACCAGAATCGCCGCGGCCAGGTCGCCCGGACCTTGGAACAGCAGGTGGCCCAGACCTACTACGCCGAGCAACTCGCCGCGGCCCTGCTGGTCTGGAAGGACGACAAGACCGTGCCCAATCTGCTGGCGCACTTGAAGCAAGGCGGCGACGCGCAGGCGCGGCAGGGCGCGATGAAGGCCCTGGCGGCCATCAAGGATCCCAAGGCGGTCTACCCCATCGTCCAGTGGCTGATCCTGGATCGCTACCACGCACGCAATGCCTTGGTGGAGATGGGCTCGATGGTCGAAGACGAGGTCGCCAAGCTGCTGACCAACGCCAATGAATCGGCGGCACGGGAAGCGGCGACGATCCTGGGCGAGGTGGGCACGAGCAAGTCGATGCGGGCGCTGGCGCTGGCGATCGCCAACACGCGCCGGCCCAGCGTCGCCGCCGCGGCACGCGAGGCCGTCGACAAGATCAAGGCCCGGCAGGCGAGTGCGGGATGAGCACGAAGCCTTCGATGAACCACCAAGACACCAAGGACACCAAGAAGAAGAAAGAATGAACACGAAGGCACGAAGAAGAAGAGAAAACAGGGATGGACAGGATATACAAGATGAACCAGACACCAGAGATCAGACGGCTTCAACGGCGGAACGCTAAATCCTGTCCATCATGTCTATCCCTGTTCCTTCTTCCTCTTTTTCGTGCCTTCGTGTCTTCGTGTTCAGGTTCTTCTGGTGTCCTTGGTGTCTTGGTGGTTCAATCCGGTTTATCGAACGTCGTTAGAATCCAACCATGAGCAAAACCAGGCCATCCAAATCCTCCGCTTCGCCGCTGGTGGGCATCATCATGGGCAGCGCCTCGGACTGGGAGACGATGCAGCCGGCGCATGCCGTGCTGGACGACTTCGGCGTGGCGCATGAGTGCAAGGTGCTCTCGGCGCATCGCACGCCCGATGAAGCCGCCCAGTACGCACGGACGGCCGAAGAGCGCGGGCTGGAAGTGATCATCGCCGGCGCCGGCGGGGCGGCCCACCTGGCGGGCGTGTTGGCGGCGTTCACCACCCTGCCCATGCTGGGCGTGCCCGTGCAGACCAAGTCGCTGGGCGGCCTGGACTCGCTTCTGTCCATGGTGCAGATGCCCGGCGGCATCCCGGTGGCGACGCTGGCGATCGGCCCGGCGGGGGCGAAAAACGCGGGACTCATGGCGGTGGCGATCCTGGCCAACGCGCGGCCCGAGTTGCGCAAGGCGCTGCACGACTTTCGGCGCAAGCAGGCGGAAAGCGTGCGCAATGCGACGCTGCCGGTGTGAGAGAAAAGTGTAAAGTTAAAAGTAGAAAATAATAAGTGAAAGAAAAGGGACGCGGCAAGCCGCGGCGCTTCGTACTTGGCGCTTCTTCCTTTTCACTTTCTACTTTTTTACTTTTTACTTCAGCTCGACTGACCAGTACGCGTTGTCCAGGAACGCCTGCCAGCAGGCGTACTTGTCGCTGCCCAGGCGCAGGGTGATCGCCGGGTTGCGCCGCGGCTTGAAGGGCTTGCGGATCAGGTGCATGTGCGCCTGCTCGGGCGTGCGGCCGCCCTTCTTCGCGTTGCACTTGACGCAGCAGCACACCAAATTGAGCCACGAGCTGGTGCCGCCCTGACTGCGCGGCAAGACGTGGTCCAGCGACAGCTCGCTGGTGGGAAAGCCATGGCCGCAGAACTGGCAGGTGTTGTGGTCACGCGCGAAGATGTTGCGCCGGTTGAGCTTCACATCCTGCTTGGGCAGGCGGTCGTAGCCCAACAGGCGGATCACCTTGGGCACCGCAATGTGCAGGCGCACCGTGCGCACCCAGTCGTACTGCTGGCGGTCAAACTCGCGATGGGCAAAGCCGTCGCGGGCCATGGACAGGTCGGCCCAGCTCCCGAAGTTGTGCGGCGTGTAGGAGCCGTCGTCAACGCGGATGGCCTCGGCCAGATTGCGCACCAGCAGGGAGAACGCCCGGCGCGCATCGACCACCCGCACCGCCATCCAGAGCTTGTTGAGCACCAGGACCTGGGTGTTGAGCACCGAGCCGTTGAGACTGATCACTGCGGCGTCCATCGCGAAGCCAATGCCTCCTTGAGGGAACTCTATACCGCGACCAAGCGGCTCAAATGGTAGCTACCCCAATGCACAGTTGCAACGGTCAAAACCCCGTGACGGCAACGACTTGGAATCACAGCAGCGGAAAGAGGTAACCGGGATGAACACGGATGAACACGGAATGGGAAAAGAAGAGGGAACAGGGTTGGACATGATAAACATGATTAATGGATGCTAAGCCGCAAGCGGCTTGCTCCACAAAAATCAATCATGTCCATCATGTTCATCACTGTTCCTTCTTAATCCGTTGTTCATCGGTGTTCATCCCTGTTACCTCTTCGTCCACTGCTACAATGCCGCCCATCATGATGATCCGTGTCGCCATTGTCGGTCCGACGAGTTACACAGCCCTGTACCTGATGCAGGTGCTGGCGCGGCATCCGTCGGCCAAGCTCACCTACCTGGCCAGCCATCGCGATGAGCAGCCCGACATCGCCCGCGAGTTCCCTCAACTGGTGGGCCGGCTCGATGCCGACCTGGTGAGCAAGCCCATCGATCCGGAGGCGATGGCGGATGCGGCCGACGTAGTGTTCCTCTGCGTGCCGCACGTCGCAGCCATGCAGTATGCCCCCAGGCTGCTCGACGCCGGTCTGCGGGTGATCGACCTGTCGGCCGACTACCGTCTGCGCGATGCGGCGCTCTATGCCCGGGTGTACGACCACGAGCACACCGATCCGGCGAACCTGGCCAAGGCGGTGTACGGCCTGCCGGAGTTTTTCGCCGAGCAGATCGCCGCCGCGGCGCTGGTGGCCAATCCCGGCTGCTATCCCACGGCCGCGGCGCTGGGCATTGCGCCGTTGCTCGAGCGCAGCATGGTCAAGCCGCAGGGCATCGTGATCAACGCCGCCTCGGGCATCACCGGCGCCGGCCGGGCCGCCAAGGCGCACCTGCATTTTCCGGAGATGAACGAGTCATTCATGGCGTACAACGTGGGCACGCATCGCCACCAGAGCGAGATCGAGCAGACGCTGGGCGGCGTCAAGGGCTCGGCCGTGAGCGTGCTGTTCGTGCCGCACCTGTTGCCCGTGGATCGCGGCATTCTCGAAACCATCTATCTGGACCCGATGGACGAGGACGTGACGCAGGAGGAGCTGTTCGAGGCCTTCGAGGACGCTTACGAGGAGCAGCCGTTCGTGCGCTTGCGCAAAGACCCGCCCAACATCAAGCACGTGCGTGACACCAACTATTGCGACCTCAGCGTGCGCTTGTGCAAGCCGACGTCCGGCGACGGCCCGGGCAAGGTGGTGGTGCTGTCCGCCATCGACAACATGATCAAAGGCGCCAGCGGCCAGGCGGTGCAGAACATGAACCTGATGTTCGAGCTGGATCAGACGGCGGGCCTGCGCTGAAAGCGCAGGCGTAGGAAGCGCCGCGACTTCACCGCGTTCTTCACTTGCGGTCTGTCACCTTCCGCACCCGTTCCAGCAGTTTCGCGATCGACTGCGCATGCTTGCGTATATCTTTCCACGGGCAATCGCGTTGCCCCAGGCGGCGCCGAATCGTCTTGATCGTGTAGTGCTGCGAATCGAGGCCGGCGTCGTCCAACTCGTCCCAGGTGATAGGTGCCGCCACCGGCGCGCCAGGGCGGGCGCGGACGGCATAGGGGGGCACGATCGTCTGGCCATAGTTGTTGCGCGCCACGTCGAGGTACACCCGGCCGCGGCGCTTGGCCTTGCGATGTTCGATGGTCATGTCCTGGGGATAGCGTTGCGCCAGCACGCCGACTAATGCGCGGGCGACGGCCTTGACGGAGTCGAAGTCGGCTGAGCGATCCAGCGGGCAGGCGATGTGCACGCCGCGCGAGCCGGTGAGCTGAATGTGGGCCGTCAGCCCCAATTCCTCCACGGCCTGACGGCAGCGCTGCGCCGCCAGACGCACCGGGCCAAACTCACGCCCCGGCGGATCCAAATCCAGCACCAGCAGGTCGGGGTAGTCCAGCTTGTCCTGCCGGCTTAGCCAGATGTGCGGCGTGATGCACGCCTGTTGCGCCAGGTACGCCAGCGTCGCCTGGTTCTGGCACATGACCTGCTCTTGCGCCCCTTCGTCCGTGTCCACCTTCACCGACTTGATCCAGTCGGGGAAGTAGTCAGGCGTTTCCTTCTGGAAGAAGCTGTGTTTGTCGATGCCGTCGGGCCAGCGTTGCATGGAGATGGGCCGATCGCGCACATGCGGCAGCATGACGGGCGCAACCGCGGCGTAGTAGTCGATCAGGTCGCCCTTGGTGATGCCCGCGTCAGGGAAGAGCACCTTGTCCTCCTTGGACGACTCGAAGCGGTAGCGACCGAAGCGGCGAGTGGGCATAGGGGGAATCCGAAGCAGAAAGTGGAAAGCAAAAAGTGATAAGTACGAAGCGCCGCGGCTTGCCGCGCTCTTCCCCTTCACCTTTTACCGTCTACTTTTCACTTTTCACTTTTTTCACTTTCTCTCACCACCTCGCGTGCCTTCTTATCATGCCGCAGGCCCAGAAAGCGCGGGTGGCGCAGTTTGCCATCGGTCGTCCATTCACTGAAGGCTATCTGCGCGACAAGCTGCGGCTTGACCCAGTGTGGTTTCTTTTCGGCGACCTTCCCGCCAAACGGCGAGGTGGTGCGGCGCAACGACGCCAGACGCTTACCCAACTCGCGCAAGGTGCGCTCGTCATAGCCCGTGCCCACCTTGCCGGCGTAGCTCAGGCCATCACCCCTACGGGCATCTGCCTCATAGTAGCCCACCAGCAGGGCGCCAAAGCCGGTGCGCGAGCCTTGCGGGTCGGTATAACCGCCGATGACTAGTTCCTCCTCATTGACGCACTTGAATTTAAGCCAGCGGCGCGACCGGCGATGCTCATAGGGCGAATCGGCCATCTTGGCGATCAGGCCTTCCCAACCCTGGCGGCAGGCCTCCTCCAGATAAACCTTGCCGTCGGCGGTGCGGTGCTCGCTGAAGCGCAGCGGGTCGTCAAACATCAGGGCGCGGCGAAGCAGTTCCTTGCGCTGACGTAGCGGCAGTTGCGTCACGTCGTGGCCATCGAGATAGAGCAGGTCGAACAGATAGAGATGCACGGCGACACCCACGGCCCGGGCGCGACGGGCATCGGTGATGCCCAGGCGCTGCTGTAACTTCGCAAAGCTGGTCACACCCCCGTCGAACGCGACGATCTCGCCGTCCGCAATAAAATCGCCGGCCTCCTGTTTCGCGATCGCCTCGACCAGCTCCGGATACGTCGCGTTCATTAGCTTGCGATTGCGCGACATCAGGCGGATCTGGTCGCCATGGCGAAACGCCAGGGCACGTACACCATCAAGCTTGCGTTCGTACACCCAGGCGTCGTCGGAAAAGGGCTTATCAGTGAGCGAGGCGAGCATCGGCTGCACCCATGACGGCTGCTCGCGCTTGCGCAGACGATCGCGCATGTCCTTGGGCAGCTTTATGAAGCGCCGCGGCTTTGCCGCGTTTCTTTCGCTCTTCACGGGTCACTTCACGTAATAATGCAACATCATCGAACCATAGCGCCGCGAGTCATGTGGATTCCAGTCGCGAAGGGCCGGCGCCGCGATTTTGTCCGGCGTGCGCAAGACCAGCACCGCCCCCGCCGCCACCACGCCCGGCGCGCCCGCCAGCGCTTCGAGCATCGCCTTGATACGCTCACGCTGGGCCTCATCCTCGACCTGGGCGTAGGGCGGATCACAAAACACCACGCTAAAGGGGATATGACTCGAGAGCGTCAGCCAAGACAAGCCCACCGCATCGACCGACAGCACCCGGGCCCGATTCGCCAGTTCCAGGGTCGAAAGGTTCTGTTCAAGCCGCCGGCGTGCGTCACGGTCTCGTTCGATAAACGTGCAAAAGGCGGCGCCGCGGGACAGGGCCTCGAGGCCCAGGCTGCCCGTGCCGGCGAACAGGTCCAAGGCCGTCACCGGCGTGTCGGACTCGGCGGTTTGGACGGGCATGTCAGCCGGCGCCATGGGAGCCTGCGCCATGGCCTCGGGTGACTCGCCATCGTCGTCCACCGGCTCCTGCACGACATCCTGGAACACGCCCATGGCCCAGAGCTTGCTGAACAGGGACTCCTTGACCCGGTCGGTGATTGGCCGGGTGGTGGCCGCGTCGCGCGGGGGCAGAAGAGCGCGATGACGATGGGTGCCGGCGATGATGCGCATGGGAGGGTCCAAATCGTGGAGGTCGGGTAGACTCAGGAGGGACGCTGCGCGTCGCCCGCTAAACGTTGGGGTGCGGGTCCGGGGTGCGGGGTCCGGTCAACTTTCCATCATGGAATCCTAACGCTAACCTGTCGGCGCGTCGCTCTGGCAAATCCGAAATCTGAAATCCGCGATCACCATGAAATTTCAAGGCCCCAAAGGCACGCGCGACTTTTACCCCCCCGACTGCGCCTGGCGCAACTTCCTGCTCGACGCTTGGCGCCGCGTCTCGCTGCGCAACGGCTTTGAGGAGGTGGACGGCCCGATCTTCGAGCCGCTGGACCTATACAAGGTCAAGTCCGGCGAGGGCATCGTCGGCGAGCTGTTCCATTTCACCGACCGCGGGGAGCGCGAGCTGGCGATCCGGCCAGAGTTCACGCCGACCCTGGCGCGCATGGTGGCGGCGCAGGCCAACGCCCTGCCCAAGCCGATCAAGTGGTTCTGCGTGCCCAATCTCTGCCGGGCCGAACGTCCGCAGCGCGGGCGCCTGCGCGAGTTTTATCAATGGAACATCGACATCCTGGGCAGCGACAGCGCCATCGCGGATGCCGAATGCATTTTCGTGGCGGTGGACCTGCTGGCGGAGTTGGGCCTGACCCCGCAGCATGTGAAGGTCAAGATCAGCCATCGGCAGACGGTGCGGCACATCCTGGCGAAGATCGGCGTGGCGGATGACCGCATGCTCGAGGCCTTTGACCTGCTGGACCGGCGGGACAAGATGCCCGACGCCGAGTTCAAGGCCGGCGCCGCCAAGCTGGGCCTGGACGAGCAGCGCGTGCAGCGCTTCGAGGAGACCTGCCGGCGCAAGTACGCCGCGGGCGACCTGGATCACCTGTGCCGATCGATCGGCATGAACGACAACCTGGATGACCTGTCGGCACTCGACGAGCAGTTGCGCGCCTTTGGCATCACACAATGGTGCGAATACGACCTGGGCATCGTGCGCGGGCTGGCGTATTACACCGGCACGGTGTTCGAGGTGCACGAGATCAGCGGCGCATCGCGCGCCATGGCCGGCGGGGGCCGGTACGACCAGCTCATCGAGCTTTTCAGCGGCCCGGCGACCCCGGCGGTAGGGTTCGGCATGGGCGATGTGGTGCTGGCCAACGTGCTGGTCGATAAAGGCCTGGCGCCGGCCGACGTGATGCCCCGGCCCGATGCGTATGTCATCGCGATGACCGACACCGGGTCGGCGCGGCTGCCGGGCGTGGTGGCGACGCTGCGCCGCGCGGGATTGCACGCGCGGTTCAGTTACAAGGCGACGCGGAACCTGAGCAAGCTTCTCAAGGATGCCGGCAGCGCGCGAGCGCGATTTGCGCTGATCCTCGACGACGCGGTGAGTCAGGGCCGGGCCACGCTCAAGGACCTGTCGGGCGGCGAGCAGGCGGAACTGGCCCTGGATGAACTGGTGTCGCGGATACGGGGGGATGCTTAGAGCATATTGATTCGCCGGCCGCCAGCGGCTTGGCTAGACTGTGTTCGCTTTACGAGGATGACCCGTGCAACTGGTGCTGTCCATCTCCATCTTCACCGCCTTCGGCCTGGCGTTCGTGCTGATCAACCTGTTGATCGGAAAGCTGGTGCGCCCGACGTTGCCCAACGCCGAGAAGCGGGCGATTTACGAATGCGGCGAGCCGACTATCGGCTCGAGCTGGGTGCAGTTCGACCTGCGTTTTTATATCGTCGCCCTGTTCTACCTGGTGTTCGACGTCGAGGTGGCGCTGATCTACCCGTGGGCCGTGGTGTATCGCGAATTCCCCGTCACCGCTCTGGTGCTGGGCCTGCCGTTCCTGGGCATCGTGGTCATCGGTTACGCTTACGAGTGGTACTCGGGCAGCCTGGACTGGGTCCGCAGCAGCATCACCACGTCGATTAAGGGGACGCGCGGAATCGACATGGCGGCGCTGGCGCGGCAGGACCCGGAACTGCTGGAAGAAGCTGTGGGCCAGTCCGGCAGCGGCCGCGACGCGGTGATGACCAAGACGGGGACGAGCTTCCTGGGGTGAAGCAGAGAGTGGAAAGTGGAGAGTGGAGAGTGAAAAGCAAAAAGTGAACAACAGCGGTCAGACCATCCTCCATCCACCACCCACCACCCTCCACCCTCCACTTTACGATACCCATGCCAGATCGCTACAAAACCGTTCTTCTCTTTGGTGCCCCCGGCGCGGGCAAAGGCACGCAGGGCCGGATCCTGGGCTCGATCCCCGGCTTCTATCACTTTGCCTGCGGCGATGTGTTCCGCTCCATCGACATCCACAGCCCTCTGGGCAAAATCTTCTACGAGTACAGCTCGCGCGGCGAACTGGTGCCCGACGATGTGACCGTGCGCATGTGGGCCCAGAACATCAATGCCCGAACCATCCTCTACAACTACAAGCCGCACGTCGATCTGCTGGTGCTCGACGGCATTCCCCGGACCGCGGCGCAGGCGAAACTGCTGGACAAACACATCGACGTGCTGCGGATCATCCACCTGGTGTGTCGTGACGAGGAGCAGATGTTCGAGCGTCTGCGTCGGCGGGCGATGAAGGAAAACCGCCTGGACGACGCCGATGAAAAGGTGATTCGCCGGCGTTGGGCCGTGTATGAGAGCGAAACCAGACCCGTGCTGGCGCATTACCCGGTGGACCGCATCGTCGAAGTCGACTCCATCGGCTCGCCGGCGCGGGTGCTGCACGATATCCTCGATGCCGTCGCCCCGTTGCAGGAGAAGCACTTCCAGCAGTTTGACGGATGACGGGTGGGGAATTTCTGACTGCTCATTTCTGATTTTGTGAAAATGTGAAAGCCCACCCGCTCCTGCGGGTGGGTACGCCCTTGCGATACAATCGCGCCATGTCTGCCGCGCCCACGCTTGCATCGAGCAACACTTCGTCGCCGCCCGCGTCCGCGTGGGCGAACTGGCGCAACACCGTGTTGCTGGCGCTGGCGGTGGCGGTTTTCCGCGTGATCTACCTGGCGTGGTTCTGCCCCTATGAACTGGTTTTCGACGAGGCGCAGTACTGGGACTGGTCGCGTCGGCTGGACCTGTCGTACTACACCAAAGGCCCGGGGATCGCCTGGGCCATCGCCGCCAGCACCCGCCTGTTGGGTGACAGCGAGTGGGCGGTGCGCTTGCCGGCGGTGATCGCAAGTTTCATCGGCACGCTGGCGATCGCACGACTGGCGATGGTGGTGGTCCAGCCCTCTCTCCCCAAGCCAGGAGGAGCCGAAGCCGTCGGCTTCTTTGCCGCCGTGGCCTTCATGCTGATCCCCGTCTACCAGGCCGTAGGTCTGCTGATGACCATCGACGGCCCGTACGTCACCTGCTGGATTCTCGCCCTCTGGGCCGGCTGGGCTGTCATTCGCCGCCTCGAAGAACGCCGGCCCTCGTCCCTGCCCGCCTGGTTGGCGCTGGCGACGGCGCTGGGCGCCGGCTTCCTCTTCAAATACACCATCCTCCTCCTGATCCCCACCTTCCTGGCGTACTTCGCCCTCCGCCGCAACAGCCTCCGCTGGTCACGCCCGGCTGTTCTCCATCTCCTCTTGGCCTTGGTCCTCTTCGTCCTGGTGATCAGTCCGGTGCTGATCTGGAATCAACAGCATGGCTGGCCCACGGTGCGGCACCTGCTGGGCCACCTGGACGTGCCCGGTGGGGATGTCGTGGTGACGAAAAAACCTTGGTACGGCCCCGTCATCTGGCCGCTGGAATATCTCGGCGGGCAGATCGGCGCCGTCGGCCCTATGGTCATCCTCATGGCCCTGATGGTGCACCAGGCCGTGGCCACGCGCTGGAGCCAAGGGGGCCTGTGGCCCGGCCGACTATTCATGATCCTCTCCGCACTGCCGATTCTGGCGTTTTACCTGACGGTCTCGTTCATCAATCGCGTGCAGGTGAACTGGCCGATCGCCGGTTATGCGGGGCTGCTGGCGCTGGTGGCTCAGGGCGCCGTCATCGAGCTGCCACGCTACGCCAACCTGGTGCGGCAATGGAAGGCCCTGCCCCGCCCGCGCCCGCGCCGCGGGTTCTTGCGCAAGCGGCCCGAGACGCCTTTTCAGATGCTCTGGCACTTTGCCGTCGGCTTCGGCGCCGTCGCCGGGATCATCATGCTGATACTGATGCCTCTTGCGCGTCTGCCGGTGATCGGCGCGGTAATTCCCGTCGAGCGGCTGACCGGTTGGCGCGCCTATGCGCAACTGGTGCACGCCGAGGCCCAGAAGGTGCGGCGCGACACCGGCCAAGAGCCGTGGATCGCCGCCGACTCGTACGGCATCACCGCGGCGCTGGCGTTCTACCTGCCGGTCAACGCCGACCGCCAACACCAGGTCGTGTACAACGCCGCCAGCCGCGTGGGCCGGCGGCCCAACTCCTACGACTACTTCGCGGACACCGACCTGACCGATGCGAGGCTGCACGGTCGGCCGGCGCTGATCGTTGATGGGGCGAGCGCCCGTTGGTCGGGGGCGTTCAAGTTCAAGTCGATCAAGGAAGTGCTGGCGCTGCGGCCGGTTCGATCGCTGGATACGAATCAGCCCAAGGAGCGGCAGGTTGCGGCGCGGGTGTTTCTTGCCACCGGGTATCAGGGGCCGCGCGACGGTCAAGGAGCACGTCCATGAAACTGGCGGCGCGATTGGCGTTGTTCGTGGCCATCGGCGCCGTGCTGATCGTGGCGGCGCACCTGGTGGATCGCTGGGCATATGACCATGTGGTGTACGAGCAGGTCTACCAGCACGACTGGGGCCGCATGTTCCGCATCGCCGGCTACCTGCCAACATGGTTGCTGGTGGGCGCGGCGATCCTGCTATTGGCCTGGCCGCGCGTCGCTGTCGAGGGCGCGCAACGGGCGTTGGCGCAGGCGTACCTGCTGGTGCTGTCCGCCACCGCCGGCGGGGCATTGGCGGAAGTCGTCAAACTGCTGGTGCGCCGTGTGCGCCCGGAAGTGCACCAGGGCGCCTATGGGTATCGGCCCTGGTCGGTGGACCCGTTGCGCACGGGGGGGCTGGCGATGCCGTCGAGCCACGTACTGGTCGCCTTCGCCGCTGCTTTTATGTTGGTGCGGCTGTATCCCCGCGCCGCCCCGGTGTGGCTGATCATCGGCGTCGGCTGCGCCCTGACCCGCGTGCTGCCGCAGGATCACTTTGTCAGCGACGTGACCGTCGCGGCAGTGCTGGGCTACGCGGTGGCCTGGGGCGTGGCGGCGCTGGCGCCCAAGCACGTTTAGCGGCGGGCGTCAGCCCGCGCGGACGCCCGTTGACCGTTGACGCATCGGCCCGCCTCGCGGTACCATCGCGCCAACCACGAAAAGGGGGCACGCGTCATGGTTCTGGCCTATCACCTGATCTTCAGCGCCTACGGCTTCTGGCTGCCCAATGATCCGCGTGGCTCCTGGTCGGATTGGGTGCGCTCATGGGAGTTGTTCCGCTACGGCCCCGCCACCAAGACGACCTCGCGTCGGTCCGTTGCCGGTCGCTCCCATGACCGGGCCCTTCGCAAGGCCGCCAAATCGGCGCTGAAGTATCCGCCAGTGCAGTTCACCGGAACGCAGGCACGTGCCATTGCGCGTGGCTTTGCCAAAGCGGGTGAAGAAGGGGGCTACCAGATCTACGCTTGTGCGATTCTGCGCGATCACGTTCATGTGGTGGTGGCGCGGCACGAGCGGAAGGCCGAAGGCATCCGCGATCACCTCAAGTCCCGTGCGACGTTCATGCTGAACAAGGAAGGAATCAATCCGATGCCGGATGTGCCCCAGCGGCCGTCGCCATGGGCGCACAAAGGCTGGCAGGTGTTCCTGGACTCACAGGAGGATATCGCGCGGGCGATCGAGTATGTGCGGAACAACCCGATGAAAGAGAGGTTGCCTCCGCAATTGTGGTGGTTCTTGACGCCGTGGCAGTCACAAGGGGCCTGACGGCCCCCGCTAAACGTGGACGGCCCCCGCAATACGCCGGATCAGTACACCACCGCCGTCGCATCTTCGATGGCTTCGATCACCTGGCGGACGTGGAACGGCTTCTTGAGGTACCCGTCGAACCCGTTCTGGAGCAGTTGGCCGGCCTGGCCGTCGGTGAGCTTGCCGCTCATGCCGATGACCTTGGTCATGGCCAGGTCGTTGTTGTCGCGGACGATCTTGAGCAGGGCTTCGCCCTTGACATCCGACAGGTGCATGTCCACCAGCAGGACGTGGGGTCGGAATTTCTCGGCCGCGACGCCGGCGGCAAAACCGCCGTGGGCCGTGCGCACCTCGTAGTTGGCCTGTTCGCCCAGCACCTTCTCGAGCACCGCGACAATTTCCGACGCCTCGTCCACGATGAGGACGCGCGTCTTGCCCGACTCGAGCGACTCCATCGGGATGTTGTGCACTTTCATGAAGCGCATCAGCGAGCTCAAGGGGATGCGGCGGTCCTTGGAACCCGGGATGCGATAGCCGCGCAACTGGCCTGAATCGAACCACTTGCTCACGGTGCGCGGTGCGACATTGCAGATCTTGGCGACCTCACCGGTCGTAAGGATG
Source organism: Phycisphaeraceae bacterium (assembly GCA_040878035.1). Classification (GTDB taxonomy): domain Bacteria; phylum Planctomycetota; class Phycisphaerae; order Phycisphaerales; family Phycisphaeraceae; genus JBBDMX01. Next base: position 7,334 of record JBBDMX010000003.1, on the reverse strand, counting down.
TCCTTTTGACGGGGCATAAGCGCTTTCTCCTCGAATAATCTCCTGCCCGCACGGACGCCGCGGTACGGCATCCGAAATAAACGCTCGGGCTAGAACCTTTATCGGCAAATGTCGCAATCGGATTAATCGGCAGAAAGCAAAATGAGCCGCAGATGGACCCCGATGAACCACGGATAGGAAAAAGCAGAGAAAATCAGGAAAGGCAGAAAACCAGAACATCAGGTCAGTCTGGCTCGCCGTTTTCTCCCATTTTCTCCATTTTTTGCCTTTCTGCTTTTCCTATCTGTGTTTAACTGTGTTCATCTGTGGCTAATTGGCTTGTAATCAGCCGCCGGACACCGGGGGGATCAGGGCCAGTTCATCGCCATCGTGGAGGGGCTGGGACAGGGGCACATAGGCGAGATTGACGGCATATGCCAGGCGGTCCGCTAAGGGCGTCAAGGCCGGGTACTGCCGCAACAGGGCGTCACGGGCGTCGGCGACAGTGGGTGATGGGCCACCGGCGGCATCGGCCAACATGATCGTCGTTTCACTCACGCCGGTCTGCTGCGCCAGACTGGCGAATAAGAGCACCCGCACGGTCATCACAACAACTCCAGGAAGGGCAATCGTGTGCCGGCGGCGACCTGGCCGTCGGCGCGAGGCAGTCGAATCAGGCCGTCGGCGCCGGCGGTGTGCATCAGGTCGCCCGAGCCTTGACCGGTGATTACGCGTGCCGACCCGTCGCGCTGGAGAACCGCGGCCCGGAAAATCTGCCGCTTGCTACTGGCGCGCGCGGGCTCTGCCAACGGCACATCCCGCCACGGCAGGCCCGATTCGATCTCCATCATCGCCCGCACCACCGCCCAGGCGAACAGGTGCGCGGTGACCAGAACGCTCACCGGGTTGCCGGGCAGGCCCAGGACGAGGCGGGAACAAGGCAATTTTGGATTGCGGATTTCGGATTTCGGATTTGGGGGAAGGGAACCGCGATTCGGCAAATCCGAAATCCGCAATCCGCAATCCGAAATCCCTTCTGCCCCCGCCTCCTCCCCCGCGGCGAACACGGGCTTGCCCGGCTGGATCGCCACGCCGTGGAGCAGCGTAGTCAGGCCCAGCGTCTGCCAGGCCCAAGGCAGAAAGTCGCGCGGGCCGACGCTCACGCCCCCGGCAGTGATCACCAGGTGTGAGTGAGACAGCGCCTCGCGCGCCGCCGTCAGCGTCTCTTCCGACTCATCGGGCACGTGCGTGTGCGACAGAGGCGGCGCGCCCATTGCCGTGAGCATCGCCACCAGCATCGGCCCGTTGGAATTGCGAATCTGCTGCGGCTGGAGATCCTCGGCGACCGTGTCCGGCGGCACGACCTCGTCGCCGGTGGTCAGCACCGTCACGCGGGGACGCTTGGACACGACCAGCCGCATGGCCCCCACCGCCGCGGCGATGCCCAAGTGCTGTGGCCCCATCAAGGTGCCTGGATGCAGCACGATGCTGCCGCGCTGAATGTCGCTGCCCTGGCGGTGCACGTTCATGCCCGGCGCGGCCGCGTCCAGGTCGAACCGCACGTGATCCGCTTCCTCGTCCACGAAAATCTGCGCTTGCTCGACGGGCACCACGGCATCGGCCCAGGGCGGAACCGGGGCACCGGTGGCGATGCGCATGACCGCATGATCCGGCGGCGCCGGCTGGGACGGCGCCCCGGCGGGCAGATCACCGGCGACGCGATAGGCCTTGCCCCGCGCAATCTGGCCGACCCGCACCGCAAAGCCATCCATGGCCGCACGATGAAACGGCGGCTGATCGCGGTCCGCCAGCACCGCCTGCCGCAGCACGCGGCCCCGTGCCTCCTCCAGGTGCACGCTCTGCACGCCGATGCGCTCGACCCGTGCCAGCAAGGTGGCCAAAGCGGTGTCATAGGCCGGCAGCGGCGATGCGTCCATCGCAGGATTCTACCTTCCCCTCTCCCCCGGGGAGAGGGTGGCTGAGGCTCGGCGAGGCCGGGTGAGAGGAGCCAGGGAGTAGCGCGTCATGTCTGGCACTGCAACCTCCGAATGCGATTGCAGTTTTCCACGCCACGCTTATCCCCAGATCCCCTCACCCCAGCCCTCTCCCCGCCCCGGAGGGGAGAGGGGGCCGTTACAATCCCGCCCATGCTCAAGGCCATCATTTTCGATTTCGACGGCGTGCTCTGCGACTCCGAGCCGTTGCACTACCAGGCGTTCCTACGCGTGGCGTGCGACTTCGGCAGGACCTTCACGTACCCGCAATACGTCGAGCGTTACATCGGCTACGACGACCGCGACGCCTTTGGCGCCATGCTTGAAGAGGCGGGCCGATTCGACGAGGCACATAATGGCGAGCATATCGCCCGGCTGGTGGCGCAGAAAGGCGACGCCTTCGAGGCCGTGGTGCGCGAGGGTGTCCAAACCTTTCCCGGCACGCAGCAGTTCGTCGAACGGGTGGCCCGGCAAGTTCCCGTCGCCATCGCCTCCGGCGCCACGCGGCGCGACATCGACCTGATCCTGCGCAGCCTGGACTTTGCCGCGACGTTCGCGCCGATCATCACCGCCGACCAGGTCCAGCGCTCCAAGCCTGATCCGCAGACCTATGCGCTGGCAGCGGCGCGAATGGCGGAATTGCACCCGCAACTCCATCTGGCGCCGGCCAACTGTCTGGCGATCGAAGACACCCCCGCGGGCATCGAGTCAGCCCGCGCCGCCGGCCTGATGACCCTGGGCATCACGACCACCGGCACCGCCGCGGCACTGCACCGCGCCGGCCGGGTCATCCCATCCCTGGGAGGCGTCACGTTCGAGCAGTTACGCAAGTGGTATTGAGCGGAACGAAGAACGAAGAACAAGGAACGGGGGAACGTCTGGCCGAAGCGGCGACGCCGCGAGCCACAGAGCACCGAAGGTGCGACAATCGCCTCCAAGCTCCGCATGGGCATGCGAGGCTGGGACATGCGGGACTCCATCCTCGCGTTACACTTACATCATGCATGTGGCCCTGCTGACCAACACGGCCTGGCTGGACGAGGAGCTGGCAATGTTCCAGCACCTGGTCGTGGGGCTGCTGGATGAGCAGGTGCAGGTGGCTCTGGTGGTGCCGGATCGCCTGCCGGAGTCGTCCGAAGAGGGGCTGGTGCAGAGCATCGTGTGGCGTGACAGCCGCTGGCCGCTGATGCGCCGCCATCACTTGGTCAACACCGCCGCCGACCTGGCGCGGCGGGGGGTGGACCTGATCCACGCGCTGGACGGCCGGCTGTGGGATGGGGCCCTGCGGCTGGGCGAACGCCTCGAAGCGCCGGTCATCCTCTCGGCGTATTCGGCGCTGGACCTGGCGCTGCTCGACCGCCTGGAAGAACGCATCGATCATACACGGGTCATGTTCGCCGCGGGCAGCGAACCGCTGGCCAAGGCGCTGGCGGACCGCCTGGGTCCCACCGGCCTGGTGCGCTACGTGCCCCCGGGCATTCACGTGCCGCCCATGTCCGATCTTCCCAAGTCCGCCGACCCTGGAAGCCCCGGAGGCCCTGGAAGCCCCCGAAGCCCCGAAGGCCAGGACCAGACCACCTGCATCGTTGTCGCCGGCAGCGGCGCCATCGACGACGACTACCAGGCCCTCCTGGAGGCGCTCCAGCAGATCGTCAGCGAGAACGCCCAAGTGCAGCTTTTCTTTGACAGCCAGTTCAGCGATCAGCACGGGTTGTGGCAGGCGGCGCGGCGGTTTGGCCTGCTGGCGAACATGAGCCTGGTGCCGCGCCGGCTGGGGCATCGCGAGCTGTTGCTCTGGGCCGACGTGTTGATTCATCCGCAGCCACTGGGGCGCACGCGCAGCCTGCTGATTCAGGCCATGGCACGGGGCATGCCCGTGCTGGCGCGGCAGGATCCGTGGCTGGACTGCCTGGTGGATGAGATGACCTGCTGGACGGTCGAGCAGGCGCAGCCCAAGGTCTGGGTGGCGCTGATTCACCGGGTGATGCAGGAGCAGCGTCGCGCCCGCGTGCTGGGTCACGCCGCCCGGCAATGGGTGCGCGAGAACCGCCAGGTCTCCGACCAGGTGACGCGCACGCTGGGCATGTACCAGCGCATCGCGGGCCAGCCGATCAAGTTCCCGCATGGATGAGGAAGAAAGTGAAGGGTGGAGAGTGGAAGGCGAGTGCTGTTCACCCTCAACTCCCCACTCTCCCCCCCCACTCTCCACCTTCCACTCTCCACCTTCCACTCTCCACCCTCCACTCCCCACTCTCCACTCTCCACTCTCCACTCAGCTATTCTGTAAGGCATGTGGATCAGCAAAACCGTTGACGAACTCCGCGCCCGCCGGCGCGAGCTGCTGGGCCCGGTCGCCCTGGTGCCGACCATGGGCGCGTTACACGCCGGTCACGTTTCGCTCATTGAAGCCGGGCGACGCCTGGCGGAACACGTGATCGTGAGCATCTTCGTCAATCCGACGCAGTTCGGGCCAAACGAAGATTACACACGCTATCCCCGGCCGATCGAGCGCGACCTGACGCTGTGCGAGCAAGCGGGCGCCGCGGGCGTCTTTGCTCCCAGCGTGGAGGAGATGTACCCGCCGGGCCGCCCCGAATGCGCTATCGAGGTGCCCGCCGTCGCCGGCGATCTGGAAGGCGCACATCGCCCCGGCCATTTCCGCGGCGTCTGCCGCGTGTGCGCCAAACTGTTCAACATGACTCAGCCGGATGTCGCCTGCTTTGGCCGCAAGGACTACCAGCAACTGGTGGTGATCCAGGCGATGGTGGCGGACCTGGCCATGCCGCTGCGCATCGTCGGCTGCCCGACCGTGCGCGAAGGCGACGGCTTGGCGATGAGCAGCCGAAACGTCTATCTCCAGGATCACGACCGCAAGCTGGCGCTGGGGCTGAGCAAGGCGCTGGATGAGGCACGCATGATGGTGGAGCAGGCGGGTGAAGCCGACCCCCATCGGGTCGAACAAGCCATGGCGCAAGTCATGACGGCGCATCACATGAAGGTCGATTACGCGGCCGTGCGGCACCCGGCCAACGTGGCGAAACTCGATGCGATCTCCCCGCGCCTCACCGGCGGCGTCATCGCCCTGGTCGCAGGTCACGCCGGCAAGGTGCGCTTGCTGGATAACGCGCTACTGGCGGCGCCGTAGCAGCCGCTTGCGGCTTCGCGCCGGGCTGAAGCAGTACGGGCGTCCCAGGTTCATTGGCAGCCTGCGCGAAGCCGCAAGCGGCTAAACCATGGGTCATCGCAAACCCTCACCGCTGGCCATCCACCCGGCCGTCGATCTTCGCGCCGACCCGACCATCAATGCGGTAGTCAGGCCCACTGATCTGGGGCTCCGGCGCCACTGTCGCGCCCGGCGGCACCGGGCGCAAATCGTACACCGTGTCCATCGGCGACACCTCGATGAACTCGCCATCCTGCTTAGGTGCGATGTCCAGCATGTACTTCTTCTTTTTCCGATCCACAGGCACCAGGTAGTCCACTCGCTCGACTCGAGCGCGAAAGCCCGGGCCGATGCGGTAATACACGGCATTGCTCGTTGCCTCGGGGCGAACGCTCGCCGGCCGATCGCCGGCGGGCAACTCCACGCGGAATAGCGACGACTGTTCGCCATCGTCGCGCAGGCCCGCCTGCATCTGCCGCATCCCCACCGCCAGGGGATCCAAGTCCGCCACCGCCTGGTCCACCGGCACGCCCCGCTGCCACTGCGCCGGCGGCGCGGCCAACGCCATCACGGGGGACAGGACGATCAGCATCATGGACAGCAAGAATCGCATCATCACCATTGTATCGGCATAATGCCTAACGCAAAGCGTCTGGTTCCAAAGCCTGACGCAACTCGCCAAGGTTCACCTGCGAAAGCCCACCCACTCCGGCGGGTGAGATACCCAGCCGCCGGAGCGGCTGGGCTTTCCCCGGCGTGTCTTGCATCGGATACACTGAAAACCAACCCATGACCACCCCCCCCAACATTCCGGACGCCCCCCCCAACGCCCCGCAAGCCCCGGCCGGCCCCGCCGACCTGGCGGCCTTCGACGCCATCCGTGCACGCTGCGATGCCCTGCGCGACCAGATCCGCCAGGTCATCGTCGGCCAGGACGACATTGTCGAGCAACTGCTCGTCGCCCTCTTCTGCCAGGGCCACGTGTTGATCGTCGGTGTTCCGGGCCTGGCCAAGACCCTCCTGGTCCGCACTCTGGCGCAGGCGGTGGACCTTTCCTTCCACCGCATCCAGTTCACGCCCGACATGATGCCCAGCGACATCCTGGGCACCGAGTTGATCCAGGAGGACGCCGCCACCGGCCAGCGTACCCTGCGCTTCATGCCCGGCCCGGTGTTCGCCCAGCTCATCCTCGCCGACGAGATCAATCGCACCCCGCCCAAGACGCAGGCCGCCCTGCTCGAAGCCATGGCCGAACGCCAGGTCACCGTCGCCGGCCGAACCCTGCCGCTGGAACTGCCCTTCGTCGTCGTCGCCACGCAGAACCCCATCGAGCAGGAAGGCACCTACCCGCTGCCCGAGGCCCAGCTCGACCGCTTCATGTTCAGCCTGTGGATGGACTACCCGACGCTTGAGGAGGAAGTGACAATCGTGGCCGAGACGCCGCGCATCGCCGCCGCGAAGGTGGAGCAGGTGTTTACGCATCAGGAGGTGGTGCGCTGTGCCGACCTGATCTGGCGCATGCCGGTGAGCCGTCACGTCGCAGGCTACGCCGTCGCGTTAGCACGAGCCACGCGCCCGCACGACGACGAAGCCTCGGACTACATCAAGCAATATGTCGAATGGGGCGCCGGCCCGCGTGCCGGTCAATACCTCATCGCCGGCGCCAAGGCCCTTGCGGCGCTGGAGGGCCAACCCACCCCCAACTGCCAGCACGTCCGCCGCACCGCCATGGCCGTCCTGCGCCACCGCGTGGTGGTCAACTACGCCGCCACCGGCGATAACATCACCGCCAGGCATGTGGTCGACCACGTGCTGGAAGCGGTCGCCGAGCCGGCATACTGAATAGGAGTCAGGCTCTGGCAGGGCCGCTTCAAGGCCCTTCCCCCCGGGACCACCCCGGCCCCCCCGGATCACCCCCGGATCACCACCGGATCACCGGTTCCCCGAAACCCGCCCCGGGTATTAACACTGGAAGGTCTTCTGTCTCGATCCCCTATCGATCGCTACAACCGGCAACTTCACTACAACCCTCAGAAATATCCCAACTCCGCCAAGCGCCCCAGCCCCGACCTCCAGCCGCGCCCCGGGGCGCAGCGCAACGCTCGCGCATCACCCCGCCGGGCTGCGTTATGGGCCCGAGGATCCGGGTTATTGCGACTCTGCCACGAGTTATTGCGACTCTGCACCAACTTTTCGCC
>JBBDMX010000002.1:0-8681 GCA_040878035.1 Phycisphaeraceae bacterium | reverse complement strand
CGACGGTTCCTGATTTCCCGCGGCCTTGCATTGAAGGCGATGGCGGAGCAAACACGCCGACCTGCCCAAGTCACGGCGGGATAACCCATATATGGCGCGGACAAGGTGTCAGGGGCGCGGAACAGGTGTCAGGATTGATTTATCTTGACGCCGCAGGCGTTGGCGGTAGCAGGCCGTCCAACACTGGATGAATCAACCTGACACCTTTTCTTTTTACAGAGCTACACGGACTACCGCCGGCGCGTGCCGATGCTCATTCCGCTGACGAAACGCGGGCGAAAGTCCGCCCCGGCAGGCGCGCAGCAGGACGTTGTTGCCAGTGCGGACCAGCGGTGACCATGACTGGCCTGACGAGCTTCCCCGCGAACTACAGATCATTATGAACTCCCGGAGATATACGCTGGCGCATTCGCTGCCGCCGGCACATCGCCAGCGGCCATTTTGTCTTGCATTACGGCCCCGACGGGGCTATCCTGAGTTCTGTAGGCACATTTACTGTTAGGTGGTCAATGCGATCCCTACTCTACTTGACGATCGTGTCATGTGTGGTGCTTCCGGGGCTTACGGGATGTATTGCGTTTTATTCGACGCGGCCAGTTGAGATACAAGTCAATGACTCCAAAAGCAGTGAACCTGTCTCACACGCTCACGTTTCTGTGCGTTACCTGTACGCCTTGGTTCTAAACGCTCCCAGTGCTGCTGCGGGAAATACGGATGCTGCTGGAATCGTCGTGCTGCCAATCGCCGACTTCGATAATGGGAGGATTGTGATTGGGGCGGAGGATACGGAATTTGATATCGAGCCGGCGTCAGTGCGGGACGGAGGCTCTCCTGGCCCAGGTCGGCCAGTATTCGGACGCGAACAAGCCGACCAAGTGCGTATTCACCTGCGCCCGTTAGAATAGCCGCCTTCAGGCCATATATGAACCTCCCAATCAGGCCGACCCATTGAAATCCGACCTGGAAGTCATTCACCAGCCCAATCCATGCGGGCGCCACCAAAGCGAATTCTTCGCCAGAACCCATTTCCGTTCATGTGGTACTACAGGACGGAAGTCAGGAACAACACGGACAGGCCGCTCACTGTGGTGGCCTTTGAGGGTTACTCTTTGTATGACGGCGTTTGGGTGTCCAACAACGTGAAGCGGCGCGAACTCAATGCCGACGACTTCCGGCAATGGTATGGCGATGGCAACGGTCGGCCGGCCAGTGGCGCCATTCCACCAGGCGGCGTCGCGGTCTGCACGGTCAACTGGCACGGCGCGACTCGTCCTTGGTCGGGACGCACCAAGTGGGTTTACCAGGCTGTGGATGACCAAGGCCATGAGTATCATGCGGAGGCCGAGGTCCATTCGCGTTTCGCATGGACACGCAGAACTGTTGCGTGGCTCGGAATTCGTGCCGTGATTGCAGTTGCACTGGTAGCAGCATTGGTCTTGGTAAGGATGTTCTAGGCTGATTCCTGACGGACGATCACAGTAGAAGGACACGAGATGCCCAACACCATCAAGCTTCATCGTGTCTTGCGCAGCACACCCGAGCGAGTCTACCGGGCGTTCCTCGACCCCGAGGCGATGGCCAAGTGGCTGCCGCCGGATGGCTTCACTGGCAAGGTGCATCACCTCGACGCCAAGGTCGGCGGCACGTACAAGATGTCGTTCACCAACTTCACCAATGGCCAGAGCCATTCCTTTGGCGGCGAATATCTCGAACTCGTGCCGAACCAGCGCATCCGGCATACGGACAAGTTCGACGATCCGAACCTGCCGGGAGAGATGACGGTCACGGTGACGTTGAAGAAGGTCTCGGTGGGGACGGATGTGAGCATCGTGCAGGAGGGCGTGCCCGATGTCATTCCCGTCGAGGCGTGCTACCTGGGCTGGCAGGAGTCGCTGACGCTGCTGGCCAGGTTGGTCGAGGCGGAGATTCGGGAGTAGGAGAAAAGATTCACCGCGGAGGTGTGCGCCCTATTCATCCATTTACCCCCTCACCCCAACCCTCTCCCCGGGGGAGAGGGGGCCGCAAGTCGCTACACTCATGCCATCATGAAGTACGACTTTGCTTCTATTGAACCGCGCTGGCAGCAGTACTGGGACGAGCAGCGCACCTTCGGCGCGCTCAACCCCGGCGAGGCCGGCTTCGATCCCGCCAAGCCCAAGTATTACGTGCTGGACATGTTCCCCTATCCTTCGGGCGTGGGGCTGCACGTGGGGCATCCGCTGGGGTACATCGCCACGGACATCGTCGCGCGCTACAAGCGGATGAAGGGGTTCAACGTGTTGCACCCGATGGGGTACGACGCTTTCGGCTTGCCGGCCGAGCAGTTCGCCGTCGAGCAGGGTGTGCATCCCCGGCAGACGACCGAGCAGAACATCGCCAACATGACGCGCCAGCTCAAGCAGCTTGGGCTGTCGTACGACTGGGATCGCCGCATCGCCACCACCGATACGGATTATTACAAGTGGACGCAGTGGATCTTCCTGCGCCTGTTCAACTCGTGGTACGACCCGACGCAGCGGCGCGTCCGGCCGATTGAAGAGCTGTTCGCCGTGTTGTCGTCGGGGCAACTGCTGGTGGGCATCGAGAGTGAGGCGGTCTGGCCTCCGCAACCCGAAAGCCTCGACGCCGTCATCGGCCTGCCCGTGGGCACGCGCAAGTTCCACGAGCTCAATCCCGACGAGCAGCGTGCCTTCATCGATGCGCAACGCCTGGCGTACATCGACGAGGTGCCGGTCAACTGGTGCCCGCAGCTTGGCACCGTTTTGGCCAACGAGGAAGTGACCAACGAAGGACGCAGCGACCGCGGCAACTACCCCGTGTACAAGCGGCCCCTGCGGCAGTGGATGCTGCGCATCACCGCCCTGGCGGATCGGCTCATCGACGACCTGGCGCCGCTGGCCTGGCCTGAGCCCATCAAGCAGATGCAGCGCAACTGGATCGGCCGCAGCGACGGCGCGTACGTCCACTTCCCGCTGGCGTATGGCTCGTCGTCCGGCTCTGACGACGTGATCAGCGTGTTCACCACCCGGCCTGACACGCTCTTTGGCGCCACCTACATGGTGCTGGCGCCCGAGCATCCGCTGGTGGATGCGCTCTCGACCAGCGAGCAGTACCACGCGGTGAATGAGTATCGCCGACAGGCGGCCGGCAAGAGCGACATGGACCGTATCGCCGAGGCCGGCGCTGGCGCCAAGACCGGCGTGTTCACCGGCGCCCATGCGATCAACCCGGTCAACAACCAGAAGATCCCCATCTGGATCGCCGACTACGTGCTGACGGGCTACGGCACGGGGGCGATCATGGCGGTGCCGGGGCATGATGAGCGTGACTTTGCGTTCGCCAGGCACTTCCGCTTGCCCATCCGCGCGGTGGTGATGCCGGATGAAGCGTGGCTCAAGGCCCACCAACCGCCCGAGCGATCTGACGAATCGGGACAAAGCCTGGCCGTGTGGTACTCCGAGCATCCCGAGGATTTTGCCAAGGCGTTCGCCGACGAAGGCGTGGCGGTCAACTCCGCCAACGACGACCTGTCGCTGGACGATTTGCCCACGGCCGGGGCCAAGCCGCTGATTAGTCAATGGCTGGAGCAGACGGGTCGTGGTCGGGCTGCGGTGCAGTACAAGCTGCGTGACTGGCTGTTCTCTCGCCAGCGCTACTGGGGCGAGCCGTTCCCGATTCTTCATGGCCAGGACGGGCGGATCATCGGCGTGGAGGACAGCGAGTTGCCCGTGCTGTTGCCGGAGATGGACGACTTCCGCCCCGCCGCCAGCGAGGACCCGCAGGCGCCGCCGCAGCCGCCGCTTTCGCGTGCGCCCCTGGCCTGGCGGCAGGTGGTCAAGGACGGCCAGACCTGGACGCGCGAGTTCAACACCATGCCGCAATGGGCCGGCTCGTGCTGGTATTACCTGCGCTTCCTCGACCCGAAGAACGAGCAGCGCTTCGTCAGCGAGGAGGCGGAGCGGTATTGGATGGTGAGTAGCAAGGGCCAAGGCCCACCGGCCAAGGGCCAAGCAGACGCGGAAGAGCGAGGGGCGATCGCTGCCAAATCCGAAATCCGCAATCCGAAATCCGAGATCCACTTCGGCGGCGTCGATCTCTACGTCGGCGGCGTCGAGCATGCTGTGCTGCACCTGCTCTACGCCCGTTTCTGGCACAAGGTGCTCTTTGACCTGGGCTACGTCAGCACGCCCGAGCCGTTTGGCCGGTTGTACAACCAGGGGTATATCCAGGCCTACTGCTATCGGGATCTGCGGGGTATCGCCGTGCCTGCTGCCGAAGTCGTCAACGCCCAGGGCCAGCCCGCAAGTGTAGTGCAGGGTCAAAAGGGCCAGCAGTTCTTCTACCAGGGCCAGCCGGTCACGGAAGAATACGGCAAGATGGGCAAGGGCTTGAAGAACGCGATAGCGCCCGACGAGGTGTGCGGCAAGTACGGCGCCGACACACTGCGGCTCTATGAGATGTACATGGGGCCCCTGGACCAGAGCAAGCCTTGGGCCACGCGCGACATCACCGGTGTGCATCGTTTCCTCCAGCGTTTCTGGCGACTGCTGGTCAACGACGAGACGGGCCAACTCCGTGTCGGCGAGGGCGAACCGTCGCCCGAGCTGCGCCGCTTGCTGCATAACACGATCAAGCGCGTCACCGATGCGATGGAGACGCTGTCGTTCAACGTGGGCATCGCGGCCTTGATCGAGCTGAACAACGAACTGGTCAAGCAACACAGCAGCGATCAGGCGGCGGGCGCGGCAGCTTCCGGGGCAACTTCCGGCGGGACTTCCGGGGCAGCTTCCGGGGCAGCTTCCGGCGGGGCTTCCGGGGGCGTGCCGCGCGCGGTTGTCGAGACGATGGTGCTGCTGCTCTCGCCCATGGCGCCGCACATCGCCGAGGAACTGTGGCGCTTGCTCGGTCACGGCCAGAGCCTGGCATACCACGCCTGGCCGGCCTACGACCCGGCCTTGCTACTGGGCGCTTCCATTGAGTATCCCGTGCAGATCAACGGGAAGCTCAAGGCGCGGATCACGGTGGCCCGCGACGCCGATGTCGCCGCCGTCGAGGCTGCGGCCCGTGCCGACGCCAAGGTCACCGCCGCCGTGGAAGGCTCGACAATTCGCAAGGTCATCGTCGTGCCGGGCCGGCTGGTCAACATCGTCGCCTCTTAGAAGGCGCAGAGTATCAATATGAAACGCATCGTGGGCATCGGCATCCTCGTGGTCTTGCTTCTCTCGTCGCTGACGCTGTCGGCCTGCGAACGGAGAATCGTGCGCCGCAGCGGCATGTTCTCCCCCCGGCAACTTCCTCCTGACATCCCCGACGTCAGCCACACCGGCAATCAGGACGGGGCGTATTCCTCTCAATCCCGCACGATTGGCAAACCCTCAACGGCGACGCCACCCCCGGTTCCCGCCGATCCCCCGCCGCGCACGCCGTAAACGCTCAAGCCGAGGCAGAGGCTTTGCGCCGCCACGCTTCCGGACCTTGGCGGAATCAGGTCCGGCTTGGCGCGATATCAACTCAGATACGCCGCGTATTTCGTCCGCAGCGCCTCGGCACGGTCGGCCCGGCCGGTTTCCTCCAGCCTGGTGAGATACTTGGGCAACGGGCTGCGCGCCGGATCGTGATGCGCGTGCATCGGCCCGCCTTCGCGGATCACCGTCCATAGCGGATCGACCTTGTCCTGTGGCATCTTCTCCATCTGCCGGTCGTGCCAGTCCGTCAGCCGCCACACCGCCTCCCGGCAAACGTCCGCATGCTCCGCCGCCACGTCGTGCTGCTCGTGCGGATCGCGCGCCAGGTCAAAGAGCATTTCCCTGGGGAACAGGTGGAAGCCATCGTGGTACGTGCGCACATAGAGCCAGTTATCGAAACGCACCGAACGCTGGCACACGTGACAGCACTGGCTCACGACTAGCTCGCTGCGCCCGCCCTGCCCATCGGCGCCCGCCTTGATCTGGTCGGCATAGCTCTGCCCGTCCCAGAGTCCGCTCTTCTTGCCGCCCAGCAGGGTCATCAGCGTCGGCGCCCAGTCCACGTTGTAGTGCAGGCCGGCATCGACCTTGCCCTTGGCGCCGCCGGGCCACTTGATGATCATCGGAATATTGCACGTGCCCTGGTCGGCGGTGGCGTGCTCACCGTAAATGCCCAGCTCGCCCATGTTTTCGCCGTGGTCCGCCGAGATGATGATGGCCGTGTCCTCCAGTACGCCCGCGGCGGCGAGTTTGTCGAGAATGATCTTGATCTGGTCGTCCACGAAGCGGATGGCGGTGTCGTAGCCGTCGATCATTCGCCTCATCGACGCCCGTTCGGTGATCTTCCCGGGGTGCCGCGGCAGCTTGGGATTTTCCTTGTCGTCGTACATGTTGATTTCCATGGACGAATGCGGGCCGGCCTTGGCATTGTGCCGCTTGATCAATTCGTCATTATCCAGCCAGGCAGGCAGCGGCTGGTCCTTGAACGGGTCGCCGTAGGACGCAGGCACGCGGTACGGCGTATGGATGTCCCAGAAGTTGACGTGCAGGTACCAGTTATCGTCACTGGCGTTGGCGTCGAGCCAGCGATTAACGGTGGGCATCACTTCCTCGGCCGACTCCATGCCGTTCTTGCCCGTGTTGTGTATTTCGTGGAAGCCGGCGTAGAACTGATGGGCCCCGTGCCGCTGGCCAAAGGGGCTGATCATGGCGGTGTGAAAGCCCAGGTTCTGGAGCTGATGGGCCAGGCCCTGCTCGACGAACTGGTCGCGAAAGCCACGGTTGGGGCCTTCGATTTTGGGCTGCGCCGCCGTGCCGCCGTGGCCCACCACGCCGGTCTGGATGCCGAATCGGCCCGAGTAGAAGGCCGTACGTGAAGGCAGGCAGGGCGCATCGGAGGTGTACATGTTGGTGCAGCGCAGGCCCTGCGCCGCCAGCGCGTCCATCGTCGGCGAGGTCTGGCGGTGGTAGCCGTAGCAGCTCAAGTGCGATGGGGTCAGGGCATCGAGGTCGAGATACAAAATCCGCATGAGGTCTAGACTCCAAAAGGTGGGCGTGCCAGCATAGCGAAAACGCGTGCGTCAAGAGGGACGATTGGTATGCAACGCAACCCGAAAGCGTGGCAGCAGGATTCACCGCAGAGGTCGCCGAGATCGCGGAGGATGAGCAAGGAGTAACCACGGATGAATACGGATGCACACGGATTCGGCTCTCTCCGTCACTCTCCACTCTCCACCTTGCACCCTGCACTGGGCGCTTCGCCTCTCTCCACCCTGCACTCTGCACGGGGCGCTTCGCCCTGCTTCGCCCTCCGCCCGCCCCGGTATCACTGCCGCCCGCCAGAAGCCGCCACCGGGGCCAAATTACGCGTCGGGGGGGGCCTATATGAACTCCCGACCTCTTTGCCCTCTCCAGCACCATGAATCTCCGCGTGATCCGATCCCGCGGCTGCGGCGCCGCGCCCGTTTCCAGCCCATCGATCACTGCCGGCACTTTCGCCGGCCATCTATGCTCCTGTCCGCCTCCGCCGAGTACCGACACGTGCCGGTTTCGTCGCCGGCCGCTCCGCTATCACCGACCCATTCTCTTGAGACACCGTTTTTACACGGCACGTTCAGTCCAAGATGATGACCAGCGCCAGCAAGACCGCCCCAGCAGTCTGCAATAAGGCGAGCAATCCGCATCCAATCCGCCCCAGCCATGACTTGGCATTTCGCATCGCGCAATACCCTGAGATTGAACCCACACAGTACAGCGAAAACCACACAACACACATAATCAACAAAGGCACATAATTATGACTCTTGCGCTCGTCAAGCGCGTAGCGGAGCGCGTGACCACCAGGACATACTAACATAGTCACTAGCTCTAGGACTAGGCATGTGACGCTAATTCTTGAAAGACCAATTGTCTTCATATGATTACGGAACTGTTGATGGTGTAAAACTCACAGTTGTGGAGAAATAACAGTTCTGCTCCGTTGGCAATGCAAACCCAGCATAAATGAGATAGGCATCCGAGAAGATAATGGATGTGTTAAAGTGACCGGAGCGGAAAACGGGCCACTACTGATTAGGCGGATTTATCGCGCCTGCTGGCCGTGGGTGGTGTCGTTGAACCACGTCACCGTGGGCATGAAGGACCATCAAAAGGGACGGTAGTTAGTTTTCCAAGACGTCCCGGCATTGTTGGATGTGTCCCGAAACCCCCGGAACCCCGCACCCCCGGAACGCCCGGGAGTTGATGTTGCCCGGCAGGGTACGATGCGGCCCCGGCAGTTGTCAAGCGTAGAAATAGGCGCAAGTCGGCAAGATGGAGCATTGCATAGGGACGCTGTCGTCCGGCGTCCCGTAGCGCACAGGCCATGGTCATCCGCAGGTCCCCTCACCCCAGCCCTTCCGGGGGTCTCCCCATGGGAGAGGGGGTAGGCGCTAGCTCACGCTAATCGTCGGCTGCTGGAGCGCCCCCTGCATGTCGCGGACGCTGATTTGGCCGGCCAGGTTCTTCACCACCGCTTCGAGTTCACGGCCCAGTTGCTGGTCGTCCTCGAAATTGCCCGTGGGGTTGCCCTGGTCGCTGTTGGTGCGCAGACGCATGTTGATGGGGACCGCCCCCAGGAACGGCACGTCCATTTCCTGGGCCATCACCTGCGCGCCGCCCTTGCCGAAGATGTCGTACTCCTTGCCGTCGTCGCCGATGAAGTAGCTCATGTTCTCG
>JBBDMX010000001.1:0-45019 GCA_040878035.1 Phycisphaeraceae bacterium | reverse complement strand
GGAGTAGAACGCGACACACGCACTTTAATTGCATTAACTATGACTCACTACACTAACATCGGCAGCACCATGGCGCGCTCGTCCACCAGTTCCTTATTCGTCGCCGCCAGCTTGCCCTTGGCGAATTCGTCCATGCTGTAGCCGGTGATGGCCTCGTAGCTGCCGGCCGTCGTGGTTTTGACCGGCATGCCGGCCCAGACGTTGGGGTCAAAGCCGTAGGCCCCGTTGCTCTTGATCGCGACCGAGTGAATCGTGCCGGGCGTGGCCAAGTCGTGCACGTGGTCGATCAGGGCGTTAGCCGCCGACGCCGCCGAGGACAGCCCGCGTGCGGCAATGATGGCGGCGCCGCGCTTGCCCACCGTCTCGCAGAACTCACCCTGGAGCCATGCGTGATGACCGATCACGTCCATGACCTTCTTGCCCCCGATGCTGGCGTGGGCGAAGGCGGGGAACATCGTGGGCGAGTGGTTACCGTAGATGAAAATGTCCTTGACATCCTTGACGTCGGCGCCGGCCTTCTTGGCCAGTTGTGCCGCGGCGCGGTTCTGGTCCAATCGGACCATGGCCGTGAAGCGATCCGCCGGCAGACGCTTGGCCTGGCTGGCGGCGATCATGCAGTTGGTGTTGGCGGGGTTACCCACCACCGCCACCCGCGCGTTGTCCGCCGCCACGCGGTCGATCACCTTGCCCTGCTCGATGAAAATCTTGCCGTTATCCTTGAGCAGGTCCGCCCG
The DNA here is from genome assembly GCA_040878035.1 of Phycisphaeraceae bacterium. GTDB lineage: Bacteria > Planctomycetota > Phycisphaerae > Phycisphaerales > Phycisphaeraceae > JBBDMX01. Next base: position 44,285 of record JBBDMX010000001.1, on the reverse strand, counting down.
CTCCATGCCCGGGCCGCGCGGCTTGGCGCCCACCAGCAAACACCAGCTGGCATCCTTGAAGCCCACGCTCGGATCGCTGGTCAGCACCATCGACTTAAGCAGCGGAAACGCGCAATCCTCCAACTCCATGGCCACGCCTTCGAGCGCCTTCATCGGCTTCTCCGCGGGCACTTCGATCAACTGGAGAATGATCGGCTGGTCCTGGCCCAGCATCTCGCCGGCGGCGATACGGAACAACAGGGCGTAGCCAATCTGGCCGGCGGCACCGGTCACGGCAACACGAACGGGAGCTTTCATCAAAAAATCCTTCGGGTTGAGGGAGACTCAAAACACCGGTAAGTATAGAGACTTTCGCCGGCAGATAAAAACCGTTGGAACACGAAGGCACGAAGACACGAAGGAAGAAGAAGAGGTAACAGGGTTGAACACGGATGAACACGGATGGAGAAGAAGACGGAACATGATGCAAGCTGAGTCTTGATTCTGACAATGCATCATGTCCCTCATGTCCATCACTGTTCCCTCTTCTGCCATTTCCCATCCGCGTTCATCCGTGTCTATCCCTATTACCTCCTTCTCTTGTTCGTGTCTTCGTGTTCCAGGTTCGAGGCGGGATTCACACATGCGCCGCATCGACCTCGGCCGGCAACGGCGGCGGCGGCACGTAATTCGGATTCGGCTTGGGGATCAGGGCTTCGACCTCGCGCCGCCAGCGATGCAACTGCTCCAGCAATCGGCGCGTCAACTCGGGCTCGGTCGCCGCGCGGTTGTGCTTTTCTTCTTCATCCTCGCGCAGGTTGTAGAGCTCCAGGTGGCCGTCCTCGAAGAACTCGATGAGCTTCCAGTCGCCGTCGCGCACACTGGCGCCGGGCGTGCCGCCCTGGTTGCCATAGTGCGGGTAGTGCCAGTAGATCGCCCCGCGCTCCAACTCGTGGCCTTCCAGCAGCGGCATCAGGCTCACGCCATCGACATGCTGTTGCGGCATCATCGGCAGCCCCGCAGCCTCCAACAATGTCGGATACCAGTCGGTGCTGGTCGTCGGTGTCGTGCAAATCGCGCCGGCCTTGATGCGCCCGGGCCAGCGTGCCATCTGGCACACGCGCGTGCCGCCTTCATACATCCAGCCCTTGCCCTCCGCCAGCGGCAAATTGCACGTCGGCGACCCCTCAGCCGAGGACAGCCCGCCGTTGTCGCTCTTGAACACCACCAGCGTGTCATCGGCCAGCCCCGCCTGATCCAGGGCATCCAGTAGCCGGCCGATGTTCATGTCCAGGTTCTCCATCATCGCGGCATACTTCGCATCCGACTGGATGATGCGCCGCTCGATGCGCTTGGTCCGTTTGTGCTGGCACGGGAAATACTCGCCTTCGACGATCGCCTGTTGTTGATCCAACCCCAGACGCCGGGTCTTCTCCTCGTACTTGCGCACCAGGTCGGGCGGCGATTGAATCGGCGTATGGACCGCGTAGTGCCAGAAGTTCAGAAAGAACGGCCGAGCCTGATCGCGCTCTTGGATCAGCTTGATCGCTTCATCGGTGAGGCGATCGGTCAGGTACTCGCCCGGCGGACCGTCGCTCAGCGTCGGGCATTGATAGGGGCTGAAGTATCCGTGGCGCGGATGGCCCCAACCGCAGCCGCCGAGGTTGACATCAAAGCCGTGGTGCCGGGGCGTGGCCTGGTCGCCCAGGTGCCACTTGCCCACGTGCCAGGTCTGGTAGCCGGGGGCTCCGGGCGCGCCGGGGGCGCCGCGGCGCAGGGCGGTGGCGATACTGATTTCACTCAAGGGCAGGTTGTGGTGGTAAGGCACATCCTGGAGCTTGCCCACGGCATGGCCGCCGATGTACTGCGTCACGCCCACGCGAGCCGGGTACTTGCCGCTCATCAGACTGGCGCGGGTCGGCGAGCTAACCGGGCAGGAGGCGTAAGCGTCGGTGAAGCGCATGCCCTGGGCGGCCAGGCGGTCGAGATTGGGCGTTTCATAGAAGTCGCTGCCATAACAGCACAGGTCGCGCCATCCCAGGTCGTCGATGAGAATGAAAACGATGTTCGGCTGGCTCACGTTGATCACCTCGGGGTTAGCCCCTCAATGTAGCGATCCCCGGATCAGCGGCAAACGAGTCGGGTCACGTCGGCAGGTCCGCCCACCATCGAGGGTCGGGCATGGGTTATCGGCCCTTGCATTTTCCGCACGGAAAATGAGACTTTGGGGTGTCATTAGCCAAGCCACCTTGTTACAATGGCAGCCGCTTTGTTTCTGTCGGTGGGCATGACTGGCCGTGAGGGGCAACGCGATTTTCCCGTGGACTTTGGAGTACGGGTCGAGCGAGTTCCTGGGTTTTTCACTTATTCAGTAAGCGAGTGGAACATGAGGCGGAGAAGCAAACCGGTATTCGGTGTCGCCTGTCATTGGGGTGTGCGGCTGTGGGCGGTGACAGCCTCGACGCTATTCTTCGCCGTTACCGCGGCGCAGGCGGCGCCGCAAACGGAGATGGCGTATTTCATCGGCAACAGCGTGACCGACACGATCGGCTATACCGCGCTGGAGCAGATGATCGAGGCGCGCGGCCACCAGCATATCTGGGGACGACACACCATCCCCGGGGCACCTCTTGAGTACACTTGGAACAACCCGTTCGTTGGAAATGCGGAGAATCAGCAGGCGGGTTCCGGCGGACAGCCGGGTTATACCGATGCCCTGCCCAACTACACCTGGAACGCGATCGTCCTTCAGCCGTACGACCACCGGGCCTCCACCGATTACACGTATACCTCGGCGTTCATCAACCTGGCCACGCAAAACCCCGCCAATGCCGACGCGCAGGTCTACCTCATGAGTCGCTGGCCGCGACGTACCTCCGACGGCGCCGGCGACTTTCTGCCCTTCGACTTCCGTACCCTTTGGGACGCCCAATACGCGGGGATCGATAATAGCCCCAACGACACGGAAAACCGCGACTACTTCCAGGAGCTGGTTGGCATTCTCACCGATCCGCTGGCGACCACGGACCCCGGCACCATCGATGACACGCCGCTTGAACTGCTCCCCGGCGACGACCATCCGTCGGCGTTGCTCAACAAGCCGATTCTGCTGATTCCCGTCGGGGACGTGATGTATGAGTTGGAGAATCGCCTGCGCAGCGATCCGGGTTCCTCGCTGTCGCTCTACGGCATCGACGCGGTTGAAGATCTCTATGCCGACGGAGTGCACTTAAACGACATGGGACGATTCGTAGTCGGCACGGTGGTGGCGGCCACCCTGTACAAGGAAAGCCCCGTTGGCCTGCCTTCCAGTCCTTACGCCAACGGCTCACCCTTTAACCCCGACTTCGTCACGCTGGTGCAGACGACGACTTGGGACGTGGTCAAGGGCCATCCCTATTCCGGTGTGCCGCTCCCCGAGCCGGGTACGCTGGCGCTGCTGAGCCTGGGGGGCCTGGCGATCCTTCGCCGCCGCGGCAGCCTCGGCTGAGCACGGTTGCCGATCACCGGAAGTACGCTATCGCACGTCGAAGAGAGAAAGACAGCACCCTGTGCTGAAGCGCGATCGATTCTGCTAGAATCCGTCGCTTTCCCCCTACCCCGGACCCCGGACCCCAGGCCAGGCAACATCACTATGGACCAACCGCTCAACCGTTACAGCGCCAAGGTCACCCAGCCCAAGAGCCAGGGGGCTTCCCAGGCCATGCTCTATGCCACCGGCATGACCGCCGACGATATGAACAAGCCGCAGGTCGGCATTGTCGCCAACTGGTTCTCCGGCAATCCGTGCAACATGCACCTGAATGACCTGTCGGCGGTGGTCGCCGACGGCGTGACTGCCGCCGGCCTGGTCCCCATGCGCTTCAACACCATCGGCGTGTCCGACGGCATCAGCATGGGCACCGACGGCATGTCCTACTCCCTCCAATCACGCGACTTGATCGCCGACTCCATCGAAACCGTCATGGCGGCTCAGTGGTACGACGCCCTGGTCGCCCTGCCCGGCTGCGATAAGAACATGCCCGGCTGCATCCTGGCCATGGCGCGGCTCAACCGCCCCGCCCTCATGGTCTACGGCGGCACGATCAAGCCCGGCTGCACCACGTTCGACGGCAAGCAGCAGCCCCGCGACGTGGTCTCGGCGTTCCAGGCCTACGGCGAATTCATCAGCGGACGCATCACCGAGGAACAACGCGAAGAAATTATCCACGCGTCGTGCCCCGGGGCGGGCGCCTGCGGCGGCATGTACACCGCCAACACCATGGCCAGCGCCATCGAAGCCATGGGCATGAGCCTACCCTACTCGTCCTCCATGCCGGCGGAAGATGAGGGTAAGCAGAGCGAATGCCGCGGCGCCGGCGAAGCGATTCTTAATCTGCTGAAGCTGGACTTGAAGCCGCGCGACATCATGACCCGCCCCGCCTTCGAGAACGCCATGGTCGTCGTGATGGCGCTGGGCGGCTCGACCAACGCGGTGATGCACCTGATCGCCATGGCGCGTGCCGCCGGGGTGGAACTGAGCCTGGACGACTTTCAGAAAACCAGCGACCGCGTGCCCTTCATCGCCGACTTAAAGCCCAGCGGCAAGTACGTGATGGAAGATGTGCACAACGTCGGCGGCATCCCCGCGGTGATGAAGTACCTGCTGGCGGAAGGCTACCTGAAGGGCGACTGCGTGACGGTGACCGGCAAGACCGTGGCGCAGAACCTCGCTAGTGTGCCCGAGTTGCTCAGCAACCAGGATGTGATTCACCCGCTGGAGAACCCGATCAAGCCCAAGGGTCACATCACGATTCTGTACGGCAACCTGGCGCCAGGCGGCGCGGTGGCCAAGATCACCGGCAAGGAGGGCCTGCAATTCAGCGGCAAGGCCAAGGTGTACGACAGCGAAGAGGACATGCTGCACGGCCTGGAGCGCGGCGAGATCGGTAAAGGCACGGTGGTGTTCATCCGCTACGAAGGACCCAAGGGCGGGCCGGGCATGCCCGAAATGCTCACGCCCACCAGCGCCATCATGGGCGCGGGACTGGGCAACGACGTGGCGATGGTGACTGACGGGCGCTTCAGCGGCGGGAGTCACGGATTCATCATCGGCCACGTAACGCCCGAGGCGCAGGAAGGCGGACCAATCGCGCTGGTGAAGGATGGCGACGAGGTGACCATCGACGCCGAGGCACGCACGATGGATGTGAAGCTGTCGCGGGACGAGCTGGACAAGCGTGCCCGCCTGTGGACGATGCCCGCATACAAGGCCCGCCGCGGCACGCTGGCCAAATACATCCGCCTGGTAAAAAGCGCCAGCGAAGGCTGCGTCACGGATGAGTGACTCCGGTCCCCTCTCCCCCGGGGAGAGGGTTAGGGTGAGGGGAGGTCGGGATTGCTTGCGTCAAGTTCAGCCACAGAAGCATCCAGCCGGCAATCAACGTGATTGTCCAGCCGTCACCCATATGTTGATCCCATCACCCCCGCCCTCTCCCCAAGGGAGAGGGGGAGAGCACATGCCCATCATGGGTCGCAACCTGGACTGGACGCTCGATCCGCTCGAGGCGCTGGCGCGATGGCCGCTGGATCGACGCGTGCTCTTGCTGCATTCAGGGCGGTACGAGCCGCGCTGGTCGCGCTACAGCATCATGGCCGAGCCGGTGGGCAGTTACCGCTTCACGCGCGATGGACACAGTGTGTTGCACGCCGTTAGCCCAAGCACCAACGGTGCGGGCGAAACGATTCTCGATAAGCAACTTACCCACGATCCGTTCCAAGACCTGCGCTCGCTGCTGCAACTCGACGGCCTGTGGATCGGTTACCTCGGCTACGACCTGGGACGATGGATCGAGAACCTGCCGAGCCTGGCGGCGGCGGACCGCGACTGGCCGGTGATCGAGTTGGGCCACTGCCCGGGTTGGCTCGTGCATGATCGCGCCGATGGCCAATGGCGAGCGTGCGGTACGTGGAGCGACAACACCGATCACCCATGGGTGCAACTGCCGGTGTTGCCTCCCCAGTCGCCGATCGCCTACCGCGCCGCCGAACCGCGAAGCGTCTTTGCACCGGCGGATTACCGATCGGCCGTGCAGCGCGTCATCGACTACATCGCCGCGGGCGATGTGTTCCAGGTGAACCTCGCGCAACGGTTTTCAGCCAAATTAGCCGCCGATTCCGCTTCGTACCGCCGCTCGCTCTTTGCCCGGCTGGCGACCGTCTCGCCGGCATGGTTCGGCGCCTACCTCGAAGCGGACGGCGCGATCGGCGACGATGGCGGCCACGTGCAGCGTGCCATCGCCTCGACCTCGCCGGAACTGTTTCTCGACGTGGATACGCAAGGACACGTCATCACCCGGCCGATCAAGGGCACGCGCCCGGCGACCGTCCCCGCCGAGACGTTGCGACAGAGCGCCAAGGATCTGGCCGAGCTGAACATGATCGTCGACCTGATGCGCAACGACCTGGGCCGGGTGTGCCGTTACGGCTCGGTGCGCGTCGAGCGTCCGCGCGATATCGAGTCGCATCCGACCGTGCACCACGGCGTGGCGACCATCACCGGCGAACTGGCTACGGGGCGCGACGTGGTGGATCTGATCCGAGCCACGATGCCCGGCGGGTCGATCACCGGCGCCCCCAAGGTGCGCGCCATGCAGATCATCGACGAACTGGAGCATGTGCGGCGAGGCCCCTACTGCGGCTGTATCGGCTACCTGTCGCGCCACCACACCTGCCTCAACATCGCCATCCGCACCATGCTGCTCGAATCGCGCCGTGCCCCCACCGCCCATCAGCCCGACGCCGTCACCGGCCGAGTCGACTTCCATGTCGGCGGCGGCATCGTCGCCGACAGCGACCCGGCCATGGAGTATCAGGAAACCCTGGACAAAGCCGCGGCGATCATGGCGGCGCTCGGGAATTCTTGATTTCTGATTTCAGATTTCTGATGTCTTGTTTGATTTGGGAACAAGCCCGGCCATGCGAGTCTTCGAGCTCGGACGGGACTGCCTTGGCCCAAATCAGAAATCAACAATCAACCCAGCACATACAACGCCACCGCCCCACTCATCATGAGAGATGCCAAGATGCGTTGGACGAGAATTCGCCGGCCGACGTAGGGTTCCAGGTGAAGCAAGCCCGCATGGGCTGCCACGACACCCAGCATTACCGAGAACAGGCCGCGGGTGGACTGGAGGATGTTGGCCAGCACCACGTCCGCCAGCGCGATGCATGCGTAGAGTCCGATCATGCCCAGGAACCATGCCAAGGCGTAGGGCGTGGTGCGTCCCCACTCGCCCGCGCGTCGGCTGCCAAGCCATGGCAACAGCGCGGCAGCGGCGATCCCCGCCAGCAGGTAGGTCAAGGCCGTGCCCAGCACACCGTTGGCCACCGGATCGTGCTTGCCCAGCGAATCGAGCATCACCTTGATGTACAGGTCCGACAGGCTGTACATCAGGCAGGTAATCAGAAGAGCGATCACTGCACGCGTGGCAATTCGTCCACCCACCGTGTTGAGGACCAGCGCCGCCGATGCACAGAGAAACACCGCCAGCCACTGGAGACCTGATAACGGCTGGTGCAACAGCGCCGTCGCCAGCGTGGCAAGCATGATGACCTTGATGCTCAGCAGCGGCGAGACACGCGAGGCCTGCGTATGCCGCAAGACATAGAAAAGCCCGATCTGCCCAACGAGATAGGTGGCGGTGCTGCCAAACAGCGGCCAGAACCACTCCGACCACGGCGGCATGTCCGTCCGCCAGTAGAACGGCAGAAGGACCACCGAGAAACCCCCCATCAGTACGTGCGCCAGCACCAGCACCTGGAGCGGCGATCGGCGATGGTGATCCACCAGATGCTTGGAATAGAGATACGACAGGGATTGCGCCGCGGCCCCGCCCAGACCGGTGAATATCGCCAGCATCAGCACGGGGGCGCTCCCCCGTCGGCAATGCGCGGCCCAGGCAAGGTGGTCGTCCCACGCCCGTGGTGCAACCACGTCATCATCGCTGGCATATTCGCACCTGTTCACCGCCCCCTGGCACACACGCAGCACGGCCGCCGCTCGACAGTACGCCCGGCAGGACTCGAACCTGCAACCTTCTGATCCGAAGTCAGAAGCTCTATCCAATTGAGCTACGGGCGCTTCATTTTCTCAGCAAAGATTTTCCTCGCTGGCGCGGCGTGGGTCAAACACGCTACGGGGGCGCGGGGCCAAGGGCTGATAATCGCCGCCGCCACGATCCTGCCAGCCATCTTGCCTGATCTTATCAGGCGTTGCCACCGGTCCAGGCGCATTATCCCTCCCGGACTGCTTGTCTTGCCACAAACGGTGTAGACGGCACATACGGCTTAAGTGGAATAGTCGCTGCGACGATAGCAGACGTGATGCCCCGCCTCGGAACCGAGCCGCGCGGCAATGGACGCTGTAATCGCCAATGGACCAGTCGCTCGCACAACTCGAGAAAGCAACCAACCCCCCGACGCGCAGCAAAGACGCCGCGGAGGTGAAGTGCAAAGACATGCACCGTCGCGCCAAGCGCGTGTTGGATATCGCCGGCGCCTTGCTGGGGCTGGCTGTGGCCGCACCGATCGTGGCGGGCTGTGCCGTCTGGATCTGCCTGATGGATCGCGGGCCGGCGTTCTATCGCCAGTGGCGGGTCGGCCAGGACGGCTGGCTGTTCCCCATCTACAAGTTGCGCACCATGCGGCAGGACTCGGAGCGTCACGGTGAAGCCTGCTTTGCCGCCAACGCCGATCCCCGAGTCCTGCGCGGCTGCGGCCTGATGCGCAAGATGCATCTGGATGAACTGCCGCAACTCTGGAACATCCTGACGGGCGACATGAGCCTGGTCGGTCCGCGGCCGGAACGGCCCGAGATCGTCGAAAGGCTGCGGCAGGCGATCCCGCAGATCGACCGGCGAACCGAGTGCCGGCCCGGCTTGACCGGCCTGGCGCAAGTCCGTCAGGGATACACCAACGACGTCACAGGCGCACGCCGTAAAGTCGCCTTCGACCTTTGTTACCTGCGTCGTCAATCGCTGGCCGTGGACTTGGCGCTGCTTTTGCGCACGATTCCGCGCCTGTGGGACCGCGCCGCTTTGTGAAAGATGGGAGCACCACCGTGTTGCATATGCCCCAACCAAGCCTTCGTCACCCCGATAAGCCCGCGCACCCGCTGCTGGCCGCCGCCACCTTCGTGGTGGTCATGCTGCTGCTGGCGGGCTGTGCCCATGAGAAGTTCACCGACTACAGCGCCTTTGTGCGGCACCCGGCGCCGCTGGTGACCAGCACCGAGTACCGTTTGGCGCCGCCAGACGAAATCATCATCGCCTCCAAACGGGTGCGCGAGCTCAACGGCCACGCCGAGCAGATTCGTCCCGATGGCAAGATCACCCTGCCGTTGTTAGGCACCTGGTTCGTGGCGGGTAAAACGCCCGAACAGGTCAGCGCCGAGCTTCAGACGGCGGCCCGCGATTTCTACCAGGATGCGGACGTGAGCCTGCGCGTGATCGGATTCAACAGCAAGAAGGTCTATGTCTGGGGCGAAGTCGCGGTGCCCGGCCCGTATTCCTACAACGGGACCAACACGGTGTTCCGCACGCTGGCCTACGCGCAGCCGACCCGCCTGGCCAACACCAGCCGCATCGACGTACTGCGCCCCAATCACGAAGGCAAGCTGATTAAGCGCATGACGATCAACCTGGACAAGATGGTCCAAGACGGCGACATCGCGCACGACGCGGTGCTGGAGGAAGGCGACGTGTTGTACGTGCCGCCGACAGCGCTGGCGTCGGTAGGCCTGGCGCTTCAGCAGTTGCTGTTGCCGATCCAGCCGGCGGTGAGCACCGCCCAAGGCGCCTCGGACCTGGCCTTGCGGGCCTCGGGCTCGCCGCTGGCGGCCGATGCCAACCGCACGCCTCGCCAATGATGCACCCTCACCCCAGCCCTTTCCCAAACAAGGGAGAGGGGGTCCGACCAACCCCGTGCACCGCCATCCGGATGGGCAAAATATCATGAGCCGCGAAACCAAACAAACTCAAGCTCTCGTCGATGTCTGGCAGATTCTGCGCCGCTACCCCAGGCGCTTTGTCCTGCCGGCCTTCATCGTGGCCTCGCTGGTGCTGGCCGTCTGCCTGGTGCTGCCGCGCAAGTACAAGGCCCAGGCGACCTTCGAGCGGCGCACCGACATGGTGCTCTCCGAGGTCGTCAGCCGCGGCGCCCCCCGCTCCTTCCAGGACCCCCGCCAGTCGATGAGCGAGGAAATCATCGGCCAGCCCGCCGTCGATCAGGTGATCCAACAGGTGCTGGCGGCGCCCCTGGCGGGTTTGGAGACCTTGGACGCCGATACCCTGCGGCACGAACTGACCACCAAGGTCACCGTGACCTCCGACATCGCCACCAACGACCTGGACCGGGTGCGCGTCGCCTACATCTCCGAGAATCCGGATCTGGCGCGGCAAGTGGTCAACCTGCTGGTGCAGAATTACCTGGACCGCACGCGCAGCCGCATCGAGTCCCGCTTAAACGAAAGCGCCCAGTTCTTCCGCACCGAGGTGCAGCGCAGCCGCACGCTCATCGAAGAACTGGAAACCAGCAAGCTCACCTTCGAGATCGAGCATGGCGAACTCCTGCCCGACTCGACCCACAGCCTCCAGTCGGGCCGGTCCGACTTGCGTGCCTCGCTGATCACCCTTCGGCAACAGCACGACGAAGCCAGCCTCAAGTTGAACGGCCTGCGCCAGGCGCTGGCGGCGACGTCCGAGACCTCGCCCTCGTTCATCACTTCCAAGAACCCCGATCTGTCGGCCCTGGAAGATCAGCTCCGCCGCATGCGCGACCAGCTCAGCACCAGCCACAATGTGCTCAAGATGACCGACAAGCATCCCGACGTGGTGGACTTGCGGGTGCAGATCCAGACGGTGGAAAGCCAACTGAGCGAATTGCCCAGGGAAGTGGTGACGCAGAAACAAGTGAGCGTCAATCCCCGCCGCGCGGAACTGGAGCTGTTGATCAGCAACGCCACGGCGCAGGAGCAGTCGCTGGGGCGGCAGATCAAGGCCCTGGAGAAGCAACTGAGCGTCAGCGACACGGATGCCCAGAAGCTCTTCCCGGTACGCAGCGCGTACCTGAAGATCAGCCGGCAGGTCGATGAAGCGCAGCGGCAACTGGCGTTCTGGGAGGACAACCTGCGCCGCGTGGAGATTTCCCTGGCCGCCGAAACGGGCAACCGCGGGGTGCAGTTGACCTTCATCAAGCCCGCGGAAGTGCTTAGCAAGCCGGTATCACCGAACCTGACTCAGGCCGTGGCCGCGGCCCTGGCGCTGGGCCTGGCCGCCGGGGTCATCAGCGCGTTCCTGGCGCACCGCGGCGACCAGACCTTCCGTGATGCCGAGCAACTGGCGGCCACCTATGAAGCGCCGCTTTTCGGCAGCGTCAGCGAGCTGATCACGCGCCGCCAGCACCGCCTGCGCACCTGGCGCCGCCGCGTGTTCTTCCCCCTCCAGGGCGCAGCGATGATGGCGGTCGTCGTCGTCATGGCCGCCGTGCTCTACTTGAGTCTGCAACGGCCTGAATCGTTCAAGAAACTCACCTCCGACCCCTCGGCGTACCTGGTGAGCAAAGTCCTTGGGCCCGTGGATCATGACTCGGAAACGTCCACCCCCAGCGCGCAGGATTGACCCATGTATCACGAGTTCTACAAACTGGCCATGCTGCCGTTCGAGAACACGCCCGACCCGCGGTTCTTCTACGCCAGCGAGCAACACCGCGAAGCCCTGGCGGCGATCGAATACACGATCCGCATGCGCAAAGGCTTTGTCCTGGTGACCGGCGACATCGGTTCGGGCAAGACGACCGTCGGCCGAACCATGCTCGAACGCTGCGGCCAGCGCGCCTTGATTCTGACGCTGCTGCACGGCCACGACAGCGGGCTGAGCCTGCTGCGCCAGACCCTGCGGTCCCTGGAACTGCCCCTGCGCAAGTCCGACGACCACGCCCGCATGCTCGAATACCTGCGCGCAAAGCTGATCGAGCAGATCGAGCAGGGCAGGCCGGTCGTGCTCTTCGTGGACGAGGCGCAGACGCTGCCCGACGAGGCCCTGGAAGAGCTGCGCCTGATGAGCAATTTCGACACGACCTCGGAAAAGCTGATCCAGGTCGTCCTGATCGGCCAACCCGAACTGCGGGCACGCATGCGTACGACGCGCTTGGCGGCGCTGCGGCAACGCATCGTGCTGGCCAAGCAGCTTCATCCGCTGGCGATCACTGAAACGCAAGGCTACATCACCCACCGCCTGCGCGCGGCAAGCCTGGATCCGCAGGACGTGCAGGTCAACTTTGACGCCGGCGCCAGCAGCCTGATTCATGAGTTTGCCGGGGGCGTTCCCCGGCTGATCAACGTGGCCTGCGATAACTGCCTGCTGTTGGGTTTTGTGCGCGAGGCGCGCCAAATCACCGCGGCGCTGGTGCAGCGCGGGCTGGAAGACATGGCGCCGAGTTTCGCCGATACGCCCTGGTCACCGGCGGCGTCCACCACCACGACGCAGTCGACCATGCGTCTTGCGGGGAGCATGTAAATGGGACACATTTTTGAAGCCATCTCGCGAGCCGATCAGGGCCAAGCACCCACCAGCCGGCCCCAGGGCAACACGCTGCCGCCCGCGGCGGCGCGCCCTGCCCACGACGCCGACAGGCCCGAACTGGCGGTCGCCGCGGACCAGGACGCATCCTGGCCCAACTCCCTGGTCTTCAGCGCCGCCATCGGACAAACCGACCCGAAGGTCGTGGACGATCGCCTGCTGGTGCTGCGCGAGCCCGTGAGTGTGCCCGCCGAGGAGTACCGCGCCATCCGCACCGGTATCCTGGCACGCTGGCAGAACAAGCGACACCTGATCCACACCATCACCAGCGCCACGCCCCAGGAAGGCAAGACCATCACCAGCCTGAATCTCGGATTGTCCTTCGCCGAACTGCGCACCCGGCGAACCCTGGTGATCGAAGCTGACTTGCGCCTGCCGCAGTTCAAGAGTCTGCTGAAGCTGCCCGAGTCGCCAGGGCTGGTTGGACTGCTCAACGGCGAAGCGCCGCTGGCGGCGGTCGTGCAGGCGGTGGGCGAGAACCATCTGCACGTCATCCAGGCGGGCAAGTGTTCGGGCGTGCAGCCGGTGCAACTGCTCAGCAGCCCGATGATGACGGACCTGCTGGCCACCTTGCGCCGCCAGTACGATCACGTGATCATCGACACGCCGCCGGTCGTCGAGTTGGCGGATGCGGGAATTCTGGGCGCGCAGAGCGACGACGTGCTGCTGATCGCGCGGATGCAGATGACGCCGCGCTCGCTGATCGACCAGGCCATGCGCACGCTCGCCAGCTACAACGCGCCGGTGGCGGGCATGATCGCGACCGATCAGCCGGCCGACCATGGCCGCTACGCCAAGTACTCCTACAAGTATCGCTATCGCTATCAACGCCGCGCCGCGGCATGAGATGAGATGTGAAGTGAAAAGTGGAAAGTAAAAAGTGAAAAGGGGAGGACTTGCGCCGACGCTGAGTCTGCGAAGCGTCTGGCAACTCCGGGGGAAACGGGGCGGAGGAGAATTGGTGCAGGCGATCCGTGCCGATCGCCTGGACTGGAGCACTGTCGAAGGACGACGGGGCGGAGCGGGTTGAAGGGAAAGACCACGATGTCTTCAAGGATTCATGAGTCGGCAGTCTTGATGCTTTCCCACTGTATCCCTCAGGCCGAGGGGTCGGTGGAACGGTCCGCCGCGTGGGAAACGCTGCGGCTGGCGGTGACCCGGCATCAGGTCTATCTCATGTGCTGCGGGGACGGCGCCGTGCACCTGTCGCACTGGCGCCAACTCAAGGCCATGACGCAACGACTGGCCATCGAACCGCTGGGGCCGTGCGCTCAACTGATCTATCGCTGGATGGCGCTGCACGACGCCCAGAAGGCTCAGCGGTTCCGCACCCGACGGGCCTTGGGGCCATTGCTCCAGCAATGGTCCGGCGAAGTGCGCTTCACCAATCTGATTACAACCATGCCGCAACTCGAACAGGTAGCCCACGCGGTCCTGCCCCACCTCCCCCTGATGATGCCGATTGCGTTACCCCCCGACGGTGTTGACCCCACCCAGGGCGTTCTTCGCAACGATGTGCTGGCAGCGCTTCGCCAACCCGGGCCGTCGCGCCTGGCTGCTTGAACTCAAGAGGCCTCGAGCCTGTTGTGGTTACGCCGCGCAGGACTACCGGTGCCACCCGTGGTCAATGGCCTTGTACCCGCACTCACCCGCGGCGAATCACACGTCCGAATTGAGCTGATCGTAGAACCCCACGAAGTTGTCTTTGTCCGCACCGGCACGCCACTTCATGGCGGCGGAGGGGTGGCGGTTCATCTGCCCCGTCAAGTTGTACGGAACCAGCGGGCCCCACTCCATTTCTTGACGCAGCTTCAGGAAATGGTCCTGGATCACCTTGAGAATCGGCCGGAGCTTGAACTTGGGATTGCGCAGAAAGCCCAGCAGCAACTCCATGCGGCAGTTGCCCGCCCCGCGGCCTAAGCCGAAGATCGTCGCGTCCACCCGATTGCAGCCCATGATGATCGCGTCGATCGTGTTGGCGAACGCCAGTTCCAGGTTGTTATGCGCGTGCATGCCGATGTCCTTGCCCGTGCCTTCCATGGCGCCGGCGTATTTGCGGTAGAGCATGTCAATCTGTTCGCGGTACAGGTTACCGAAGCTGTCCACAATGACCATGGTGCACGCCGGCGTCTGCGCGATGGCCGCCAGGGCCGTGTCGATCTCCGCCTCCTGCGCGCTGGACACCGCCATCAAATTGGCACATACCTCGTAGCCCATCTGGTGCGCGTGATGAATCATGTCCACGGCCTCGGGCACCTGGTGCACATAAAACGCCACGCGAATCATGTCCAGCACGCTCTCGCTCTTGGGCTGGATCTGGTTCTTCCAATCGCTCTTGCCCGCGTCGGCCATGCACACCAGCTTCAGGCCCGTCGCCTTGGCATCGTGATCGCCGACGATACGGCGGATGTCCACTTCATCGCAGTGCCGCCACGGCCCAAATTTGTCGCGCGGAAAAAGCTGGGGTGAGTTCTTATAGCCGATCTCCATGTAATCGATGCCCGCCTCGACGCAGGCGTCATACACGGCGCGCACGACATCATCGGAAAAGCGGCTGTCGTTCATCAGCCCGCCGTCGCGGATAGTGCAGTCCAGCACTTTGAGTTCGGGGCGATAAGTAATCCAAGGTGCGTTGGTGCTCATGATTCCTCATCAAAAAAACAAAGCCGCCGAAGCTGACATTCAGACACGCCCGAGTATCCGATCATACTCTGCGTGCGTGCCGATCCAAAACCAGCCCATGTCGCGCCCATCCTCGACAGCCAGAGCGCGGTAGTACAGACCCACTCTCACTGACCAGTAGGGGCCAACCCTCTTGAAATGCAGCAATGGATGCCGCGGATCTTGCCGCAGCATGTCGAGGCAGTGATCCGCCAGACGTCTCACCTCTTCGGGCAAGCTTTGGTAGCAGAGCCAGAAGCGTGGGTTGGCGCGGTGCCTCATAGGTCTGTGCAGCGCCCTTCACGCATATCCCGCAGGGCTTCCTCTGCCAACGCATCAAGGCGTCCGGCCTTCACGTCCTCTTCAAGCTGCCGGTCCCAAGCCTCGGCGTCGAACTCGGCAAACCACTCCCGAAACGCCGCCAACTCAGTCGCCGGCAGCCGCCGAACGGCATCCTCGATGTCACGCGCCGTGGTCATGGATGTACTTTATTCTCTGGCAATCATTCGGACAAGCCGAGGTAAGAGAGCGGGTCAAAAACAGGTCTTGGGCTCTGTGACCTCTCCACCGCGCCACGCCGCGGCTCGCTCACGCCGCCTCACTCCCGCCACGTCAGTTCCACAACCTCCCCGTGTTTGGCGTGCCTCTCGTCCAGACACTGCAATCGCATCCGCAGGCCCTTCTCCATCAGGTGCGCATCGACCCACCCGCTGGGTTGCCCTTCACGGAACACATACGCCACCGCCGGCAGGTTCACCAGGTGCAGTCCTTCGACCTGCGTGATCGACCAGCGGTGCGTGTGGCCGACGAACAGCGCCTTGACCTGCCGGCGCGGCAACAGCACATCCAGCAACGCCCGCGTGTCCACCAGACCCGTCAGTTTATGCGGCGGTGCATCGGGCGCGGAAACAGCCGGCGGCTCGTCCATTTGATGATGCACCATCACCAGCACGGGCTTTCCTCCGCGCGACGGATCGTCCAGCACCTCCGCAAGCCAGTCCAGTTGCGCCTGCCCCACCGTGCCTGGGACCTCGTTGGTCTGGTCCAGCGAATCGAGCATCACCCAATCGGCGCGCGGCGTGGGCGCCACCATCACATAACGCTGCGCCAAGTCGCCGAACACCGCCCCATCGCCCAGCGCCTGGTACGGCACGACTTTGCCAAAACGCTCGCGCTGGTCGTGATTGCCCATGGCCAGGTGAATCGGCAGGCCGGCCAGGCGCCAGGGTTGCAATAAGGCCACAAAATGCTCGTAGTCGCTCGTCTCGCCCGTGTGATGCGCGCAGTCGCCGCAGTGCAGCACCCGCGCCGGCGGGCCGTCCCCGCCATCCAGCGCCAGCACCTGCGCCACCATCGCCTTCATGTGCTCGACCATGTTCACGCCGCGCTCGACCGTGGCCGGGTCCGTGGCGATGTGCGTATCGGAAATCAGCACCACGCGATTGGGATCGCGCCGCGGCCGCGGCCCCATGAGATCCTGCGGATCGACCATCATGGCCGTGTCGGCCGCCAAGGAGGTGGCCAGAACACGGCGACGCGACAGCGGCGATAAGGTGAGGGGCATGGGCTTTGGCTTTCGCGGAATGCATGCGACCAGCGGCACATCCTACCGATTGCCAACCTGGCGACCTTCTGAGCGTCCGTAGAGTTCTTTGCCATCTTCGTCGTACAGGTCGCGCGGCAAGCGCGCCAGGTTCCATCGATAACGCTCGGGACTGAAAGGTTCGCGATCGTGCCCGATGTGGAAAACCTCGATGGTGATCGCCGTGGCGATCAGCCTGCGTGCTTCCTTGGCCACGCACCCCTCGCCCATGAGCCGATCCAACGTCTGCCGGGTCTCCGGCGGATCATTGTCGCGAAGCTGATTCTCCACAACCTGGAGGATTGTCTGGCGCAGTACCGGACTCGTTTCGGGCATGGCCATGTGCAGAGCGCTCCTTTCACGCCGCGTCAGCGGTGTCGCCCACGATGGCCGTCACGCCTTCGTGATCAAACCGGATCGGCACGCCGCCGGTCGCGATGAAGACGGCCACACCGTCGCGCACGACCATGGCCCGTGCATGATCGACCTCAAAGCGCCGGCCGCCGACGAGTTCGACCGTGAACGGGCGAAAGGGCGCCCGGTTCGCCAAGGCATCGAGCAAACGCTGGAAATTCTCGGAGGTCATACCACTATTCTAACCAGTCAGACGCTCGCTTTGTAGGGTGGCGCCTACCCCCGGAAGTGTTCGAGGCCCACCGGGTCGCCTATGGTGCGATCAGCCAGATCATCGCCAGGAAGACCGCAAACCAGAGCAATATCCCCACCTTCGTGTACCGGCGAAGGGCGCCGTCCGGGCGACAGATAATGTTCCGGATAGGGTCATACCGGCCCAATCGCCAGATCCAACCCGGGCCTGCATTGTCTGCCTTCGGATCGATCAAGCAGATGGCGATTCCCACCACGATGGCAAAGGCGGTAAAGAGCAGCTTAATGCCCATCGCCATAGCATAGCCTTGCT
Source organism: Phycisphaeraceae bacterium (assembly GCA_040878035.1). Taxonomy (GTDB): domain Bacteria; phylum Planctomycetota; class Phycisphaerae; order Phycisphaerales; family Phycisphaeraceae; genus JBBDMX01. Next base: position 26,527 of record JBBDMX010000001.1, on the reverse strand, counting down.
GTAATGGGTCGCACTCCGATCAATGTTGCCAACTAACCATTCTTCGGTGTGACGTGTTAAGACGGTCTCACGCGCTTGGGAATCCGGGCCTTCGCGGACTCAGGCCCGGCGTGGCGACCCTTTCGGATCGTGTGCGACGACGGTGGTTATACTCCGGCCGTGACAACCGATGCACCCCTTGCCCCCCCCGCTGCCCGTTCGGTTTCGCGCTGGCCGCGCTTCTGGCGCATCGTCGCGGCCGGCCTGACCTGGCTCGGCCTGGCCGTCATCGTCTCAATCTACATCTACCTTCAAGCCTGCATCTATCCGACCGTCTACACCGAAACCGACTGCGATGCGTACCTGATCCTGGCCAAGCGCATGTCGGCGTTGGAGCCGTTGGCGCAGGTCGAGCCCGACCCGTATCTCTATCAGGAGCACATGTGGGTCGAAAACAGCCGCGGCGAAGTGACCGCCAAGTTCGCCCCCGGATACCCGCTGGTGCTGGCGATCTTCTATCGCATCGGCGGCGATGAGGCAATGATCCTGGCCAGCCCGGTCATGGGCGGGTTGGCGATCATCGGCCTGTTCCTGCTGGCGCGGCAATGGATGGACCCGGTGCTGGCGCTCCTGGCGGCGGCGACGCTGGCGATCAACCCCGCGCTGCACAACTACGCTTCCTATTTTCTGACGCATGCGACGATGGTCTGTGCCGTGGTGTGGGGGATGTTTTTCCTGTGGTGGTGGATACGCCGGCCCGGCGTGATGATGGGCCTGGCCGCGGGATTGACGCTGGGCTTTGCCGGCATGGTGCGGCACACGGGCGTGCTGCTGGCGGCGGCGGTGGCGTGGGCGGTGGTGGCGGCGTGGCTGGAGGCGCGGCGCGAGCGAAGAATCCCGGCCAAGCTCGAAGACGAGCATGGCCGGGCTTGGGACTCGCATGGCCGGGCTTGGGCAGAAAACAACGGAGCGGTGAGATCGTTGCGCCTCGTTCCCATCGCTGCCCTGCTGTCCGCCTACGCCTTCATGATCGCTCTCCTTGCCCTCTACAACTGGCGGCTCTTTGGCAGCCCCTGGACCACCGGATACGCCCTGTCCAACGAGCAGTCGGCCTTCACCTTCGCCCAGATGCTCGAGAACCTGCCCAAGGTCTACGACGGCCTCCACAGCGACCTGACCGTGTTCGTGTTCCCCCTGGCGCTGGTCGGCATGGTGGCGATCGGCCCGTGGCCGCAAGCTCTCCTGCGTCTGTGCTGGTTCCTCCCGATCGTGCTCGTCTACGCCTCGTACTACTGGCTGCCCAACAATCTCTCGGGCCACCGCTTCATGCTCGAGGTCATCCCGCTGTTGATCGCCGCGGCGTATCTGGTGATCCAGCGTGCGGCCGGCAATCGCACGCAACGCTGGCTGGCGGGGCTGGTGGTGCTGGCGATGGTCGCGACGGTCGATAGGCCGCGCATCAACGACATGATCGAAGGCAAGCCGCACAGCGACTCGCGCGCCTCGCTGGAGGCGGCCCGGCTGGCGTCGGACACGCTCACCGATAACGCGGTGATCTTCGCCGCCGACCCCTTTGGCCACTACGTCGCCACGCGGCGTCACTTTCAGCTTTACGATGTGAATGCCTTTAACCGTCGCTGGGGGCAGCGGCGGTTCACCGATCCGCAGCACAAGTGGTCGCCGCGGATGCAGCCGGCGCGGCGGGCACGGCTCGACAAGCTCTACGCCGACCACAGCGACCGCGATCTGCGTGCGGCCCGGCAGGCGATCATCCGGGAGAGCCTGGCGGAGGGCCGGCAAGTCGCTTTCCTGATCCGCGCCGACCGGCGGGTGGGTCAGTATCAGGCGGAACTGGGCCCGGGTTGGACGTTGCGCGAGATGGTGAAATGGGACGCCAAGCCGGGCGAGGCGTGGGGTATCTATGAGGTGCAGGCCCCGGCGGCGGCCGGAAGGTAGGGACTCTTTGGAGTGCGGTGGCAACGACGCCGTTTTAGCTTGATGCGAAGCGTCTCTTGGCATGCGATGCGGCGGGCGCCCACCAAGACGGCTCCGCCGCAAGCTATAGCGGTGTCCCGGCCACCGCGGTCCAAGGAAGTACGAGCCGGGCGTAACTTGACGGGATCAGCGTATCGCGGCTAGCATGAGTGCTGTTCGGGCGGCTTGATCCGCCAGAGAGAGCATCGAAAGACTGCGGCCCGGTCAAAGCGACCTGTGGCCGATCCGATGCGACGATGGCACCGCTCAAGGCGGGAACAACCGGTACGTGCCTGACTGGCCAACGGTCGTGGACGGGCCGATCAACTGGCGACGTCGACTTTAACCTCGGCTCGCCGGACGCTCCAGGGCCTCTGCCATGGAGCGGATAGATTGACGATGATCCAGAGCGTCCTGCCCAAAGGGTGCATTCGCGTGACAGTTTCGGTAGTCCTGCAATCCAGTTCGGAACAGCGACCAGCGCAACACGATGGCCGCGGACAGTCGCCCCGGGAGCGTTTGTCCGGGGTCTATCGTTAATGGATAGGGTCAGTTCCGCGCGGTAAGGATGCCGCCGTTCACGCCTGCTCTCGTATCGCCAAGCGCTCGCCCATCGCTCATTCTCTTCCTGATCGTACCCGCCTGGGTCAGCAGCCTGGAGCTCTTGTGCCAGTCTGCCCCTGATTTTGGATTTCCCCTCGGCGGCCAGTCGCTCGCACGTGCCCCATCACTCGGCCCGGGTTTGCCCCTTGCGGCAGATTCAGGCCCTAAGGGGTACGCCCATGCTCTATACGCTTGCTCAAAGCACTCAAACACAGATCGTCCCGGTGCTCGGGATTGTCATCGGTGCCTTAGTCGGCATCGTCATCGGCGCCGTGGCGGTCTGGCTCATCAGCCGCATGATGGGCGCCCAGGCCCTGGCGCACGCCCGCCGCCAGGCGGACCAACTCATCCAAGCCGCCCGGGGCCAGGCCGAAACACTCAAGAAGCAGGTCGAACTCGACGCCCAGAACGAAGTGCTTCAGCTCAAGAAGGCCTTCGAGAAGGAGATGGATGGCCAGCGCAACGAGGTCAAGGAACAGGAGCGCCGCCTGACCAAGCGCGAGGACAACCTCGACCGCAAGCTCGACGTGCTGACGACCAAGGAAAAGTACCTCGACGACGTGGACAGCAAGATCAAGAAGCGCGAGGCCGCTGTCGCCCAGAACGAAGAGGAGGCGGAAAAGCTGCTGGCGGACCGGCGCGAGCTGCTGGAGAAGAGCCGCGACGAGCAGAAGCAGATCGTCATGCGCATCAGCAGCCTTTCGCCCGAAGAGGCCCGCAAGCAGGCGCTGCAACTGGTGCAGGACGAAGTGCAGCACGAGGCGTCGTTGCTGATCCAGCGGCAGATGCAGAAGGCCGAGGAAGAAGCCAAGGACAACGCCCAGCGCATCACGCTTCAGGCGATCCAGCGTTACGCCAGCGAGCACACCGCCGAGTCGACAGTCAACGCCGTGGCGATTCCCAGCGACGACATGAAGGGCCGGGTGATCGGTCGCGAGGGCCGCAACATTCGCGCCTTTGAGAAGGCCACGGGCGTGGACGTGATCGTGGACGACACGCCGGGTGTGATTGTGGTGTCGTGCTTTGATCCGGTGCGTCGCGCCGTCGCCGCCGAGGCGCTGGCGAAACTGATCGAGGATGGCCGCATCCACCCGGCGCGCATCGAGGAGATCGTCGAGCAGATCAACAAGGAGATGGGCCAGCGTCTGATCAAGTTCGGCAAGGACGCCTGCATCGAAGCCAACCTCCAGGGCGTGCACCCGCGCATCGTCGAGACCATGGGCCGGCTGCACTACCGCACCAGCTACGGGCAGAACATCCTGCGCCACTCGCTGGAGACGGCGTACCTGTGCCAGGTGATCGCCGACGAACTGGGACTCGACGGCGCCATGGCGCGGCGCTGCGGCTTCCTGCACGACATCGGCAAAGCCATGGACCACGAGATGGAAGGCGGCCACCCCGCCATCGGCGCCGAGTTCTGCAAGAAACTGGGCGAACGGGACGAAGTGCTCAACGCCATCGCCGGACACCACAACGACATTCCCGCGACGTCGCCCTACACGCCGATCGTCATGGCCGCCGACGCTATCAGCGGCGCCCGCCCGGGAGCTCGCCGCGAGACCCTGGAAAAGTACATCAAGCGCCTCGAGCAACTCGAGGACATCGCCACGAGCATGAACGGCGTGCGCGGCGCCTTTGCCATCCAGGCCGGCCGGGAGGTGCGCGTCATCGTCGATCCCGAACGCATCAGCGACGGCGACTGCCACGTGATCGCCCGCAACATCGCCAAGCGCGTCAGCGAGGAAATGACCTTCCCCGGCGAAATCCGCATCACGGTGCTGCGCGAGATGCGCACGGTGGAATACGCGCGGTAGAATCAGAAGAAGCTGTTCGGGTCGTCATGGAAAGGTTCTCACGATGACCGAAGCTGATCGATAACCAAGCTGATCGAATGGTCCGACGAGGATGGTTGTTTCATCGGCAGTTGCCCGGAGCTTTTTTACGGCGGCTGCCATGGCAACGATCCGCGCCGCGTGTCTGGCCATCTCTGCCAGATCGTCGAAGAGACCATCTCGCTGTACTATCAGGAACCAAGCCGTTGCCCAAGCCATTGACCGGCACGCAGTTTGTCAATGCCATGCAGAAGGCCGGCACCTCCGCGAGATCGAAGCGAGTTGAGCCATGCTGCCGCACACGACGTGGAACTCGGGGTAACTGCTTCACAGCACTGTCGGTTGGTGTCGTGGCGACGATTCTGACATTTGCCGCGGGAACTGCCCTCATGTTTGCCGAGCGCTGGGGACCCGAATTCGACACAACCCTGCCGCTGCCAATCGAGTTCGGTCTACGGGCCGGGCTCACAGCCATCACCACCAGACCATAGTGATGGGACACCACTGTTTGCACAGTATAGCCGGATCGGTCCGGGATCCCCGGCAGGCGGCGTGCTTCGCCTTGCACTGGCACAAACGGACCGTCGTAGCGTGGCAACCACCACAGCCGCATGTCGGCGTCGAGGCCAAAGAGCCCTCGGGCAAACGCACCAGTTGCGTGCAATTCTTCCATGCCTGCTGATAGAGCGGCTCCATGTTCCTGGTGCCTTGTCCCAGAACGAACGTACAGTCGCCCACATTACCGCCAATGACGTCGTCAAAGGCGCAGGCCGTGTTTCCCTTCCAAGCAGTGGTGATCACGCCTCCGGCGGGATTGACGTAGACGTGCGTCATGTTCACCGCGGCGCGCAACTGGCCTTTGAGGAAGTAGGCGCGGGCTCTCCAGGTCTCAAAGGGGCCTTCCCGATAGGGGTCTGATTCATTGACGCCGCGGACGCGCTTGAACTCGCGGAGCATCTTGACGGTCAGCTTGCCGTCGTCGTTCAGGGTCGCACGCGCCACCCACGATCGCAGATCGCCTTCTTCAGTTTTGAAGGAGCCAAAGAGAATGGCGTCGCCGCCGCCCACCGCTGCCAGTGAACCGCCCTGAGTCATCGGAGGCAGCCCGTCAGCCGCGTTGAAAGCCCACTGTTGGTCCTTAGCCTGGTCGATCAAGATCAGGCGCGGCGAGGCCAGGGGATAGAGGACCCAGACATAGCGTCCGTCGTAGGAGGCATCGAGATTGTTGCGGTTGTCGTCACGGGATAGGGGATCGCGCATGGGTTCGGGGACACGATGCACGACCTTCAATTGCCCCGGGCCGGTCAAGAGGGACACGTCATAGGCACGAATCAGCAGATCGTCACCGGGGGCGTCGGCCAGCCAGCAACGGGGTCTGAACGGCGACGATTCGCCAGGTTCGCCTCGACTGACCAGAGTTGCAGATAGTCCCTGATCTCGTGCTGGCTCCGACATTCCCGCACCGTCGCGTCGATCTCTGCGTTTAGCTTCCACGACAGTTTGGCGCGGTAGCTTTCGTGCGCTGCACGATACTTGTCCAGATACTCCCAAGCGGGCTGGACCTGCATCATCGCCCAGACCGCCGCCATGTCGATGTAGGCGTTCTGCTGGTCGGTGAGTTCCGCAATAGCGGCCAGGCGCCATTCAAGCAGCTCGCTACTCGCACGCTGCCGGGTGTATCCCTTGTCCACCGCAAAGCGCAACGCGCGCAGCACTTCGCCCTGGCGCCGATTCAGCGGCATGGTCTTTATTCTGTCGAAGACGAACGCCTGATGAACTTCCAGGCGGGGCAACACCGTCACTCGTTCGTCCAAGCCCCACCAACTGAACCGAGATCGGTCCACACGCCTCTGCAAATCCTCCAACAACTCGCGGTACAGCACCCAGCGCCCGGTATGCTCGGTCAGGAGGCCCTTGGCGAGTAACTCCTCATAGACATCCATTGCTCGCAGCCACATCTGAACCGATTGCTCCAGGTTGGCTTTTCGCTGCTCCGGGTCATCGCGCCTGTCCGACAGTTTCTGACTCACGCTGCCCAGCAGTTCCACCGCCTCAATGCGTGCCTGTATGTCCGCAGGATCGAGCAGTATCGCGGCCTCGGCCAGGCGGATTGCGGCCTTGCGGTCGCCGGCATCACGCAGTTCGCCGATTCGGCGCTGAAGCTGGACCGTTTCACGGTATTTCACCTTGGCCGGCGCGCCGATGGACTTGGCCAGCAGCCGCCCAACGGCTTCAGCGCAAAACGGACCGACCTGTTCTTCGGGCATCGCTTCCGGCGTCTCCCACGCCAGGCTTGATTCCCCCCGCGACATGTTGAGCCGCAGGCGGACCGCCGGCCCCGTGCCCGTGCGCTCGTGTTTGTACGAACCCTTGACATACAGCGGGATGCCACGGTCACCCAGCTTGGTGGCGCCGCTGATCGTCGTCTCGCGCGACAGGGCCTGAGCTTCGTCAAACGCGACGATAAAGACATTGGGATGCGTCAGCACCGCCTGTTCGCAGATGGTGGCTAGCGCGTCCTGAAGTGATCGATGCTCCGTCGTCAGGTTGTCGTCGATAAACGGCGGCACCGCGACGATGGCCCCAATCGGCTCGCGCAAACGCTCGAGTCCCCGGGCGACCAGCTTGTGTGTCGCGGCCGCTATGGCCTCGGGCTTATGGCCAACATCGATCGTCTGGACCACCGCCCGCAGGCCCAGGGACGTGTCGGTCACGATCAGGTCGGCGGCGCCCTCGTCCTCCTCCAGGGACTTGCGGAGCATCACCAGCACGTCGGCCTTGAGTATGCGCCCTAACTGCACGCGGGCCGAACTGGCGTCACCGGCAAAGGCCGTCGCCAGCACCTGTTCGTTGAGGGCTGCGTCGATGATCGAGCGGTCCAGCAGGTTCAGCCGAGGCTCGTCGGCGAGCGCTTGCTCGAGTAGCGCCGCCACTGCGGCGATCTGCGATGACGCGCCGGGATCCACCAGGACCGCGCAAGTCGCGGACTTCTGTGGATCGAGAACCGGATCGGCCGGCGGTGCAGCCCGAACGGGTAGTGGCTCCGGTGCAGTCCGCTTGGGCGTCTGGACCGTGGCGGTCCTGGCTTGCGGCAACATCCGAGGCGGTCGCGCGGGCGATGTTTGCACCGAGGGTGCCTGCTGCTGCTTGATCAGCCACGCCGCCAAGGCCAGACAGGCGACGGCGAATACCAACATCACCCGTTGCTTCCACCGTTTTTGCACTGTGCGCTCCCACCGAAAAGCGAGGGATCGGAATCAATCACCAGACTAACTGCTCTCAATACCACCTGCAAGCAAGGCGATCACTGAGTTATCGCGAACCGCCCGGATGTCGCCGGGTAGTACCACCACCATCCGCGGCAGCAGCCAAGCAGGCCGCGTTCCAACCCGTGCCGGCGCGGTAGGCTCGGACTCGTCAGCGGGTAAACGCACGACGTTCTACGGCGGCGGGCGCAGTGCGACCGTCGAAACCACGGCCTTGGCCACCCTGGCACTGATCCATATCGGAAGCAGGACGTTTCCCATCGACACACTTGCACCAGCGGCGGGTTAGCTTGTGGAAGGTCAACTCCAACCCACGGTGCGGGATTCTCTGGGAGCTTCCGTTTGCCATCCCTGCTTAGCGACCTAGAATATAAGGCTGCCGGAGTGAGGCTCCGGTGTCGGACGACTAGATGAGGGGCAGGTCGCCACGGTGACAGGCCCGTTGACGAGTAAGCCGACGTAGTTTTACACCTTTGGGTGTCGAACCACGTCGGCTTTTCTTTTCTTCGGCGCGCTGCGGCGACAGGCCCCCTCCATGACCGAGCCCACATCAACCATGGTGCAGCAGGTACTGACTCAGACAGGAGCGCCGAGGGCACTGCCACCGCCTGCGGACGATCTGGTCCGCGTGCTGTGTCGCCACGCTGGTGAGCGCCCGGATCATCCGGCGTTTGCCTATCTGCGCGACGGACAGGCCGGTGACGTCACCCTGACCTACGCACAGTTGGATCGACGGGCCCGCGCCGTGGCGGCGTGCTTGCAGGGCATGGGCCTGGCCGGTCAGCGTGTGCTGCTGGCTTATCCCCACGGGCTCGATTTTGTCACGGGTTATCTCGGTTGTCTTTACGCCGGTTGCACCGCGGTGCCGACCTACCTGCCGCACCGGCGGACGCTCGATCGCTTTGCCGGGATCATCGCCGACGCCGGGGCCCGCCTGGTGCTGAGCAACGCACACACGGTGGCGCAGTATCAGGCCACGATCGAACTGGGAAATAGGCAGACGCCAACGGCTTGGTCCATTGCCTGGCTCGCCACCGACGAGATCTCCGACGCGTCAGCCGAGCGCTGGCAGATGCCGGCCATCACTGGCCAAACGCTGGCCATGCTCCAATACACCTCCGGCTCGACCAGCCAAGCCAAGGGCGTGATGCTCAGTCACGCAAACCTGATTCACCACACCAGAGCCATCCACCAGGCATTCGGGTTGGGCTGCGACACCGGCGTGTGCTGGCTGCCGGCATACCACGACATGGGATTGATCGGCGGCATACTGGAGCCCTTGCTCGCCGGCTGCCCCAGCGTGTTGATGTCACCCGCCGCTTTCCTCCAACGACCCCTCGCCTGGCTGACCGCCATCAGCAAGCACCGGGCCACCATCTCCGGCGGCCCCAACTTCGCCTATGACCTGTGCGTGCGCAAGATCACCGACGAAGAGCGCGCCCCGCTCGATCTGTCCTGCTGGCGGCTGGCCTTCGTCGGGGCCGAACCCATCTTGCCCGAAACGCTGGAGCGCTTCGCGGCCGCGTTTTCGCCCTGTGGCTTCAAAGCCGCCGCGTTCCATCCCTGCTATGGCTTGGCGGAGGCGACGCTCATGGTCAGCGGCGCCCAACATGGCCGCGGCGCCATCGTCCGGACGTTCGACCAGGCCGCTCTGGCGGAGAACTGCGTGGAGCCTGTGTGCGACGATGCGCCCAACAGGCGCCGTGTGGTGTCGTGCGGGGCGCCGGTCGGCGATCTGCGCGTGGTGATCGTCAACGCGCAGACTGGCACCCGGGCCGTCGCCGGCCGCGTGGGCGAGATCTGGGTTGCCGGAGCGTCGATCGGTCGAGGGTACTGGCGCAACCCGGACCAGACGGAGCGAACATTCAAGGCTCATCTGTGCGAGGGCGGTACAGGCCCAGACGGGCCGTTCCTGCGCACTGGAGATTTGGGCTTCGTCTTCGAGGGCGAGCTCTACGTCATCGGCCGCCAGGACGATCTGGTCATTGTCCGCGGCCTGAACCATCACCCCCAGGACCTGGAGGCTACGGCCCGCAGGAGTCACCCGCTGCTGGAAGCTGGCTTCGGGGCGGCCTTCGTTGTGGAGGCCCCGACCGAAAGTGCGGACGGGACCGGGGGCGCAAATTCCGGGGGCGGGCGGCAGCAACTTGTGTTGGTGCATGAAATCGCGCGCAAGGCGGGCACCGATTTGGGGCCGGTGTTCAAAGCATGCCGCGAGGCGGTGCTCGCGGAGCATGACCTGGCGCTGCACACAATCGTGCTGGTGCGTGGCGGCACGATACCCAAGACTTCCAGCGGCAAGATCCAGCGGCACGCCTGCCGCACAGCGTTCCTGGCGGACGAACTGCATATCTTGGCCGCAGACCACTGTCCGGCCGTTACGCGCAGCGGCGACCGCGCTGCGGCATCAGCCGGCGCCGCTCCCGTGCCGCACCGTGCCGACTCGGTTGTCCTTGCCGCCGTCTGTCAGCACGCTCTGGCCCTGGGCGGCGCCGCGCTGGCCGACGTGACGTCGGACACGCCACTAAGCGCGCTCAGATTGGATTCGTTACAGCGCGTGGAACTGGCGGCCATGTTGGAGAAGACCTTCAACTGTCGTTTGCCGGCTACGGAGTTCAACCCGGAGCAGACGCTGGGCGAACTGACCCGCGTGGTGCAGAAGCACCTGAACGATCGTTCGCAACTCGAGGGTCTGGGCGGCCAGATTCCCCCCGCACACTACGACTTTGCCCAGTTCCCCGAGTACGTTGAGTTGCAGCGCCACCAACACATACTGAAGGCGGTGGCCGGCGGCAACCCGTATTTTCATGTGGACCAGGGCGGCACCTCCACCGCCAACGTCACGCGCATCGAAGGACGCGAGCTGGTCAATTTCTGCGCCTATGACTACATCGGCATGGCGCACGATGCGCAGGTCGCCGCCGCCGCCAAGGCCGCGATCGACCACTACGGAACCAGTGCGGGCGCCAGCCGACTAGTCTGCGGCGAAAAGCAGGTGCATCGTGACCTGGAACGGGCCCTGGCCACGTTCCTGGGCGCCCCGGCCGCGCTTGTGTTCGTCTCCGGCCATGCCACCAATGTTACCACCATCGGTCATCTGCTGGGTCCGGGGGACCTGATTGTCCACGACGCCCTGGCGCACAACTCGATCATGCAGGGAGCCCAGCTTTCCGGGGCCACGCGGCGCGTCTTTGCCCACAACGATTGGCAGGCGCTCGACGCGCTGTTAGGCGAAGTCCGCCACCGTTACCGCCGGGTGCTGATCGCCATCGAAGGCGTGTACAGCATGGACGGCGACTACCCCGATCTGCCGCGCTTCGTTGCACTGCGGACCAAACACAGGGCGTTGCTTCTGGTCGATGAGGCGCACTCGCTGGGGACCATGGGGCCGACGGGCCGAGGCATCGGCGAGCACTGGGGCTCCGTCCGCAGCAACGTTGATCTGTGGATGGGTACGCTCTCCAAATCGCTCGCCAGTTGCGGCGGGTACATCGCGGGGAGCGCTGAATTAATCCAATATCTGGCCTACACCGCCCCGGGATTCGTTTACAGCGTGGGGACGCCGCCCTCTAACGCCGCGGCGGCGCTGGCGGCTCTCACCGTATTACAGGCCGAGCCGCAGCGTGTTTCCCGGCTGCATGCGTTAGCGGCACTGTTCCTGAACTTGGCCAGGGAACGCGGGCTGAACACCGGCTTGTCGGCCGGCACGCCCATAATTCCGGTCATCATCGGCAACTCGGTCAAGAGCCTGCGCCTGGCACGCGCCCTGTTCGACCGCGGCATCAACGTTTTGCCGATCCTGCACCCCGCAGTGCCTGAGTTCTCTGCACGCTTGCGCTTTTTCATCACCACCAATCACAGTCAGACGCAGATCCGCGCCGCGGTCGCCGCCGTCGCCGACGAACTGGCCAAGCTGTAACCCATGCCCCACAGCAACGATTGCGCCATTGTGGTCGAAGCCCTGACCAAGCGTTACGGAAGCCTGTGGGCGGTCGACGATGTTTCGTTCACTGTCAACCAGGGCGAAGTGTTCGCCTTCCTCGGGCCCAATGGGGCGGGCAAAACCACCACCGTCGAGATCATCGAGACCATCCGCACACCCACCTCGGGAAAAGTGAGCGTGTTGGGTATGGACGTCGCCAGACACAAGCGCGACATCCTGCCCCGTATCGGCGTGCTTCCCCAGGGGTTCAGTTCGTTCGACCGGATCACCGTCGCCGAAAGTATCCAGTACTACGCCAAACTGTTCGGCTGCCGGAACACCGACGTCGACAGCCTGATGGATCTCACGGATCTGCGGGACAAACGCGACGTGCAGTTTAAGAACCTGTCCGGAGGCTTGCAGCAGCGGCTGGGTATCGCGCTGGCGCTGGTGAACGATCCCGAGGTGGTGTTTCTCGACGAGCCGACTACGGGCCTGGATCCCCACGCGCGCCGCGCAGTGTGGGAGGTGCTGCTGGGCCTGAAACGAAAGGGCAAGGTCGTGTTTCTCACCACCCACTACATGGAAGAGGCGGAGCTGCTTGCCGACACCGTTGCCATCATTTTCAAAGGCAAACTCATCGCCACCGGCTCGCCGGACCAACTCATCGAACGCAACACCGACTACCTGTGCCTCACGCTCAAGTCCGTGGATGCCGCCGCGTTGGCAACCATCAGGACAATGAACTTTGAACCCGTTCAGGACGACCTGGGCAATATCAAGGTCCGCGTGAAACACACGGAGGATGTCCAAACTATTCTGAGCGCCGTGAAGACTTCGCGGGGCGATGCGGCTTTGCCTGGCCTGGACGTACGAAAGCCCAACCTTGAAGAGGTGTTCCTGATACTCACGGGTGAGCCACTTAGCGCCGGCGCCTCAGTGACGGCGGACGGAGGTGGCCGATGACGCTGCGCATCATTAACGCCAACCTGATGGTGCGGCTGCGCACCTTCGGCCGTGAAAGATCGGCAATGTTTTTCACCATCGCCTTTCCGGTCATCCTGGTGCTGGTGTTCGGCGCGATCTTCACCAAGCCCGAACACATGAACTTCGACCTACCCGTGCAGGACCTCGACCAGAGCACGGCTTCTGCGAGCCTGCTGGCAGTCCTTGCCACCGACGGCGTGTTCAAGACGACCGCCATTCCCGCCGACGCCGATGCCGCTCAATACGCCAGAGATCACAAGCTGAACCTCGTTCTGGTCATTCCCCAAGGCCTTGAGGCAGCGCAGCTGAAGCGCATCTCCCAGCCAAAGGGCGACGACGCAGCCGCCCTGAAATACATCTATGACCCCAGTTCCACATCGGTGACAACGAAGTTGCAGTACCTAGGTGCCGTCGTGGCGACCGCCAATCAGAAGATGTCCGGCACACGGCCGTTCTACACGTTGACCGAGCAATCCATCCTGGACAAAAAGTACCGCTTCATCGAGTTCTTCATTCCGGGCATCATCGCCATGGCGGTGATGACCTCGAGCCTGTCCGGCGCCCTGAGCATGAACGCGGAATTGCGCCAGAAGGGCATTCTCCGCAAGCTGGCCACCACCCCAATCACACGCATCGACTGGCTGCTGTCGAACGTGCTGTACCAACTGGTCCTGGCGGTCATCTCCACAGCCGCCATCCTGCTGGTGGGCCACCTGGTGTTTGACGTGCGCCTGCAGATCAACGGCTGGCTGCCCCTTTACCTTATGCTGACCGTCTTCGTGTTCGTCGGCATGGGCATGATGCTCACGCCCATCGCCAGGGAGGCTGAGAGCGCCGTCGCCGCCGGCAATGCCGTTTTGTTTCCCATGATGTTTCTCTCCGGAACCTTCTTCCCTGTCGAGATGATGCCGGGCTTCCTGCAGAAGCTCGCGCTGCTGCTTCCCTTGTACTACGTGAACGAAGGGTTCCGGTCCTCCATGATATTCAACGACCACGTGGCCGCCGCGCGCTACGCCGCGATCACCGGGGCCATTGCCGCCGTGGTGTTTGCCGCCGGCGTGCTGGTGACACGATGGGACAGGGAGGCGTGACGCCGAAGCGCTTGCGCTGTGTGAGTCAGGCAACGGTGGAACGATGCTCACGAAACAACGTATTCTGTTTATCTGCGGCTCGATGAACCAGACCACGCAGATGCACCAGGTCTCTCTGCACCTGCGTCAATACGAGCAAGCCTTCACACCCTACTACTGCGACGGCATTTACGAGATTTATCGCAGGCTGCGCTTGATGGAGTTCACGATCATCGGCCACAAGCTCGCCAGCCGTTGCCGGCACTACCTGCAGGAGCATGGTCTGGTCATCGACTACCGCGGCCAACAGGGGCCTTACGATCTGGTGCTGACCTGCTCCGATGTGTACATGCAGAAGAACATCCGCAAGCGCACGATCGTGTTGGTACAGGAGGGCATTACCGACCCCGAAAACCTGGTGTTTCGTCTGGTCACACGATTCCGCGTCCTGCCTTTGTGGGTGGCGGGTACGGCGGCGACGGGCCTGAGCAACGCGTACCGCAAGTTTTGTGTTGCCAGCGAAGGATACCGCGACTTCTTCATCCGCAAGGGCGCGCGGCCCGAGAAGATTGTGGTCACGGGAATACCCAATTTCGACGACTGCCAGCGTTACCGCACGAACAACTTCGCCCACACGAACTATGTGCTGGTATGCACCTCGCCGTTGCGCGAAGTGCTCCGCGGTGAAGACCGTCCAGCCTTCATCCGACGAGCCGTCGATATCGCCGCCGGCCGACCGCTCATCTTCAAGCTGCACCCCAACGAAAACATCAGGCGCGCCATCCGCGAAATCAATCAGTATGCCCCCGGCAACCTGGTGTTCACCACGGGAAACACCGAGGAGATGATCGCCAACTGCGCCGTCTTGATCACGCGTTTCTCCTCAACCGCCTTCGTCGGCCTGGCGCTGGGCAAACAAACGTACTCCGACTTCGACATGGACGAAATGCGTCGGCTCATGCCGGTGCAGAACGGCTCCGCGGCCGCGAACATCGCCGAGGTTTGCCGCAGCCTGCTTGAGGAGGCTCGATCATGAGCGCTCCCGTTCTGGTTAGCACAGTGGCATCGCGGCGCGAGCGCCGGCGGTTTCAGCAACTCCCATGGTCCATCTATGCCGCGCCCGGCGCACGCGATCCTCACTGGGTGCCGCCGATTCTGGCGCAAGAGCGCCAACTGCTGGGATGGGGGCATCACCCCTTCTTCGACAATGCCCAGATCGTGACGCTGTTGGCAACCAAGGCCGGCCAAGTGGTGGGCCGGTTGGCCGTACTCATCAATCACGTGCACAACCGTAAATACAACGAACAACGCGGCTTCTTCGGCTTCTTCGAGTGCATCAACGATACCGCCGTCGCCAGCGCCTTGTTTGACGCAGGCGGTACATGGCTGCGCCAGCGCGGCATGACGTCGGTCCGCGGGCCGGTGAATCCGTCGCTCAACTACACCTGCGGCCTGCTCGTTGGCGGCTTCGATCGGCCCCCCTGCTTCCTGATGACCTACAACCCGCCGTACTACGGGGCGCTGCTGGAATCCTGCCGCTTCGCCAAGTCGCAAGACCTGTACGCCTATGAAATGGACCCCGCCTTGCTCGCCGCGTTAACCGAACGCTACAAGCCCGCAGTACTGGCATCGCTGGAGCACACTAACCTGGTCACCCGGCCGTTCGATCCGCGGAAGTTCCAGCAGGAGATACTGACGTACCTCGACATCTATAACCGTTCGTTGGAAGGCACGTGGGGCTTCACACCGTTGCAGTCGCGTGAAGCACAACATATCGCGACGGAGCTTCGGCACGTCATTGTGCCGCAGTTCGCCATGTTTGCCGAGATTGAAGGCAAACCCATCGGTGCGCTGCTCGCCTTGCTCGACTACAACCAGATACTCCGCAAGCTCAACGGCCGACTCTTCCCGTTCGGCTTCGTGCGACTCTTGACCGGGCGACGGCACATCACGGCGGCTCGCACCATGGCAATGACCATGGTCCCAGGTTACCAGAGTTCAGGGCTGGGCGTGGTGTTGCTGGACAGCATGGTGGGAGCGGCGAAAAAATGGGGCATCGAGCGCTACGAGTTCTCCTGGGTTCTGGAGAGCAATGTTCGCTCCCGCGGCACCCTCGAACGCGCCGGGACGAAAATCACCCGCACTTATCGGCTTTACGACAAGGCCCTGTAAAGCCGGACGCAACGCGCCTTACGACTCAATCAACGTTGCACGCTGGCGGTGAATACGCAAACGGCGAATGCCCCGGCCCAGCGCCCGCCACGGACTGAACTGGAGCGTGCCCCACGTGCTGAGCATGGCGTGAAGCGGGCGCACCGATGCCTTCGGCCAGACGCTGCAGTAAATGTTTTCGCATCGGGGCCGGAAACGAGTCTTGAAGTGATAGATGCCCGGGGTATCAAGGATGAAGTTTAAATAGCGGTGCGTGATCCGGATGTACGCGTGGATGAACCAACTGTCGCCCATACGTCGCTTGTCACAGTGGGCTGCGGGCATCAGACACAACGATGCTTCCTCGACACCTTCGTCCTTGAAGGTTTGCATCGCCCGGTGCATCAGAAACGGCACCGTGCCTCGCACGGCGTCGGCGCGCGAACGGTACATCTCAATCGCCCATGCCGCCCCGTCACGATAAGGCGTACATACAATAAACCCCTCCACGCGGCCGGCCCCGCTGTCGGCTATCGCGGCGAACACCCGCCGCCGGTACAGATGATCGGGATCAAATCGGCTGACGAAATAACGCATACGACAGCCATGCGGCGTGCGGTCGAGAAACTGTTCGGAGATAACCGCAAGCTCGCGGATGCGATCGTGAAACTGCCCGGTGCT
This sequence comes from Phycisphaeraceae bacterium, assembly GCA_040878035.1. Lineage (GTDB taxonomy): Bacteria > Planctomycetota > Phycisphaerae > Phycisphaerales > Phycisphaeraceae > JBBDMX01. Next base: position 10,062 of record JBBDMX010000001.1, on the reverse strand, counting down.
TATCTGCCTGCCGTCGATCTCCTGGCATACCAGGCCTTGACGCTGACAGTAGTTGGTCTGCCGTCGCACCCATTCGTATGCTTTGCCCCGCCACGAGCACTGACTGAGACTGATCAGGGCGTCTTCGCCGATCTTGGTGGATTGGAACGCATGCCGGTCGAACAAGTGCAGGTCAGCCTCGGGCACAAGCCCGAAGCAGGCCGTCCATCCGTGCCTGCGGCAGTGATCCATGAACTCGCTCAGTAATGCTTCTCTGGCCTGGTCGGGTCCAATCAGTCCGCCGATGACCACCGCATGCGACCCATGCATCACAAAGCCCAGAACCGCACGACCACCTGTGGACCAGAAATACTTGCGGTCCAGATCCATCACAAGATATGAGTCATAGGATCGGCCGCAACGATAGGCCAGCGCCTCCAACCGCGCGATCGACGAAGCGTCCATCGTAGTGGGGCATTCAATCTCGGCGGATGTACACGGGTTAGCCACAGCAGCATCCTATCCGAGTTGCCGGTAGTTCCTCGAACCCTTGGTGTTGGAGCAATGGGCTTACAGCCAGCCCGTCGCGCGATACCAATTCGCCGTCTCGTGCAACCGATCAGCCATGGTGGCGGCAGGTGACCAGCCCAGGTGCGTGCGCGCTCTCGCTGATGAGCAGGTCCACGAACCGGCCAGAGCTTCGGTGATCTTGTCGCTGTTGATCCACCCCCGGAAGCTTCCGGGGCGGCGGCGGATTCGAGCCATCACGTCGCCGCCGAGCCCGGCCAGTCTTAGGAGCGGACTGGGCAGGCGGATGACGGTCGGGGGTTTCTTGTCCAAGGCGGCGGCAATCGCTTGGCCGAGTTGGGCGTACGTCGGATTGTCGTCGGCCGCGATGAAGTAAATGCCCTGGCCCCCCGCTCCCGGAAGGTCGGCCCCCGGCAGGCCGTGCTCGCACAGGCGTTCGCCTTTCTCCGCGGCCAGGAACAAGCCCTCCACCAGGTCGTCCACGTGAACCAGCGAGACACGATGGTCGCCGCCTCCGGGGGCCCGGGCGGGGACAAAATGCCAACCGTGCCGCGCGATTGACCGAAACATCTCCAGCACCGCGCGATCACCGGGGCCGAACACGATCGGCGGACGCACGATGGTGATAGGGACTGCGCCGGCGTACCTGGCGGCGGCTTGTTCGCCCGCCAACTTGCTGCGACCGTAATGGGAGACGGGGGCCGGCACATCGGTTTCAACGCGCTGCCGGTCCAAGGTGCAAGGCCCCGCGGCGGACAGCGAGGACACCACCACCAGGACGGTTTCCCTGCCCCCAGAAGCCGCGCCTCGGGAAGCGACCGACCGCTTGGCGCACGCCGCCGCCACGACCTCGATGCCACCCACGTTTACGCGCGTAAAGTCATCACGGCGCGGCGCCCGCACCAGTCCCGCCAGGTGGAACACCGTGCTGGCCTGCGACTGCTCCAGTGCGCGTTCCACACTGCTCCGATCGGTCACATCCCCGGTCAGCAGTTGCACGCCGGCCGCCCGCAGATCATTGACGCCCGAGCCCGCACGCACCAAGCACGCCACGCGGCCCTTGCGTGCGATCAACCGGTGCACCAGCCTCCCCCCAATGAAGCCGCTGGCGCCGGTGACCAGCACGGGTTGTGAAGTCGTGGTATTCAGTAGCTACCCCCTCGCCTACCCACCGATCTTTATCGCGGCCATCGCTGAAAGCCCACATACTTACCGACCGCGCCGGGCAATTCTGGATGATGCTGCAACACTAAGAAGCGGAAGCGCAGCAAGTTCCGTCAAGCTGACTCGTGTTCACACTTAGGATTATGCCAGCGGCCGTCTTCTGCGAGGAGCGCCTCAGCCTCTTTGGGACCCCAACTGCCGCGTTGGTAGGGACGCGTCCGATGGTGGGTTTTAAGGACGGGCTCGACCACCGTCCACGCGGCCTCCTCGGCATCCTCACGGGTGAACGGCGCGCCGTCGCCGGCCATGGCGTCGCCCAGCAGTCTCTCGCAAGGCGATTCTTCTCCCGGAAGTTCTTCGAGTAAGTAGCCGGGATTTCCTAGTTGGACTTTTGCTGACGGACGTCGTCAGCGATTTGAATAGTATAACGCCTGGCATGGGTTCCGGTGAGCGTTTTCCGCCCCTTGATCGGCATCTTGGCCTGTACATCGGGGCATTTGTGGCGTTCTTGGGCCGTCAGCGCCGCGGCCGGCGTGGCGGAGGCTGCGGCGGCTGGTGGGTCTGCACGTGGACCTGACGCGTCGGCAGACGAGCCTGCGCAATTACCTGAACCGGATGCTGGCGCACGAGACCTGGCGGGATCGCCGGGGGCTGTGGAGCCAGCGTGGCCAGGGGCGCTTGCGGCGCTGGGCCCGGGGCCTGCGGCGCTGGGACCGGATGGTGGTGACGCAGAAGCTTGATGAACTGGAGGAGGTCGAGCAACGGCGGATGCAGGTCAAGGCTCGCCTGGAGCGGATGGCGCGGCGCTGGCCCGCGGCGCGGCGGCTGGACGCCATCGACGGCCTGGGCGCGTTGTCGGCGGTGGGCATCGCCGCCTGCCTCGGGCCGGTGCGGCGCTTCGTCGACGCCGAGGCGATCATCAGCTATGCGGGCCTGGCGCCGGGCGTGCGTCAGTCGGACTCGACGCGCCGCGATGGGCACGTGGGCGGGGGCGGCACCGACAAGCTGCTGCGGCATTACCTGATCGAGGCCACGCTCTGGGCGCGGCGCATCCCCCGCTTTGCCGGGGCGTATCGACGCATGCTCAAGCGTCGCGGCAAGAAGGTGGCGCGGCTGCACCTGGCGCGCCTGCTGGTGCGCAGCATCGACGCGGTGCTGCGCTATGACCAGGCCTTCGACCCCGCGGCGCCAGATCCCAGGCCCGGCCTGAGCCAGTCGCGCCCCCTCCCGTCCCCCGCCGGGGGAGGCCCCCCGGAAGGTCCTGGGGCAGGGACGCAACACCGCGGCCCGCAAGTTCAACATCACCGCAACGCCCTGGGCAGGGCTTGCCCTGGACAAGCCGCCAAGGCTCGGCGTAGAGCCCTGGCCCCGGCCGAGCGCTAAAAGCACTGGGACCGCGATCCGACCAAAGACGTAAGGAGCAAGTTCCCCCAACGTCAGGCGGGCATGCACGGCCGGCGTCACCGCCCCCTTTGGGCTTGACCCAACTCCCGGAGAATACGCCGCCGTGCTTCCCACAACCTCATCGGGCCTCGACCCGCGATAGAAGGATGAACTGCTTGGCAGACCGCTCGTCAACAGGTCCCCCACCGTAAACGTGAAGGATGGAACCCGGACCTCGTCGATCATCCGACGCCAGCCAAGAGGTTCGCCCTCTTGACAGATCGCCTGTGCTCATAGAAGGGGAGAGGGGGCAGATTACCGATGCTTGGCAGTCTTGGGCTTGCGTGCGGCGCCTGCCCGGCCATCGGACTTGCCGGCCGACCGTGACCGCGAGGCCGACGGCTTGCCAGCGCTAGTGTCAGCCCAGGCACGCATGGCGTGATGGACTTCCACCGCTTCACCGGCCTTGACGTGCTTCTCCAGGAACGACTCAGCTTCGATCACCGTCGCGCCCTCCTCCACAGCGCCCTGATCCTCCAAGAGCGCCAGCATCGCGTCATCCACCGGAATGGCGTGCACCCCAAAGCCCAGCAGCGCCGTCTGCGCCGACACGTAGGGCACGATGCCCGGCAGACTGTCGAGGTAGGCCCGCACGTCCTTTTTGCTCTTGTCCTTGAGCGTATCGAGCGACACCAGGTGCTGGCGATCGAAGATCGACTGGAGCACATCGTGCAAGCGTGCGGCCCGCTCGTCGGCACGCGGATAGCGCTCGCCGATGAGGGCGATGACCTCATGCGGATGGCTCACGCGCAGATCGTTGTTGTCCACCAGCACGTGCATCAACTTCGCCAGGGCCGTCTCCGCGGCGGCGCGGCTGGCGTTCCACTCCAGGAAACCGATGACCAGTTGCGTCACCGGATCGGCGCCGGGCGCGGCGGGCAGCTCCGGCACCTGCTTGCGGACCGGCTTGATCAGACTGTCAAAGCGCTTGGCGTGGGTGGCGGCGTTCTTCACGTGGTCGGGTCCTTGGAGCTTGGATCCTGGCCTCCGGCGGGCTCGTGTGCCCCGGATGCTTCGGACGGGTCATTTCCCCCGGATCCCCCGGATTCCCCGGATTCCCCGAATCCCCCGACGGCCTTGGCTCCCTGCGAAGCCTGCTGGTCGCGCTCGTGGGCGCGACGGATGGCGTCGAACACCTCGGCCTGCTTCTTGAGCGAGTCGTCGGCACGGAAATCCAGGTGCGGCACGCTCTTCATCGCCACTTCGTCACGCACCAGCGAATGGATATACCGCGTGGCGTGCCGCAGACCTTGCACCGTCAACGCCTGGTGCTCCACGGGCAGAACCGAGACGTACACATAAGCATCGTGCAGGTCGGGACTAACCTTAACGCGGGTGACGCTGACCAAGCCCACGATGCGCGGGTCGGATATACGGCGGCCCAGCACCTCGCTGATGGCGCGGCGCAGAGCGGATTCAACCTGGGCTGCACGATGGCTCATGACGGCGGCAACAGGCATTAGCGCCCGCTGATCATCTCCGAATGAAACGCGCCCAGAACGCAGGCAGGATGGACGCGGAACTGATCCAGAATGCGGTCGAGCACGCTTTGGGTGTGCCGGGCATCGTTGGAGGCCAGCACGACGCCCAACACGGCGCGGTTGGGGTTGTCCATGGCATCGACCTCGGCGACGGAAACCTGGTGGTCGTGATGCAGGCGGTCCTTGATGCTCATCACGACGCGCCGTTTGTCCTTGAGCGACTGAGCCTGGTGAATCATGAGTTCGACTTGGAGGACGCCGATGATCATGAGGAAAGTGGAAAGTATGAAGTTAAAAGTGCAAAGTCTAAGGCAACAAGACCAAGGCACGGTCGCATTTCTCCTCGTCACGTCTTACTTTTCACTTTCTACTTTTTGCTTTCTCCCGCTTAGGCGAGCTTACGCTTGATCGTGATGGTGTTGTAGCAGATCAAGCGGTCGCCGGCCTTCACGTCGTCAAAGCCGGCGATCTTGATGCCGCACTCGATGCCGGCACGCACCTCGCGTGCGTCGTCCTTGACGCGGCGCAGGCTCTCCATCTCCCGGTTGTCCACGATCACCACGTTGTCGCGGGTGAGGCGGACGCGGGCGCTGCGCTGCATGACGCCCTCGGTGACGAAGCAGCCGGCCACGGTGCCGACCTTGGACACCTTGAACGCCTCGCGGACCTCGGCCGAGCCCAGGACTTCCTCGCGCCGCTCGGGTTCGAGCAGGCCTTCCAGGCCCTTCTTGATGTCGTCAGTGATGTCGTAGATGACGCGGTAGGTGCGGATTTCCACGTGGCGTTGCTCCGCCAGATCGCGCACGATCGCCGGCGCCACCACGTTAAAGCCGATGATGACCGCATCGGAGGCGTCGGCCAGGAGCACGTCGCTCTCGGTGATGCCGCCCACCTGGGCGTGGAGCACCTTGACGCCCACTTCGTCGTTGCCCAGGTCCTCCAGGCTGTTGCGTAACACGTCGATGGAGCCTTGCACGTCGGCCTTGAGCACGACGCGCAGTTCCTTGGTGCCGCCGGTCGTAAGCTTGGACGCGAAGTTATCCAGCGTCACCTTGGTCTGGCTGGCCAACTGCGTCAGCCGCTCGGTCTCACGGAAGGTCGAAGCGATCTGCTCGGCCTGATCGAGCGAGTCAGCGACGTAGAACTTGTCACCCGCGTCGGGAAGCATGTCGATACCCGACATCTCCACCGGCGTGGTCGGCTCGGCCTCGGTGATCGACTGGTTGCGATCGTCGGTCATGTCGCGGACGCGCCCGTAGGCGCGACCCATGACCACCCAGTCGCCGACCCTCAGCGTGCCCGACTGCACCAGCACGCGGGCCACCGAGCCGCGTCCCGGCGCCATCAGGGCCTCGATCACCACGCCGCGGGCCGCCCCGCCGTAGTCGGCTCTGACTTCCAGCAGTTCCGCCTGGTAGTCGAGCATTTCCAGCAATTCGGTGACGCCCTGGCCGGTTTCGGCGCTGACCTTCATCACTTCCGTGCTGCCGCCCCATTCCACGGGGTTGAGCCCATGCTCGGCGAGCTGGCCGAATATCTTGCGGATGTTGGACTCGGTCGCCTCGGCCTTGTCGATCTTGTTCAGGGCCACCATCAGGCCCACGCCGGCGGCCTTGGCGTGGTTGATCGACTCGACGGTCTGCGGCATGACGCCGTCGTCGGCCGCCACCACCAGCACCACGATGTCGGTCACGCTGGCGCCGCGGGCGCGCATGCTGGTGAACGCCTCGTGGCCGGGGGTGTCGAGGAACACCACGGTCTTATCCTTGCCGTCGCCGCCCTTGGCGGTCACGCGATAGGCGCCGATGTGCTGGGTGATGCCACCGGCTTCATGCACCGCCACGTCGGCTTTGCGGATGCGGTCCAGCAGGCTGGTCTTGCCATGGTCGACGTGGCCCATGATGGTCGCCACGGGAGGCCGGCGGCGCACGTCGATTGCCTCGCGGTCCTCAAATTCCTTGAGCATGGTCTGCTCGGCGGTGACCTGCTGCCGGACCACCAGCTCGATGTTGTAGTCCAAGGCGATTTCCTGCGCCATTTCGTTGCTCAGCGCCGAGTTGATGGTCGCCATGACGCCCTGCTTGAAGAGGTGCTTGATGACGTCGGTGGCCTTGATGCCGGTGGCGGAGGAGAAGGACTTGATGGTGACCGGTTCGGGGACGATGACGCTGCCGCCGGTGACGGCGGCGGACTGCGCCGGGCCGACGCCTTCGCGCTTGCGCAGGTCGCGGCGGCGCTGCTTGAGGAAGCCGGTGGCGCGATTGAGCCGGGCGTCGAGTTCCTGGAGATCGGCCTCGGTGAATTTGGTCGGGCCGGTGGGCAGGGCTTCGGCAAAGCGGCCGCGACGAGTCGTCAAGGAGCGGCGCTTGTTGCCCAGGTGTTTGCTTTCGCTGTCCTCCTCGACCGGGGCGCCGGCGCCTCGGCCGCGCACCGGGCCGCGCGAACGGGTGATGCCGCCGGGTGTGGTGGCCGGCGCCCCTGCCGGCCCGCCCGCCCCACCCGTGCGCGGGCGCGGACGGCGCGGCTCGATCACATCGGGCTTCTCGATGCGCACCACGCGAGGACCCGACAGTCGGGCTTCGGTGGGCTTTTCCAGCATGGGCCCGCCGGGACGGACGTCGGTGGGGCGCAAGGGCACGTTGGGTTGGCCGGCGGGCTTGATGGCAGGTCGCGCCGGGCGCGCGGCCCGGACATGGGCGGTCTGCAAGCTGGGATCGACCGGCGGCGCGGGCGCGACGGCTTCCAATTCCACCGGCGCGGCCTGGGCGGCCTCCACGAGCGCAGGCGCCTCTTGTTCCACCGGCGCGGCGGCCTGTTCCTGGACTACCAGCGGCGCTTCCACTGGCGCCTGGGGTTGGGCGATGGTCGTCTCCTCGACCACATGCGCTTCCTCATACTCCGGCGGCGCTTCGGTGGCCGTCGCCGTGTCCGAAGTGTGCTCCCCGTCCACGGCATGGGCGCGGCGCCGCCGCGACTTGCGGGCCTTGGATAGATCCACAGGCGCCGCGGTTTCCACGGCGGTGTGCACCACCGCCTCGCTGAACCATTCACGAATGGTCTGCTCGAGACCCAGCTTCACCGGGGACATGTGCGTCTTGACGTCATCGATGCCTTCCGCATGGCACTTCTCGATGATCGCCTTGCTGTTGACGCTCAGTTCCTTGGCGATTTCATGGACTCGCTTAGCCTTGGCCAATGCAAACTCCTTGCGTTGCAATACCGCACAGCACCTTTGGGCCGCGCGTCAGTTCAAATCTGCTCTTCCTGATTCTTCTCGTGCGCGCCCTGGTCGCGAATCTTGCCGGGATCCGTGCCCACGGCGCCGGCGTCGGACGTGGTCCGCTCCGCCAGCACTTCCGAGGCGTCTTCGTCGCTCTGTGCTTCTAAGGCCGCCAGCACGCTCGTGTCGGCGTGTTCTTCGCCGGAGCGTTCCTCGGCGCCTGCTTCGGCACCAGCCTCGGCCGGGTCGCCATGCGCCGCCTCGCCAGCCTCGGCGACGGACCGGCCCTCGCCGGCGCCGCTGCTGTCGGTCGCACTGGCGTCGGCGCCTTCGTCGCCATCGCCGCCGGCCTGGGCCGTGTCGCTGACCACCGGATCGGGCAGGAACGCGCCCAGCACCGCCGCGGCCTGCGCGTCGGCGGCCGTCGCCGGGGGCGCTTCGATCTGCTCGCGCTTGCGCCGCTCGGTCTCTTCCTTCTCGCGTGCCTGCTCGATCGCCACGATCTTGGCGCGGTCCGCCGCCGCCTGCGCAATCGCCAGGGCCTGCTCCTTGTTGCAGCCGATGGACTCCACCAGGTAGTCGGCGCCCACCTCCTCGACGTCGAACACGCTGATAACGCCCAGGGCCGCCAGCCGGTCGATCTGCTCTTCAGTGATGCCCTCGATCTGCTTGAGGGTGTCCTCCATGATGTCCAGGCTCTTGGTGAACTCGACGGGGGTGAGGATGTCGATGTCCCAGCCGGTCAGCCGCGCCGCCAGGCGCACGTTCTGGCCGCGCTTGCCAATCGCCAGGGAAAGCTGGTCCTCGTTGACCACCACGGTAGCCCGGCCCAGCTCGAAGCACAGGGAGATTTCCACCACTTCCGCCGGCTTGAGCGAGTTCTGGATCAGAATCTGCGAGGATTCATTCCAGCGCACGATGTCGATTTTCTCACCGCCCAGTTCATCGACGATGTTCTTGATTCGGCTGCCGCGCACGCCCACGCAGGCGCCCACCGCGTCCACCTTCGAGTCGATGGACGACACGGCGATCTTGGTGCGATGCGCCGGCTCGCGCGCCATGGCCTTGATCTCGATGATGCGCTCGGCGACTTCGGGCACTTCGACCTCGAAGAGCCGGCGGATGAAATCGGGATTGGCGCGGGACAGCACGATCTTGACCTGACTGCCCGTGTCGCGCACGTCCAGGATCAGGCAGCGGACGCGCTCGCCGGGCTGATGCTGCTCGCCGGGGATCTGCTCGCTGCGGGGCATGAAGCCCTCGGCCCGGCCGATGCTCACGATCAGCGCCCCGCCCTCGTAACGCTGCGCCATACCGGTGGTCAACTCCCCCACGCGATCCACGAATTCGTTGTAAATGCTGGAGCGCTCATCCTCGCGGAAGCGCTGGATCATCACCTGCTTGGCGGTCTGGGCGGGGATGCGGCCCAGGCTGTCGAGCGAAATCTCCTCTTCGCCGCGCCAGACACGGATCTTGCCCGACATCCGATCCACTTCGGCGCGGAACTCTTCCGTATCGACCGCGTTGAAGTGCTTGCGGGCGGCCGAAACCATCGCCTGCTCGATATCGCGCAGCAACGATTCCTTATCCACGTTGCGGTCACGCGAGATCGAGTCAATGAGGCGGAGCATTTCAGTCGTGTTCATGTTCGAGATCACCTATTCAGTTGTTATTCACTTGTCTGACGTTCTTAGCCCTGTTAGCCCAAGCACCAGCGGTGCGGGCGGCGGCGGTTTGGTTCCATTCGCCCGCACCGCTGGTGCTTGGGCTAACGGAGAAACAAAAAACCACGAACCGCACACCGCGAATCGTGGCCCTGGGCCTTGGGGTTCCGACACGCGGAACCCGCCGGGATGCAACCGGTGCGATCAGGCCATGGTCGCAGGCTCCTTTTCGAGGGTCGGCGTCGATCGCGACACCGACCGGGAACCCGCGACGGGGGCGGGGATCAGGAGATGGGTCAGCGGCCGGCCCATCACAATTCGTCATTCCCCAAACCGTGCATGACACAATCCTCGTGCATCACGTCGCCTCGGGACACACCGCCGGGAACCGCTCCCGGCGGGATTGATCGAGCACATAAGTTTAAAACCCGGCCACGCGATGTCAAGTTTGGTCCACATCCAATCTTTCACGGGCGTGACAATACTTTCGGGCAGCGTCAATTAAGGGTGGAGAGAGCTAGTCGCCAGTAGGCCGACCACTGGTCGCTCTGGTCCAGGGCCTCCAAAGCCATGAGTTCCTCGG